>NZ_JBJYZK010000002.1:0-633280 GCF_048654275.1 Candidatus Pseudomonas auctus | reverse complement strand
AAACCCTAAACTTGGCTCAGCAATCGTTGGTTACATCTTTGATTTCTCGCGGAGTAACTTGTGATGCTGATAATCTTTTTGACTATCAGTCTGACTCCACAAGCACCCACACGAATTGCTTGATTCAGTTGTTAAAGAGCGGTTGGTTAAGATCTTTCGTCTCAACCGAGGCGCGCATTCTACAGCAGCCTCATTTACTGTCAAGTGATTATTTTCAGAAGTTTTCGAAGATTTCTTCAACAACTTCAACCACTTGCGCTTCCGATCTCTCGTTAGCGGGAGGCGAATTCTACAGCGTTACACGCTGCTGTCAACACCTCTTTTTCTCCGCTTTCGACCGAGAAGATCGAACCGTTGAAAGCACCCAACAAACCGGCATCTCCAACTCCTTCCAGGCTTCGATGAACTGAAGCAATCCACTATCGAAACCTACTTAACTCATTGAATTTCAAAGAGTTTTCCGTTTCGACTGCGCCGGAAGTGGGGCGAATTATAGAGACTCAGAATCTCCCGTCAACCCCTATTTTCATAAAACTGTCATATCGGTCAAAAAAGCCCTGAAACGCGAAGGCCGACCTTAAAAGGTCGGCCTTCTTTGCACTGCCCTTCTACTTACAAGCTAGGGAATGCGAACTGCGACGCCTCATGGCTCGCACGCTGTGGCCATCGCTGGGTGATCGCCTTGCGACGGGTATAGAAGCGCACACCATCCGGACCGTAAGCATGCAGGTCGCCGAACAGCGAGCGCTTCCAACCGCCGAAGCTGTGGTAAGCCACCGGCACCGGCAGTGGAACGTTGACCCCGACCATGCCGACTTCGATCTCGTCGCAGAACAGACGCGCCGCTTCACCGTCACGAGTGAAGATGCAGGTGCCGTTGCCGTATTCGTGATCATTGATCAGTTGCATCGCCTCTTCCAGGCTGTTCACCCGGACGACGCACAGCACCGGCCCGAAGATCTCTTCTTTATAGATGCGCATCTCAGGCGTGACGTTGTCGAACAGGCAGCCACCCAGGAAGAAACCTTCTTCATGACCGGCAACGCTCAGACCACGACCGTCGACCACCAGGGTTGCGCCCGCCGCCACGCCGTCTTCGACATAACCGCTGACCTTGTCACGCGCCTGACCGGTAACCAGCGGCCCCATGTCGAGACCACACGAAGTACCGGCACCGATTTTCAGCGCCTTGATCTGAGGAACCAGTTTGGCCACCAGTGCATCCGCCACCTGATCGCCAACACACACCGCCACCGAAATCGCCATGCAGCGTTCACCGCAGGAACCGTAAGCCGCGCCCATCAGTGCGCTGACCGCGTTGTCCAGATCCGCATCCGGCATCAGCACCGCATGGTTCTTCGCGCCGCCCAGTGCCTGTACGCGCTTGCCGCGCTTGGTGCCTTCGGCATAGATGTACTCGGCAATCGGCGTCGAACCCACGAAGCTCAGCGCTTTGACTTCCGGCGCTTCAATCAGCGCGTCCACCGCAGTCTTGTCACCGTGCACCACGCTCAGCACGCCTTTTGGCAGGCCGGCTTCCAGCAACAGTTGCGCGATCAGCAAGGTCGAACTCGGATCACGCTCGGACGGCTTGAGGATGAAGCAGTTGCCGCAGACGATCGCCAACGGATACATCCACAGCGGCACCATCGCCGGGAAGTTGAACGGGGTGATGCCGGCCACCACGCCCAGCGGCTGGAAGTCCGACCAGGCATCAATATTCGGGCCGACGTTGCGGCTGTACTCACCCTTGAGGATTTCCGGCGCTGCGCAGGCGAACTCGACGTTCTCGATGCCACGCTTCAGTTCACCGGCAGCATCTTCCAGAGTCTTGCCGTGTTCTTCGCTGATCAATTGCGCGATGCGTGCTTCGTTCTGCTCCAGCAGTTGCTTGAAACGGAACATCACCTGGGCACGTTTGGCCGGTGGCGTGTTGCGCCAGGCCGGGAACGCAGCCTTGGCGGCATCGATGGCGTGCTGGATGGTTTCGCGGCTGGCCAGCGGCAGCTTGTGGATTGCCTGACCGGTGGACGGGTTGAACACATCGACCGCGCGACCGTTCTCGGTCACCAGTTCGCCATTGATCAAATGCGGGATAACGCTCATCGGGGAACTCCTGAATTCTTGTGCGCAGACGCCCGCAAGAGCGCCTGCCATTGGCGTATCTATATAGAAGGAAAAATCAGTCGAGCTTGTTCAGCACTTCGCCGACCGCGTCGAACAGACGATCAAGGTCCTGCGGCTTGCTGTTGAAGGTTGGGCCGAACTGCAGGGTGTCGCCGCCGAAGCGCACGTAGAACCCGGCTTTCCACAATGCCATGCCGGCTTCGAACGGACGCACGATGGCGTCGCCGTCACGGCCCGCGATCTGGATCGCACCGGCCAGACCGAAGTTGCGAATGTCGATGACGTTCTTCGCGCCTTTCAGGCCATGCAGGGCATTTTCGAAATGCGGTGCAACTTCAGCCACGCTCTGCACCAGGTTTTCCTTTTGCAGCAGGTCGAGTGCCGCCAGGCCAGCGGCGCAAGCCACCGGGTGCGCCGAGTAGGTGTAGCCGTGCGGAAATTCCACAGCGTATTCCGGGGTCGGCTGGTTCATGAAGGTCTGATAAATCTCGGAGCTGGCAATTACCGCGCCCATCGGGATCGCGCCGTTGGTGACTTGCTTGGCGATGCACATCAGATCCGGGGTCACACCGAAGGTGGTGGCGCCGAACATGGTGCCGGTACGGCCGAAACCGGTGATCACTTCGTCGAACACCAACAGGATGTTGTGCTGATCGCAGATTTCACGCAGACGCTTGAGGTAGCCCTGTGGCGGAACCAGTACGCCAGCGGAACCGGCCATAGGTTCAACGAACACCGCAGCGATGTTCGAAGCATCGTGAAGCTCGATCAGCTTCAACAGCTCATCGGCCAGCGCGATACCACCCTGCTCCGGCATGCCACGGGAGAAAGCATTGCTCGCCAGCAAAGTGTGCGGCAGGTGATCGACATCCATCATCGCCTGACCGAACAGCTTGCGGTTGCCGTTGACGCCGCCGAGGCTGGTGCCGGCGATGTTCACGCCGTGATAACCACGGGCGCGGCCGATCATCTTGGTCTTGGTCGACTGGCCTTTCAGGCGCCAGTAGGCGCGGACCATTTTCACCGCGGTATCGGCGCACTCGGAACCGGAGTCGGTGAAGAACACATGGTTCAGGTTGCCCGGCGTCAGATCAGTGATTTTCTCCGCCAGCTGGAACGACAGCGGGTGGCCATACTGGAAGCCCGGCGAGTAATCGAGGGTGCCCAACTGCTTGGCCACCGCTTCCTGGATTTCCTTGCGGGTATGCCCGGCGCCGCAGGTCCACAGACCGGACAGCGAGTCGTACACCTTACGGCCCTTGTCGTCGATCAGCCAGCTGCCTTCGGCACCAACGATCAGACGCGGGTCGCGCTGGAAGTTGCGGTTGGCGGTGTAGGGCATCCAGTGCGCGTCCAGCTTCAGTTGGCTGGCCAGTGGCGACGGCGCATTTTCAGGCATGTTCATCGGGCAAAACCTCGCAGGGCAATAAGCTTCAGAGAGATAGAAAGCGTTGTTGCAGCTAAATTGCCACGGGGATAAAGTCGGTGAAATTCAACTCTTCTAACCTTCAGTTAGAACTCTGCTAAACAATGAGGCCAACAGCATGAGCAGTCGTCGCCCCGATCCACTGGCGCAGGTCAGTGACTTTGACATTCGCCTGCTGCGGATTTTTCGCAGCGTGGTGGAGTGCGGTGGCTTCTCGGCGGCGGAAACCGTACTCGGCATCGGTCGCTCGGCGATCAGCCAGCAGATGAGTGATCTGGAACAACGTCTCGGCCTGCGTCTGTGCCAACGCGGGCGCGCCGGTTTCTCCCTGACCGAAGAGGGTCGTGAGGTTTACCAGTCGGCGCTGCAGCTGTTGAGTGCACTGGAGAGTTTTCGCACCGAGGTCAACGGCCTGCACCAGCACTTGCGCGGCGAATTGATCATCGGCCTGACCGACAACCTCGTCACCCTGCCCCACATGCGCATCACCCACGCTCTCGCGCAGTTGAAGGAACGCGGGCCAGACGTGCAAATCCAGATCCGCATGATCGCCCCCAACGAAGTCGAACAAGGCGTGCTCGACGGACGCCTGCATGTCGGCGTGGTGCCGCAGGCCAGTGCGTTGTCGGGACTGGAATACCAACCGCTGTACAGCGAACGTTCGCTGCTCTACTGCGCAGTTGGTCATCCGTTGTTTTACGTCGACGATAAACAGTTGGATGACGAGCGCCTCAACAGTCAGGACGCCATCGCCCCGACCTTCCGTCTGCCGGCGGAGATCCAGGAGCACTATCAGGCGCTCAACTGCACCGCCAGCGCTTCCGACCGTGAAGGCATGGCGTTCCTGATTCTGACCGGGCGCTACATCGGCTACCTGCCGGATCACTACGCCAGTCTCTGGGTTCAACAAGGTCGCTTGCGCGCGCTCAAGGCCAGTACCCGCTTCTATGATTTGAGCCTGGCCTCGGTTACCCGCAAGGGCCGTCGCCCTCATCTGGTACTGGAAAGCTTTCTCGAAAGCCTCGCCGCCACCCGCTGACGACCGGGGTTTTATTCGCCCGGGGCTTGTCCCGCGCCGGTGGTTGCGCTATCAACGCAACTGGTTGCACCCCACAGACAAACCCGGAAGTGCCTATGACCTTTGAAGTCCCAGCCCACGGCGGCAAACCCGCCAGCCGCATTCGTCAGAAGAACGAAGAGACCATCATCAAAGCCGCCGAAGACGAGTTCGCCCGTCACGGGTACAAAGGCACGAGCATGAACACCATCGCCACCAAGGCCGGACTGCCCAAGGCGAACCTGCATTACTACTTCACCAACAAGCTCGGGTTGTACGTGGCGGTGCTGAGCAACATCCTTCAATTGTGGGACAGCACCTTCAATACCCTGACGGCCGAGGACGATCCGGCCGAAGCACTGACCCGCTACATCCGCGCGAAAATGGAATTCTCCCGTCGCCAGCCGCAAGCGTCGCGGATCTTCGCGATGGAAGTGATCAGCGGCGGCGAATGCCTCACCGAATATTTCAATCAGGATTACCGCGCCTGGTTCCAGGGCCGCGCCGGCGTGTTCCAGGCCTGGATCGACGCGGGCAAAATGGATCCGGTCGACCCGGTGCACCTGATCTTCCTGTTGTGGGGCAGCACCCAGCATTACGCCGACTTCGCCACCCAGATCTGTCGGGTGACCGGTCGCAGCAAGTTGACCAAACAGGACATGGAAGACGCCGGCAACAATCTGATCCGCATCATCCTCAAAGGCTGCGGCCTCACTTCTTCTATATAAGTCGTTTTATGCCATTCACCCTCAGCGGCTTTTGCGAGTTCCGCGAAGAAATCCGCAAAAGCCGTTTCATCACCTTCGCCGCGCCGATCGGCAGCCCCGCTGAGGCGCAAGCCTTCATCGAGCAACACAGCGACTTGAACGCTTCGCACAATTGCTGGGCGTGGAAGCTCGGCGATCAATACCGCAGCAACGACGACGGCGAACCCGGCGGCACTGCCGGGCGGCCGATCCTCGCGGCCATCGAAGCGCAGGACTGCGATCAGGTCGCGGTGCTGGTGATCCGCTGGTACGGCGGCATTCAACTGGGCACCGGCGGTCTGGCCCGGGCCTATGGCGGCGGCGCCAACAAGTGCCTGCAAGCCGCGCCGAAGATGGAATTGATCAGTCGCGTGCCCGTGCGTTGCGCCTGCGCCTTTGGCGAACTGGCGCTGGTGAAACTGCGGGTCGCGGATCTGGGCGGATTGGTGATCGAAGAAAACTTCACCGCCAACGGAGTCGAATTGCAACTGGCAGTGGGCGAAGCGCACATCGAGCTGTTGCAGAATCAGCTGGCCGACCTGAGCCGCGGGCGAATCCTGCTGCAGCGTTGAAGCCCCGCCATGTTTTGGGGCACCAGCCCGTTTGCTTATGCCCGAGACTTGCCCACATCCGCTGTGCACCCGGCTGTGGATAACCTGAGCACAGGAGGCTGTAACCCTTCTGTCACGTGGCTTTGCGGGATTTGCTCACTTTTCGTCCAATCGCCCATCGCAATGAACAATTTCACGTAAAAACAATCGCTTAGCGTTGTTTATCGCCTTTAGAAGAAAGCCCGGCAGTGCTTATGCCCGGGATTTTGTCTTGCGCACAAATACTGTGGAGCAACCTGTGGATAAGCCGTTCATGGCTGGCGCAGTCGCAGGTTCTGCATGGCTTCGGCGGGGTTGCTCGTTTTTTGATCAGCCAGTTGCGGGCAAAACTGGAGCCTGATCAAAGGCTTTGCCCTCAAGTGGTGCCGTGCAGGCAACCGAATTCGATTCACAGGCTCTGCGCCACAGGCTGGCAAACAGCAGCCACCTGCGTTCCTGACTCAATGGCCAGGAAATTGCTTTATCCACAGGCACAACTCCAAGCAACCCGAGCCTGTCATGCCAAACCCCACGTCCACACCGCAGCTGCAACTGCGCCAAATCAGCAAACGTTATCCCGGTTGCCTTGCCAATGACGCCATCGACCTGAGCATCGCCCCCGGTGAAATCCACGCGCTGCTCGGTGAAAACGGTGCAGGCAAAAGCACGTTGATGAAGATCATCTACGGCGTCACCCAGGCCGATTCGGGTGAGATGCTGTGGCAGGGTCAACCGGTGACTATGCGCAACCCGGCCCAGGCGCGGCAGTTGGGCATCGGCATGGTGTTCCAGCATTTCTCGCTGTTCGAGACCCTGAGCGTGGCGCAAAACATCGCGCTGGCGATGGGCGCAGGAGCCGGCTCGCCGAAACAGCTGGAGGCGAAAATCCGTGAAGTGTCGCGCCGATATGGCATGGCGCTGGAACCCCAGCGACTTGTCCACAGCCTGTCGATCGGCGAGCGGCAACGGGTCGAGATCGTGCGTTGCCTGATGCAAGACATTCGCCTGCTGATTCTCGACGAACCGACCTCGGTGCTCACGCCGCAGGAAGCCGAAGAGTTGTTCATCACCCTGCGCCGGCTCGCGGCCGAGGGCTGCAGCATTCTGTTCATCAGCCACAAACTTGGCGAGGTGCGCGCCTTGTGCCACAGCGCCACGGTGCTGCGTGGCGGTCGGGTGGCCGGGCATTGCGTACCCGCCGACTGCACCGACCGGCAACTGGCGCAATTGATGGTGGGCGACGCCGCGACATCGATCGGCGAGTTCACGAAGGTCACCGGTGGCGCGGCGTTCTTGCAGGTCAGCGGTCTGAACTGGCACAACCCGGATCCGTTCGGTTGCTCCCTGAACGACATCGATCTGCAGGTGCGCAGCGGTGAAATCGTCGGCATCGCCGGCGTGGCGGGCAACGGGCAGGACGAGCTTCTGGCATTGCTCAGCGGCGAGCAAACACTGCCCCGCGATTCAGCGCAAACCATCTGCTTCCAGGAACACCCTGTCGCCGATCAGCGCCCGGATGCCCGACGCAAACTCGGCCTGGCGTTCGTCCCCGCCGAACGCCTCGGGCATGGCGCGGTGCCGGACATGAGCCTGGCGGACAACGCCCTGCTCACCGCCTTT
Organism: Candidatus Pseudomonas auctus; assembly: GCF_048654275.1. Classification (NCBI taxonomy): domain Bacteria; kingdom Pseudomonadati; phylum Pseudomonadota; class Gammaproteobacteria; order Pseudomonadales; family Pseudomonadaceae; genus Pseudomonas; species Candidatus Pseudomonas auctus. The sequence goes on along the minus strand of NZ_JBJYZK010000002.1, from coordinate 625,714 downwards.
CAACAAGGCCTGGTCAGCCACGGTTTGATTGAGCGCGGCAAGGTCGAAGCCCTCGCCCAAACGATCATCGAGCGCTTCGGCGTGAAAACCCCGGACACCCAGACCGCCGCCCGCAGCCTGTCCGGCGGCAACCTGCAGAAATTCATCCTCGGCCGGGAAATCCTCCAGCAACCGAAACTGCTGATCGCCGCGCACCCGACCTGGGGCGTGGATGTCGGCGCGGCGGCCACCATTCACCGGGCGCTGATTGCCCTGCGCGATGCCGGGGCGGCGATTCTGGTGATCTCAGAAGACCTCGACGAACTGTTCCAGATCAGCGACCGCCTGGGCGCGCTGTGCGGCGGGCGCCTGTCGGCGTTGCAGGACACGGCGCGGACCCGCCTCAGCGACGTCGGCGGCTGGATGGCCGGCCAGTTCGACACCCCTCAATCACAACCGGCCACGGTTTAACGGAGTTTCTCCCATGTTGCTTTCCCTCGAACCCCGTGGCCGGCAATCACGGCTGATGCTGTGGTGCTCGCCGGTGCTGGCGGCGGTGCTGACGCTGGTCTGCGGATCGTTGCTGTTCATCGCCCTCGGTCACGACCCGCTGAAAACCCTGCACACGTTATTGATCGCCCCGGTCAGCGACCTGTATGGCGTCTCCGAACTTCTGGTCAAAACCTTGCCGATCCTGCTTTGTGCGCTGGGCCTCGCGGTGGCCTATCAGGCGCGGATCTGGAACATCGGCGCCGAAGGCCAGTTGCTGCTCGGCGCCCTGGCCGGCAGTGCGCTGGCGGTAAATATCATCGACATGCAAAGCCGCTGGGCGCTGGTGCTGATCCTGCTGACCGGCACGTTCGCCGGCGCCGCCTGGGCCGGGCTCACCGCCTGGTTGCGTACCCGCTTCAATGCCAACGAAATCCTCACCAGCATCATGCTCAACTACATCGCGCTGAACCTGTTGCTGTTCTGCGTACACGGGCCGCTGAAGGATCCGGCCGGATTCAATTTTCCCGAATCGGCAATGTTCAGCGATGCCAGCCGCCTGCCGCTGTTGATGGAGGACGGTCGGGCACACATCGGCGTGTATTTCGCCTTGCTCGCGCTGGTCGCGGTGTGGGTGTTGCTGCAGAAAAGCTTCGTCGGTTTCCAGATCAAGGTGCTGGGGCTGGACAAGCGTGCGGCAGGATTCGTCGGGTTTCGCGAGAAGCGTCTGATCTGGCTCGCACTGCTGATCAGCGGAGGATTGGCGGGGCTTGCCGGTGTCTGCGAAGTCACCGGGCCGATCGGCCAACTGGTGCCGCAGGTCTCGCCGGGCTACGGCTACGCGGCGATCACCGTGGCATTTCTCGGCAGGCTCAATCCGATCGGCATTCTGTTTTCCAGCCTGTTGATGGCGCTGCTGTACATCGGTGGCGAGAGCGCGCAGATGACGCTGAATCTGCCGCAGGCGATCACTCAGCTGTTCCAGGGAATGATGCTGTTTTTCCTGCTGGCCTGTGACGTGCTGATCCTCTATCGGCCACGTCTTAACCTGCGCTGGGTGCGGCGCACGTCTACCACCGCCGTAACCGCCGGAGCGCTGTGATGGATATCGATCTGCTGAGCAATATTTTCTACGCCATGGTGCGCTGCGGTACGCCACTGCTGCTGGTGGCGCTGGGTGAATTGATCTGCGAGAAGAGCGGCGTACTCAACCTCGGTCAGGAAGGGATGATGCTGTTTGGCGCGGTGATCGGTTTCATCGTCGCGTTCAACAGCGGCAACCTGTGGCTCGGCGTGGTGCTCGCGATGCTCGCCGGGATGTTGCTGTCGTCGCTGTTTGCTCTGGTGGCGCTGGTGTTCAACGCCAATCAGGTGGCGACCGGGCTGGCGCTGACGATTTTTGGCGTCGGCCTGTCGACCTTTGTCGGCGCGGCGTGGGTCGGCAAACCGCTGGCCGGTTTCGAGCCGCTGGCGATTCCCTACCTGAGCGAAATCCCGCTGATCGGCCGCATGCTGTTTGCCCAGGATCTGCTGGTGTACCTGTCGTTCGCGCTGTTTGCGCTGGTGGCGTGGGTGATCGTGAAAAGCCGTGTCGGGCTGATCATTCAAGCGGTCGGCGAGAACCCGGATGCGGCCAGTGCCATGGGCTTGCCGGTGCTGACCGTGCGCACACTGGCGGTGTTGTTCGGCGGGGCGATGGCCGGACTGGCCGGCGCTTATCTGTCGCTGGCTTACACGCCGATGTGGGCTGAGAACATGACCGCCGGACGCGGCTGGATCGCCCTGGCGCTGGTGGTGTTCGCCAGTTGGCGGGTGTGGCGCTTGCTGCTCGGTGCGTATCTGTTCGGACTCGCCAGCATCCTGCACCTGGTGGCGCAGGGGTTGGGGCTGGCGATTCCTTCGAGTCTGCTGGCGATGCTGCCGTATGTCGCGACGATTCTGGTGCTGGTGTTGTTGTCGCGGGATGCGCTGCGTACACGGTTGTACGCGCCGGTATCACTGGGGCAGCCGTGGCAGGCCGGGCACTAAGCCGTTACGGCTCGCGACAGCGGCCGGACCGGCAACGCCTGAGCGATGCCCCACGCCACTTCGAGAACCAGGAAACCCACCACCAACGAGCTGGCGCCGTGGGCCAGGGCATTCGTCATCCACGCGGCGAACAGAAACCGCGTCACCGCGTCATAGCGCCCATAAACCGGCTGCGGATCACGAATCCGCAGCACTGCCCACATACACACCACCGAACCGAACAAATTGGCGATCAACAGATGCGCAGGTTCGAACGGCGGCAGTTCGCCGGGCAGCTCCAGCGCCTGACTCAGCGCTGTCAGCACCCCATGCAACACAGCAAAACTCCACGGTGTGACAAACGCCGCCGTCACGATCAAGTCATACCAGGCGCTGCCGCGCACCACCTGCCGATACTGCGTTGAAGTCCACATCATCCTTGCTCCGAAAATTCAGGGAGCAACCACGGTAAAGCCTGGAGTATGCTCCAGGGTCAAACACTTTCGAGACCTGCAAGATGCGCATCGGTGAGTTGGCCCAGGCCTGCGATGTCAGCCGTGACACGCTGCGTTTTTACGAGGAGCGCGGATTGATCGCGGCGCAACGCAGCGCCAACGGTTATCGCGACTATCCGCCGGAGATGGTGCAATTGGTGCTCTACATCAAAACGGCGCAGCGTCTGGACTTTACTCTCGGCGAGATCGGCAGCAGCGTTGGCGCGCTGTGGCAATCGCCAAATCCTGACACCACCGTCACGCAACTGCTGCAAGACAAACTCAAGCTGGTCGAAACCCGCATGGCCGAACTCGGTGAGCTGCGCCTCGAATTGCAGCATCGGCTCGGTCAACGCTGTCCATTGAACCCGTGATCTTTCAACTTTCAAGGAAAGCCCGTCATGTCCGCACTTAATCCTGCCAAGCACGCATTGATCATCGGCGCCTCCCGGGGCCTGGGCCTGGGACTGGTGAAAACCCTGCTGGCCGACGGCTGGCAAGTCACCGCCACGGTTCGCAATCCTTCCAACGCCGAGGCTCTCGAAGCACTGGGCAACGTGCAAATCGAAAAACTCGACATGGACGACCAGCAAGCGGTGATCGCCCTGAGCCAGAAGCTCAAGGGCGAGACCTTCGACCTGCTGTTCGTCAACGCCGGGGTCAAAGGCCCCGAAGTGCAGACCCCGGGCGGCGCGACGCTGGCGGAAGTCGGCCAGTTGTTCTTCACCAACGCGGTGGCACCGATCAATCTGGCCCAGCGCTTTGTCGGGCAGATCCGCGACGGCAGCGGCGTGCTGGCGTTCATGAGTTCGGTGCTCGGCAGCGTGACCATGCCCGACGCGCCGGAACTGGCACTGTACAAGGCCAGCAAAGCGGCGCTGAACTCGATGACCAACAGCTTCGTCACGCAGTTGGGCGAGCAGAAACTTACGGTGCTGTCGCTGCATCCGGGCTGGGTGAAAACCGACATGGGCGGTGAAGGTGCCGACATCGACGTGGAGACCAGCACCCGTGGCCTGGTGGATCAGGTGGATGCGTTCGCCGGCAAGGGCGGCCATCACTTCGTGAACTACAAGGGTGAAACCATTCCCTGGTAATCACTGGACCCTGTGGGGGCTCACCCCCACAGGGTTATCCCGGTGTCTGGTCGGGTTGGGCTTGCCCGTCGAAACATTTTGTTCGAAACTCCGCACCTCGCCCCTCGCGGCGACCCTGGATCAGCAGACAGGGCAACACTGAGCTGGCAACCCTGAACCCAACTTTCAGAGGAGCCGGCCACAATGCCTGCGACCCGTATCTGGTTAAAAAATCCCCTCGCCATTTTCACGGCCAACGGTCTCGATGCCCGTGGCGGTCTGGTCCTGCAAGACGGTGTGATCACCGAAGTGCTCGGCGCCGGCCAGCAGCCATCGACCCCATGCAACGAAGTGTTCGACGCCCGTGAACACGTGATCCTGCCGGGCCTGATCAACACCCATCACCACTTCTATCAGACCCTGACCCGCGCCTGGGCGCCGGTGGTCAATCAGCCGTTGTTCCCGTGGCTGAAAACCCTGTACCCGGTCTGGGCGCGCCTGACGCCTGAAAAGCTCGCCCTCGCCACCAAGGTCGCGCTGGCCGAGTTGCTGTTGTCGGGTTGCACCACCGCTGCCGATCACCATTACCTGTTCCCGGATGGCCTGGAAAACGCCATCGACGTGCAGGTCGAAACCGTGCGCGAACTGGGCATGCGCGCCATGCTCACCCGTGGTTCGATGAGCCTCGGCGAGAAGGACGGCGGCCTGCCTCCGCAGCAGACCGTGCAGGAAGGCCAGGTAATTCTCGACGACAGTCAGCGTCTGATTCACGAGTACCACGAACGTGGCGACGGTGCGCAAATCCAGATCGCTCTGGCGCCGTGCTCGCCGTTCTCGGTGACCCCGGAAATCATGTCCGCCAGCGCCGAACTGGCGAACAAACTCGATGTGCGCCTGCACACTCACCTCGCCGAAACCCTCGACGAAGAAGACTTCTGCCTGCAACGCTTCGGCCTGCGCACGGTGGATTATCTGGACAGCGTCGGCTGGCTCGGCCCACGCACCTGGCTGGCTCACGGCATCCATTTCAACCCCGACGAAATCGCCCGTCTCGGCGCGGCCGGCACCGGTATCTGCCATTGCCCGAGCTCGAACATGCGTCTGGCGTCCGGCATCTGCCCGAGTATCGATCTGACCGATGCCGGCGCGTTGTTCGGTATCGGTGTGGATGGCTCGGCGTCCAACGATGCCTCGAACATGATCCTCGAAGCGCGTCAGGCCCTGTACATCCAGCGCTTGCGTTACGGCGCCGAGAAGATCACTCCGGAACGTGTGCTGGGCTGGGCGACCAAGGGTTCGGCGAGCCTGCTGGGTCGCACCGACATCGGTGAACTGGCGGTCGGCAAGCAGGCGGATCTGGCGTTGTTCAAGCTCGATGAGTTGCGCTTCTCCGGCAGCCATGACCCGATCTCGGCGTTGCTGTTGTGCGGTGCGGACCGGGCGGATCGCGTGATGGTCGGCGGCAAGTGGCGCGTGGTTGACGGGCAGGTTGAAGGGCTGGATCTCAAAGGCCTGATTGCCGATCACAGCCAGGCAGCTCGGCAGTTGATTGCCGGTAAATGATCCAAGCGGAAGTCTGAATGTGGGAGCGGGCTTGCTCCCACATTTGGTTTTGTGATCGGCTCAGAGACCAAGCAGCGACAACATGATGAACGTCGCAAACAGCACAAAGTGGGTCATGCCCTCGATGGCATTGGTCTCGCCGTCATTGAGGTTGATCGCGCTGACGATCAGCGTGATGAAGATCATCACCGTCTGCACCGGCGTCATCGCCATCTGAAACGGCTGCCCGGTGTAGAGCGCCATCGCCTCCATCACCGGCACCGTCAGGATCACCGTCGACAACGAAGCCCCCATCGCAATGTTGACCACCGACTGCATACGGTTGGCCAACGCCGCGCGCAACGCGGTCAGAATCTCCGGCGCCGCGGAAATCGCTGCCACCAGAATCGCCGTGATCACCGGTGGTGCGCCCGTCCCTTTCAGGCCCAGATCGAGGGTCTTGGACATCACCTCGGCCAGTGCGCCGATCACCACCACACCGAACACCAGAATGCCGATCGACAGCGCCAGGCTGACCGGTTTCGGCTCTTGTTCCACCGGCTCTTTCTTGCGGCGTTTGTCCGGGTAGCTGTAGCTGAAAAAGTAACTGTGCGGCCCGACCTGCATGCGCAGGAACAACGCATAAAGCACCACCATCGCGCCGATGGTGAACGCCGAATAGATTTTCCAGTTGGCCTCGGGAATGAACTCCGGCACCACCATCGACACGCCCATGGCGGTGAGAATCATCACGCTGTAACTGCGGGCCGAATCGTCGTTGTAGGACTGCTCGCCATGCTTGATCCCGCCCATCAGCGCGGCGAGGCCGAGAATGCCGTTGATGTCGAGCATCACCGCCGAATAGATCGTGTCGCGCACCAATGTCGGCGAGGCTTCGTTGCTCATCATGATCGCCAGGATCACCACTTCCACCAGCACGGCGGCGAGGGTCAGGATCATCGTGCCGTACGGATCGCCGACTTTTTCCGCGAGCAGTTCAGCCTGATGGGCAACGCGCATCGAGGCGGCGACGATGAAGGCGATCAGCACCAGCCCGGCCGTCAGCGCGACAAACTGGCCACTGTGCAGCAGCCAGTGCTCCAGCGGATACGCAACACAGGTGGCGATGACGGCCAACAGCAGAAAGCTTTCTTGCTTGAGGATGGTGAACATGACGGGCCTTTTTGCCGAAGAGTGCGAATGAGCTACTGACTGCGGGGCGGCGCTAACGTTTCGTTACACCTTAGCGCACCAGTGGATGGCAGCTTTATCTACGCCTGCACTTTTATTGGACTTTACGGCCTCTTCGCGAGCAAGCCCGCTCCCACAGGGATCGCGGTGCTTTGTGGGAGCGGGCTTGCCCGCGATGGGCGCGCCTCGGTTTCAAGCCAGATTGTTGTCCGCTTGGTCAGTCTTTTGCATTGCCCTCCCCACACACAACAAAAGGGAGTTCGCGTTCATGCAAAAACGTCCACTGCAAACACTGCTGTGCATCGCCATGGGCCTTGGCCTCAGCCTGAGCGCCAGTGCCGCCGATCCACTGAAAGTCGGCTTCGTCTACATCGGCCCCATCGGCGACCACGGCTGGACGTATCAGCATGAACAGGGACGCAAGGCGCTGGCGGAAAAACTCGGTTCGCAGATCACCACCAATTACGTGGAAAACGTCGCCGAAGGCGCCGACGCCGAGCGGGTGATCCGCAACATGGCCAAGGACAATTACGACCTGATCTTCACCACCTCTTTCGGCTACATGAACCCGACGGTGAAAGTCGCCAAACAGTTTCCCAAGGTGACCTTCGAACACGCCACCGGCTACAAGCAGGACAAGAATCTCGGCACCTATCTCGCGCGTACGTATGAGGGCCGTTACGTCGGTGGTTTCCTCGCGGCGAAGATGACCAAGAGCAAAAAAATCGGCTACGTCGCCTCGTTCCCGATCCCGGAAGTGATCCGTGACATCAACGCCATTCAACTGGCCTTGAACAAGTACAACCCCGGCACCGAAATCAAAGTGGTGTGGGTCAACTCGTGGTTCGACCCGGGCAAAGAGGCCGACGCGGCCAACGCGCTGATCGATCAGGGCGTGGACGTGGTGTTCCAGCACACCGACAGCCCGGCGCCGATCCAGGCCGCCGAGCGACGCGGCGTGTACGCCGTGGGCTACGCTTCGGACATGGCGCACTTCGGCCCGAAAGCGGTGCTGACCTCGATCGTCAACGACTGGGCGCCGCACTACATTCAAGCGACCCAGAGCGTGATCGACCACAGCTGGAAATCCCAGGACTACTGGGGCGGATTGAAGGAAGGCACGGTCGAACTGCCGATCAGCGACCTGGTGCCGGCACCGGTGAAGGCCGAAGCCGAGCAGATCATCGCCGACATCAAGAGCGGCGCCCTGCAACCGTTCACCGGGCCGATCAAGGATCAGGCCGGCGTCGAGAAAATCCCGGCGGGGGTCAGCGCCACCAACGCCGAACTGGCGTCGATGAATTACTACGTCGAAGGCATGAAGGCCGAGATGCCGAAGTAATCCACCTGCCCCTGACCGCTCCTCTGCATGGGAGCGGTCGCTAACGAGCATTCGAAATGAACCAACTCCCGATCATCGACATCTCGCCGCTCTACTCCGACGACCAGAACGCCTGGCCGGCCGTCGCCGAACAGATCGACCACGCTTGCCGCGAATGGGGCTTTTTCTACATCAAGGGTCACCCGATTTCTGCGCAGCGCATCGAATCCCTGCTCGATCACGCCCGGCACTTCTTCGCGCTGCCGAGCGCGGAAAAACTCAAGATCGACATCACCCAGACCGTCCATCATCGCGGCTACGGCGCCATCGCCACCGAACAGCTCGACCCGGACAAACCCAGCGATCTCAAGGAAACCTTCGACATGGGCCTGCACCTGCCGGCCGATCATCCCGAGGTGCTGGCAGGAAAACCGTTACGTGGCCCCAACCGTCATCCGGCCATCCCTGGCTGGGAGCCGCTGATGGAGCAGCACTACCTCGACATGCAGGCCCTGGCGCAAACCCTGTTGCGGGCCATGACGTTAGCGCTGGGCATCGAGCGCGACTTCTTCGATACACGCTTCAACGAACCGGTCAGCGTGCTGCGGATGATCCATTACCCACCGCGCCACACCGCCAGTTCCGCCGAACAGCAAGGTGCCGGCGCGCACACCGATTACGGCTGCATCACGCTGCTGTATCAGGACAGCGCCGGCGGCCTGCAGGTGAAGAACGTCAACGGCCAGTGGATCGACGCACCGCCCATCGACGGCACCTTTGTGGTCAACCTCGGCGACATGATGGCGCGCTGGAGCAACGACCGATATCGCTCGACCCCGCACCGGGTGATCAGCCCTCTCGGGGTGGATCGCTACTCGATGCCGTTCTTCGCCGAGCCGCATCCGGATACCCGTATCGAGTGCCTGCCCGGTTGCCAGGACGCACAGCATCCTGCGAAATATCCGACCACCACCTGCGCCGAATTCCTGCTGTCGCGCTTCGCCGATACCTACGCCTATCGACGGGAGCAGGAAGCGGTGTGATGGATCGGTTGGTCAGGTTTTGCCAATTGTTTCGGCGGGCATCTGTAGAATGTCCGCCATTGCACCTGATGAGAAAAGAATATGTACGACTGGCTCAACGCCCTGCCCAAGGCTGAACTGCACCTGCACCTCGAGGGCTCGCTGGAGCCCGAGCTGTTGTTCGCCCTGGCCGAGCGCAACAAGATCGCCCTGCCGTGGAGCGACGTGGAAACCCTGCGCAAGGCTTACGCCTTCAACAACCTGCAGGAATTCCTCGACCTGTATTACCAGGGCGCCGACGTGCTGCGCACCTCCCAGGATTTCTACGACCTGACTTGGGCCTACCTGCTGCGCTGCAAAGAACAGAACGTGATTCACACCGAACCGTTCTTCGATCCGCAGACCCACACCGACCGGGGTATCCCGTTCGAAGTGGTGCTCAACGGTATCGCCGCCGCGCTGAAGGATGGCGAGCAGCAACTGGGCATCACCAGCGGTTTGATCCTGAGTTTCCTGCGCCACCTCAGCGAAGACGAAGCACAGAAAACCCTCGACCAGGCGCTGCCGTTCCGTGATGCATTCGTCGCGGTGGGTCTGGACAGCTCCGAGATGGGTCACCCGCCGAGCAAATTCCAACGCGTGTTCGATCGTGCCCGCCACGAAGGTTTCCTGACCGTCGCCCACGCCGGTGAAGAAGGCCCACCGGAATACATCTGGGAAGCCATCGACCTGCTGAAAATCCAGCGTATCGACCATGGCGTGCGCGCCATCGAAGACGAGCGCCTGATGCAGCGGATCATCGACGAGCAGATCCCGCTGACCGTGTGCCCGCTGTCGAACACCAAGCTCTGCGTGTTCGATCACATGTCCCAGCACAACATCCTCGACATGCTCGAGCGCGGCGTGAAAGTCACGGTGAACTCCGATGACCCGGCGTACTTCGGTGGTTACGTGACCGAGAACTTCCATGCGCTGCACACCCACCTGGGCATGACTCAGGATCAGGCCAAGCGTCTGGCGCAGAACAGCCTGGATGCGCGCCTGGTAAAACCATAAAGAGCAATACAAAAACTGTGGGAGCGGGCTTGCCCGCGATGAGGCCATCACTTCCAACATCAATGTTGACTGACGGTCCGCCATCGCGGGCAAGCCCGCTCCCACAGGGTGCTGTATTCAGCTGAGCATCTCGGTTTCAGTCAGCTCTTCCAGCGTCTTGCCCCGGGTCTCCATCCCGAACAGCCACACCACCCCCGCCGCAATCGCAAAGCACAGCGCCCCCAGCGCAAACACCCCACCCTGCCCGGTGATCGGGAACACCAGCCCGGTGACCAACGGCCCGAGCAGCGAACCCACGCGCCCGATGGCCGAGGCGAACCCCGAGCCCGTCGCCCGCGCCGAGGTCGGGTACAGTTCCGGCGTGTAGGTGTAGAGCACCGCCCACATGCCGAACAGGAAAAACTGCATCAACAGCCCCGTGCCGATCAGCAGCGCCACGTTGCCGCCGAACACTGCGCTCTGCCCGTATAGAAACGCCATCACCCCGCCGCCGAGTAGCGTGACGATGCACACCGGCTTGCGTCCCCAGCGCTCCACCAGCCAGGCCGCCATCAGGAAACCGGGAATCCCGCCGAGGGAAATCAGCACCGTGTAATACACCGACTGGGTGACCGCAAACCCCGACTGTTGCAGCAGCGCGCTGAGCCAGGAGGTCAGGCCGTAGAAGCCGAGCAGCGCGAAGAACCAAAGGCTCCAGATCATCGTCGTGCGCCGGCGATACTGCGGCGACCAGATCTGTTTGAGCGCCGAAAGGAAATGGCCCGGCGGGGTCACGCTACGTGGCAGACGAACCGGCGCCGGCAATGCAGCACCGCCCAGCGATGCCCGTACCCGCGCCTCGATGCCGCACAAAACCTTGTCCGCTGCGTCATGTTTGCCGGCCTGTTCCAGCCAGCGCGGCGACTCGGGAATGAAAAAGCGGATCGCCAGCACGAACACCGCCGGCACCGCCAGTACCAGAAAGATGTCGCGCCAGCCAATCAACGGCAACAGGAAATACGACAGCACGCCCGCCGCGACAAAACCCAGCGGCCAGAAACCGTCCATCAAGGCGATATAGCGACCCCGACGCTGGGCAGGAATCAATTCCGACAACATCGACTGAGCAATCGGAAACTCCATGCCCATGCCGACTCCCAGCAGGATGCGAAACAGCGTCAGGCTTTCGACCGTCTGCGCCGTGGAGCACAGGTAACTGGCCAGCCCCCACAGGACGATGCTCCACTGGAACACCGGTTTTCGGCCGAATCGATCAGCCAGCATCCCGGACAGCGACGCCCCCAGCACCATGCCGAAAAAGCTCGAACTGGCCAGCAGACCAGCCTCGGCGCTGCTCAGGCCGAACTCGGCTTTGATCGAGCCGAGCAGGAAGGTCATCATCGCCAGATCCATGGAGTCGAAGAAAAACGCCAGGGCGATGATGATGAAGATGATCCGGTGATAACCGCTGACTGGCAGGCGCTCCAGTCGATCTGCCGCGCTGTAGTTTCCCGTGTCCATGCCACCTCCTCAATCCGAAAAGTCCCCGGATCGAGTGTGCGCGATAGCGGTTGCGCGCCTGTGCCAGATGCGACTTGTTCGCAGCCGTTGGCGACGTTCAGGAGTACATCCGTGGAAGAAAGCGCTCTATAACGCCATTTCCAGCTCGGTTTCACAGGCAAATCGATGAATTTCCCGCTGGCCCGCCGCCGTCAGTTGCAAAGCACGGGAGTCCTTGGGCAGCACCAGCCAGCCCGACTGCATGAACAGTTGCAACAACGCCGCCCCCAGCGAGCCTCCCATGTGCGGACGACGCTCGCTCCAGTCCGGGCAAGCACACGCCACCTGGGCGTTGCGGTGAGCCAGGGCCTGGATGTAAACGCCGCGCCCGGCCAGTTGTGTCGAGCCTTTGTGCGTCACGACCACCCGGTTTTCAAGCTGCTCGATCCAGCCGGCGTCAAGCAGCCGCTGGTACAGATCGGCGGCCAGCGTGCCCCCGAGATGGTCGTCGCAAAACCGCGCGCGCAGCAGTGAAGACGGCGCGGCCTGGGGTCTGACGACCGGCGAGGCACGCTTGAACACGTCGGGGATTTCTCGCGGGGCGCTGGCCAGGGTGGCACTGGCCAGCGCCTCGATGGCCGCACCGATTTCAGGAGCCGCCAGACGAAAGAAGCGTTTGCGTCCGCGCGCCTCGACCTTCAACAGACCGCCAGCGGACAAGCGCCCCAGATGCGCACTGGCTGACGAAGGCGAAAGCCCGGCCAGCAACGCCAGCTCCTCGGTCTGCCGCGCCGAGCCATCCATCAACGCCCACATCATTGCGCTGCGTTTGGGATCGGCCAGCAACGTGGCGATCTGGCTGATGCAAGGTGCATGTTCCATGTATTCACTCCCTGTTGAATCGTATCGTCTACTGCTCATAGACATCTTGACCAGTAATCAGTCGTCGGCCAAGACGCGCAAAGTGCCTTGAGCCGAGGCACTTTGCGCGCCGCAGCGAGGAAACCGCAGTACTGTCGCGACCCTCGTTCCTGCCCCGCCGGTTCCGGTCTGATCGTTCTCTTGCCGGCCTGTCGGTGCGGGCTTCAGGCGGTCGCTAGTATAAGCGGGTTGCTCGCTGCGTCCTGCGCCGGAGTGGCCGTGGCTGGTGATTGTTCCTGAGAGAAATTTCGCTATTTACCTGCGACTAATGATCGGTCTCCAAGAAAACGGGAAATCGGCTACTCAATTCAGCGCAACGACTGGCGAGCATTTCCCTCAGAAGGTTCACTGGCTTACTCAATTGTGCGCGATGGGCGCACAGCAGATTCAGCGGAGCGCGTTCACAGAGCAGCTCCGGCAACAGCACTTTCAGTCGCCCCGCCAGTACATCACCGGCCACATCAAGCCACGACTTATAGGCGATCCCCGCGCCAGCCACCGCCCACAGACGCACCACATCGGCATCATCACTGAAGCGATCGCCACTGACGGTCAGGCTGACCTCGCGCTTGCCGTCATGAAAACTCCAGTGGTCATGCACCCGGCCACCGAGCATGTACAGCAGGCAGTTGTGCTGCGCGAGCTGTTCCAGATGCAGCGGCTCGCCGTGCCGCGCCAGGTAGAGCGGCGAAGCGCACAGTACCCGTCGGTTGTGCGGGGCAATCGGCAATGCCACCAGACTCGAATCCTCCGGCTCGCCGTAGCGCAAGGCGATGTCCACCGGCTGGCGAAACAGGTCGGCGATGCGGTCACCCAGCAGCAGTCGCACCGTCAGCTTCGGATGTTCGCGTTGAAATTCATCGAGCCACGGCAACAGCAGGTTGCGACCGAAGTCCGAAGGCGCCGACAGTTGCAGAATGCCGCTGACCTGGTCCTGCCCGCTGGCCAGCAGGCGGCGCCCCTCATCCAGGTTGCTCAACGCAGCGCGGGCGTATTCGAGAAACCCTTCACCTTCGGCCGTCAGCCGCAGACTGCGGGTGGAGCGTGCCAACAGGCGCGCGCCCAGTTGCTGCTCGATCCGCTTGAGCGCGGCACTGGCCACCGCGGCGGACATGTCCATCACCCGCGCCGCCGCCGACAGGCTGCCCAGATCCGCCGCCCGGACAAACAACTGCAAGTCATCGAAACGCAGCATCCTCAGCCTCGATTATCAAAAAAACATTGAAAGAGACTGCTCTTTTAGCCGGTTTTATCTCGGGCAGAAATAGCCAATCATGCCTTCCATCGAATTCATCCCGTCCCGGAGTCGAACATGTCCCAGCCTTTCACCGCTATTGCCACCCTGATCGCCCGACCTGGCCAGCAGGGCGCTCTCGAACAGCACCTGCGCGCCCTGATCGAACCGACCCGCGCCGAAGCGGGTTGCGGTCAGTACGAACTGCATCAGGACCTGGCCAATCCACTGGCCTTCTACATGATCGAACAGTGGGCCAGCGACGAAGCCCTGCAAGCCCACGATGCCAGCGCGCATATCCAGCATTTCCGCAGCCAGGCCGAGGCGTTCCTCGAACACTTCGAACTCAAGCGCCTGCGCGTCATCGCCTGAAACCTTCCTATATTCACTTTCGGAGTTCTCCATGAAAGCTATCGCCTATTACGCCTCGCTCCCGATCAGCGACGAAAAATCCCTGCAAGACATCGAACTGCCAGAACCGGTAGCCGGCCCCCGCGACCTGCTGGTGGAAGTCAAAGCGATTTCAGTCAACCCGGTCGACACCAAGGTTCGCCAGAACGTCGCGCCGGAAGGCGGCGCCGCCAAGGTACTGGGCTGGGACGTGGCCGGTGTGGTCAAGGCCGTCGGAAGTGAAGTGACCCTGTTCAAGGCCGGCGACAAGGTGTTCTACGCCGGCTCCATTGCCCGGGCCGGTGGCAACAGCGAATTGCACGTCGTCGATGAGCGGATTGTCGGCCACATGCCGAAAACCCTCGGCTTCGCCGAAGCTGCCGCCTTGCCGCTGACCGCCATTACGGCGTGGGAATTGTTGTTCGAACGTCTGCAGATTCGCGAAGGCAACACTGACGAAGGCCAGAGCCTGCTGATCGTCGGCGCGGCCGGCGGCGTCGGTTCGATCCTCACCCAACTGGCCAGCCAGTTGACCGGACTCAAGGTGATCGGCACCGCCTCCCGCCCTGAGACCCGCGACTGGGTGACCGAGCTGGGCGCCGACGTGGTGATCGATCACAGCCAGCCGTTGAGCGAAGAACTGAAACGCGCCGGTGTGGCCCACGTGACCCACGTCGCCAGCCTGACCCAGACCGAACAGCACCTGGACCAACTGGTCGAGGCTCTGGCGCCGCAAGGCAAACTGGCGCTGATCGACGATCCGAAAGCGCTGGACGTGACCAAACTCAAGCGCAAGAGCCTGTCGCTGCACTGGGAGTTCATGTACACCCGCTCGCTGTTCGAAACGCCGGACATGATCGAGCAGCACAAACTGCTCAATCGAGTGGCCGGGCTGATCGACAGCGGCACCTTGAAAACCACGGTCGGCGAGCACTTCGGCACGATCAACGCGAGCAACCTGCGCCGCGCCCATGAATTGCTGGAAAGCGGCAAGGCCAAGGGGAAAATTGTTTTAGAAGGTTTCTAAAACCCGCAAGGCCGCAGCCTTCTCCAGCCTCCGATGTGGCTGGCTCGGGGGCTGCGGTGTTTTTTTTGCCGTCAGTCAGATGCTCGACCCTTGTCACAATTGCGATCGTATTCAGGACTACAATCGAAACCTCTGCGATGCAATCTTTTACGTACGGGAGGTCAGCAATGAAGATCCTGATAAAAGAAGTGGCAAAGTCCCAATGGCAAGTTCGTCTTGACCAGCACGCCGTGACCTTCCGCAGTGAGGCCGAAGCGCTGGCCTTCACCCGCACCCTCGAAGCGCGTCTGCACGCGCCCCATCAGATTCCCGATCCCGGCCAGCAGCGCGCTGTCGGCTGAGGCTTTCGTTTCAGTTTTCAGCCTGCGCCTTTGCCAGCGCCCGGGCATTCTGGATGCGCCGGGTGAGCATCGCTGCGCACACCACCAGCAAACCACACAGGCTGATGACCATGGCCATCGGCACGGCGGTGCCATCGTGCAGGATCCCCACCAGCGCCGAGGCCCCTGCAGCGACGCTGAACTGCAGGCTACCGAGCAACGCTGAAGCACTGCCGGCGCGACCGCCCTGCCCGTTCATCGCACACGCCGCCGCATTGGGGCTGATGCAGCCAAGGCTGGCCACGCAGATGAACAAGGGAATCAGCAATGGCCACAGGGACTCGGTGTGCAAGGCGCTGACCGCGAGCAGCGTCAGCCCGGCACCCAGGTAAACCCAGACCGCCCGTGACAGCAGAAAGGCCGGACCGCGCTTGGCCAGCAGGCGCGCATTGACCTGTGCGACCAGAATGAACCCGGCCGCATTGGTGCCGAACAGCCAGCCGAAATGTTCGGCAGGCACGCCGTACAGTTTGATGAATATGAAAGGGGAGCCGGCGATGTAGGCAAACATCCCGGCGATGGCGATACCGCCGGTCAGGGCATGGCCCATGTAGACCGGATCCGCCAGTAGCCGACCGTACTGACGCAGGGCACCGGACAACGGCTGGCGCGGAACATGCGCCGGCAGACTTTCCGGCAGGCCGAGGGCCACGGCCAGTCCGGCCAGGGCACTGAATCCGGTCAGCACCAGGAAAATCGACTGCCACCCCGTGGTGTTGACCAGCAGACCGCCGAGCATCGGCGCCAGAATCGGTGCCAGCCCCATCACCAGCATCAGCTGCGAGAACACTTTCGCCGAACCCACCGCGTCGCACTTGTCGCTGACCACCGCCCGGGCAATCACCATCCCCGCACAACCGCCCAGCGCCTGCACCAGCCGTGCCGCGATGAGCCACTCCAGATTCGGCGCATAGGCGCAGGCCACTGACGCCAGCGTGAACAGCATCAGACCGATCAGTAACGGAATCCGCCGGCCGAAGCGATCCGCCAACGGCCCGTAAGCCAGTTGGCCAATGGACAGGCCGAAGAAATAGGCCGACAGCGTCAGCTGGACGTGTTTCTCGTCGGTGCCGAACGCCAGCGCCATAGTGGGAAACGCGGGTAGATAGAAGTCGATCGCCAACGGACCGAAGGCGGTCAGGGCACCGAGAATCAGAAGGGTACGGAAGTTCATCAGGCGTCCAGGTCGGGCGGGCAGTTGAGTTGAGTGCAGCCCGACAGTCTAGCTGCGCGAGGACGCCTTGAACATTCCGGTAGCTCGCTAACTATTAAAAAGATCAGGCGAGTTTGATGGCGTAGCCTTCTTCGCTGATCGCCTCGATCACCTGCTCGGCGCTCAGCGCACTTTCGACGCCGACTTCCTTCGCCGCCAGATCGACCCGCACGCTGGCGGCCGGATCCTTGCTCTGCACCGCCTGGGTGACGGCCTTGACACAGTGACCGCAGGACATGCCTTCAACAGTGAACACTTGCATGGAATGATTCCTTTGAGTGAGGTTGCCGGCAGTTTCAGGCTTGCCACGATGGCAAGGTCAAGTTCTGCAAAAAACTGCCGGGCTGGCAATCGGCGCCGCGCTCGGCCAAGCTGCACGCATCAATGACATGAATTCAGGAGATTCAGCCATGCGCTGGTCAGCTTTCAGCCTGTTTGGCTTACTCAGCCTCTTTGCCGCGATCCCTTCGGTGCAAGCCGCCGGGGAAGATTACGGGGTGCTGATCATTTCCCGCGAGCGCCTGGAAGTGGCGACCTCCTGCGAAATCGGCGTGTACATCCAGGATCAGCTGTCGGCGCGCCTGTTTCAGGAGCAAAGCACATCGTTCAACCTGCCGCCGGGCAATGTCTCGCTGCGCCTGAAGCTGCTGCCGGGGCAAATGCCGGGTTGCAACCCGGGCATGCTCGCGCCGGGCTCGCAGGAGATCAGACTGCATGCCGGCGACATCCTGAAATTCCGCATCGCGATGAACCAGGAAGGCATGTACCTCAAGCCGACCGGCCTCGGCTACTGAGCAATCAAAAATGTGGGAGCGAGCCTGCTCGCGATGACGGTAATACAGGCAACCTCGATGTTGACTGTAATTACCCAATCGCGAGCAGGCTCGCTCCCACAATTTTTTGGCGCTTGACCTTGCCAGCATGGCAAGGTTGATCCTGTAGGCATCTTCTACAGGGAGTACGACCGATGTCCGATTCCATCACCTTCGATCTGCCCATCAGCGGCATGACCTGCGCCAGTTGCGCCGGCCGTGTCGAGCGGGCGTTGAGCAAAGTCAGCGGCGCCAGTGCCGTCAGCGTCAACCTCGCCACCGAAAAGGCCCGGGTGCAGGCCCCCGGCGACAGCCTGCCGGCGCTGATGGAAGCAGTCGAACGCGCCGGTTACAGCGTGCCGCAGCAGACCGTGGAATTGAACATCGACGGCATGACCTGCGCGTCCTGCGTCGGTCGCGTCGAACGCGCCCTGAACAAGGTTGCGGGGGTGAAAAGTGTCAGCGTCAACCTCGCCAATGAACGCGCCCACCTCGAACTGCTCGGCGCGGTCGACCCACAAACCCTGATCGCCGCCGTGAGCAAGGCCGGTTATTCGGCCAGCCTCTTCGAACTCGAAAATCCGCAATCCGACAATCGTCAACAGCGCCTGGACCATGAGCGCTGGGCACTGATCTGCGCCATCGCCCTCGCCTTGCCGCTGGTGCTGCCGATGCTGCTGCAACCGTTCGGCATTCACTGGATGCTCCCGGCCTGGGCGCAATTTGCCCTCGCGACCCCGGTGCAGTTCATTTTCGGTGCGCGGTTTTATCTGGCGGCGTGGAAAGCCGTACGCGCCGGGGCCGGCAACATGGATTTGCTGGTGGCATTGGGCACGAGCGCCGGTTATGGCTTGAGTCTCTACGAATGGGCCACCGCCGCCGGGCGCATGCCGCACCTGTATTTCGAGGCCTCGGCGGTGGTCATCGCTCTGGTGCTGCTCGGCAAATACCTGGAAAGCCGTGCCAAACGCCAGACCGCCAGCGCCATCCGCGCACTGGAAGCGTTGCGCCCGGAGCGGGCAATTCAAGTCATCGATGGTCGCGAACAGGACGTCGCCATCAGCGCCCTGCGTCTTGGCGATCAGGTATTGGTCAAACCCGGCGAACGCTTTCCGGTGGATGGAGAAGTGCTGGAGGGCCAGAGCCACGCCGACGAAGCACTGATCAGCGGCGAGAGCCTGCCGGTGCCCAAGCAACCGGGCGACAAGGTCACCGGCGGTGCAATCAACGGCGAAGGCCGCTTGCTGGTGAGCACCACGGCGCTCGGCGCGGAAAGCGTGCTGGCGCGGATCATCCGTCTGGTGGAGGCCGCTCAGGCCGCGAAGGCACCGATCCAGAAACTGGTGGATAAAGTCAGTCAAGTGTTCGTACCGACCGTGTTGCTGCTGGCCCTGGCTACACTGATCGGCTGGTGGCTGTACGGCGCGCCGCTGGAAACCGCGTTGATCAACGCCGTCGCGGTACTGGTGATCGCCTGCCCCTGCGCCCTCGGCCTAGCGACACCGACCGCGATCATGGCCGGCACCGGCGTGGCCGCCCGCCACGGGATTCTGATCAAGGACGCCGAGGCACTGGAACGTGCCCATGAAGTCAGCGCCGTGGTGTTCGACAAGACCGGCACCCTGACCTCCGGCACGCCGCGCATCGCGCATTTCAGCGCGATCGACGGTGATGAAAACGCCCTGCTGACAGCGGCCGGCGCACTGCAACGCGGCAGCGAACATCCGCTGGCCAAAGCGGTGCTGGACGCCTGTGCCGAACGCCATCTGAGCGTGCCGGATGTCAGCGACAGCCAGTCCCTGACCGGGCGCGGCATCGCCGGCAGCCTCGACGGCCGGCGCCTGGCGCTGGGCAACCGGCGCTTGCTGGAAGAAAGCGGTCTGAATGCCGGAGACCTGAGCGAGTCCGCCAAGGCCTGGGAAACCGAGGGCCGCACGCTGTCCTGGCTGATCGAGCAAAGCCCGGAACCTCGCGTGCTCGGTCTGTTCGCCTTCGGCGACACCCTCAAGCCCGGCGCCCTGCATGCGGTGCAACAACTGGCGGCCCAGCACATCCACAGCCACCTGCTGACCGGCGACAACCGCGGCAGCGCCCGGGTGGTGGCCGAAGCGCTGGGCATCGAAAATGTCCACGCCGAAGTGCTGCCGGCGGAAAAAGCCGCCACTGTCGCCGAGCTGAAAAAAACCGGGGTCGTGGCCATGGTCGGTGACGGCATCAACGACGCACCGGCGCTGGCCGCCGCCGACATCGGTATCGCCATGGGCGGCGGCACCGACGTGGCCATGCACGCCGCCGGCATCACCCTGATGCGCGGCGACCCAAGGCTGGTGCCGGCCGCGCTGGAGATCAGCCGCAAGACCTACGCGAAGATCCGCCAGAACCTGTTCTGGGCCTTCGTCTACAACCTGATCGGCATTCCGCTGGCGGCGTTCGGCTTTCTCAATCCGGTGCTGGCCGGCGCGGCTATGGCCCTGTCGAGCGTCAGCGTGGTGAGCAATGCGCTACTGTTGAAAACCTGGAAACCCGAGGATCTGGAGGACAACCGATGAACATCGGCCAAGCGGCCCGCCACAGTGGCCTGAGCGCAAAGATGATCCGTTATTACGAGTCGATCGGTCTGCTCAAGGCTGCTCATCGCACCGACAGCGGCTATCGCGTCTACGGCGACGATGACCTGCATACGCTGGCGTTCATCAAGCGCTCGCGGGACCTGGGTTTCTCGCTGGAGGAAGTCGGCAAGCTGCTGACCCTCTGGCAGGATCGCCAGCGCGCCAGCGCCGATGTGAAGGCCCTGGCCCGCCAACACATCGACGAGCTGAATCAGAAGATCCGCGAACTCGGCGAACTGCGCGACACTCTGCAGGATCTGGTCGAGCACTGCCACGGCGACCATCGTCCGGACTGCCCGATCCTCAAGGAACTGGCGTCGGGTTGCTGCGCGCAACCCGCGCGCGCCTGAGCAACAGGACATTCATCGACAGCACAGTGGCGAGGGGAATGCCGTGGAACAACAGCACCACGGCACCCGGCGTCCACCACTCATAGAACGGCGCGGCGATCAGCATGCCGACGCCGAATCCGGTCATCTGCAACAACGTCAGGAAACTGAAGATCGGCAGGCGCAGGGGCTCCGGCTCCCGTTGCAGGCGTGACATCAGGCCGACTTCCGAGAATCCGTCACCCAATCCGGCCGGCAGCGAAAACAGCAACAGGCCGACGACGCTGTGCTGCTGGAACATCAGGATGAAGCCGCAGGACATCAGCAGCACGCCACCGAAATAGCGGCGCTCGAGATGAACGTTTTCCGAGCCGTTCAGGCGACTGGCGATCCGCGCGCCGAGCAGCTTGCCGGCGGCCCACACCGCGAGCATCAGGCCCAGCGTGGTGCTCGCCGAGTCCGGCGTCAGCAGTTTGGAGATGATCGGAAAACCGACGTTGTGCGCAGCGCTGCCAAGGGTGTCGGCCATGGTCACCGCCAGCATCGCCGCCACCACCGGGGCACTGCGCAGGCCTTGCAACAATGCCGACCACTCACCCTGTTTAGCGCTGGATTCGGCCACCGGCTCCGGTGCACTGAACCGCAGCGGCGCAATCAATACCGCCGCCAACAGATAGGTCACCGCGTTCAGCGCAAACACCGTTTCAAAACCAAACCCCGCAACCAGCAACCCGGACACCAGACTGCCGCCAACCATCGCCATGGACGAGGCGGATGTGATCCAGGCATTGGTCTTGAGCAACTGCGCCGGCTCGATCAAGCGCGGCAACTGACTGTTGAGGCCGATGGCGAACATCGAATTGCCAAAGCCCAGGCCGAACGCAATCAGCGGCAGCCACAACGTTTGCTGGCTGACCGGGACGATCAGCAACAATCCAAGCACGGCAGCGCGCAGCAGATCGAAAGTAATCAACGGCAGGCGGCCACTGCATCGACGATAAAACGCGGTGCCGATCAGGCTGGCAAAAATCCCGCCGCCCACGCGACTGGCGAGAAAGATCCCCACGCTCATCGCGCTGTTGCTCAGCAGGTAGACATAAGTGGCCAGCGCAACCATGTTGAGGAACGCGCCGAAATCGGAGATCAGCCGCGCCGTGATGATCAGCCGGGCATTGCGGGAAGTGCTGGTCACAATCAATCCTTGAATGTGTAAAACCCGGCCGAAGCCGGGTTTTGTTTTTCAGATGCTCACTGCATCCACGGTGGTGGCGGAGGTTCGTCGGACTTGCCCTTGGGCTCGTCGTCCGCCGCACGGATGGCTTGCTTGCGCTCCTCATCCAGACGCGCCGCTTCGATCTCGCGCAGCACCCCGCCGACATCGGCCAGATCCTCGGGATCGTCGAACTCGCCGGTCAGCACGCTGGCCGGGTGCAACGTACCCGCTTCGTACAGCGCCCACATTTCCTTGGCGTACTTGGTCTTCTTCAACTCCGGGGCGAAGCGGCCGAAGTACGACGCCATGTTGCCGACGTCACGCTCCAGCATGCTGAACGCATGGTTGTTGCCCGCCGCGTCCACCGCTTGCGGCAGGTCGATGATGACCGGCCCCGTCGGCGTCAGCAGCACGTTGAACTCCGAGAGGTCACCGTGCACCAGACCGGTACACAACATCAGCACGATCTGCGAAATCAGGAACGCGTGATATTCGCGGGCCTGATCCGGCTCCAGCACTACGTCGTTCAGACGCGGCGCGGCATCCCCGTATTCATCGGCCACCAGTTCCATCAGCAGCACGCCTTCGAGGAAGTCGTACGGCTTGGGCACCCGCACCCCGGCGTTGGCCAGGCGGAACAGCGCCGCGACTTCGGCGTTCTGCCAGGCGTCTTCGGCTTCCTTGCGCCCGAACTTGGAACCCTTGGCCATCGCCCGGGCCTGTCGGCTGTTGCGAACCTTGCGGCCTTCCTGATACTCGGCCGCCTGGCGGAAACTGCGTTTGTTCGCCTCCTTGTAGACCTTTGCGCAACGTAACTGATTGCCGCAGCGCACCACATAAACAGCTGCTTCTTTGCCACTCATGAGTGGACGCAGCACTTCGTCGACCAGACCGTCCTCGATCAGGGGTTCAATGCGTTTTGGAGTCTTCATCAGCTTTTATTGTGGGTCCTTTATTACCAAACACGCGAATGTCACTCGTTATACGGCAATCCTCGCATCGCGGGGAGGGGTTGCCGACCTGTGAACCTGTGGATGCACACACTGTGCCGGATAAATCGGCTCAATTCGCTTCTTTATCGACCGCTTCGAATCATAGCCGAGGCCGGCGAATTTATAGGCGCCAGGACTTGAGGGCATTTGCGACAGAATCTGACATCCCGCCGCATGCAGCTCGTAAGAATTTTCTCTTCCGGCCTCAATTTCCCTCTTCATCAGCCGAATTCCTCTGAGACAGAGGAACTTGTCCGACAATCGTTCCAAAAAAATCTTCGATGTCGCACCCAGGGAAACGGGTGAGAAATAGGTTTTTCGGCTGCCAATAACCGCGAGTCATCTGCACTGCGTGGGCCTACAAGAAAATCTGGAGCGCGGATGAACATCAAACAGAAGTTGACCTGGGCGTTTGCAATCATCGCCTGCTTGCCCGTGGTGCTGGTCGCCACGCTGGTGGTACTCAACCTGCGCAGCGATGCCCGGGACGATTTTGTCGACAGCAGCGGGCGCGAGATCCGTCAGGTCAGCAATGCCATGCAGCTGTTTTTCGACGGCATCAGCCAGAACGTCGATTACCTGGCGGCGCAGCCGTTGGTGAAGAACGCGGACGGCAGCGTTCGCAGCCGCATGAGCGCCAACGCCGCCGATACCTCCGATGGCGAGATCGACAAGCAACTGTTTGCACTGTTCGAGGGGCTGGCCAAATCCCACCCGGCCTACTCCTACGTCTCCTATGGATTGAACAGCGGCGGCTATGCCTTCTGGCCGGGCGATCCGAAGATGGCCAACTACGACCCGCGCACCCGCCCCTGGTACAAGACGGCCATGGCCAACCCGGGCAAGACCCTGCGCACCGAGGCCTATTACTGGGCCGGCGACGACGCGGTTCTGGTCAGCACCGTGCGCGCGGTCGCCAACCAGTTGGGCGCCCAGGGTGGCGTGGTCAACATTGACGTGTCGCTCAAGCAACTGACCGAGATCGTCAAACAGATCAAGCTCGGCGAAAGCGGTTATCTGATGCTGATGGAAAACACCGGCACGGTGCTGGTCGATCCGAAGCAACCGGAGCACAACTTCAAGCGACTCGACAGCCTCGGCGACGGCTACGCGCAACTGGCCAAGGCCGGCAAAGGCCTGGTTGACATCGAGCTCAACGGCGAGCGCTACATGGCCAACGTCTGGCCCTCGGAGCAACTGGGCTGGACCTTTATCGGCCTGATCAAACAGAACGAAGTGATGAGTTCCGCCACTCAACTGACCTGGCTGATCGCGATCATCGCTGCAGTGCTGGCGGTGTTCTTCGCGGTGGTCGGCGCCAGTTTCGCCAGCCTCATCGTGCGGCCGATCCGCAGTGTGGCCAGCGGTCTGGAAGGCATCGCCCAGGGCGAAGGCGACCTGACCAAGAGCCTCGATATCCGTGGCAGCGACGAAACCGCGCAACTGGCCAACTGGTTCAACCAGTTCCTCACCGCGATCCGCAGCCTGATTCAGCATATCGGTGGCGCGGCCGGAAAAATCCTCGCCACTTCGCAGAGCTCGACCCGGGTCTCCGGCGACATGGCCGAAGCCGCCGGACGCCAGCGCGAAGCGGTGGACATGGTCTCGACCGCGTTCCACGAAATGGTCGCCACCGCCAACGAAGTCGCCCGCTCGTGCAGCCAGGCGGCGGAGTCTGCCGACAGCGGCCAGCGCCAGGCCCGCGAAGGCCAGCAGCAGATCGATGCGGCGGTGCACAGCGTCGATCAACTGAGCCAGGAGCTGGAGCAATCGGCGCAGTCGATGCAGCAACTGGAGCGCGACAGCAACGACATCCAGTCGATCCTCGGCACCATCCGCTCCATCGCCGAACAGACCAACCTGCTGGCGCTCAACGCGGCCATCGAAGCGGCGCGGGCCGGTGAGCAGGGTCGTGGTTTTGCGGTGGTGGCCGATGAGGTTCGCGCACTGGCCAAACGCACGGCGGATTCGACGGCGGAAATCGACGGGCTGCTGGGCAACCTGGCCAAACGCACCAGCGCGGTGACTCAGCAGATGCGCGCCAGCCTCGATGTTTCGCAGCAATCGGTGGCACGCATCGGCGAAGCGCGAGAAAGCTTCGGTCAGATCCGTGAGTCGGTGGATGTGATTCGCGACATGAACACGCAGATCGCCACGGCCGCTGAAGAGCAGCATCAGGTGGCTGAGGACATCAATCGGCATATCAGCCAGATTCATGGTGATGCGCAGTTGGTGGCGGAGCTGGCGAATTCGGCGCGGCTGGATTCGCAGAGTCTGGCGGGGCTGTCGAATGAGCTGGATGGGTTGGTGCGCAGGTTCCGTACTTGAGATTGGCGGGCAACCTGAAAAGCGCCCTCACCCCAGCCCTCTCCCGGGGGGAGAGGGAGCCGAATCGGGGATGCTTTAGAAAT
Organism: Candidatus Pseudomonas auctus; assembly: GCF_048654275.1. Taxonomy (NCBI): domain Bacteria; kingdom Pseudomonadati; phylum Pseudomonadota; class Gammaproteobacteria; order Pseudomonadales; family Pseudomonadaceae; genus Pseudomonas; species Candidatus Pseudomonas auctus. Next base: position 600,527 of record NZ_JBJYZK010000002.1, on the reverse strand, counting down.
CCGCCGACATGAAAGAACGTTGTTGAATCCATAATCGACACCGATCTTTCAGGTCGATGTATAACGCCAGACACCTCGGTCAGTCCCCTCTCCCTCCGGGCGGTCCGACGTTTCGGGAGGGTTAGGGTGAGGGCAAGCTTTTGCTCTTCTAGCGCTCGATGATCGCCGTCACACCCTGTCCGCCAGCCGCACAAATCGAAATCAACCCCCGCCCCTGCCCCGCCGCATCCAGCAACTTCGCCAGGTTCGCCACAATCCTCCCGCCCGTCGCGGCAAACGGATGCCCCGCCGCCAGTGAGCTGCCCTTGACGTTCAAGCGGCTGCGATCAATCGAGCCCAGCGGCGCGTCCAGCCCGAGCCGGGTCTTGCAGTAGTCCGGATCCTCCCAGGCCTTCAACGTGCACAACACTTGCGCGGCGAAGGCCTCGTGGATTTCGTAGTAGTCGAAATCCTGCAAGGTCAGTCCATTGCGCGCCAGCAAGCGTGGCACCGCATACACCGGAGCCATCAAAAGTCCTTCGGCACCGTTGACGAAATCCACCGCCGCCGCTTCGCCGTCGCGCAGATACGCGAGGATTGGCAGACCACGTTCCTTCGCCCACTCTTCGCTGCCCAGCAACACCACCGAGGCGCCATCGGTCAGCGGCGTCGAGTTGCCGGCAGTCAGCGTGCCTTTGGCGCTTTTCTCGAAGGCCGGTTTCAGGGTCGCGAGTTTTTCCAGGGTCAGGTCCGGGCGCAGGTTGTTGTCACGGGTCAGGCCGAGGAATGGGGTCATCAGGTCGTTGTGCCAGCCTTCGCTGTAGGACGCCGCCAGTTTGTGGTGGCTTTCGAAAGCCAGTTGATCCTGTTCCTCGCGGGGGATGTTCCAGGTCTGCGCCATCAATTCGCAGTGCTCGCCCATCGACAGGCCGGTGCGCGGTTCGCCGTTGCGCGGGAAGTCGGGGATCAGGTGTTTCGGGCGTAATTGCAGAAAGGTCTTGAGCTTGTCGCCGGTGGTCTTGGCGCGGTTGGCTTGCAGGAGGATCTTGCGCAGGCCTTCGCTGACGCTGATCGGCGCGTCCGACGTCGTGTCGACGCCGCCAGCAATGCCGCAATCGATCTGGCCGAGGGCGATCTTGTTCGCCACCAGCAGCGCCGCTTCCAGGCCGGTGCCGCAGGCCTGCTGGATGTCATAGGCCGGGGTGGCCGGCGACAGCCGCGAGCCGAGCACGCATTCGCGGGTCAGGTTCATATCCCGTGACAATTTCAGCACCGCCCCTGCGACCACTTCGCCGATGCGCTGGCCGTGCAGGTTGTAGCGTTCGATCAGGCCTTCGAGAGCGGCGGTGAGCATCACCTGATTGCTGGCGGTGGCGTAGGGCCCGTTGGAGCGGGCGAACGGAATGCGGTTGCCACCAATGATCGCGACGCGGCGCAGCTGACTCATGAAATGCTCCTTGTGAAATATCCGGTCTGAAAATCGAGCGCTGAAAACCCGGTCGGGCCACAAAAGCGCCGAGGGCAAACTACTCTGCTGTTCTAGCGTAGGCCTTATTGCGTGGATCGAACGATTGATTGCCCTTCGCAGTCCACACTTTGAACCCCATCTTCTGGAGAGCGTTCCATGTCTGACCGCTATATCGACTTCGCCAACTCGCCTATCGGCCACCGTCTGGTCGGGGCCCTGGGCCTGCCGTCGCCGGTGCGGCTGGAACGCTGGCAGGCCGGGCGCCTGCGGCCGGTGGACGGTGCGCTGCTGATCGGCGGTGGGCCGCTGGCCGAGCAGGTCAGCGCCTTTGCCAAACGGTTGACCGATGCCATTTATCGATACGGCGATCAGCCGGCCAGCGCCATCCAATGGATTCCCGGCCATGGCCCGAAACTCAAGGCCGTGGTGTTCGACGCCAGCGATTTGCAGCACACCGACCAGCTCAAGCAGCTGCGCGAGTTCTTCCAGCCTTTGATGAAGAACCTCGACAGCAGCGCGCACCTGGTGATTCTCGGCCGCGCCCCGGAAACCCTGCGTGAACCGTTTGCCGCCAGCGCACAGCGAGCGCTTGAAGGCTTCTCGCGCTCGCTGGCCAAGGAACTGCGCAGCGGCGGCACGCTGCAACTGATCTACGTGGGCGAAGGCGCCGAGGATCAGCTCGAAGGGCCGCTGCGGTTTTTCCTCTCGCCGAAAAGCGCGTTCGTCTCCGGGCAAGTGATCCGTCTGACGGCCTGCGCCACTCAAGTTACCGACTGGACGCGCCCGTTGGCCGGACGCAAGGCACTGGTCACCGGCGCGGCGCGGGGCATCGGCGCCTCAATCGCCGAAACCCTGGCCCGTGACGGCGCCGAAGTGATCCTGCTCGACGTGCCGCCCGCGAAAACCGATCTGGAAGCCCTCGCCGCGCGCCTCGGCGGGCGCGCCATCACCCTCGACATTTGCGCCGAAGACGCCGCTACGCAACTGATCGAACAGCTGCCGGACGGCCTCGACATTCTGGTGCACAACGCCGGCATTACCCGCGACAAGACCTTGGCCAACATGACCCCGGAATTCTGGGATGCGGTGCTGGCGGTCAACCTCAACGCGCCGCAAGTGCTGACCAAAGCCCTGCTCGACAGGGGCACGTTGCGCGATAACGCCCGGGTCATTCTGCTGGCCTCGATCAGCGGCATCGCCGGCAATCGCGGGCAGACCAACTACGCGGCAAGCAAGGCCGGGCTGATCGGACTGGCCCAGGCCTGGGCGCCGACCCTGCTGGAGCGCGGTATCAGCATCAATGCCGTGGCGCCGGGATTCATCGAGACCCAGATGACTGCGCACATCCCGTTCGGCCTGCGCGAGGCCGGGCGGCGCATGAGTTCGCTGGGCCAGGGCGGCCTGCCGCAAGACGTCGCCGAAGCCGTGGCCTGGCTGGCACAACCGGGCACCGGCGCGTTCACCGGGCAAGCGCTGCGGGTGTGCGGCCAAAGCGTTCTGGGGGCCTGAGCATGAGCATCGAATGGCAAACGCTGCACTACGAACCGAGCCTGCCGGGGCTGTATGCCCGGGCGGCCACCCGACGCAAAATCACCGGCACCACCCTGCCCGCCAGCGGCCTGCGCTGCGCCGTCGAGGTCGATGGCAAACGTCTGGCGGCGTATCGCAAGGTCTGCGGTTTCACCGATGACGGTCTGCTGCCGCCGACCTATCCGCATATCCTGGCGTTCGCCCTGCAGATGCAATTGCTGACGGCCAAGGAGTTTCCGTTCCCGCTGCTGGGGCTGATTCATCTGAGCAACCGCATCCGCGTATTGCGGCCAATGGGCGGGATCAGTCGCGCGCAAGTCAGTGTCCGGGTGCATAACCTGCAACCGCATCCAAAGGGCGCGACCTTCGATCTGCTGACCACCCTCGACGATCAACTCAGCCCGTTGTGGGAAGCCGAAAGCCAAATGCTCTGTCGCGGCGTGAAGCTTGAAGGCGAACCAGTCGAACAGGCCTGGGAGCCGGCGCTGCCGCTGATGCAAGTGGCGCAATGGAAGGCGCCGGCGGACATCGGCCGGCAGTACGCGAAAGTCTCCGGCGACTACAACCCGATCCACCTGAGCGCCGCCAGTGCCAAGCTGTTCGGTTTCCCCACAGCCATCGCCCACGGGTTATGGAACAAGGCCCGCACGCTGGCGGCGCTGGCAGATCATCTGCCCAAGGCCAACCTTGAGGTCACCGTGCATTTTCGCAAACCGGTGCGCCTGCCGAGCGAGGTGAGCCTGTTCGCCAGCGCTGCCGGTTCCAGCGGTGAGTTGCGCCTGATCGGCGCCGGGGAACTGGAGCACATGGTGGGCAACTGGCAGCCGGTAGCCTGACATCGAGGCCGGGAAAACCTGCTCAATTGTGTATATATCACTTAAGTTTTCCCGCGCCGCACAAACATCCCTCGCCGAAACCCAGCCTTGATTTTCAAGGCTTTTTTTTGCGCGCCTATATCCTCGGTATTAGTCGTTAGGCAGCACTCGCATCCCCCTGCATAAAGGCGTTAATACCAACTTGAGAATGGCGTGGATCCGGCCTTGCGATTGATATGAGCACAACGGACGAAGGCACTGCCGGCAACAGAATCGGCGGGCCATCGAAAACAACAAACGTTGTGACAGGTGCAAGGAATAACGCTCATGAAAACTCAGATGAAAGCTCAGGCGGCATGGTGCAAATCGGCAACGGCACTGGCCCTCATTCTCTCCCTCGGTCTGGCCGGTTGCAGCAGTGGCGGCGGCGGTCATCACAGCAGTTCCGGCAGTTCTTCCCCCGACAGCTCGACTGCAGGTACTGGCGGCACCGGTGGCACGGGTGGAACCGGAGACACCGCGGGCACTGGCGGCACTGGCGGTACCGGTGGCACTGGCGGAACGGGAGGGACAACGGATCCGACCAATCCGACCAATCCCACCAATCCGACGGACCCGACGAACCCGACCAATCCCACGACCCCTTCGCTGGTGACGACCACCCTGGTGCAGGACGTCGGTAATACCGTCAGCGGCGTCGGCGATGGCGTCGGCCAGGTCGGTGACTCCCTGAGCGGCGTGCCTGTCGTTGGCGGCGTGGTGCAAAGCGCCGCCAAAACCGCCGGCAACGTTGTGACCACGCTGGGTGACGGCGTAGCCAACGGCATCGGCAAACTGGCGACCACCGACAATGGTCTGGGCGTCACCGCTTCGGCGGTCGGCGGCGTGGTGCAGGATGTGGGCAACGGCGTGTCCGACCTGAGCGGCAAACTGGCTACTGCCACGGGCAGCGTTCCCGTGGTCGGCGGTGTGGTAACCAAGGTCGCCCCAGTGCTCAACGGAGTCGGCGAAAAGGTCACCATGCTCGGCGACACCCTCAGCACCGCCACCACCACCGGCCCGCTCGGCTCGGTGACCAAAGAAGTCGGCAGCAAACTGGTGCCGGTGATTGCCATGGTCGAAAGCACCACGGACAAACTCGGTACGGCTACAGGACTGGGCGCGCCGTTGAACGGTTTGGTCCAGAAGGTCGGCAGCACGGTGGACGGCGTGGGTGACAAGGTCACTGTCGCCGGCAACGGCAACGCTCTGACCAACACCGTCGGCGGCGCCCTGAGCAATGTCGGCACTGCCGTCGGCAAGGCCGGTGGGCTGGTGGACAACGGCACCGGTTCGGGAACAGGCGTCGGTGGCGGTCTGGGCAGCAATGGCTTGCTGCAAACCGTCGGCGGCGCCGTGGTCAACGTCGGCGCCGGCTTGAGCAGCGGCAATGGCACTCTCGCCGCACCCGGTGGCGTGCTGGCGGCGGCCGGTAACACCGTGGCATCGCTCAACACCGTGCTCGGCGGTTCGGGCTCGCCGATCACCAGCCCGACCACTCCCCTGGCAACCCTGGGCAACAACGTGGGTGCCGGACTTGCGCCAGTCACCACGGCGGTCACCAGCCTGACCCAGAATGTCGGCGCCGCCACCGGGCTCGGCACTCCGGTCGCCGGTCTCACCGGTCAGGTCGGCGGTGCCGTCGGCAATCTCGGCAACACGATTGCCAGCACCAACAGCAACCCTGTAGTGACGGCGGTCGGCAACACCGTCACCACGGTGGGCAATACGGTCACTGCGGTCGGCGGACTGGTCAACGGTGGCACCGCCACCGGGACTGGCGGCGGACTGGGTGGCGTCCTCGGAGGTCTTACCGGCGCCCTGGGCGGCAACAAACGCTGAATTGCACCTGGCCGATTCGACGGCCGAACCTACAGCGCCTACGCTTGGTTGAGGGCGGAAGATTCCCACGAGTCTTCCGCTTTTTTCTTAGGAGAAAACCCGCCCGGTGCTGGGGTTTGAACATGGAGTGTCCTATGCGCGTTATGGCATCCCTGCTGTTTCTCAGTCTCAGTTGCACAACCCTCGCCGACACCCTGCCCAGCTTTCTTAACAGCAACGAAACCATCCGCAACCTGCCGGTGCCGAACCTGCCCGCCGACGCCTACCGGCCGAACGCCGCGCCGCTGCAAGTGCCGGAGCCCGGCGCCACCGCCGCGCAGCCGTTGTTGATGGGCACGAAGATCAACCTCAGGACCGTGCAGATCGAAGGCGGCACGCTCTACCCGTTGAACGAACTGGCAGAAATCTACAAGCCCCTGATCGGTCGCGAGAGCAGCCTTGCCGACCTGATCGAAGCCACCCGCAACATCACCCGTCGCTACCAGCAGGACGGTTATTTGCTGTCCTACGCCTTCCTGCCACAACAGAACTTCGACGACGGCGTGGCGCGCGTCGTGCTGGTGGAAGGCTACGTGCGGGACGTGCAGATCGCGGGCGACGTCGGGCGGGTCAAAGCCCTGCTCGAGCGACTGGCGGCCAAGCTTCAGGCTGAGCGCCCTCTCACACGCAAGACGTTCGAGCGCTACACCACACTGATGACCCGCATTCCCGGCGTGACGATCCAGGCCCAGGTGCCGCCACCCGGCACCACCGATGGTGCAACCACGCTGGTGGCCCAGGCCAGCCGCAAACCGTTCACCAGCACCCTGAGCACCACCGAAGACAACCGCAACGGCACTCAGGCCCTGCTCGGTATCAGCAGCAATTCACAAACCTCGATGGGCGAACAGCTGAGCCTCAGCGGCCTGTTTCCACCGGGAGATGATCACGAGCGTTACTACCGGCTGGACTACAACCAATTCATCAACGACGAAGGTGCGCAACTGAGCCTGTCGGCCTCACGCTACCGGGCCGATCCCGGCACCAACGTAGTGCTGAACAACGGACTGGAACTCAAGCCGCACCGTGAAAACGACCGTTACTCGCTCGGCTTCAGCCTGCCGCTGATTGCCGCCTCGGATGAACTGCTGACCGCTGGATCGCGCCTGTACGCCGTCAACGACAAGACCCGCTACAACGTGATCGGCTACCCGCTGAGCGTCGAAGAACGCACCGACATCCGCGCCCTCGCCTTCGAAAGCGACTGGCGCAAGGCCGATGCCCGGCAACTGCGCATTCTCAGCGGCGGCGTGTACCAGGGCTTCGACAGCCTGGGCGCGCACACCAACAACAGCGCCATCGACCTCGATTTTTTCCGGGTGCGTCTGTCGGGGGTGCAAAGCGACAAATTCCTCGATAACTGGCAAGGCGTACTGTCAGCCGCGTTGTACTGGAGCGACGACACCCTGCCCGACAGCGAGCGCGCGGTGTTCGGCGGGCAGAATTTCGGCCGTGGTTATCCCGATGATCAGGCGTCCGGCGACAAGGGCTGGGGTGTGGCTTACGAAATCAACTACAGCTTCAACCGCGACGGCAACTGGGTGCGCATCCTGCAACCGTACTTCGTGCTCGATCGCTCGCGCAGCTGGTTCAATGAATTGCCGGTACAGGCCAACAACCTGTCATCGGCGGCGGTCGGCCTGAGATTCGGCGATGCGAAGTACTACAACATCGCCCTGGAAGCCGCCAAGGCGATGTCGGATGAAGCGCTGGATACGTTCAACCGCCGGCCGCGTTACAGCATCAGTTTCAGTTATCAGCTATAGACCGCCGTCGCAGGCAACGCCGGTTGCCTGCGACGAGCTAGTTATTCGTTTCGATCTTGCCCCCGGCATCCGGGTCGTAGAAATCGGGGATTTCATATTTGTACTTCTTCAACCAGCGCTGCATCGCCAGCTCACGCTCGGTGGCCGTGGCCGCCTGCGGATCGGGGGACGCGGCCTTGTTGCGGCTTTGCAGCAACAGCCAGCCTTCGGTTTCCTGCTGCTGGGCCGAGGCCGGGCCGGCGTCGATGGCCAGCGCGCCGAGCGGCAGACTCAACAGGCTCAGGCAACACAGGGTCTTGAACGTGTTCATGGCATCTCCTTGAGGCTCACTTGATCGCCGGTTGCGCATCAATCGCCACCGCGACCTGATTGCCAGCGACGGGTCTGGCTCTGACCGGCGACTTGAGTTTCTCCGCACGCGCCTGGGCATCGCTGAACTGCTCCGGGGTCAGGTGCGCGCGGCTGACCACTTCGGCGGCTTGCTGCCAGTTGTTCTGGTAGAGCAGCAGGGTCACCAGATTCAGCGTCGCCAACTGATTGTTCTGCTTCAGCTCGATGGCGGTCAGGAACTCGAAACGAGCGTCCTCGAGCCGCAGCTGATTGAGGTACACCACGCCCAGATCATTGCGGATGTTTTCATTGGTCGGCGCCAGACGCGCCGCCCGTTGCAGGTGGGCCTGCGCCTGGCCGTTGTCACCACGGGCGGCGTACAACTGGCCCAGGCCATGTTCGGCGTCGGCGTTCAGGCATGTGCCCAGCAGACTGCGATACAACGGCTCCGCTTCACTGCGACCCAGCAGGCGATAGACCTTGGCCTTGCGCAGCCGCACCTCGACGAGGTTGTCGGGCAGACCCTGCAGATTGGCCAGGCTGGCGTGCAGCTTGCCGTCGTAGACCAGATCATCGGCGAGGTTCAGCGACAGCTCCTGTTCGGAGCTCAACTTGCTGCAGCTGGCCGGCGCCAGCATCGTCGTCCACGGTGCCTGACCGTCGGTTGCGCAACCGCCGAGCAGCAACAGGCTAGCCATGACCATCAGTGCTTTCATCAATCGCTCTCCATCGCCATTGTCATTGTCAGGACGCAAACGCCCGGGTGATTGCGGTAAAACCGGGGCCCGCCAAAACGATCAGCAAGGCCGGAAAAAGCAGCAGCATCATGACCACCGACATCTTTGCCGACATCTTCGAGATGTATTCCTGCAAGCGTGTCAGGCGTCGGTCATCCAGCAGTTGCTTGAGCGTCAGCAACGATTTCATCGCGCCGCCGCCCTGCTGAATCAGTTGTTGCAGGATCACGCAGGTGTCGGTGAACTCATCCACCGCCAGCATCGCGGCCGCCTTGTTCAACTCTTGTCCGAGTTCCAGGCCCGAGTCGACACGGGCCAGGATCAGACGCAGTTCGCCGGTCAATTCCGGCAGCAGTTTTTGCCCCTCGCTGCTGAGTACACGCAGGGCCTGCTCGACGGCCATGCCGGACTCGAACAGGATCCGCAGCAGCGGAATGAACGTCGACACTTCCACCGCAATGATTTTCTGCCGCCGGGCAGCGGCATACGCCAGTAGACGTTTGGGCAGCAGATAGCCAACGCCGGTGGCGATCATCGGCACCAGCCAGCCGTTGGGTGCGAGGGGGAAAAACACCTCTTTCAGAAACACGCCCAGCCCCAGCGTCAGCAGCGGCGTGCCGATCTGGCAGGCGGCAAACAGCGAGCGCTCGCTGGCCCGGCGCCAACCGAGCCGGCTGAGCAGGGTCTGGGTTTCACTGTCGATGCTCACCGAGCGCTGACCGAACCGACTGCTGCCCAGTGCCCGCAGCCAGTTGCCGAAACGGTTCTCGCGCACCAGATGCCCCTGCAGACGCTGGTTGACCTGACGCACTCGACGCCGCTCGGTCAGCAGGTGGTTGCCGACCAGCAACAACGCCCCGAGCAACAGCATGAGACTGGCCAGCATCAGCATGTCAGACACTCCTCAACATGCGCCACAGCGCCAGGCAACCGGAGACCTGCAACACCACCGCGACAATCAGCATGGTCCGACCGCCGGAGTCGTTCCACATGCCGAGCATGTAGCCGGGATTGGTCAGCATGAAGTAACTGACCAGGATCACCGGCAGCGATCCGAGTACCCACGCGGTCATCCGCGTTTCGCCGGTCAGCGCGCGCAGTTGCCGGGCACCCTGGTCACGTTCGCGAATCAGTTTGATCAGGTTCTCCAGCAACTCGCTGGCGTTGCCGCCGTAGCGATGGTTGACCTTCAGGCCCAGGGCGAACATGCGCAGTTCGTCCTGCTCGTAGAGCTCGGCGAAATCGCTGACCGCGTCCGGCAGATTCACCCCCAGCTGCACGTTGCGCTGCACCCGGCCCATCGCGGCTTTCAACGGGTCCTCACTGGTTTCGATGCCGCCCATTACTGCATCGCTCAGGGTCCGGCCGGACTTGAGACTACGCACGGTGTGGTCGAGCAGTTGCGGCAACTGTTCGATCATCCGATTGAGCCGGCGCCGATACCGCCACGCGATGTACAGCCGCAAAATCAGCGGCGGCGCCAGTATCAGCAGCAACAGGCCAATCCAGTCGGCCAGCAGATAACCCAGCATCATGCCCACGACCCACAACGACAGCCAAAGCCCGAATCGCTCGCTCGGCCGGCCGAGGCCTGCCCGCAGGAACATCCGCTCCAGACCGGACCACGAGGATTTTTCTGCGACTGCTTGCGGTTGTCCGGCGGCGAGGCGAGAGAGCACCCGTTCGTTGGCAGTCTTGCGCACGCCCTGCAGGAACAGGCGAATCGACAACCCCAGCAGCAACAGGCAAAGGACAATCAGGATCACCGGTCCGATCATGACGAAGGCTCCATGCGTTCAGCCCAGACTCGACTCGCGCCGCAACTTGTCGCCGGCCGGATTGACCGCCTCGCGCAGGAAGCCGAACCCGGTGCGTCGATCCAGACGAAACAGGGTGTTGGTGACATACACGTCTTCGCGCACACCGACCACTTCCACCACTTCACTGACACAGCGCCGGCCGTCAGGCATGCGGGTCAACTGAATGATCACGTCGAGCGCCGCACAGATCATCTGCCGCAGGGTGCGTTCGGCCACGGAGCGCCCGGTCAGGCCGACCAGGGTTTCCAGGCGCAGCAACGCATCCTGGGCGTTGTTGGCGTGGACCGTGCTCATCGAGCCGTCGTGACCGGTGTTCATCGCTGTCAGCACGTCGAGCACTTCAACGCCACGGATCTCGCCGAGAATGATCCGGTCCGGACGCATCCGCAGAGCGTTGCGAATCAGGTCGCTGGCCTTGACCTCGCCATGGCCCTCGGCATTCGGCGGGCGGGTTTCCAGACGCACCACGTGGGGATGGCCGAGTTGCAGTTCGGCAACGTCTTCGATGGTTACCAGCCGTTCGTGGGGGTTGATCAATTGGCTGAGAATGTTCAGCAGCGTGGTCTTGCCGGTGCCCGTGCCGCCGCTGATCAGGATATTGCAGCGCTTGCCCACGGCCTCCTGGAAACACTCGAAAATCGGCAGGTCGATGGTCTGCATCGCAATCAGGTCGCTGCTCTTGAGCATGTCCTTGCGGAATTTTCGAATCGACAGGCACGGGCCGTCGAGGGCGATCGGCGGGATGATCGCGTTGACGCGGCTGCCGTCGGGCAGGCGCGCATCGACCATCGGCGAAGACTCGTCCAGCCGCCGACCGAGTGGCGCGAGAATGCGCTGCATGACCCGTTCGACGTGGTGCGCATCGATAAAGCGCAGGTCACTCTGATGCAGTACCCCGTCACGCTCGACGAACACCCGATGCGGGCCGTTGACCAGGATTTCGGTGACGGCGCTGTCGCGCAGCAAGACTTCCAGCGGACCGAAGCCGGTCAGCTCATCGACGATTTCTTCCCCCAGCCGCTCCATCTCGTAACGGGAAATCGCCAGGTGCAGACGGGCGATGTATTCGGCGACCTTGTCGGTGACAAATTGCGCCAGCAACTGCCGCGAGCCTTCCAGCAGGTTTTTCCCGGACTCCTCGAGGGCATCGATAATGTAGCGATGCAGCACCAGTTTCAGGCCTTCGTGGTCGGTGTTGCCCGACTGGCCCCGCGCCGGTGCACCGAAAAGTTTTTCCGGGCTCATGAGGTGCCTCGCAACCGGTCGAACCAGGTGACTTTGGGTTTGGCCAGACCTTCGGAGCGCTTGGCCAGCCGTTCGCCGAGTACTCGCAGGCTCTGGGTGAGTTTCTCCCGGGGCGCCAGTTCGAACAGGCTGACGCCCTGATTCTTGGCGTTCATGCGCAGCTCCGGGCTCAAGGCCAGCACGGCGATCACTTCCAGGTTGAAGGTCTTGCCGAGGGTGTCCGCATCCGGCGCAACGTTGCTCAGATAGCGGTCGACCAGCAGCCGCCCGTGATCGAGCTTCATGCCTTTTTCCCGCCACAGATTGAACACCGCCAGATTGCGCCGGCAATCGAGCACGCTCTGGTCGGTGTACCAGATCAGCTTGTCGCAATGGCTGACAAAGGTCCGCAGGGCTTCGCTGTCAGGCTGACCGGTGAGGTTCACGACGATGTGCTGGAAGTGCTGGCGCAAGGCGCTGAGCAACATGAACAGCTCGGCGGCGCTGGTGCTTTCCAGTGGTCCGTCATTGTCGGCGTACGCCAGAATCCGCAGCCCCGCTTCGGCGCTGGTGAACGCGCTGTCGATCAACGTGGCGTCGAGCCTGCGCAGGTGGCGCAAGGCATCGCCGAAGTGAAACGAACTCTCCAGCCCCAGCAACGCCAGGCTGTCGCCACGGGGCAGCCCGAGATCCAGCAGCAGCGTCTGCTGCCCGCTCTTTTGCACCACCAGTGCCATATGGTTGGCCAGCAGCGCACCGTCGGAACTGCTCTGTACGCCGTACAACACCGTCAGGCCACCCAGTTGCGCGTTGTGGGTCACCGGCGGCAGGCGTTTGCTCAAGCGCCGCACCAGCCCGGCCACTTCGCTGGAACGCGAACCATAGGCGACGAAATCCCGGGCCCCGGCGCGCATCGCATTGAGTACAAGCTGGTTGTCCATGCCGTCGCCAAGGGCAACGATCGCCAGCATCGGCTTGGCCTCCAGCGCGCCTTCGATCAGCGCGCTCTGGGCCACCACGTGCTCCCGGTCGAGGCCGACGAACACCAGGCTGGCGAAGGTGACGTCCACCAGCGCGAGCAATTCGTCGAGGCTGCCGCCACCGGCACTGACCACCTGGCCCAACGGCGCAAGCGCGCTTTGCAGCCACTCCAGATCGGTGTTGTTGCGGGTGATGGCGAGGAAGGTCTGACTCAGGCTCTGGCTCATTGGGACAACCCGCTGCGCTTATCGAAGTTACCGTTTTCCAGGAAAAACATGCGGTAGAAATTCGGGTCGTAGTTGCGCAGTTTTTCACCCGGCAACGACGGCAGTTGCGCCTCCGCCGAGAGCGGACGCACCAGGTGCGGGGTGACGATCATCAGCAGCTCACGCTCTTCGCGCTTGATCTGCGAGCTCTTGAAAAAAGCCCCGAGCACCGGGATATCGCCCAGCCCCGGAAACTTGTCGACCTGGGAAGTGTTGCTGGTACTGATCAGACCGCTGATGACAAAACTCTCGCCATCGGCGAGGGAAATGCTGGTGTCGGTGCGGCGGATGGTCAGGGCCGGTACGGTGGTGCCGGCGATGTTCACCGCGTTGCTGAAATCCAGTTCGCTGACTTCCGGCGCCACTTTCAAGGCGATGCGATCGTGGCTGATGATGGTGGGCGTCAGGGTCAGGCGGATGCCGAATTCCTTGTATTCGATCGACACGTTATCGCTGCCGGAACTGGGCACCGGAACCGGAATCTGCCCGCCTGCGAGGAAACTCGCACTCTGCCCGTTGAGAGCCACCAGGCTTGGCCGCGCCAGGGTATAGGCGAAGCCGCTGCCCTCGAGGGCATTGATGATCGCCATGGTCTTGCCGCCGATCCACGAGAAGTTGAACAGCGAGTTGTCCACGGGCAGTCGCGGTTGCGGGACACCGTCGATGGGCGGCAACGTGCCGGGGGAACCGAACAGGAAATTGCCGCGGGTGCCGATCAGCGAAGCGGAGGCCTGTTTGAGTTTGGTGCGGCTGACTTCGACAAAACGAATGTCAGTCTGTACCTGCGAGGGCAACAGCGCATCATCCGACGGCAGCGCACCGGTGTTGGTGAGGGCCGAGGTGGCGGCGCCCTTGACGAACACCATACTCTGGCGCGGCTCGCTGGAGCAGCCGGTCCAGACCATCAGACTGGTGGCGCCAGGCGCTACGGCGGTGAGCAGGAACGACGAATTGCCATTGGCATGCACGTCGGCGATTTTCGGATCGCCGATGGCCAGGCGCGTGATCGCCACCGGTGATTGCATGTCCTGCTGCCAGCCTTCGTTGATTTCGATCACTGGCGGCAAGCGCCCGAGGGCCGCGCAGTTGCCGGTGGCCGCCTGCGCGGCATTGATTGACAGTCCCATCAGCAGCAAGGCCCGGAGCACGGGATTGAAGGTCGGCCAGGAACGACTCTGCATGCACTTGGATCCTTGCTCAGTCATGGGTTTTGTGGGTTGGTCTGATTGCCGCGAATCACTTCCACCGCGGGCCGTATCGCACCGCTGTGGTCGCTGCCGGGCGCGGTTTTCGGCGCGGTCCCCAGCGCCAACTGAGTGAACTGGAAGAGTTGGCTGTTGGCGGCCACCAGTTTGTCCGGCGCCTGACGTTCGCCGGCCCAATACCTGGCCAGGCGCTGTTCTTCGCTGCTGCGCACGGCCAGGCGCAACGTCCCGACCTGGGTGGCGAGCATCATTCGACTCAACAACTGTTCAGGCACCGCCAGCACCACGGTGCGCGCGGTGAGCCGGCGCTGGTCCTGTTTGATCTTGTCGTCGGCACTCATTGCAGGAGCGGACGGTTGACCGTCGTTGGTCAGGCCGTATTGTTCGCCGACGCCGAGCACACGCATGGCCGGCACCACAATCTGTGCCGACTGTTGCGGGTTACTGGCGTCCTGGCGCAGGAACAACAGCACGTCGACGTAATCCCCGGGAATCAACTGCCCGGCCGCGCCGATCACTTCATCGACCGACACCGCGAGCGCGCGCTCGTCACTGTGGATCATGCGCGCCAGTGTGCCGCCGGCCTCGAAGCTTTCTTCGTTGAGCCAAGTGCCGGCGCTCAGGTGTCGCCACGGTGTGCGGCCCACGGCCTGTTCGAGGGTACCGAGGCTGCCGGCGGGGGCGCTGAGCAGCTTTTCAACGGCCAGGTCGGCCGCAGTAAGAGGAGTGAATGGAGGGACGTCACGCACCAGCACCACGACCGGCTGGCGGGTCTGGTCTTCGGCAGCTGCGACGGTTTTTTCGACGGTGACCACCGCAGGCGCGGGAGCCTCGGCAACCGGAGCGGGCTGCCGGCTGAGCATCAGGCCCCAATATCCGACAACGATGGCCCCCAGTAAAAGCACCGTTGCAAGGCCCATGGTCACACGACTGTTCATGACGGCTCTCCCTTTCCTGCTGCACTACCAGCCCGCACTTCCTACCAAGGGACATCGCAATCAGGCAGCTATGAACATCCAACTATTTCGCTATTTCCACGCTAGCTGAAACAAGACAAAACGCCATTACTGACAGACAAATAACCCACGAAAGTATGGGTGTTGGCCCAATCAGCAGTCGAAATTCCGGGCGTGACGAAGCGACTAATCCTTTATGACTAATCCGTTCTTACAGTTGTTGGGTGGGGCTTTGTTGACAATGCTCAAATGGCACGGCGAACGCTTTGCCGCTGCTGTGACATCGGCGCCAGGTGCGCAAAGGAGTGGGCATATGTTTCGAATGATCGTTGATTATTTAATGGCCAGAGCTTTGCTGCTCTACAAACATGAGGACGGGGCTTCGGCAATTGAATACGCCATCGTCGTGGCCATGGTCGCCGTGGTGGTGGTCGTTTTCGTCACTCCGCTGGGTGATCGGATGCTGGCGATCTTCAACAACGTTCTGGTGTCACTGGGCGGCACGACGCAAACCCGGCCAACGCCATAATCCACAGCACGGTTGCGCCAGCACCTTGCTGATGTCGGGCTACACTCGATCTACCATTCAGCTTTCAGGTACTGCCCATGAACGTGTCTTCTTCCCCACGCCAACAGTTGCTTCTGGTTGACGACGAAGAGGACGCGTTGCTGGAGCTGGCGGAGTTGCTGGAAGGCGAAGGCTTCGTCTGTCATACCGCCACCTCGGTCAAACTCGCCCTGCATCACCTGACCCGCCATCCCGATATCGCTCTGGTGATCACCGATCTGCGCATGCCGGAGGAAAGCGGCATGTCGCTGATCAAGCGCCTGCGCGAACACACCTCGCGCCAGCATCTGCCGGTGATCGTGACGTCGGGGCACGCGGACATGGAGGATGTGAGCGACATGCTGCGGTTGCAGGTGCTGGACCTGTTCCGCAAGCCGATCTATCACGTGCGGCTGCTGGAGACCCTGGACAATCTGTTTCCCAAGCCGAAAGTGAATGCCGGGTAAATGGGTTACCCGGCAGTCTGTCTCAGTGTGCGGTTACCCGCTGGCGCAAACCGGAATTGCCCGGCGATAACGCCAGCGCCAACTGCGTGCGGTTGTGCATGTGGGTCAGGCGTAGCACTTGAGAAACGTAAAGCTTCACCGTGTTTTCGGTGATGCCCAGCTCACAGGCAATCTGATAGTTGGTCTGCCCCTTGCCCACCAGGCGCGCCACGTCCAGTTGCCGTGGCGACAGCTGATTGAAGATCGCCGGGATTTCCAGCTCACCGGCCTCACGGTGCGCCTCATCACTGACGGGCGCCGGCGCGCGACGCACCTTGTCCAGATCCTGATAAAGATCATCGATGGACGACGACAGGTCCTGAAGTTTTTGATTCAGATGGCCCAGTTGCAGGGTTTTCTGCCGCTCCTGCAGCACCGCTTCCTGGCGTTGCAGGCCTTCGAGCAATTCATCCAGATTGACCGGTTTCTGGTAGTAGTCGGCAATCCCGGCGCGCAAGGCCTTGATCACGTCCTGCTTGTCAGCGCGGCCGGTGAGCATGATGGCTTCGAACGCCCGGTGTTTGCCGGCCAGCCGTTGCAGTTCCTGCACCAGTTGAATGCCGTCCATGTCCGGCATGTGCAGATCGCACAGCACCAGGCCGATCGCGGTGTCGTCCGAAAAACGCTCGATCGCCTCTTTGCTGGACTCGCACGGCACACAACGATAGCCGCTGCTCTCGAGAAATTCGCAGAGTTCTTCGACGATCAGAGGCTGATCATCGACAACGATGACTTTTACCGCAGATGTAAGCTTGTTCACGTGCCACTCCATGCCCGGGCCAAAAACTGACCATTCCTGTACTGTCAGCCGCTGGCTGTATAACTCGTTACTTTGAAGGTAGACCCACTTTCCGACTATGTACATAAGACTAGTGGCGCTTGGCGACTAATGGATCCAAGGTAGTGCAAGCAAAAATCCGATCAGCACGAACGGCGCAAATGGCAGCTTTTTTGACACGGATGGCGCCATATACCTAAGACGGTGCCTAAGCCCTTGACTCATATGCAGCCAGACTCTTGGCGCAAGCAGCATCCAGATCAGGCTCGCCGCACCGGCGCCGATAAAAATCCCGAGCAGCGAGACGCCGTCCGTCGCAAGACCAAGAGCTGTCATTAGTTTCACATCACCGGCGCCCATTCGGCCCATGAAATACCCGGGCAACGTGAATGCCAGGGCCACGACACAGGCCCAGCCTCCCTGCCCGGCTTCGGCGCCCATCCAGGTGGTACCGAAAGACAGCAGATAGACCAGCGCGAGAGTCCCGACACCCAGGGTCAAAACGTTGGCAATTCGTCGTTGCCGGGCATCCTGAGCCGCGCACGCTGTCAACCAGATCAGAAGGACAAGGCTTTGCATCCGGTAAAAACCGTCCGTTTTTGCTGAATGATTCTATGCTGATACTACGCAGTGACTGTCAGGGTAGACGCACGGATGAAAACCGGCTCTCGGAAGGCGCAAAAAGGCGCGGTGGCGATTGAGTTCGCCTTGGTGTTCGTGATCTTTTTCGCGGTGTTTTATGGCCTCGTCAGCTACAGCTTGCCGTTCGTGCTGATGCAGACGTTCAACCAGGTCACCGCCGAAGCCATCCGCCGCGCCGTGGCGGTCGATCCCGCGGTTCCCAACTATGCAAGCGTGCTGGTCAGCACCGCCAATGCCGCGTTGACCCAGCAATTGTCGGTGCTGCCGTCGTCGCTGAACGTGGTGGTCGGCACGGACACGACAACGGTCTACGACCCGGCCCAGGGCACGCTCACCGTCAGCGTCAATTACCCGGTGAGCAAGCTCAATCGGGTCATCCCCTTTCTGGTGTTGCCGGGCGTCGGCGCTGTCCCCAGCCTGCCCGCCAACCTGACCGCCATTTCGAGCCTGAAATTTTGACTCCGGGTGACAACCTGCTCGGCCGCCTGCTCAAGCGAAGTATGGTCGCCAGCGATTTGCCGGACGTACTCGGGACCCCGCTGACGGGCCTGCACATCCACCTCGACAGCGACGGCGGCGTGTTGCAAATGGCCGGCCCGCTGCGCCTGCTGCTGGCGCAACAGACGCCCCGCGACAAACCGTTGCCGTTGCACGACTACCTGCTGGCGCACTGCACGCTGGCGATCGAGGGCCGCCCGCAAGACTGGCAAGGCCAACTGCTGGACCTGGATTTTCCCGGTCTGGGCGACCAGACCTTGCACCTGCGCGGCTGGGTCCAGCCGCTGAGCGATGGCTGGCTGCTGCAGTTGATCGACATTGCCGACCTGTTGTCCGAACGCCAGCAAGCGCATCAGCGCGAGGCGTGCCACATGCTCGCCGAGCAGATCAGCAAACAGGTGCGCAGCTGCAGCCTGGGACGGTTGCCGATGCTCGTCAGCGAACAATTGCAGGTGATCGCCCAGCGCTGGCAGATCCCGTGCCTGGCACTCGCCCTGCTCGATGAGCAGGAACAGGGCTGGCAGATCCATCAGCAGTTCCACGCCCATGACGCCCCGGCGCTGTGGCATGACGGCCAGCGTCTGGGCACGCCACTCGACAGCCTCAATGGCACCGGCCCGCAAAGGCTGGGTGAACATTACGGCCAGTATGAACACTCGCGGGTCCAGGGCCTGTTCGGTAATGCCGAAGGCTTCGCCGTGCCCTACAGCGATGATCGAGGCGTGATGGCGTGGCTGCTCTGCGGTTTTTACGCGGTGGACAAGACCGCGCCGCATCTGGCCGATCGCGACTGGCTGATGCTGGCGGGCGCCCTGGCCGGGCCCCTTCTCGGTCGCTTGCGCGAGCAGCAGCATCAACTGCAACTGGAACGGCTGGAGTCGTTGCAGACAATGCTTGGCACAGGCTGGTGGGAAATCAGCCATAGCGAGCAGATTCAACTGGCCCCGACGCTGGCCGCCATCCTGCAACAGGACAGCTCGACGCTGACGCTCGAGGCCTGGCTGAGCCTGATCCATCCCGCCGATCGCGAAGAAGTCCGCAGCCGCCTGCAAGCCCTGCAGATGCAAGGGGAAATCCTCGACCTGTGCGTGCGCCTGCATCCTCGGGATGCCGACCAGACGCAGGCGTGGTATCGCCTTCAGGGGCAGGTCACCGGCACCGGCGAGCACCGGCGGCTGGTGGGTTTCATGCTCGACATCAGCGACATCAAGAACCAGCAGCAACTGGCCGCTGCAGCCCATGCACGGCTGGACAACCTGATCGCCAGTTCGCCGGCGGTGATTTACGTCCAGCACTACGTCGAAGGCGCCTTGCTGCCGGCGTTTTTCAGCGCCAGCCTGCAACCGCTACTGGGCTGGAGCCTGGAGGACTGTGACGCCAGTGCGCTGGCAGAGCGGATTCATCCGGAAGACCGCGCCCTGTATTTCGAGCGAACCCGGCAACTGCTGCGCGAAGGTTCGGTGCGCGCCCGCTATCGCATGCGCGACAGTCGCGGCGATTACCACTGGCTGCTCGACGAAGCCCGGCTGTTGCGCAACGACCTCGGCCTCCCGGTGGAAGCTGTCGGCTTGTGGCTGGACGTCACCGAAGCAACGCTGGCCGCCGAGCAGGTCAGACAGAGTGAGGAACGCTACCGGATTCTGGTGGAGGACTCGCCGGCGATGATCTGCCGCTATCGCCCGGATCTGATCCTGACGTTCGGCAACCGCCCGCTGGCGACCTATCTGGAATGCGCCCCCGAAGCCCTGGCCGGGGTCGATCTGGGCAGCTGGATGTCCGACGTTCAGCGCGCGGCCTTCGTTGAGCGCCTGGCGCAGTTGACCCCGCAATCTCCCGTCAGCAGCGCCGAAATCAACCTGCAATTACCGGGGCGCGAACATGCGTGGTGGGTGTGGTCGGATCGCGGCGTGTTCGATGAGCACGGCAAACTGATCGAAGTACAAGCCGTTGGCCGTGACAACACCGAAGTGCGCCGCTCTCAACAGCAGCTCACGCAAAGCGCAAAAATGGCCACCCTTGGCGAAATGGCCACCGGCCTGGCCCACGAAATCAATCAGCCGCTGAACGTCATGCGCATGGCCATCGTCAACGTACGGAAGCGCCTGAGCAACGGCGATGCGCAGATCGATTACCTGACCGACAAACTCAATCGCATCGATGCGCAGGTGCAGCGCGCCGCGAAAGTGGTGGACCACATGCGGGTATTCGGTCGTCGCTCCGAGATCGAGCAGCAGCTGTTCAACCCGGCCAGCGCCATCGAAGGCACGCTGTCGTTGCTGGCCGAAGGCATGCGCGGCAAAGGCGTGGATCTGCGCATCAGTGAAACCGCATTCGAGGTTCAGGTGCGCGGGTACGTCGATCAGCTTGAACAGGTGTTGATCAACCTGATGGTCAACGCCCGGGATGCGCTGCTGGGCAAACGCGAGTCCGATTCAGCATTCAAGCCGTGGATTTCGATCTACGCCGAACGCGACGAGCAGCACGTGCGACTGTGGGTCGAAGACAACGGCGGCGGTATCGACCCGCGTCTGCTGGAGCGGATTTTCGAACCGTTCTTCACCACCAAACCGATAGGTGTCGGCACCGGCCTGGGGTTGTCGGTGAGTTACGGGATCATCGAGAACATGGGCGGCCACCTCAGTGTGCGCAACTCGGCGGACGGTGCACGGTTCTGCATCGAACTGCCGATCGCCGCCGACGACTAGATCACCAGATAGGCCTTGCCGGTCTGGCCGCAGGTCATGTTGGCGCCGACATCCACATCCATCAGGTTGATCCCCAGCCCCTTGAGCAAATTGTTCAGCAGCGGATCCAGCAGCGGACTCACCAGATTGGTGATCACCGGTTGCAGGATCGTCGTGACATCACTGATCAGGCTGGCAACGCCTGTGACAATCGCGCCCAGCGGGTTGCTGCCCTGGGGTTTGTAGACGATCAGATTGATCCCGGCGAGGGTGCTTGCCAGGCTGTTGACGATGTTGGTTGAGGGCGCGGCAGCAATCACGCTTGGCGGCAGTTTCAGGTTGGGCGGTGTGGCGAACGGATTACCGCTGGAAAACACCAGGTTCTGGGTGTTCTGCGCCACGCTGGTGTTGACCATGATCGCGATACCGCCGGCGCCGTATGGCACGTGAGTGCTCGGGTCACAGCTGCCGATCCCCAGAATCTTGTGGCAGGTCACCGTGCCCAGATCCACCAGCGGCAACGGTGTGACGGTGGGTTGGGCGGCAGAAGAGAAGGCGTTGGTCGGGTCGATCTTGCCCAGTTTGAGATCGGCAATCGAGGTGGTGGTTCGGGCCGTCAGGCTTTTGGTGCCGGCATTGCCGGTCGGACAACTGTAATCGGTGACATAACTGACGGCACCACCGGCGTCCAGGCTGATGTCGATCTGCGGCGAGGGCAACAGCTTCGGGTCCAGTTGCTCACAACCGGCACCGAGCAGGCAGCCGGCCGAATTCAATGTGGCGACCAGATTAAGGCTCAACAGTGCATTGAGGGTCGGTGTCAGCGTGCCAACCAGTCCGAGTACCGCGTTGGCCAACCCGGTCACCCCGGACAGTACCGGCAGATTCACCGAAAGCAGCGTGCGTATCTGCGCGGTGCGCACATAGATCCGGTTCGGCCCGGTGGGATTGGCCCTGGCCAGCGCCGGATCGCCGATCGCGGAAAACTGCGGCGGCTCGATGACTTTGACCCGCACCGTGACATTCGCCAGCCCCAGCACGCTGATCGGCAGAGTCGCGGCCACCGCACTTTTGCTGTTGGCCAGTTGAATCACGCCCTGGACCAGTTGCAGCAACTGCAGATTGGCATCCAGCCCGGCGGCCGTGGTGCCGGTCTGCAATTGCAGGATGTCGCCGAGCTTGACCGGCGCGGCATTGATCGCCGCCACTTGCAGTTGGCCCAGCGCGGTAATCACTTCAGCGGTGGCGCCGTTGAGCTGGACCGCCGTAATCGCGGCCTGGATCAGTTGCGTCACCGTGGCCTGGGTATTGAGCAACTGGGTGTAATTGCCGGCAGCCACGTTGAGGTTGATCGCCAGTTGATTCAGGTAGCCAAGCAGGTTGATGTCAGTGTTGAGCAGGCTTTCCCAGCCCAGGGCCGTCAGGTTGACGTTACCGCCCAGCAGCCCGGAAAACAGTGGATTGAGGATGTTCGATTGCGCGGTGCTGATGCTGGCCAGGTTGCTGCGGATGTTCAATTGAGCGACGGTCGGCTTGGGTTTGGCCGCCACCGCCGAAGCGTATAGCACGGTGTTGAGACTGACGGGTGTGCCACTGAACAACGCCTGCACCCCGCCGGCAAAACTGGTGGTGACGGTACGGTTGGCCGCGACCTTGACCGCCTCTGATTGCGTGGCGTCCACCGTAAAAGTGCGCAGGCCGGTGGCGGCTGTCGCCAACTTTCCGCAATCGATCACAAGAACGTTGGTGGCATTGGCGACAAACCCGTTGCGTGTCGCGCTTTGCCCCGCGTAACTGGCGGCGGTGAGGCCCGGCAGGCAATTGCCGCCACGGCTGACGGCTTCGAGGGCGGCGGTGTCCACCAGGCGCTGCAGTTTGCGTTGCTCCATGTACAGGCGACCGGTGTCCACGACCAGCAACATCAACACCAGCGCCAGGCTGAGGGTGGCGGCCGCCATCAGGCCGATGGCTCCCCGCTGCCGGGCTGGCCCGCCGCACTGCGAATGACGCGACATGGCGCACTCCTTTGCCGGCGCACGGCCGGGCGCAACCTCCATGGATGCGTAAGAGTGTAGACACGCGCAGGCAACACTGCTGGCAACGCGCCATTTTCACCCGCCCATAAAAAACGGGAGCCATTTGGCTCCCGTACTTTTTTCAACAGACTCAACGCGGCGGATAGTTGGACAGGATCCGCGCCACGGTTTCGCGGATGGCATTGCTGCGATCCGCCGGGTTCGGCGTGCGGCTGAGTATTTGCTCGTCGCTGCCGCGCCACACCAGTTTGCCGTCCTTGCCGTCGAGCAGATCGACCTGAATGGTCGCCACCTTGTAGGTGATGTTGCGGGTTTCGTTGTACATCGGCGCGCCCCAGTAACCGTTCCACGGGCCACCCCAACCGCCGCCGTAGTTGGTGGTCACCTGTTGCTGACGGTCCTCGACGATCAGGTAGGTCTGCACAAACAGATCGCCTCGGGCGCCCGAGGCGGCCGGGCGCAAGCCACGCTGATCCAGTTGATCGGCAACGGCCTGACGGATGCGCTGCTCGGTCAGGTCGCTCTTGATCCGTGGATCATCGGGGCGGTATTGCAGGGCGGGGTCTTTCCAGCTCCAGCTGCGATACGCGGCGAAGTCGCGGCTGGCGTCAAAATCATGATTGACCTGGTTCGAGGCGCAGGCACTGAGCAGCGCGATAACGACCAGTAAAGCAAGACGGCGGAACATGGTTTTTCTCCGGTGGAAGACATGAACCTGAGGGCGCTTTCATTTGCAGAAGGCTAACCGGGAGGATACGCCGACATGGCCTTTTCGACAGCCTCTCGAATCGCATCGGTGCGATCACTTTGCGTGCCCTGGGTAGCGGTTTCGGCGCTGGCGCTCCAGACCGGTTGACCACTGCCGGCGTCGAACAGATCGACCCGCACCACCACGACCTGCTCCTGATAGGTACGCACGATCGGCACCGTGTTGTACATCCCGTAACCGCGGCCGTAACGGTCATAACCGCCGTAGCCGCCGCCGTAGTAACCGTAATCGTCCTGCACCTGACGCAGGCGGGTTTCCAGGCTCAGGTTGGCGCTGACCAGCAGGTCGGCCGGGCGATTGTCATGCAGCGGGCGCAGGCCGCGCTGGTCCAACGCACTGCTGACGGCTTCGGCCACTTGCGCCGAATCCGCCCAGGCCGTGCCCGGTGGGAGTTGACCGTTGAGCCATGCCCAGCTGCGATAGCGCCCGTAGTCACGAGGGGGCGCGGGATAAGCGCTGCGGTCGAAGGTGGTCGCCGCTTGCGGTGGGGCCGGCGGCAACGGTCGTGACTGCGCCACGTAAGGGTTGCTGCCCTGGCAGGCGGCCAACCCCAGACAGATCAGCAGTAACCCTGAATGACCTTTCATATCTCGCTCCGATCAGATCGGCCGGCAGATCCAGTGCAAGTAGCGCCCAAGCCCGGCGAAGCTTGGGTGACGACGGTGGGCGAGCTCCATCTCGAGCAAATCAATCAACTCGGCGCGGGCCTGGAATTCCACCGGCATGTAATCGTGGAAAACCCGCACCCCGCTCTGGGTTTCGACCTGCCACAACCCGGCGAGTTGCGTCGCCAGTTCCCGTGGATCGAGTGGCTGCTGCGGGGTCAGGCTCTGCTTTTCGCCGGCCAGGTCGTTCTTGCGCATTTTCTTGAAATGGCCTTTGAGCAGGTTCCGGTAAATCAGCGCATCGCGGTTGTAGAACGCCAGCGACAGCCAGCCGCCGGGCTTGGTCAACTGATGCAGCACCGGCAGGATCGCGTGAGGTTCGGCCAGCCATTCCAGCACCGCATGGCACAGCACCAGATCGTAAGGCTCGGTGAGCTGGCCGAGCAGTTCCTGCCAGGGCGCCTGAATGAACGTCGCGCTTTGCCCGGCTTCGGCAAAGCGCTGGCGGGCGCCTTCGAGCATCGGTTCGGCCGGCTCGGTGAAGGTCACCTCGTGCCCGCGTTCAGCCAGCCACAACGACATGTGGCCCAGGCCGCCACCGATGTCCAGCACCCGCAACGGGCGGTCCGGCAAGGCTTCGGCGAGATCGGCCTGCAACACCGCTAGGCGAATCGCGCCTTTGGCGCCGCCGTAGATTTTTTCGGCGAAACGGGTCGCCAGTTGATCGAAATGACGGTCGCTCATCAGCTGAACCGCCGTTCGCTGTCGGCGAGTTTGCTGCGCACCACTTCATTCATGTCCAGCCCCAGTTCGCTGCACAGCAGCAACAGATAGAGCACGATGTCGCCGACTTCCTGCCCGGCATGGGCGAGTTTGTCCGCCGGCAATTGGCGGGACTGGTCTTCGGTCAGCCACTGGAAGATTTCCACCAGTTCGGACATTTCCACGCTGGCGGCCATGGCCAGGTTTTTCGGGCTGTGAAATTGCCGCCAGTCATTACGGTCGCGAATGGCGTGCAGGCGTTCGGTCAGTTCAACAAGGTTCATCGGGCTCTCCTGAAGGCGTATAGCTTCGGGGGGATGCCGAGCGAAGGCAAGCGCCAGTCGACCGTTAAAACCCTCTATGCTTGCAGGGAACTCGACCGCACCCGCTGCGGCCCAAGGCTCAGCTCTTTCATCAGGAAACAGACATGCAGGTAGAAAGCTTTTTCGAATGGCTGGGCCAGGCGCTCGGCTCGATCATCCGCTTCATCGTCGACGGCCTCAGCGGCCTGTTCAATCTGCTGGGCAACGCTGGCGGCAACTTTGTCGACGGGCTGTCGAAGGCGCTGGGCATGGACACGTCGATCATCAGCATCATTGCGCTGATCGTCGGCCTGATGCTGCTGTGGTCAGCGATCCGCGCGTTCATGAATGCCTCGATCATCGCCGGGATCATCTGGTTGCTGCTGGGATTGTGGCTGCTGAGCTGGATCATTCACTGACACCTCCCGCTACAATGCCGCTCCCCAAGGAGCCCGCATGTCCAACCTGATCGCCGACTGGCGCGACCGCCCGACCCATCACCGGGTCTGGGCCCTCGCCGCCCCCATGATCCTGTCCAACATTTCCGTGCCGCTGGTGGCGCTGGTCGACAGCACCGTCATCGGCCATCTGCCCCACGCCCATCAACTGGGCGCGGTGGCGGTTGGCGCCAGCCTGTATACCTTTCTGGCCTGGGCCATGGGTTTTCTGCGCATGGGCACCACTGGCTTCGCCGCCCAGGCCGCCGGGCGCAGCGACGGCGCGGCCTTGCGGCAGATTCTGCTTCAGGGCCTGCTGCTGGCGATGGGGCTGGCGCTGCTGCTCGGGGCGCTGGGTGTACCACTGAGCGGGGTCGCACTGCACTTCATGCAACCGTCGGCGGAGCTGGATCAACTGACCCGTGACTTCTTTCACACCCGCCTGTTCGGGCTGCCGGCGGCGCTGGCCAGTTATGCGCTGGTCGGCTGGTTCCTCGGCACCCAGAATGCCCGGGCGCCGCTGGCGATTCTGCTGAGCACCAACCTGATCAACATCGTGCTCAACCTGTGGTTCGTCATTGGGCTGGATTGGGGCGTGGTCGGTTCGGCCCGCGCATCGGTAAGTGCCGAATGGAGCGGCGCCCTGCTCGGCCTGTGGATGACTCGTAGAGCCTTGCGCGCCTATCCCGGACACATTGCCTGGGCGGCTCTGAAAATCTGGCAGAGCTGGCGTCCGCTGCTGGCGGTCAACCGCGACATTTTCATCCGCAGCCTGGCCCTGCAATCGGTGTTTTTCCTGATCACCGTGCAGGGCGCGCGACTGGGCGATGCCACGGTCGCGGCCAACGCGCTGCTGCTCAACGGCCTGCTGCTGACCGCCCACGCACTGGACGGACTGGCCCACGCCGTCGAAGCCCTGTGCGGCCACGCCATCGGCGCCCGTGATCGTCTGGCCCTGCGCCGTTCGCTGGTGGTTGCCGGCGGCTGGTCGTTGCTCGCGAGCCTGGGCTTTGCCGCGCTGTTTCTGCTGGCCGGCCACCTGTTCATCGAAATGCAGACCGACATCCAGAGCGTGCGGGAGACCGCGTTCATTTACCTGCCCTACCTGGCTGTCCTGCCGTTGATCGCGGTCTGGAGCTACTTGCTCGACGGCCTGTTCATCGGCGCCACCCGTGCCCGGGAAATGCGCAACGGCATGCTGGCCACCGTGATCCTGCTGCTGCCTGTCGCTTGGGCGCTGCAAGGTCTGGGCAATCACGGCCTGTGGATTTCGTTCCTGTTGTTCATGGTGCTGCGCAGCCTGACCCTCGGGGGACTGGCGTGGTGGCTGCGACGCACCGATGGCTGGTTCAACGGTGCCGCTCACTGAAGCTGTGCTTCACGATGGATCGCTCAGCCAGCGTCGACGCAACAGTTCGAGTCGTTCCCGCGGAGTCAGACCTTGCGGCAGCGGCATCAGCTCGGCACGCGGATTCAGCAAACGCAGCCACAACCAGTCGTCCAGCAGCGTCCGCTCGCTGAAGCCCAGTGCCAGACCTTGTTCCTGAAAGGCAGATATCAGCCGAAAGTTGTTTCCCGTCGCCTGACTCCAGCGCCAGACATGCTGATCCAGCAGGCAACGGTGCAAGCGTTCACGCTGTTGACGGGTCAGGCTTTGCTCGATGCGCAGCGGCTCCACGGGCAGCCCCGGATTGCGCAGTTGCTGCCAGCCCTGACTGCCACCAGCCAGATCGGCCCAGGTCCCGCCGAACCAGCGCAGCCATCCGATCGGCCCAAGCCAGCAGCTCAATTGCCGGGCATCGCAGGCATCGAAAAAGTAACTGGCGGTCTGCCGATTGTAGAAATTGAGCAGTGCCCGGTGATTCAGGCCGATGGACACGGTCAGCATCCGCTGCAAGTGTTCGCGCAGTGACTGCGCCGAGACCTCGCTGCCCAGCAGCAGCCCTTGCCAGGTCATGGGATCGGTATGACAGAGCGCCGATAGCGCCGGGCAGTCACGCAGGTCGATCAGCCATGGGCCTTGCTCACTGACCGGCTGAAACTCGGTACCGTCAAACAGCTGCAGGCAGTGCACACCGGAGAATCCCTGACGTAACGTCTTCACTGCCTGAGGCGCCTGTGCGATATCCAGCAACAACCATTGAGCGCGTTGTCCGGGGGCTGCGCCGCTCATCTTCCATCGCTCGTTTTGAGCCCGGCGACCAATCGACAGCTGCACAGTGACGCCGAGCAATGGCGATAACTGCCGCCCCCCGGTATCAGGCACAGCAACAACAGAGGCTCGGCCGCCTTCAACCATTGAGGCACGCCGGCGGTATCCAGGCGCTCGGGCAGAGGTGACGGCGCGTCATCCTCAACGACTTCGGCGAGAGCCGGGACCTGCAAGACGCCACTGATCACGGGCTGCTCAGGGTCACCTTCGAGAAAGCTCACCACCACCTCTACCCCGTCCTTCAATGATGCCATCGGCGTATCGGCCAACGCCGGCGCCAGCGGCAGCCAGCAGTGGCTGGGGCGGGCCCCTTCGCCCTGATAAAGCCAGTCGAACTGAACGGCCACCGGCCGCACGGCATCAGGTTGCGTCTCCTCGACCGACACCACCCAGGCACGCTGTGGGCTGCACATGCGAGCACCGCGGTATTCAACGGGTGATCGAGGCTCCGGCAACTGGTCAAGGGCAAAAATCCGGTTGCTGTAGGGCGGCTCGAGCGACTGATCGGCTCGATGCTCGATTCGACTCACCAGCCAGTCCGTATTGGCGTCTGCCAAGGGCTCGCCGGAAATCGTCAACCAATGACCACTGCGCAGGGTTGGCGAATCGGAATGCCCCTGCGCCGTCAGTGACCGCCGCGGCCCCTTTGCGTGCAGGCGGGCATGCTCGCCCAGTTGCCAGCGGCGCACTGGCGGCGACGGCGCTCCTTCTTCGCTCTCGAATTGCAGGTTGCCGGCGCGTGGCAGCTGGGCCGGGTCATCACCGAACACCACGCAATGCCCCTGGCTCCCTTGCTCGAAGTGATAGTGAATGCGTGCCTGTCCGCACAGCCTCTGTACCAGTTGCAGATCCGACTCGCCGTACTGGGTGCAGAATGTCCGGGGCGGATAAGCGCCTTGCAGATCGAACCGACGCCAGTTGCCACTGATGCCGTGCTCCTTGAGCACCTGATCCAGAATCTGCGGCACCGAGCGGTCGCTGAAGATACGCTGGCTGAAGCGCAGTCCCAGACAGCTCAACCGCGGCCCCAGCCGCGCCCGGCACAACCGGGCGCTGCGCCCCTGTTCATGCTGGACAAGGCTATGCAACTGCCCGTGAATACCATTGCCGCAAGGCCCGAAACACAGGCGCGCCGAACGATACATCAGCCCGGCAAGGTCCAGGTGCGGATCATCGACCAGCAAGTCGATCTCGAACGCGAAAGGCTCGCTGATGGCTTCGCAACCCGTAAATGCCAGGACTTCAAGCGAGTCGGACAGGCCCGCTACATCGAGACGAAACGACGGCTCGTCGGCTGGATCGAACATGGGGGGATTCTCTACAGGGGGGCGGGCGGGGATTCTCGCCGAGACCCATGGCCGAGTAGAGGGCCGAACTACAAATTCGGAAATGACCTACGCGAAAAGCAGACAACGTCACTTTGCTGGCCTGGAAACAGGCCATTTCGCGAAGAGAAAAAGAAGCGTCTCACCCGGTCATCTGAAACGTCCGCGGTGGGCGGAACAATTTCAGACAACCAGATAAAAGCGGAACCTGGTCTCAGGAGGACAGGTAGGAGGAGCGGGTCAGACCCAGGCGCAGGGCATCGAGGAACTGGGTGCGTTCGCTGGCGCTGATGCGGGCACTGGCGCACTTGTCGCGATAGTGAGTCATCAGTTCTTCCGGCGACAGATGCACATAGCGCAGCATGTCTTCGATGGTGTCGTGGGTTTCAATGCCGGCGTGGTACACGCTGCCGTCGGCGTTCTGGTAAATGTTCACCGAGTCGGTGTCACCGAACAGGTTGTGCATGTCGCCAAGAATTTCCTGATAGGCGCCGACCAGGAACACGCCCAGCAGATAGTCTTCACCTTCGTTCAGCGCATGCACCGGCAGGCTGGTCTCGATGCTCTGCTCGTCGACGTACTGGTTGATCTTGCCGTCGGAGTCGCAGGTCAGATCCTGCAGCACCGCGCGACGCAGCGGCTCTTCGTCGAGACGGTGCAACGGGATGATCGGCAGCACCTGATCGATCGCCCAGGTGTCCGGCAGGCTCTGGAATACCGAGAAGTTGCAGATGTACTTGTCGGCCAGCTTGTCGTTGAGTTCGTCCAGCACCTGACGGTGCGAACGCTGACGTGCCTTCAGCGAGTTGTGCAGACGACGGCATACGGCGAAGTAGCACTGCTCGGCCAGGGCCTTCTCGGCCAGGGTCAGTTTGCCGTCGGCGTACTGGGCGGCCACGTCGCTCATGTAGTGGGTGGCGCGCCAGTAGGTTTCGGTGACCATTTCGATGTCGGTCGGGCCCAGCAGGTCAACCAGCCACTGCACGGTTTCCGGCAGCGCTTCCTTGTTCTCGATCAACGGGATTTCGTCGTTGTGTTTCTCGACGTCGGTAACCTGCACCACCAGCATCGCGTGGTGCGCGGTCAGCGAGCGGCCGCTTTCGGAGAAGATGTGCGGATGCGGCAGCGCCTGCGCATCGCAGAACTCCTTGAGCATGCCGACCACGACACCGGCGTAGTCATCCATGTCGTAGTTGATCGAACTGGCGTTGCGCGAGTGCGTACCGTCGTAGTCCACACCCAGGCCACCACCGACGTCGATGTGATCGACCGGCAGACCGAGGTTGCGCAGCTCGCCGTAGTAACGGATCGCTTCCTTGAAACCGTGCTGGTAGTCGGCCAGGTTGGCAATCTGCGAACCCATGTGGAAGTGCAGCAGACGGATGCCCTGATCCAGGCCCGCCGCGCGGAAACGCTCGACCACCGACAGCAGTTGCGCCGCCGACAGACCGAACTTGGATTTCTCGCCACCGGTGTCCGCCCACTTCGACGACGCCAGGGAGGACAGACGCACGCGCAGACCGACCTGCGGCTTGACCTTGAGCGAGGCGGCCTCTTCGATCACCAGACCGACTTCGGATTCTTTCTCGATCACAATGAATACATTGTGGCCGAGCTTCTGGCCCATCAGCGCCAGACGGATGAACTCGCGGTCCTTGTAACCGTTGCAGACGATGGTGCCGCCCTTCGGCGCCAGCGCCAGCACGGCCAGCAGCTCGGGCTTGGAGCCGGCTTCCAGACCGATCGAAACGTTCTGGGTGGCGATGATGTTCTCGATCACCGCTTCCTGCTGGTTGACCTTGATCGGGTACAGCGCGGTGTATTTGCTCTGGTATTCCAGACGCTCGATGTTCGCATCGAAAGCGCCGGTCAGCTGACGGACGCGGTCTTGCAGGATGTCGGGAAAACGCACCAGCAGCGGCAGGGACAAGCCACTCTTGCGCAGCTGGTCGACTTGTTCGAACAGATCGATAGGCGAGCTGCTCGGGCCGTTCGGACGAACTTCGACGCGACCGGCGTCATTGATCGCGAAATACCCGGCCCCCCAATGGCGAATCCCGTAAACACTGCGGCTGTCCGCAACTGTCCATTGGCTGCCATCGTCTTTGCGTGTGCGTCGTACGGACATCGAAGTCCCCTATAAAGAAGTCATAGTGCGTCGCCTGATCGCAGGCCGGCGCAGTCTAAAGAATGAAAATGACGGTTCGTCAGCGGGGCGGTAGACCGCGCTGACAGCGTTGAGTTTAGAAACCGGTCATGAACAGGCTCTGTGAAAACCATGGAAACGACGTCAGGCCCAGGGACTCTGGAGCTGAATCAAGCCGCCGGTGGGTTTCACAGAGGCTGCTAGCCGCCGGACTTCTTCGCTTTGAAGCCGTGCTTGACCAACTCGGCCAGGAGCAGCTCGACATGGTCGCCCTGGATCTCGATGATCCCGTCTTTCAACGCACCGCCGGTGCCGCAACGTTTCTTCAACGTTGTCGCCAGCTCCTTGAGTGCGTCTTCGGCCAGAGGCACGCCGGTGATGGTGGTCACCGTCTTGCCGCCACGCCCCTTGCTCTCGCGGCGCACACGGGCAATGCCGTCGCCGGCCGGGATCACGGTTTGCTTGCAGATACAGGCGTCCACCGGCTTGCTGCATTCCGGGCAATGACGACCTGCGTCGGTGGAAAATACCAGGCCGCCCAGGGCGGCGAAGGATGCGGCTTTTTTGGCCACCGGCAATCCTCTCGGGAGGACAAAGACTGATCGCAGCCTTGGGCAAGGCTATCGACCGCGAAGCCCCACTCAGGCAGGGGCAGCGCTACTGCACCGGTTCTTCAATAAAAGCAGGCCGGTGCAGCTTGAAAAGGTCGCGCAGTGTAACGGCAAAAACGCCGATTGCTAAGTGCCAATCGGCGCCAATTTATGTGTTCTTTGCGACGTTGCTTTGCTGAGCCTTCAGATAACGTTTCAAGGCTGCCAGAGAGTCCGGGCAATAAGGCTTTTGCTCGATTTCCCGCATGACCTGTTCGATCGGAATGAAGCGCGCTTCGAGCACCTCCTCCGGCTGCAGGATCAACGGCCCGTCCCACACCGCCGAAAACGCCGAACACCACAGGCGATTGCCGGTGTCTTCGAAGTAGAAATGGTCGTGGACCGTCAGTTCGACACCACTCACCCCCAGCTCTTCCTCCAGCTCACGGGCCGCCGACTCGGCGTAGGTCTCGTTCGCCTGCACCATGCCGCCCGCCGCCACGTCCCAGTAACCGGGATAGATGGCTTTGCTCAACGTGCGCCGATGCACGCAGAGTTCACCGGCGGAGTTGAACAGCATGATGTAGGTGCCACGGCCGATCAGTCCGCGTTCTCGCAGGTCCGAACGCACCAGGGCGCCGAGCAGGTTGTCCTGCTCGTCCACCCAGGCGATCTGTTCGGCATCCGAGGCGGCGCGGTGGGCCGCCTCTTTGGCGCTCTCGTCCATGACTCAGCCCTGATTGAGCAGTTGACGCAAATCGATCACGGCCGCGTTGGCCCGGGAAATGTAGTTGGCCATGACCAGCGAGTGGTTGGCCAGCACACCGAAGCCGCTGCCATTGAGGATCATCGGGCTCCAGATCGGTTCCTGGGAGGCTTCCAGTTCGCGGATGATCTGACGCACGCTGACGGTCGCGTTCTTCTTTGCCAGCACATCGGCGAAATCGACCTCGATCGCGCGCAGCAGGTGCGACAGCGCCCAGGCCTGACCGCGAGCTTCGTAGAACACGTTGTCGATCTGCATCCACGGAGTCTCGACGACTTCCTCGTCGACCTGCGGCACTTCACCCACCGCCGGCACTTCGGTTTTCAGCGCGGTGTTGAGTTTGACCCGGCCAACACTGGCCGACAGGCGTTGCGACAGCGACCCGAGACGAGTGCCGACATCACCCAGCCAGTTGTTCAGATTGTCGGCACGGGCGTAGAACAGCGCGTTTTTCTGGGTCGGATCGGACAGGCGCGCCTGATAACGGCTCAGGGAATTGATGCCTTCCTGATATTCCGACTCGCTGGATGGCAGGACCCAGCTCTTGTTGTCGAAGTTGAAGCGCGGTTCGGCCTTGGCCAGGTCGGCGTCTTCAGCCGATTGCGACTGCGAACGGGCGAAATCCTTGCGCAGGGCGCGGGTCAGGTCGCGGACCTGCACCAGTACGCCGTATTCCCAGCTCGGCATGTTGTCCATCCACAGGCCAGGCGGGAAACGGTCGTTGGAAATATAGCCGCCCGGCTTGTCGAGCAACGTGCCGGCAACGGTTTTCAGGGTTTCGACGGTGGTGTAGCCAACCACCATCTGCTTGCCCTCTTTCTCGGCGGCAACCTGAGCGTTCTGCGCTACGGGAAACAGCGCCGGCTCCTGGCTCCAGTACCAGCCAAGGGCAATAGTCACCAACAGGTAAATGGCGACCAGCGTGGCCAGCGCCCGGCTGAACAACAGCCCGCCGACATAGCTGCGGGCGGCCGACTTGGGCTCGGCGGCACGTTCAGGCGCGCTGCCCGCGCGGTTCTTCCAGTCCAGCATGGCGATATCCTTTCAATCTTGGGTTCAACGGTTCGACCACAACCATACAACAACGTGCCTCGACCGGGCACCCGCGATCAGGGTAGCGGAGAAAAACAAGTGAAGGTCGGCAGTGAACGAAAGGATAGACGCAGCCTTCAGACGTTGAAAATTCGCATTGAAATCTGCCGGACATCATCTGGCATGAACAGATGCGCGATGCCCTGCGCGTCGGTTCGGCGCTGGGTGGGAACACCATCGACCGTTGCAATGTAGGCCTGCTGCGGCAATGGCTCGCCGGTCATGCTGTCGACCAGACGATAGATTCGCGGTGTTCGGGTGGGTTGGGGCGGGGGATTGTTCATCAGGTCGAGTACCGCTTGATCGAACGCTGACTGGGCAGTGGGCCATTCGCCGTAATCGGCGTCAGCCCTGAGCAGCAGCCAGTCGCCGTGTTCAATCTGCTCCAGCACTTCACTGTCCAGATCGAGCATCAGGCCTGCCCGCAACTGATCGAGACCTTCGAGGGGTTGCCGCTCCAGCAACACCTTGCAAACCAGCTCCAGCGCCTGGTCCACGGGGTAGACATGCTGGCGTTCGTTTTCGGTCAGGTGCGAATGGTGAACCATCCTCATCCCTGGCCCTCGCTCTGCCACTCATCCGAACCCATCGTCCGGCTGATCTCATGCCGCCAGTAGATGCGACGGTAACTGAAGTGGACTTTTTCCCGTTGTGTCAGGTGCGCTGTGACTGGGTCCTGGCAGTCGGGCATAAAGACCTCGGCGCTGACGATCTGCGCGTCCTCCAGTTCAATCGTATAGAAGTGCTCCTGAGTACCGTGGGCCGATGTTCGATAGAACTCCAGACAACACTTGCTCAGCCGTTCACCGGAACACAGGGCGACCTGGATCAGCGGCGACGCTTTGTCGATGGTTTTGGTGATGACCAGCGGTTTGTGCATTCGCCGCCCGGCACCCGCGCCGTTGGGCAGGAGAATGCCGTGGCTGAAGGCCTGAACCATGATCTTGTCCTCACGCCCGTTCTGGTAGCTGTTGCCCACCGACGGTTCGGTGAAGGCACCGGCGCTGATCAGGCCCTGGCGGCTGCCATGAAGGGTCATAAAGGCAGGGGTTGGCATGGTATTGCTCCTTTTTTGGGTTGCGGCGGGGGAAAGGGGTGGGGTTCTTCGTAGAGGTCTTCCGTTTCCTCGAATCTCCAGGGTTTGCTGAGCTCTAGAGTGATGAGATAGCGCTCCTGGTGGGGGTGTCTGGAGTCGGCGAATCGTCCAAGAAACAACATCGCTTCGTACTGCTCGCCGGCCTTCCAGTAAGTGGTACCAGTCCGTACCCCCGGTCTTAGAAAGGCCCGCCACTCGGGGGTGTCCGCGATGGTGGGATTGTTCCGCGTCCCCATGGGTTTCCACCCTTTCGCGCACCATTGGGCTTGCAGATCGAGAACGACCTTCAAGGCATCTTCAATCAGCAACGGTTCGACCTGGGGAGACATACGAATATTACCGACCACGTCACCCTTGAAAGTGAACGTAAAGAACCGCGCCAGCGGCGTTTCGAAACCGTACTGCGGATCGACAAATCGCAGGCGCGCATCTGTCCTGGAAGCGCCACCCCAGACGCGCCTGCCAACATGGCCCCATATAACGAGGGGTGCGGTTGAATGGTCACGCATGTACTCATACGTTCCTCCAACGGACATGGCGATCACAGAATCGCCCCACAAAGGCTGTGTCAATTGACGTGCGGCAGCCACTGCCAAAACACCACAAAACCCCAGCCATGCCCAACAACGCCATCTGGACAGACAGGCACGCAAGCACATCAAGCGCCCTCCAAGGCAGCAATCTCACGGATGGATTGCGCCAGTGCGTCTCTGTTGCTGTCATTGAGCATCTGGTGAAAACGGGCTGCGGCCCGCAGGACAAACGCCATTCGCTGATCGAGATCGGATAGGTTCGCCAGCGGGTTGCGGCCAAAATCGATGGTGCGACCGTCATCGACCCGCTGACATTGACTGGAGAGGGTCAGCTCGATGGCCTGGGCTACACCGGAAGGGAAGCCGGTCACGTAAGAAAAATGGTTGCTACGCAGCAGCATTACCAATTGACGGTTTTCGTAGATGCTCGGCTGAAGAATGTTTTGCTGTTCGTGCCAGGCCAGATGCTGCACGCTTGAGGCAATGTTTCCCGCCTCAATGGCCTCGAAGGCATTCAAGACTTGTTCAAACGCCTTCCCAAACGGGAGCGTTTCCTGACTTACCGGCCAAAGCACGGGAAACTTTGCGTGCCCATAAATGCCTTCGCGTGCCCTCAAACACTTCTTCAACTCCGCCAACCCTCGCACCGCATAAAACTGATGCAGCGGATAAACATCCAGAAACAGCGTGGTATTGCCCATCGCCATCATGTCGTACACATGCCGGAACTGTTGCTGCACCAATGACAGCTCTTCACCCGAAGTACGCAAATCCAGCGAAGGCACAGGGTTGCGCGCCCTCGCCTCTTGGTAATCCCCCCAGTCCTCGGCCTGTCGGGGCATTTTGTCCGGAGTGAGCAGCCCGGACTCACGGCGCCCGTCCCGCACCCGCTGCCGCGCCTCATGCTCCTGGCGGATCAGCTCGATACTGTCCCCCGCATGCAGCAATCCACAACCGACCTGCTTGGACGCGAACGCCGCCAGCCCGGCCCACTGGAACCGCGAGTCATGCAGCCACAGTCGGGCATACGCGGCGTTGATCGCCCGGTTGCGCTGCACCGGATCGGCGATCAGCACGCCGTCAGGGGCGACGATGTTCTCCGCCTCCCGCTGATAGGCACGCCAAAGGCACTGGCACGTCAAAACCGGCACCTCGGTCACCCTCACCCGTTCGCCATACAACATCTCTTCATTGCACTCACAGTCGGCAACGGGCGTGATGTTGTGATTCAGGCGCAGGGCATCGCTGGGGTATTTGTTGAAACACTGGGTCATGTCCGGGCAAACATCCGGTAGGGGTTTCCCTGACCCTACCAGCGCAAAACACTTGCGAAACCGACCTTGGGAAAAATCAGAAAGCCCTGACAGACGATGACCATCGAGCGCGGGGAAGCGTCCTCAAAAGCCCTAAGAAACATCCTTCAAGGCCCGGTTTACGGGCATTTGATCGACGAGCAAGTCCCGGATGAAACCGATCAGTCAGAAACTGAATGGTGACGCACAGCAGATTATTGACGTACGACACTCATGTAAGGGAAAAGAGGTGCTAGCATAGAGCCACCAGTCGATCTCAGCATGCAGCCTAACTAGTAGTCAGGATATGACCGAGCCAGAAGACCCCAGCCGTGAGCGCCTCAAGCACCACTTTGCCCAGCGGGTAATTCATCAGGCACGTCAGATTCTTGAGATATGGCAGCGCCTGCAACGCAGTGAGTGGTCCACTGCCGACCTCGCCGAACTGAGCGAGGCCAATCTGCGCCTGCTGCGTTTTGCCGAGCGCTTCGAACAGCCCGAGCACACGCAGCTGGCCCGCCACATCAGCCAGTCGCTGGAAGCGGTGGACGCCAATCGCGGACGCCTGAGCAGCGGCCTGATCACCGATCTCAACCGTTTGATGCAGCGTCTGTCGCGCACCGGGCTGCGCCATGGCGATCAGCTCGATCAGACCTTCCTGCCGCCCTTGCGCAAACCGATCTACGTGATGCTGCAGGATCACGACCGCGCCGAGCGGCTGGCCAAGCAGCTGGAGTTTTTCGGTCTGAGCGCTCAGGCGCTGGACAGTGTGTCGGCGTTTCGCTCCTCGATGGTCGAGCGCCTGCCGGCCGCGATTGTCATGGACGTGGATTTCAGCGGCGCCGGCGTCGGTCTGAAGCTCGCCGCCGAAGCCCAGCAAGGTCTGGAAGAACCGCTGCCGCTGCTGTTCTTCAGCCTGCACGAAACCGACACCCCGACCCGCCTCGCAGCGGTGCGCGCCGGTGGCCAGGAATTTCTCACCGGTACCCTCGAAGCCTCGAGCCTGCTGGAGAAGATCGAAGTCCTGACCTGCGTCGCCCAGTACGAACCCTATAAAGTGCTGATCATCGACGACTCCCGCGCCCAGGCCCTGCACACCGAACGCCTGCTCAACAGCGCCGGGATCGTCACCCGCACCCTGATCGAACCGATCCAGGCCATGGCCGAGCTGGCGGACTTCCAGCCGGACCTGATCATTCTCGACATGTACATGCCGGCCTGCACCGGCACCGAGCTGGCCAAGGTCATTCGTCATAACGATCGCTACGTCAGCGTGCCGATCATTTACCTGTCGGCCGAAGACGATCTGGACAAGCAGCTCGACGCCATGAGCGAGGGCGGCGACGACTTCCTGACCAAGCCGATCAAGCCGCGCCACCTGATCACCACCGTACGCAACCGCGCCGCCCGCGCGCGCAACCTGAAAGCACGGATGGTTCGCGACAGCCTCACTGGCCTCTACAACCACACGCACATTCTGCAATTGCTCGAAGACTGTTCGTTCCGCGCCCGCCGCGAGAACAAGCCGTTGAGCTTTGCCATGCTCGACATCGACCACTTCAAACGGGTCAACGACAGCCACGGCCACCCCATGGGCGACCGGGTGATCAAGAGCCTGGCGCTGTTCCTCAAGCAACGTCTGCGCAAGACCGACTTCATCGGCCGTTACGGCGGCGAAGAGTTCGCCATCGTCATGCCCGACACCGATATAGAAGCCGCGCACAAAGTGCTCGACGAAATCCGCCAGCGCTTTGCCGAGATTCACTATCCGGCCCAGCCGCAGGATCTGTGGTGCACCTTCAGCGCCGGCGTGGTGGAGATGCGCGACGACTCCGACAGCCTGATGATGGCCAGCCAGGCCGACGAGGCGCTGTATCGCGCCAAGGGCGAAGGGCGCAATCGGGTGCAGACCGCCCGCGACTCAAAGCAAAGTGCCACTTTTTCATCGGAATCGCCCCAATCGGTCATAACCCTGTAACAGAACCGCAATAAATTCAGGCACTTACCATTCTGCCGTTGGTAGCCGTCATGCGCCTGAAGTTGCTCACCAATCTCAACACTCTGTTGCTGGTCGCCGTCTGCGTGGCCCTCGGCGCCACCCTGTGGTGGTCGCAGAAAGCCCTGGAACGCCCGTATCTGTTGATGGAGCGTTATCTGGGGCTGTCGCAGCAATTTCAGAATGAAGTCGCACGCAACGTCGAGGATTACCTCGCCAGCGGTGACGCTCTGCGCCTGAGCAGCGCCAGCCAGGCCATCGATCAGTTGCACAAAGAACTCGGTGAGCTGCCACCCGCGCTGGCCGACACCTTGCGCCCGAGCCTCAGCGGCCTCGATGAATTCAGCAAGACCGACCTGCTGGCTGCCGGCAAACTCGCCGGTGATCCGCAGGCGTTGCTATTGCAGGCCGAGCGCGAATTGAGCGCCAGTCTCGACCAACTCAGCACCTACGCCGGTGGCAACGCGACCTACCTGACGCCCCTGCTGATCGCCTCTCAACATCTGGGCAAACTGTCGCTGGCCCGGGACAAACTGGTCAGCAGCGGACGCAGTGAACTGGCCGCCGATGTCGAGCGCGAAGTCAGCAACATCCGCGCCCAGGCCCAAACGATCGATGCCCTGCCCTTGCTCGGTGTGGTCGCCAGCAGTGAGTCCGGCAGCGACGACTTCGCCGCGCTGATGGGCATCGAAAGCACCGAAAAAGCCGCCGCCGAAGACGCCGGCGTCGGCCTCAAACGCGAACTCAACAGTTTGCTCGGCCGTTATCCGGCGGAGCTGGCGCGCACCCGCGAGCAGATCCAGAAGCGCACCGACCTGAGCACCGCAACCCACCAGAAAATCGCCGCCGTGCAACAAGCCATCGCCGGCCTCGAACCGGTGGTACGCGCCCAGCACGGGCAGATCCAGGGCGAAGTACGGCTGATGCAAGGCGTGATGATCGGCCTGATTCTGCTGATCGCGCTGCTGATCGATACCCTGCA
This sequence comes from Candidatus Pseudomonas auctus, assembly GCF_048654275.1. Taxonomy (NCBI): domain Bacteria; kingdom Pseudomonadati; phylum Pseudomonadota; class Gammaproteobacteria; order Pseudomonadales; family Pseudomonadaceae; genus Pseudomonas; species Candidatus Pseudomonas auctus. The sequence goes on along the minus strand of NZ_JBJYZK010000002.1, from coordinate 560,934 downwards.
GCGGCGCCTGGCCCGCACCCTGACCAACCTCGCGCCGGCGCTGTCGACCTGGGCCGAAGGCGACTTCAGCCGCGACATTCATCTGGGCAAGACCAACCGCGAACTGCACGACATCGAAGCCTCGCTCAATCGTCTGCGCGCCTACCTGGTGGATCTGGTCGGGACCATTCGCGGCAATGCCGAACAGGTGGCGGGCAGCAGCCGCACCCTCGCCGAACTGAGCAATGACTTGCACAGCGGTGCCGAACATCAGGCCGGCGATACAGCGCTGATCCGTGATTCTCTCGGCGAACTGGAAGCGACCATTCAGCAAGTGGCCGGCGATGCGCGCCAGGCCGCCGACGCCAGTCGCCATGCCGGGCTGGCGGTCGAACACGGGCAACAGGTGATCGGCCAGAGCCTCACCGGCCTGCACGCGCTGGTCGGTGAAGTGCAAGGCAATGCGCAGATGATCGAACACCTGGCCGAAGAGTCGGCGACCATCGGCGGCGTACTGACGGTAATCCGCTCGATTGCCGACCAGACCAACCTGCTGGCGCTCAACGCGGCGATCGAAGCCGCCCGCGCCGGGGAAATGGGCCGTGGGTTTGCCGTGGTGGCCGAAGAAGTCCGCTCACTGGCGCAACGCACCGCCGGCGCCACCGCCGAAATCCAGACCCTGATCGCCGGCCTGCAAACCGCCGCCCGGCAATCGGTCGAGGGCATGCGCGCACAGGTCGAACATGCCGAGGCCACCGCCAATCAGGCGCAATCGGCGGACGGGGCGCTGGACAGGATTGTCGGCGCGATCCAGACCATCTCCGACACGGCCATCCGCATTGCCGAGATCACCGCGCAACAGAGCGGCGCGGTCAGCGAGATTCGCGATCACAGCGAACGGATTCACCAGTTGGGCGGGGACAATCTGCTGCGCATCGGTCAGGGCCGCGAGCAAGGCGAGAACTTGCTGTTGCTGGGCGGTCAGCTGCACACCGCCGTGCAGGCGTTCCGCGTGTGACACACAGCGCAGGGCCAAGTCCGCTATCATTCCCGCACCTTTGATTCGCGAGATTGTCATGCGCCGTCTGCTCTGCCTGCTGTTTTTCGTCTTCGCCCTGCCGGCCGGCGCCGCCGGTCTGTTCGACAGCAAACCCAGCGCCACGCTGGGCTCGGTCAACAATAGCGCCGATTTCCTGCCGGTGCGCGAAGCCTTTCAACTGAGTCTGGTCGAGAGCACGCCGCAATCGGTCAAACTGCGCTTCGTAGCCACCGAAGGCTATTACCTCTACCGCCACCGTTTCCAATTTCGCGCCGAGCCGGCGGAGGTAAAACTTGGCGCCGCACAACTGCCGCAAGGCGAACAGAAACACGACGAGTATTTCGGTGACGTCGAGGTCTACCACGGCATTCTCGATGTGGAGCTGCCACGCAATGATGCCCGAGCGTTCACGCTGGCCGTCACCTATCAGGGCTGTGCCGACAAAGGCTTGTGCTATCCACCGGAAACCGAACGTCTGAGCATCGAGGGCAACGCAGCGCCAAGTGGTGCGTCCGCGCCGGTAGCAGGTTGGGACTGGCGAGATCTGGCGCTGTTTTTCCTGGCGGGCCTGGGCCTGACCTTCACGCCGTGTGTATTGCCGATGCTGCCGATCCTGTCCGGTGTTGTGTTGCGCGGGCAGGTCGGCGGTTTGCGTGGCTTCAATCTGTCCTTGGCTTATGTGCTGCCGATGGCCGCGTGCTTCGCGCTGCTCGGGGCCTTGATGGGGCTCTTCGGCGCGCAACTGAATTTGCAGGCACGGCTGCAATCGGCGTGGGTGCTGGTGCCGTTCGCGATGTTCTTTGCGGTGTTCGCGCTGGCGATGTTCGGCGTATTCGAGCTGAAACTGCCGCACTTCATCAGCAGCCGCCTCGACCGGATCGCCGGGCGCACCGAAGGCGGCTCGTTGTGGGGCGCGGCGGTGTTGGGTGTGGTGTCGAGTTTGCTGGTATCGCCGTGCGTTTCCGCACCGCTGGCCGGCGCACTGCTTTATATAAGCGCCAGCGGCGACGCGCTGGGTGGCGGCCTGAAGCTGTTCATGCTCGGCCTGGGCATGGGCGCGCCGCTGTTGCTGGTGGCTACCGGTGGCGCGGCGTGGCTGCCGAAAAGCGGGCCGTGGATGATGTACGTGAAGAACGGCATCGGCGTGTTGCTGCTCGGGCTGGCCATCGGTTTGCTCAGCCGGGTATTGCCGGGACAGATCACCTTGTTGCTGATCGGCCTGCTGGCCGGCGGCGTCGGCCTGTTCCTCGGCGCTTTGGAATTCGTCTACAAACCGCCGCGCAAACGCCTCGGCCAGTTGCTGGGCCTGTTCCTGCTGTTTTATGCGCTGGCCTGCTGGTACGGCGCGTTCAGCGGGCAGACCGACCCGCTGAATCCAATAGCCCCGGCACGACTTGCCGACAGCGGCTCGACCGCGCAAAACAGCGGCTCGTGGCAGACCGTCAGCACCCCGGCGGAACTGGATCGGGCACTGCTCGAAGCGAAAACCGCCGGCACCCCGTTGCTGCTTGACTGGTACGCCGACTGGTGCATCAGCTGCAAAGTCATCGAACACGAAGTACTCAATGACGCCACAGTCGTGGATCGGCTCAAGGGCTTTCGGCTGATCCGCTTCGACATCACCGCCAGCAACGCCGAACAGCGCACCCTGCTCGACCGCTACAGCCTGTTCGGCCCACCGGCGCTGATGTTCTTCGGCAAGGACGGGGTGGAACGTCGCGATGTGCGGGTGATCGGCGAGATCAACGCCAGCGACTTCGCCGAACGTGTCGCCAAAGCGAATGACCGGATTTAATCAGTCAGTCACATATTTTGCGCAAACATCGGTCATCGTGCTGGCTATTGCAGAGAACTGGACAGTCACAAAGTCTTTGCGGCATAGTCGCCGGGTTCTGACGAAGGCTCACCCATAACAAGGAACACGCAGATGGCAACGCTACTGGTGCTGCACGGCCCCAACCTGAACCTGCTCGGCACCCGGGAACCCGGGACCTACGGGTCGACCACCCTGGCGCAGATCAATCAGGATCTGGAACGCCGCGCCCGTGAAGCCGGCCATCATCTGCTGTATCTGCAAAGCAACGCCGAGTACGAATTGATCGACCGCATCCACGCCGCACGCGGCGAAGGCGTGGACTTCATTCTGATCAACCCGGCGGCATTTACACACACAAGTGTCGCATTACGTGACGCGCTGCTGGGAGTGAGCATCCCATTCATCGAAGTGCATTTGTCCAACGTGCACAAACGCGAACCTTTCCGCCATCACTCTTACTTCTCCGACGTAGCGGTAGGAGTGATCTGCGGCCTTGGCGCCAGCGGTTATCGACTGGCCCTGGAGGCTGCACTAGAGCAGCTTGAACAACAAGCTATACGCCCCTGACCGACCCTTGGGAGTTGATGATTCATGGATATCCGTAAAGTTAAGAAACTGATCGAATTGCTGGAAGAGTCCGGCATCGACGAGCTCGAGATCAAGGAAGGCGAAGAGTCCGTACGCATCAGCCGTCACAGCAAGACCCCGGCGCAGCAGTACTACGCACCGGCTCCGATGCAGGCTCCGGCCGCTGCACCTGCCGCCGCTGCCGCTCCGGTTGCTGCTGCCGCAGCTCCAGCTGCCGCTGCTGCTCCAGCGCTGAACGGCACCGTTGCCCGTTCGCCGATGGTCGGCACCTTCTATCGCAAATCTTCGCCAACCTCGCCGTCCTTCGTTGAAGTCGGCCAGACCGTGAAGAAAGGCGACACCCTGTGCATCGTCGAAGCCATGAAGATGATGAACCACATCGAAGCTGAAACCAGCGGTGTGATCGAGTCCATCCTCGTCGAAGACGGCCAGCCGGTTGAGTACGACCAACCGCTGTTCACCATCGTTTGAACTGCGGAGAGCCTTTGATGACTGCGAAGTTGGAAAAAGTTCTGATCGCTAACCGCGGTGAGATCGCCCTGCGGATTCTGCGTGCCTGCAAAGAGATGGGCATCAAGACCGTCGCCGTTTACTCCAAGGCCGACAAAGAGCTGATGCACCTGGGTCTGGCAGACGAATCCGTCTGCATCGGCCCGGCTTCTGCCGCTCAGTCCTACCTGCACATCCCGGCCATCATCGCTGCCGCTGAAGTGACTGGCGCTACCGCCATTCACCCAGGCTACGGTTTCCTCGCGGAAAACGCCGACTTCGCCGAGCAGGTCGAGAACTCCGGCTTCGCCTTCATCGGTCCGAAAGCCGAAACCATTCGCCTGATGGGCGACAAGGTATCGGCCAAGCACGCGATGATCGAAGCGGGCGTGCCAACCGTTCCAGGTTCCGACGGCCCGCTGCCGGAAGACGAGGAAACGGCGCTGCGCATCGGTCGTGAAGTCGGCTACCCGGTGATCATCAAGGCCGCCGGCGGCGGTGGTGGTCGCGGCATGCGCGTGGTGCACAAGGAAGAAGACCTGATCGCCTCGGCGAAACTGACCCGCTCCGAAGCTGGCGCGGCGTTCGGCAACCCGATGGTCTATCTGGAAAAATTCCTGACCAACCCGCGTCACGTCGAAGTGCAGGTTCTGTCCGACGGCCAGGGCAACGCCATCCATCTGGGCGACCGCGATTGCTCGCTGCAACGCCGCCACCAGAAGGTTCTCGAGGAAGCGCCGGCACCGGGCATCGACGAGAACGCGCGCAAGGAAGTCCTGGCTCGCTGCGTCAAGGCGTGCATCGACATCGGCTACCGTGGCGCCGGCACCTTCGAGTTCCTGTACGAGAACGGTCGTTTCTACTTCATCGAAATGAACACCCGTGTTCAGGTGGAACACCCGGTTTCGGAAATGGTCACCGGTATCGACATCGTCAAGGAGATGCTCAGCATCGCCGCTGGCAACAAGCTGTCGTATACCCAGGATGATGTGGTGATCCGCGGTCATTCGCTGGAATGCCGGATCAACGCCGAAGACCCGAAAACCTTCATGCCGAGCCCGGGTACGGTCAAGCATTTCCACGCACCAGGCGGCAACGGCGTTCGCGTCGATTCGCACCTGTACAGCGGTTATGCCGTTCCGCCGAACTACGACTCGCTGATCGGCAAGCTGATCACTTACGGCGCGACCCGCGACGAAGCCATGGCCCGCATGCGCAATGCCCTGGACGAAATCGTGGTTGACGGGATCAAGACCAACATCCCGCTGCACCGTGATCTGACCCGTGACGAAGGCTTCTGCAAAGGGGGCGTGAACATTCACTACCTCGAGCACAAGTTGGCTGGCGAGAAGCACTAAGCTTCAGCCCGCACCAGACAAGGCCGCCTTCGGGCGGCTTTGTTGTTTCCGAAGGTTTCATCTGCTCACACATTCCCCGCTCCCACAAAACCGTCGCGCTCGCGTAAACTTGCGCGCTTCTCGCAGGCCGCTAGGCTGCAATCAATCTTTTTCACAGGTGCCCGCCATGCCTTGGCTGCAAGTAAGACTCGCCATCAGCCCGGAACAAGCCGAAACCTACGAAGACGCTTTCCTTGAAGTGGGCGCCGTTTCGGTGACCTTCATGGACGCCGAAGACCAGCCGATCTTCGAGCCGGAACTCAACACCACCCCGCTGTGGGCACACACCCACCTGTTGGCCCTGTTCGAGGGCGGCACTGAAGCCGCCCCGGTACTGGCCCATCTGGAACTGCTGACCGGCAGCCCGCTGCCCGAGCACCACAGCGAAGTAATCGAAGACCAGGACTGGGAACGCAGCTGGATGGATGGTTTCCAGCCGATGCGTTTCGGTCAGCGTCTGTGGATCGTGCCGAGCTGGCACGCCGCCCCGGAGCCGGACGCGGTCAACCTGCTGCTGGACCCGGGCCTGGCGTTCGGCACCGGTACCCACCCGACCACCGCCCTGTGCCTGGAATGGCTGGACGGCCAGGACTTGAAAGACTGCAACGTGCTGGACTTCGGCTGCGGCTCGGGGATTCTGGCGATTGCCGCCCTGCTGCTGGGCGCGAAAGAAGCCGTGGGCACCGACATCGACGTGCAGGCACTCGAAGCCTCCCGCGACAACGCCGGGCGCAACAACATCGCGGACGAACTGTTCCCGCTGTACCTTCCGGAAGACCTGCCGCAGGTCAAAGCCGACGTACTGGTGGCCAACATTCTGGCCGGCCCGCTGGTTTCCCTGGCGCCACAACTGTCCGGCCTGGTCAAGTCCGGCGGGCGTCTGGCGCTGTCCGGGATCCTCGCCGAACAAGGTGACGAAGTCGCTGCCGCCTACGCGCAGGACTTCGATCTCGACCCGATCGCCAATCGTGATGGCTGGGTGCGCATCACCGGCCGTCGGCGCTAGAATGACCGCCTGCTCAATCCGGACCGCCGCATGACCGACAGCTTCGTCACCCAGTGCCCGCATTGCCAAACCAGTTTCCGCGTCAGCCACGCTCAGTTGAGCGTGGCCCGCGGGGTGGTTCGTTGCGGCTCCTGCCTGCAAGTGTTCAATGCCGCCAAGCAATTGCTGGAGCAACACGCAGGCAAGGAAGCGGCCACGCCGGTGGCGCCGCTAATCAGCGAGCCGCCGATCAGCGAGCCTGAGCCCGTCGAGCCACCGGCCATCGTCGAAGCGCCCGAGCCGCGCGCCATCAGCCAGAAGCAATGGAGCGCCGCCGAGCTGGATCTGGACAGTCTGGATCTGGACGAAGAGCTGGCCCGCCTCGAGCAACGGGAAATCCAGCCGACCACCGAGTTCGGCCGTCCACGCGAAGACGCCCTGAGCGCTCGTCGCGACAGCCACGAACCGGAAGACACGACATGGCCGGACAGCCTGTTCAGCGAACCGGCAGATGAGCGAGCTCCCGAAGTCGAAGATGAACCCGACGTCGTCGAGCCTGAACCCGTCCGATCGGAGCGCACCGAACCTTCGCTGTCGCTGGAGCCGGTGGATCTCGACGACGAACCGCCGATCCCGCAACTGCGCCTGCACGATCCGATCGACCCGAATGCCCGTCGTGAACGCCTGTCGGCCAGCGATGACGCCGACGACGAACTGCCACTGATCGAGCCTGCGCGCAAAAAACGCGAACGCGTCGAATCCAGTGTTCGCGCCGAAGCCTTGCAGGATCTGACCGATGATCCGCTGCAACTGGACTGGCAGAAACGCCGCTCGCCCTGGGGCCGTCGCCTGCTCTGGCTGTTGCTCATCGTGCTGGCCGCCGCCGGCCTGGGCGGACAATACGTCGCCTATCACTTCGACGAGCTGGCGCGCCAGGATCAATACCGGCCATGGTTCCAGCAACTGTGCCCGCAAATCGGCTGCACGGTGCCGTCCAAAGTGGATATCGCCAAGATCAAGAGCAGCAACCTGGTGGTGCGCAGCCACCCGGAATTCAGCGGTGCGCTGGTGGTGGACGCGATCATTTATAACCGCGCGCCGTTCTCGCAGCCGTTTCCGCTGCTGGAGCTGCGCTTCGCCGACCTCAACGGCCACCTGATCGCCAGTCGTCGCTTCAAACCCGGCGAATACCTCAACGGCGACCTCGAAGGCATGGCGGAAATGCCGCCGCAGACGCCGATCCACATCGCTCTGGACATCCTCGATCCAGGCCCGAAAGCGGTGAACTACAGCCTGAGTTTCCACTCACCCGAGTGAGCGCTTTACCGCTCCCGGATTGACGGCAATTTTCTGACTGCACACCGCACAACCAAACCGGCGGTAATAACAGAATAACTGTTCAGATTTTGTTCAATTCAGCCTTTATCCAGTCATCGAGAGCGGGTATCATGCCAACCCTTTTTCGAACTCTCATGATCCGGCCCCACTTCAGGGAAGTCCTATGTCGGCGGTACGCATCGGCCCATATACATTGCAGAACGGTTTGATCCTCGCCCCGATGGCGGGTGTCACCGACCAGCCCTTTCGTCAGCTGTGCAAGCGTCTGGGCGCAGGGCTTGTAGTCTCGGAAATGGTCACCAGTGACATGAGCCTGTGGAACACCCGCAAGTCGCGCATGCGCATGATCCACGAAGGCGATCCCGAGCCACGCTCGGTGCAGATCGCCGGTGGCGATGCGCAGATGCTGGCGGATGCGGCCCGGGCCAACGTCGAGCTGGGCGCACAGATTATTGATATCAACATGGGTTGCCCGGCGAAGAAGGTCTGCAACAAGGCCGCCGGCTCCGCGTTGTTGAAGGATGAAGCACTGGTTACCGAGATCCTGCATGCCGTCGTGGCGGCGGTTGATGTGCCGGTGACCCTGAAGATCCGCACCGGATGGGATCGCGACAACAAGAACGGCCTGACCGTGGCGAAGATCGCCGAACAGGCCGGGATCACGGCGCTGGCGGTGCATGGCCGCACCCGCGCCGACCTGTACACCGGCGAAGCCGAGTACGACACCATTGCCGCGATCAAGCAGGCGGTGTCGATTCCGGTCTTTGCCAACGGCGACATCGTATCGCCGGAAAAGGCCCGCTACGTGCTCGACGCGACCGGTGCCGATGGCCTGTTGATCGGCCGGGCCGCCCAGGGGCGGCCATGGATTTTTCGCGAGATCGAACACTTTCTGCGTACCGGCGAAAAACTGCCGGCGCCGGAGCTGATCGAGGTGGAACGCATTCTGCTTGAGCATCTGGCCGCCCTCCACGCCTTCTATGGGGACGTGATGGGTGTGCGAATTGCCCGCAAGCATGTGGGCTGGTATCTCGCAACCTTGCCGGGCGCCAGGGAGTTTCGCGCCCACTTCAATCGTTTGGATGGTACGGAAACACAATGCGCCAACGTTCGGGAGTTCTTCGCCGAACGTTACAAGAGCCTGACAGGGGACGGAGAAGGGGTGGCCGCATGACGATGATGACCGAGACTTTAGTGAGTGGAACAACACCCGTGAGCGACAACGTGAATTTGAAACAGCACCTCAATACCCCGAGCGAAGAAGGCCAGACCCTTCGCGGGAGTGTCGAGAAGGCGCTGCACAATTATTTCGCCCACCTTGAGGGCGCGTCCGTCACGGATGTGTACAACCTGGTGCTCTCCGAAGTCGAGGCTCCCCTGCTCGAAAGCGTGATGAACTACGTCAAGGGCAACCAGACCAAGGCCAGCGAGCTGCTCGGACTGAACCGCGGCACGCTGCGCAAGAAACTCAAGCAGTACGATCTGCTGTAAGCATTCAATCAAACCAGAAAGGCGCCCGCGTAAAACCGGTCGCCTTTTTTGCTGACTTCCCTTGCTTTTGATGGAAATTGAGATGACCGACCAGACTACCCGCCTGCCGATCCGCCGCGCCTTGATCAGTGTTTCCGACAAGACCGGGATCCTCGAATTCGCCAGGGAGCTGGAAGCCCTGGGCGTGGAAATCCTTTCCACCGGCGGGACCTTCAAACTGCTGCAGGACAACGGCGTGGCCGCAGTGGAAGTCGCGGATTACACCGGTTTCGCAGAGATGATGGACGGTCGGGTGAAAACCCTGCACCCGAAAATCCACGGCGGGATCCTCGGTCGTCGCGGTATCGACGACGCCATCATGAACGAGCACGGCATCAAGCCGATCGATCTGGTAGCCGTGAACCTGTACCCGTTCGAAGCCACCATCAGCAAGCCAGGCTGCGACCTGCCGACCGCCATCGAAAACATCGACATCGGCGGCCCGACTATGGTCCGTTCGGCGGCGAAAAACCACAAAGACGTGGCCATCGTGGTGAATGCCAGCGATTACGCCAACGTCTTGGAAAACCTCAAGGCCGGTGGCCTGACCTACGCTCAGCGTTTCGACCTGATGCTCAAGGCGTTCGAACACACCGCCGCCTACGACGGCATGATCGCCAACTACATGGGCACCGTGAACCAGGCTGCCGAAACCCTGAGCACCGAAGGTCGCAGCGAATTCCCGCGTACCTTCAACAGCCAGTTCATCAAAGCCCAGGAAATGCGCTACGGCGAGAACCCGCACCAGAGCGCGGCGTTCTACGTTGAAGCCAAGCCTGCCGAAGTCGGCATCGCCACCGCCACCCAGCTGCAAGGCAAAGAGCTGTCGTACAACAACGTGGCCGACACCGACGCTGCGCTGGAATGCGTGAAGAGCTTCGTCAAACCGGCCTGCGTGATCGTCAAGCACGCCAACCCGTGCGGCGTGGCCGTGAGCCCGGACGCCGAAGGCGGCATCCGTCAGGCTTACGAACTGGCCTACGCCACTGACACCGAATCGGCGTTCGGCGGCATCATCGCCTTCAACCGTGAACTGGATGCCGAGACCGCCAAGGCGATCGTCGAGCGTCAGTTCGTTGAAGTGATTATCGCCCCAAGCGTCAGCGAAGAAGCCCGTGCCATCGTCGCTGCCAAGGCTAACGTTCGCCTGTTGGCCTGCGGCGAGTGGTCGGCCGATCGCGTTCCGGCCTGGGACTACAAGCGCGTCAACGGCGGGCTGCTGGTACAGAGCCGCGACATCGGCATGATCGGCGCCGACGACCTGAAAGTGGTGACCAAGCGCGCCCCGACCGAACAGGAAGTCCACGACCTGATCTTCGCCTGGAAAGTGGCCAAGTTCGTCAAATCCAACGCCATCGTCTACGCCAAGAACCGCCAGACCATCGGTGTCGGCGCCGGCCAGATGAGCCGCGTGAACTCGGCGCGTATCGCCGCGATCAAGGCTGAGCACGCCGGTCTGCAAGTGGCTGGTTCGGTAATGGCGTCGGACGCGTTCTTCCCGTTCCGCGACGGTCTGGACAACGCGGCCAAGGTTGGTATCACGGCAGTGATCCAGCCGGGTGGCTCGATGCGTGATGCTGAAGTGATTGCTGCTGCTGATGAGGCCGGCATCGCGATGGTGTTCACCGGCATGCGTCATTTCCGTCACTGATACACAGATTCAAATGTGGGAGCGAGCCTGCTCGCGAATGCAATCTGCCAGCGACGTTGACGTTGACTGACACACCGCTTTCGCGAGCAGGCTCGCTCCCACATAAAGCGCTCCAGCAGCGCCTGACAGAATTTTGAGGTTTTTGAAATGAATGTTTTGATCATTGGCAGCGGTGGCCGCGAACACGCCCTGGCCTGGAAAGTGGCTCAGGATCCGCGTGTGCAGAAGGTTTTCGTCGCACCAGGCAACGCCGGCACCGCGATTGAGGCCAAGTGCGAAAACGTCGCCATCGACGTGCTGGCCCTCGAGCAGCTCGCTGACTTCGCCGAGAAAAACGTTTCCCTGACCATCGTCGGCCCGGAAGTACCGCTGGTGGCTGGCGTCGTCGACCTGTTCCGCTCCCGTGGCCTGGACTGCTTCGGTCCGACCGCCGGCGCCGCGCAGCTGGAAGGCTCGAAAGCCTTCACCAAGGATTTCCTGGCACGCCACAAGATCCCGACCGCCGACTACCAGAACTTCACCGAGATCGAGCCGGCCCTGGCTTATCTGCGTGAAAAAGGCGCACCGATCGTGATCAAGGCTGACGGTCTGGCCGCCGGTAAAGGCGTGATCGTCGCCATGACCCTGGCCGAAGCCGAAGACGCCGTGCGCGACATGCTCGCCGGCAATTCCTTTGGCGACGCCGGTTCGCGCGTTGTCATCGAAGAATTCCTCGACGGCGAAGAAGCCAGCTTCATCGTCATGGTCGACGGCAAGAACGTTCTGCCGATGGCCACCAGCCAGGACCACAAACGCGTCGGCGACGGCGACAGCGGCCCGAACACCGGCGGCATGGGTGCTTACTCCCCTGCACCGGTGGTCACCGCCGACGTGCACCAGCGCGTGATGGACCAAGTGATCTGGCCGACCGTGCGCGGCATGGCCGACGAAGGCAACGTCTACACCGGTTTCCTGTACGCCGGTCTGATGATCGACAAGGCCGGTAATCCGAAGGTCATCGAGTTCAACTGCCGCTTCGGCGACCCGGAAACCCAACCGGTGATGCTGCGTCTGCAGTCGAGCCTGGTGCTGCTGGTCGAAGCGGCACTGGCCCAGGCGCTGGACAAGGTTGAAGCGCAGTGGGATCCACGTCCGAGCGTCGGCATCGTGCTGGCCGCCGGCGGTTACCCGGGCGACTACGCCAAGGGCGCGCCGATCAACGGTCTGGACGCAGCCGCCGCACTGGAAGGCAAGGTCTTCCACGCCGGTACTGCGCTCAAGGACGGCAACGTCGTGACGGCCGGCGGTCGGGTGCTGTGCGCCACCGCCATGGGCGCCAGCGTCGGCGCCGCCCAGGAGCAGGCCTACAAACTGGCCAAGGCCATCGACTGGGAAGGCTGCTTCTACCGCACCGACATTGGCTACCGCGCCATTGCCCGTGAACGCGGTGAGTCTCAGTAATAAGCTACGCTGTGTTTCCGGCAGGGGCTCATCGCCCTTGCCGGACTGTTCCGACGCTGCGCATCGTTATATTCTGGCATCAACCTACGAAGGGATTTCGCCGTGCGCTGGCTCAGGATTGCCATAGGCTTCACCGTCACGCTGTTGACCTTGCTCTGCATGCTCCCGGCCCAGGCCGCGCAAGGCAGTGGCTGGTCGGTATTGCTTGACGATCAGGGCAACCTGCAGCTGAGCGACATCCGCTCCGCCCGCTACACCAATCAATTCAGCCCTATCGAGCTTGACCGCCTCACCGCGGCCGAACCCGATGGCGCCCTGTGGCTGCGCTTCAGGCTGGCGCCCGGCACGCACGAACAAGTGCTGCGGATCTTCGCCCCCGACCTGTCGCACCTCAATCTGTATGTCCTCGACGGCGATCGCCTGATCGAACAACGCGACACCGGTACCGCTCAGCCCCAGGTTGAACGACCGCTGCCGAGCAGCGATTTCATGCTGCCGCTGCCGCAAAGCGACAAACCCCTCGACGTCTACCTGCGACTGGTCTCCGATCACCAGTTGCGCCCGTATATCACCCTGCAATCGGCAGTGATGGCCGCGGCCAATCACAACCAGACGCTGATCTACGGCTTGCTGTTCGGCTGTCTGGCGATGCTGATCCTGCACAACCTGATCCGCTACGCCTACACCCGCTCACGCAGCAGCCTGTGGCTCGCGGTGTGTGAAGGCCTGTTGAGCCTGAGCCTGTTGCTGTTGCTCAACCTCGCCGGTCCGTGGCTGCCGAACTGGCATGCGATCCAGACTCCCGGCGCCTATCTGGCCCTGCTGCTGACCGCACCGGCGGGCCTGATGTTCGCCTACCGTTTCTTCGCGCCGCTCGGCCCGCATCCGCTAAACAAGCTGCTGATCGGCGACATCCTGTTCATCGTGATCTGCAGCCTGCTGCTGTTGTTCGTCAACACCCTGCCGCTGAACATCATCACCTATGCGCTCGTAGCCCTGGCTGGGCTGAGCATGCTGCTGGTGGGTTTCTATCACTGGCAGAAAGGCTACCGCCCTGCCCGCTTGTTCGTTGCCGCGATGGTGGTGTTCAACATCGGCACACTGATCATTCTCCCGGCCTTGCTGGGGCTGACCCTGGTGGCGCCGCAAGGCCTGATCATGACCCTGATGGGTTTCATCTGCATCAGCGGCCTGTTGATGAGCATCGCCCTCGGCGAACGTCAGCGCAGCATTACCGAAAGCCGTTTCAGCATCAGCCGCGACCTCGCCGCGAGCAACGCCGAGATCAACGCCAAGGCCGAGTTCCTGGCCAAGATCAGCCACGAAATCCGCACGCCGATGAACGGCGTACTGGGCATGACCGAACTGCTGCTCGGCACGCCGCTGTCGGTCAAGCAACGCGACTACGTGCAAACCATCCACAGCGCCGGCAACGAATTGCTGACCCTGATCAACGAGATCCTCGACATCTCGCGGCTCGAGTCCGGGCAGATCGAACTCGACGACGTGCAGTTCGACCTCAACGCGCTGATCGACGATTGCCTGAGCATCTACCGCGCCAAGGCCGAACAGCAGAACGTCGAGCTGATCAGCTTTATCCAGCCGCAAGTGCCACGGGTCATCAGTGGCGACCCGACGCGCCTGCGCCAGACACTGCTGAGCCTGCTGGAAAACGCCCTGAAGAAAACCGAGGAAGGCGAAGTGCTGGTGGTGGTCGCCCTCGACGAACGCAGCGCCGGGCCACGCCTGCGCATTGCGGTGCAGGACAGCGGCCAGCCGATGGACCAGGAGGAGCGCGATGCGCTGATGCACGCCGAGTTGCACAGCAAGCACTTCCTGTCGGCCAACCGTCTGGGTGGCAACCTCGGGCTGGTGATCGCCCGCCAATTGATCCGTTTGATGCAGGGCGAGTTCGGCATCAAGAGCGGCGCCAGCCAGGGCAGTACGCTGTGGCTGACCCTGCCGTTGGATCCCGATCGCCTGGAGCACCCGACCTCGGACCTCGACAGCCCGCTGCAAGGCGCACGCGTATTGGTGGTTGACGACAACGACACCTGCCGCAAGGTGCTGGTGCAGCAATGCAGCGCCTGGGGCCTGAACGTCAGCGCCGTGCCGTCGGGCAAGGAAGCGCTGGCCCTGCTGCGTACCAAGGCGCACCTGCGCGACTATTTCGACGTGGTTCTGCTGGACCAGAACATGCCCGGCATGACCGGCATGCAACTGGCGGCCAAGATCAAGGAAGACCCGAGCCTGAACCACGACATCCTGCTGATCATGCTTACCGGCATCAGCAATGCGCCAAGCAAGATCATCGCGCGCAATTCAGGGATCAAGCGCATCCTGGCCAAACCGGTGGCCGGCTACACCCTCAAGACCACGCTTGCCGACGAACTGAACCAGCGCAACCGTGGCCAGGTGGTGTTCCAGCCGCAGCCGGCCAGCCCCGCTGCGCCGGTCAAGGTGCCGAGCGACTTCCGCATTCTGGTGGCCGAAGACAACACGATTTCCACCAAGGTCATCCGCGGCATGCTCGGCAAACTCAATCTGCAACCGGACACCGCCAGCAATGGCGAAGAAGCCTTGCAGGCAATGAAAGCCCAGCGTTACGACCTGGTGTTGATGGACTGCGAAATGCCGATCCTCGACGGGTTCTCGGCGACTCAGCAATTGCGCGCATGGGAAGTCAGCAACCAGCGCATTCGCACGCCGATCGTTGCGCTGACAGCGCACATCCTCGCTGAACACAAGGAGCGCGCGCGGCAGGCCGGGATGGACGGGCACATGGCCAAACCGGTGGAACTGTCGCAACTGCGTGAGCTGATCGAGCACTGGGTGGCACAGCGTGACCAACAGAATCGCACCGCCTCAACGTTCTGAGCGGCGTTGCCGATCAAGCGTCTCGCCGCTATTCAACAGCCATCGCCAAAACGTGAGCCGCTTGCCTGTCCCTGACTTTCAAGGCGATGGCATCACGTACAGGCCCGTAGAGTGTTTCCGACAAACTGGCTTTGGCGTAGCGCAAGCAGACCGCTCCCTGTATGTCCCGTGCTTCGAAACGCTGGGCCAGCGGGTTGAGTTCGATAGACCCATGAGCCTGGAACTCAACATAGACGCTCGAAATGCGCATTGGCGTCGAGGCGATGATCGCTAGCAATCGAACGGGTCCGGCAGGGGCATGAGCCTCATCGGGTAGGGACATGGTCCTTTGCACATGAGCTCGCAGCAGCGCCATGACGGGTTCGGCTCCCGATAACTGAGCCAAACGCTGCAAGGTCGCCACCGCCGCACTGGCGTTTTGCGAACCACCTTTGGCAATAGCGCCACTGATCCATTCGCTGACGGATTCGACATCCCCCTCATTGACGGACCAGTCTTGTCGGGCGCGCGCGTAGCGCAGCCAGTAGTCATCCATCAATTGGATGTAAGCGTCATACCAGTCAGTACCTTGCGACTTTTCGACTTTCTTGCTCGCGGCCAACTGCGCCAACAACACTGAGTTGACCAGATCGCTGTAACTATCCGCATCGTCCGCTGCCGGTAGCAACATCACGCAAGCGCCAACGATCAAAACCGAATAATCAAGTTTCATATCGTCCCCCGTAAAAAAGGCGACCTGTTACGGCCGCCTTTTCACTCATCAAATGTCGATCTCGTCAATCTTGTCCTTGTGCGGAATCAACTTGTTCTTGATCAACTCACGCACGCCATCCGCCACGAATGTATTTTTGGCAAATACCGTTTCACCGCGATACAACTTCACATTACGAATATCAAGATCCACAAACATGACTTTGGTCGAGGTGTTCCGACGCAGGAAGCGCACTGCGCCGACCGCCATGATCGCTTCACCGTCAACTTCCACGCAGGCGGCGCTGGAAACACCACCGACGCCATGCTCGAGCAGATTGCGTTCGTAAACGGTCAGTGCTGCGGTGTCACGCTTCTGCAGGGCGGCAATGGCATCGCCCGCTACTTTCAGCATCAATGCGCTGGTTGGGCCAGGCAAGGCAACACCCGCGACGACCGAAGACAGAATCTCCAGAACCAGTTTGTCCATGCGAACACTGGTACCACCCACTTGCAGATCGCTGTAGTAACGGCTGACAGGGGTCCAGCCTGCCATGGTCATGATGTCCCGGAAGTACAGGTACCATTCCTTGCCCTGAGATTCTTCAGGGTATTTTTTGTTTGCTGCACGCGTTGCGAATAAAAAAGCATTCTGCGCATCGGACTTGTTATCGCCAGTGAGGTTACTGGAGAAACCCAGCACGCCCTCACCGACGATGCTACCGCGCGACGGCGCTTCAACATCATCACCGGAAATCTGCAAGCCACGTGGCTTGATAATCAGCGGATCACCGATATCACACTCACCCAGCGTTTCAAGACAGGTGTTTACATAACTTTCACGAACAGCTTGATTATACATTTGACACATCCATTAGTTAGAATCACAAGCTCCTCATGAACTTGCCAAATAACAATAACCAAGTACCAAACAAACAACAAAGCAAAACATGTAACTTGATATCTGAACTTTCCACCCACTTAGCAACTTCCACACAAGTTAAATCAAACCTGATTAAAACCACGCTTCCAGACACAAACAACTAAACCACTGATAGACTCCACGTCGTCCACTCCACAGCGGCGAGTCGAAACCATGCTCCATGTGTTGTTCAGCGTTTACCTGAAGATGCTTGTGCTCTACAGCCCGTTCTTCGTGCTGTCCTGCTTTATCAGCCTGACCCGTGGTTATTCGCGCAAGGAGCAACGACGCCTGGCCTGGAAAGTGGCGATCGCCACGCTGGTCTCCAGCGTTCTTCTGTATTTGTTCGGGCGAGTGATTTTCGATGTGTTCGGCATTACCGTAGATGCTTTCCGGATCGGCGCCGGCAGCGTGCTGTTCATCTCGGCACTGGGCATGGCGCAAGGCAAGTCGGTGGTGCAGACGGACAATGTGCAGCAGGACGTGACGATCGTGCCGCTGACCATTCCCCTGACTGTCGGCCCGGGCACTATTGGTGCGTTGCTGGTCATGGGCGTCAGTCAGCCCCACTGGGACGACAAACTCACCGCCATCATGAGCATCGCCCTGGCCAGCTTTACCGTGGGTGTCGTACTTTATCTGTCGAATCGCATCGAACGGATCCTCGGCGATCAAGGCTTGCAGATCGTCAGTCGCCTGATGGGATTGTTCGTGTGCGCGCTGGCCGCACAGATCATCTTCACCGGGGTGAAGGGCTATCTGGTGCCATAGACCGGAATGCAAAAGACCGCCAATACTTCCATCGGCGGTCTTCTTTGATCACTGACAACTATCTTTCAAGCACAACTGAATCGTTAACTCAGATCGTTGATTCAGTCATGAGGTTGCTCTTCGCCTCCTCTATCAAGCTTTTGAGTGTCACGCTGCCTGTCACGCCATTGGGCCCCAACATCCCTCGGGCGAGCGTCGATACCTGGCAAGGTCGCAACCCCTTGACCTCGAGTATGACGTCGCCGTGCAACGCCGGATCGTTCGCGCAGGCATCACGGAACAACACGCAGAGTCCGGAATCAGGATCGATCAGCACCAGGTGATCCCCGACAACGCCGACCTCCACCGCTTGCGATGTGTCCAGCGACCAGATCAGGCGACTCATCACCGCGGGCGGGCCGGCCAGCGGGAACCGTGCATCAATGACCAGCCGTTCCAGTCTGCGCGTCAGAGCCTGCGACAGATGGCACTTCATGGAGCCGCGGCCCATCCGCACCACCAGTGTGCGCACGCCATCAGGAATCAGCGGCAACAGGTTCGGCGCACCCACTTGCCCTTCGATCACCAGCACCTCGGCGTTGCGCTGGACGTAATCCAGCGGCCCGATCTGCCGCTTGCTCGGATAACCCCGAATCAGTCGCTGCCCTGAATCGTTCAGAAGGACATCCGTGTGTCGCCGCACGCCCAGCAACTCGTAATCCCCGGGTAGATCCTGCGCTGCGATCCGGATCAATCGCGCACTGTCGACGAAGTACCAGCACGCGCTGGCGTCGCGGGTGGCGATGGAAATGAACGGGCGATGCGCCTGGTTCACCAGCATGGCCTCGAGGTCACGAATCAGGTGCTCGTCATGAGCGACTACCCAATCGAGCGCCACACCAGCCAGCACAGGTTGCGCCTGAGCGTGCAACTGCAACACCTGGCCATCGAGGGTCGTGCCCAGCAGCCCCGTACCGTCGATCCTGACGTCGGCGAAGCTCCACGGTGCCCATTGCCGTTCCGGCGGGGTCAACACTTCAGCGTGCAATAGCTGCGCAGCGGTTCCGAACGCCTGATCCAGTCGCTGCGGATCGATCAACGCCTGACGCCAGACTTGCCCTGCCGCCGGTTCGAACAACCACGCCGCCTGTCTGTCGGGGGTCAGTCCCAGAAGACGTACATCGCCCTGCCGCGCCCCACTCAGCACCAGATGGTTATCCAAGTACCAGGCATGCAAACGCGCGTCGCCGGTGGCATTGACAACGCCGACAATCGTGAACCGTTCAACGGAGTACCGCTTGGCCAGCCCTTCCAGCGCCAGCCACCATTGGGTGCGGCTCTTGAGCCATTGTTCGCTCACGCCGGCGAAGCGCACTTCACCGGTGCTGTCGATTTCAAACGAGAGCCCCTCTGCGGTACTTGCCAGATAGCCGCTTTCCTGTGCCGCAATCTGCTTCAGTCCAGCAGGCTGCACCCAACGATGAGCCCATTGCATCTTGCCCTTGAGCACCGTGCACTGCGTCCGGCACAAGGTCTGCGCGTTACGGTCATAGATGACAAATACATCGCTGTCATCAGCCACCGTCAGCAGCATCAGGTCGTTCAGATTCTGGATCGAATCGGCCCAGCCCCGGGCGCGATGACGACGCGGCACCGGGCGAATGATCAGGTCGTCGCGGGTGCGGATCCAGGCCATGTCACGGAGGTTGTTTTCGATCATCCAGCAGATCGACACATAGGGCGCGAACTGCCAGTGGACCGTCGCGTAGGACTTGTCATGACTCGACTTGAGCACGATCTGCTCGCCGAGCACAGACGTCCAATCGGTCAACGGGGCCGTTTCATCAAGGAGTGCCTCGAATGCCGGTTCAAGACCGCGTGTGACTGAACTCAACCATAACTGCCCATCGTGAATGAGGTAATTGAAGCGCTCCACACGGCCGTCTGCTTGCAGATACTCCTGCACCACATGAACCACACCCTGCCCGTCGGCCTCCACACTGCGAATCGAGCTGGTGCCACGCGGCTTGAACAACAGACGATAGCGATGGCTGAGCAACCCAGTGTTCGCCTCGACCTGCCAGATTTCGAAACCCTCGGCCGATTGAAAAAACGCCGACTCGCCCACCACGACCGACAACTGCGCATCGTCGGCCGACACGTCATCATTGCGCACGTAAAGAACCCGGTCCTCACGGGCGTCGTACCAACCGGTGGTGTAACGCGGTGCATCGGCTGGTTCGAATGGAATCAGATAATCGTGGATCGGCGTGTAGGGCAGCACCAGCCGATGGGCCCGGGCCAGTTCCTGCAGATGATTCTGCAATACCTGTCCGTGCTGTTCCTGAGGGGGGTGGTCCAGCAATAACGTGAGTATGCGGCCTTCGACTTTGAACAGGTTGCCGCCTTCGAGCAGCACATACAGATCAGGTGGAACACCGGCACTGACCTTGAACCGGCAATCCTTGACGCTGAACCGGCCGTCCTCGCCGAACACGATGTCGGTTTCACGAGCCCAGGGCGCCGCGATAATCCAGCGATCCTTCTGCGCACCGATCGTCTGTAACTCAACGTCGACACCGGGATTGAGCACCAGCGTGCAAGTCCCGCCGCCCCCCTGCAGCCGATAGGAAACCTTGCCCCGCCACAGGGACGGGATCACCGGCACGACCAGCTTGCGCTCGCGGGCATCAAGCTTGACAGTGATGTCGGTGGGTCGGTAATCGGGATAAATCCGATAGACGACGTATTCGCTGGGAAAGGAATAGAACGAAAACAGGAACAGCCATTGGCCGTCCGGTTTTTTCTTTTCCAGGCGACGTGCAATGTCAAAACCCTTGTCGTGAAACACCGAGACAAACGGCAGGGTCTTGTACTCGTAGCGATAACAGTTCAGCGGTGTACAGGGTAAAACGATGGGTTGATCGGAGGGCGCAGTGAAACTCATCTCGTCGGGATAACCCAATTCGGCACTGAGGTTGATGGCGCGTGAGTAATCGGCTTCGAATTCCGGCACTCCGAAATGATCACGCAGCGGATACAGCCGGGTGCTGTCCAGCTGCATCCTGCCGTTGCCCAGATCCAGCTGCCTGATAATCAGCGACGGTCGCGGCAGCCAGGCACCTTGCGTGCCGTCGTACCGGTAGCCGGCACCGCGATGAGCCTGCTCGATTTCATCGAAGAACAGACCGACGGCTTTTGCCTCCTCGGCAATGATGGCGTAGGCATGTGCCAACGCGGTCACCCCGATCGCCAGCCCGCCCAGAATCACCCCGGCGCCACCGAGCACCGCAGCGGCCGTACCCGCCCCCAGGGCCGCCGCAGCAAGCCCTGTACCGGTCAGGGCCAGGCTCGCCGCGTCAAAGCCCAACTGAGTACCGTAAGTCGCGACCTCCACATCGTTCTTTGCGTTCGCCAACTGATAGATATCGAACCCGACATTGGCCAGCCCCAGTACCGCGCCAACGCCTTCATTGGCCACATGCCCCGCCACATTGCCCAAAGTTCTGGCGGTCAGTGGCGCCAGCGCTTCGGCCACCACTTGCCCAGTGGTCCGGGCCATGATCCTTTCATCACGCAATGCCGTTTGCAGGACCCCGACCAGCCCCGCCACGTCCACCAGATTGCCATGCACCAGCTGCGCATAGTTGACGTAGGCATGCCATTGCACGGCGGTGGTCAATGTGCGGCCTTCACCTTCGCGGTCGCGCAAGGCATTCATCAACGCCTGAACGGCGAACCCGGCGTTGAGGGTGTGAACAGCGGAAGCTTCCGTCGGATCGACTGGCGCGCCGGCCCGGGTACGTTTTTGGGCCAGCGTCGAAAACAGCTCGGCCAGATAATTTTTGATCCGCAGCAGACGGCTGTCGCGGCTGATGACCGTTGCCATCACCTCGCCGCTCTTCGGATCGAGCATGCTCACCCGATAAGTGCCCTCGAGGGTGACCTCCAGCGACTCGAATAACGGCACCAGTGGCGACACTGACTCATGCCCCTCCTGCAACCGCGAAGTCACGTCTGCGACCTGTTCGGCCCACCAGTGGCTGTCGGACTGCAGCAATGTGCTGGCCAGGTGTGGATTTTCAACCAGCGATTGTCCGTGTGCGCTGAAAAGCCGCTGGCGAACCCTGCGCAGCGGCATGCTCGGCAACGCATCCTCCCTTAAAAGGTGTGCCACCTTGGCACCGCTCGACAGATCCAGATCGGCTACCCGTTCCCCCTGGAGATCGATCAGATCGAACTGCGGACGGTCAGGCTCACCATAGGCGGCGTAATGTCTGGTCATGCCTCTCTGGAAAAATCTCGTCAGTACCGCTCTGAATGTGGCAGCAGTCTCGAACTCGAAGAGGCCGAAGTTGGGATCATAAAAGTGGTAGATGACTTCCGTGCCGTTGACGGTACGAGCAACCAGCATCGAATGATTGTCAGAGTTGAGCATCAAGGTTCGAGTACCGACAGACTCCTCGAGGGTCGCCGTGACCTGGTCCAGATCCAGCCGCCCCAGCGGAGTCCCGACATCGCCATACTTCACGCCACGCATCTCCTCAAGTGCCCCCAGAAAGGCGATTGTGTCAGCGTGTTCCGGCTCGAGTACCGCAAGGTAAAAACGCTCGTGCAATCGCTGGGTGGCAGCCTTGCCCTCAGTGATGGCTGCACTCATCGCCAGCGCAAGAGGAAAACATCGCCCGGCAGTCATATCGCCCATTCCGTGCATCAGCAGGTCCTGTGGCGCCAGTTTCACGGCACCGCCCTCAAGCTGATTGAGCACCTGCTCCAGGCGATCCTGCACTTGCTCACGATGTTCCTGGAGGGCCACCTTCTTGATCTGCGCGACCTGCTGCCCCCACTCATACAGCGTCGTCGCCCCGGCCAGGGCGGCTTTCTTCAGACTCAGCGCACTCGGCAAGTCCATCGGCAGTTCGTGCTGGACACTGTTCAACCCGGCAACGAATGCGGTGTCCCTGCGCTGAAACAGATGCTGCTCGATCGCCCCGAACCGTCCCGAAGTCCCGCGCTCCCTGACACTGTTGATCAGGTTTTCCATCACACTGTTCTGCGCCAGCAAACTCTGTTCATCCAGCGATTCAACGCCGAGCAAGGCCCCGAGTGTCAGGCGCTGCAACGGACTGAGGTGAGCCCGTTGCAAGGAGCCCGCCCCCAGACGCACCAGCACTTCGTCCAGCGCAAGGCTCCGGGTCTGTTCATTGGCCAGAGAAGCCGGTGGTCGCAGCCGCGTGTCCTGATTGCGGATCGCCTGACGGTCGTCGAAATCCAGTGGCAGCCGGTCGACGAACACTACCGGGCCGTCATGGCCGTTCATCATCGCCTGGGTAAACGGTTTACCCAGACGCTCGGCCAGGCGTTGCAGCAGCCCGGTCAGCAGAACATGGCGCCCTTCAATGAGCGGCCAGCCGAGCTCGAACTCGACGGTGGAATGATTGAGCAGTTCGTCGAGGTCGCCGGCGTAACGGGTGGTGTATCGGCCGTCGCGAAAACGCTGCTGTTCGTTCCTGACCCACTGTTGTTCATCGGCTCCGTTTTCTTTCCAGGAATGATCCAGCTCTTCCTCGCTTGAACGACTGACCGTGCCCTTCGGTTCAATGCCGACTTCAGCCCGAGAGGCTTCGCCAGCACGCGGGGTGAAATGCGCCTGCTCGTAATCTCCCATGCCAAGACGCATGGCAGCCGGTCCGGTGAGATAGATCGTGCCCTCACGTTCAAGGCGAATGCCGTCGCTGTAGTAACTGGCAGCGGCGTCCGCCAGATATCTCATCGCGATTTCATCCTCGTCCGACAGCCCCTCCAGGGCACCGAGGCGATCCTCAAGCTCCGCGATCGCCAGGGCTTGCATGGAATCATCGTCGTGAGGGGCTACACCTCTTTCAGCCGCCGTCCGGAACACTGCGTTGACCACTTGATAGTTAAAACCCAGCCGCTGCATGACGGCCTCCAGCATTGGCGAGCCCGGGTGCGCCATCAGCCAGGCATTGCTCAACGAATTGCCCTCACGCACAGCACGCAACATGTAGGGGCGTGCAAGGAGATCGGAAGGGGGCTGGAAAACCTGATTCAGCGCAGGGCGGCTTCCGGCGAACGCTTCCAGCGCCTGGCGATGCTCTGCGGGAATACTGTCGGCATAATCCGTGTACCCGCCGCGCACCGCCTGGCGCCCCGGCATCCAGTGCGGATTGTGGTCCAGCAGTAATTGCAAAATCCCCCGCTGGCCATCGTTTCCGACCGTACTGATGTCCACGCCGCCCAGTACCTTCACCAACGGCGGGAGATTATCGACATCCGCGTACAGCCCCCCTTCGGGGAGCAATGCCTCCAGCCGCACGACATCGGATCCGGCGGCAAGATTGCCGCGCAAGCGCATCTCCTGATCGTAGATGGCTTGCAACTGCATGGGTTGTGGAGCACCCGCCAAATCGCGCAATTGCAAGTCGCCACCGACCAACGCATGCACGCTCTGCAAATTGCGCTCTTTCAACGATTTGAGTCTTTCTGCCTGCTGTCCGTACGCCCGACTCAACAACTGCGTCCGAGCCTCATCAGCCGACACCCCGTTTGCAACAGCCTGATTGATGTGCGCGAACATCTCCTGTTTCAGTACGATGGCCCGCGCCTCATACATTGATCCAAGTTGCGCTTCAGTGGAGCTATCCATACCGCCGTTCTGCAGGCTGTGCAGTTTCGCTGCCTCGCTGATCAGCCGATTGGTTTCATGCGCCAACATGGCATCACTGTCATACCAGAGGTTGATCTTGTAACCCTCTCCAGCCAGCACTTGTTTCCAGAGATTGATGTAGTCGCGCTGGATCTCGCCAAGCCCGCCACCGAGCCAGACGAAGTGCAGGATTTTCGGCACGGCCGTAGCCGGAAGTTTCATCAACCCGACACTGGAGTGCAGGCGCGACTCGACAACTTCGAGCCTGTCAAAGATCTGCGCAAGATCCGGCGCTGTCCCGCCGTCCGGTGTCGATACCGGTGCCTTGTCTAAACTACGGCGCACTCGCCCCTTGTTCAATTCTCCCAGTGCCTGCTTGAGCAGCGCCAGCGGTTGCAACAGTCGAGGCGAGTCGAGCAGATCGATACACGCAGAATAGTAACGAAGCGCCGCGTCATATTGCGCGCTGTCCTTGTAAGGCTGCAGAGCCTGCTCAAATTCGGAAAACTTGAACAACGTCGCAAACTTCAGATGACCGACATCGGCAACATCATTATTAATTTCCCGCATACGTGAACTCCCGAAATAACAAATTACACGAGCCGATTGAAAATCACGCGCACAAATACCCCATTACAAAAAAATCGCTCTTGCAACAAGTTGATATCAATGCACAAACAACAGATCGACACGCACTTTCCGGAAGCGAAACTAGTATAAAAAAACCAACTCAACAAACAACAAGCCATTCAAACAATTTCAACGGAAACTTCCCGCCACATCAAAACTTCCAAACAAGTGTCACAGATATATAAATTGCCGTGCGATACGAAAGACAAGGCCGCGAACAACCCATTCGCGGCCTTGTCTTGTCAATCGATACCCGAGTGGGCACACAGCATGGAAGGGAGCATCAGCCGCCAGGCTTTTCGCCATACCAGCGGGGGGTGTACACCCAGTCGCCTCCCGTCGCACGGGGGAAGGTGCAGGTGGTGGATGAACCGATCAGCACCATGGTGCGCATGTCCACCTGATCCGCGGTCAATGCGCCCAGCGTAGTGGTACGCAGGGTCTGCCCCGGTCTGCCGATATCGCGACCGAGCACCACCGGCGTCTGCGGCGTGCGATGTTGGGCAACGATTTCCAGGGCTCGCCCCAACTGCCACGGACGGGCGCGGGAGATCGGATTGTAAAACGCCAATGCCAGATCGGCCTCGGCGGCCAGGTCCAGGCGCTTCTCAATGATCGACCATGGCTTGAGGTTGTCCGACAGCGACATCACGCAAAAGTCGTGTCCCAGCGGTGCACCGGCCTGTGCGGCGGTAGCGAGTGAGGCGGACACACCCGGCAGGATTTCCAGATCGACGCTGTGCCACGCCGGATCCGTCGACTCGTGCAACGCTTCGAGCACCGCCGCCGCCATGGCGAACACCCCCGGATCGCCGGACGAAACCACAATCACCGATCGGCCCTGCGCGGCCAGTCGGAAAGCGTGACGGGCACGCTGCATTTCTTCGCGGTTGTCGGTGCAATGCTGCACCTGATCGTCGCGGAAGGGGCCGGCCATGCGCACGTAGGTTTCATAACCCAGCACGTCGGTGGCCCGGGCCAGCTCGGCTTTTACCGCTGGCACCATCAACTCGGCCGCGCCCGGACCAAGACCGATGACGGCAAGACGACCGCGCGGGCGGCCGATCTGCGAAACATCCAGTGGCTGTTCTGCCACTGCGATGGCGATGTTGGGGGATGTCGCGATGACCCGAGCATGGGGGACGGCATGACCGGCGAGCTGACTAAGGTCATCCGCCGGCGCAACAAAGCGCAACGGCACCGTCAGCTCGAGCGCTGCTTCACGCAACGCCGGGCTGGCCATCTGAACGTCCGCCGCCACCAGACAGGCCAGCGATTGAATCGCCACACCAGCATGCTGCAACGCATCACGGATAGTGCCCGGCAGGTCGACCACATCAGCACCTACCGCTACCGCCACACTGCGTGGATAAATCAACAACTCACTGGCGCTCGCCGCGCGAGCATCGCTGCCCACACGAATCGAGCGCTGCGCCTGTGGATCTTCCGGCAGTTGCGCCTGCGCAAGCCACGGCGCGGCACCGTCGATGCGCACGCTGTGGCCGGCGAGCAGATCAGAGACAAATCGCTTGCCCTGCTCCAGATCGCCGAGCGCGTAACCGCCGGGTGGATTGAGCAGGCAAGTGCCGAAACGCAACTCGCCGCTGGTGGTGATCGCCGCTGCCACTTCAAGTGCAGCCGCAATCTCGCGAGCCATGACGTTCACCCCACCGAGGCCACCGAGCAGCGGCACCACGGCGCTGCCGTCTTCCGCCACGGCGAGCACCGGTGGTTCGGCGCCTTTCTCCAGCAACAGCGGCGCCAGCGTGCGGATGACAATGCCCGCCGCGCACAGGGCAATGATCGGCGTGTCCTGTTGATACAGCTCGCGCAGGGTCGCGCCGAAGTCGCTGTAAGTCAGGTCGGCGCCATCGACGCGCCCTTTCAGTCCATGAATCTGCGCAGCTGGATAGACCTGCTGCAGGCGACGGGCCGTGGCCAACGCGCCCTGGCCGAGAATGACGATGGCCGGTGTGGAATGAGTCATCAGCCTTGCCACCGTTCGCCGGGAACAATGATCAGCGAGAAGTACGGCGAGGACATCGGCTCGACCTCATCCAGCGGCACGATCTTCTGGTTGGCCATGGTCGCGCGCTCGACGTACAGCGCACGCTCGGCCAGACCCAGTTCTGCCAACACGTCGCGCACTTTCGGGAAATTGCGCCCCAGCTTCATGATCACCGCCGCGTCGGCATCGGCCAGACGACGTTTGAGCTCGTCATGAGGCAGGACACCGGACAATACCGACAGGCTCTGATTGCGATACACCAGCGGCGCGCCCAGCACCGACGCGCCGCCGAGCATCGAGCAGACGCCCGGCACCACTTCGGCTTCATAACGGTTGGCCAGGCGGTCATGCAGGTACATGTAGGAACCGTAGAAGAACGGGTCACCTTCGCAGATCACCGCTACATCGCGGCCGGCATCCAGATGCGCGGCCACTTCCTCTGCCGCGTCATCGTAGAAATCGCTGATCACCTGCTCGTAGGACAGCGGCGCCGGCAGCACTTCGGTGGTCACCGGGTACACCAGCGGCAGCAGGTTCTGCGCGTCCTGCAGGTGCGCTTCGATGATGCCGAAGGCGTTGCCCTTCTTGCCCTTGGCCACGAAGTACGCCACCACTGGCGACTCGCGCAGCAGGCGCAGGGCCTTGACGGTAATCAGTTCCGGATCACCGGGGCCGACGCCCAGGCCAATCAAACGACCTTTAGCCTGCATCATTCGATCTCCGTGGCGAGGGCATTGACCGCCGCGGCGGCCATGGCGCTGCCGCCGAGGCGGCCCTGCATGATCACGAACGGCACGCCACGGCTGTTGGCAGCCAGCTCGGCCTTGGATTCGGCAGCGCCGACGAAGCCCACCGGAAAGCCGAGGATCAGCGCCGGTTTCGGGGCGCCGGCGTCGAGCATTTCCAGCAGATAGAACAGCGCGGTCGGCGCGTTGCCGATCACCACCACGCTGCCCTCCAGATGCGGACGCCACAGTTCCAGCGCCGCTGCCGAGCGGGTGTTGCCCAGCTCGCGCGCCAGCTCCGGCACGCTGTCGTCGCGCAGGGTGCAGATCACTTCGTTGTTGGCCGGCAGGCGCGCACGGGTCACGCCCTCGGAAACCATCCGCGCATCGCACAGGATCGGCGCGCCAGCGGCCAGCGCATCGCGCCCGGCCTTGCCGGCGCCTGCGGAGAATTGCAGCCCGTCGATCGCCTCGACCATGCCGCAGGCATGGATCACCCGCACCGCGAGTTTTTCCAGGTCGGCCGGGATGCGCGCGAGGTTGGCCTCGCGGCGAATGATCGCGAAGGAGTTGCGATAGATCTCCTGACCGTCGCGGATGTAATCAAGCATCAAGGGGGCTCCGTGAGCGGGCGACGAGCAGGGTCGCGGCCGCTTCGATAGTAAAGTTTTGAGCGTGCAGCGCGCCGAAACCGGGCACCGCTGCATCGCGAATATAGAGGTCGTAATGACCGGGGCTGACGGCCAGCAACGTTGCCGGAGCGCGGTGGGCGGCGGCGCAGGAACGCGGGCAGCCGGACAGGTGCACATCCACGGCATGTGGCAACAGCGTCGCCAGCAGGCGGGCATCGTGTTTGGTGTCGGCCAGGCCTTTGCCGCAACCGTTGGAACCGGTGCAGGCGATCAGGTGCGCTACAGGATTTTCGGCATGGGTCAGCAGGTTCAGCTTGCCCAATTCGTCGAGCACTTGAACCGCAGCGGTTTCCCGCACATTGGGCAGCAACAGACTCTGCCAAGGGGTGAAACGCAGGGTGCCGTCGCCGAAAGTTCTGGCCAGTTGCGCGGCGCCACGCAGCATGTCCGGATCGAGGCGGCCAAACGCCGGTGCGGCACCGACATACACCTGACCGGCCGATGGCTGAGGATGGATGCCGATGTGCAAGCCTTCCGGCGTCGATTCACGCCGCCAGTCGCCGACGCTTTGCAGACGGATCCGCCGCCCGAGTGTTGCCAGGAACATCGGCGCCGGACATTCATCCAGCAGATGACGCATTCGCGTCTGCTCCGGTCGAGCCAGATCGAGGAACACCTCCAGCACCGCCACCACCAGCGCATGTCCGTGCGCAAGCGCCACGGCGGCCAGCGGTCGCTCCGACGGACAGCCCGCCAGGCCGAATGCCAACAGCGTTTCGCCGCGATCTTCGTATACCGACAACCACAGATCATGGGGATGTTCGAGCATCGCCAGCGCTTCACCGCCATCCAGTTGCACGGCGAACTTGGCGCTCAACTCGTGGAAACGCGGATGGCTTTGCAGGGTATCGAGAATCTGCCCGGCGAGCGTGCGGGTATCCAGGCGCATCTGCGGGTCGATCCCTGCAGCAGGGCTTAGCATCAGGTTGCGCACATCATCACCGGCGGCGGTTCGCGGCCCGAGGCCGGCGGCCAGCAGCCTGTCGATCAGCGCGGTGCCGTGCTCGCCGATCCCGCGAATCTGCAGGTTGGCGCGGTTGGTTGCCTCGATCACGCCACTGGCGAAACGCTCGGCGGCATGCGCCACCACCTCAGCCTGATCGGCGCTGATCGAACCACCATTGAGTTTGATCCGGCAGATACCGCCATCCAGCGCCTGGACGATACGCAGCAACCCCGGACAAGCCGAGGGGCGTAGAGCTGTTGACATCGAGCGTTCGTTCAAGGGATGACCGGCTGGCTGGCAGCACCGTGAGGGCGAAAGGTCGCCATTATGCCTGCTTTGCCCGAGCGCATGAAAATGCCTGCCGGTCGGATTCTGCGTTGCCGGGCTATTCCCGTGGAAGAAAATCGCCTCAGAGGGAGGCGGTCACAGCGGGTAATCCTCGAAATTGAATTTGATCCCCTCCAGCGCCTTTATCACACTGGCTCGACGAGCGTCCAAGACCCGGCGACTGATCACCACCTTCCGAGCCAGAACATCCAGCTGAGTCATTACTTGCGAAACGTTCCAGAAAAAATACCCGGTGTTCAGGCTCGACTTGATGAACCGGGTATTTGTCACGATCAATTCCATATCACCATTGGCGTTGTAATTGATCGGCATGATTTTGAAATCGAAGACTTTGCCACTAAGGCCTTTGACCTTTTTCAACAGTTCAACGTCGCCTTCGAGCGCCACCAGCCCTCGATCAACGCCAGCCACCTGTTCAGCACTCAGCAGCGGCGATGCCAGTCGTGACCAGACCTCGCGCACGCTGCCCCTGAACTGCGTTTGAACATGCTCGATCGGCTGATAATCGCGGCTCCAGCCATGCGACCACAGTACATCGGTAAAATAATCGGTCCATCGTCCAGGCTGGGTCGTACTGTTATAAGTCATATCCGCCTGGCGCTGTGCCAGGTAAGTACAGTTCAACGCGAACTGATAATCCTCGTTTGATTGCCCCCGACTGCCGGTCAGCAATATATCGCCGACAAGTGTCGCATTATGTTTTATGTCATCCATGTTTATCCTCACATCCCTATCACCGGACGCCAGCAAGGCGTTCAATCACTAGTTAATTAAATAATCGTTCAGAAGATGATCCAGCCCGTTTTATGGGTAACGTTCAACTTGATCAAAAACCAAAATAACAAAGACGTTAGATCCGCCAATCGGTTTTCAACCACATAACATGTCTACCGCTGCCTTCGCCTGCAACAAGGCAGCAGCGCCAGACAACAGAAGCCGCGCTATCATGCGCCGCTTGAACGGCGCATGAGATTGAGGAACGGCATGACACCCTGGCTGACGGTAGTGGGAATCGGTGAAGACGGCTTCAAGGGCCTGGGCAAGAATGCCCGGCGCGCCTTGATGGGCGCTTCGCGGATCATCGGCGGTCAGCGTCAGCTGGACCTGTTGCCGGTGTGCATCCGTGGCGAGCGCCAGTTGTGGCCGAGCCCGTTTTCCCTGGCCCCGGTGCTCGATCGTCGCGGTGAAGCGGTGTGCGTGCTGGCCAGCGGTGATCCGATGTTCTACGGCGTTGGCGCAAGTCTGGCGCGGCAGGTGCCAGGAACCGAAATGCTGGTTCTGCCAGCGCCATCCTCATGCTCGCTGGCGGCTTCCCGGCTGGGCTGGCCGTTGCAGGACGTCAATGTGCTGTCGCTGGTGGCCCGCCCTCTTGCGGCCCTCAATGCGCAACTGTTCAGCGGCGTGCGCCTGTTGCTGCTGAGCAATGACGGCCAGAGCCCGGCGGCGGTTGCCACGTTGCTGCGTGAACGCGGATTCGGCGCCAGTCGCCTGAGTGTTCTGGAACATCTGGGCGGCGACGCTGAACGCCGGATCGACGGCACAGCCAACGACTGGAACGATCCGCTCATTGCCGACCTCAACGTGATCGCCATCGAATGCCTGGGTGATCCAGATACACCACGCCTGTCGCGTCTCGCCGGTCTGCCGGACTCCGCCTTCCGGCACGACGGCCAACTGACCAAGCGCGACGTGCGCGCCATCACCCTCGCCCGCCTCGCCCCGACCCCGGGCGAACTGTTGTGGGACGTCGGCGCCGGCAGCGGCTCGATCGGCATCGAGTGGATGCGCGCTCACCCGAGCTGCCGCGCCCTGGCCATCGAGGCCGACGAGGGTCGCCAGCAACTGATCGAACACAACCGTGATGCCTTGGGCGTTCCTGGCCTGCAACTGATTCGCGGCAGTGCTCCTCAGGCCCTCGCCGGTCTTGAGCGTCCGGACGCCATTTTCATCGGCGGCGGCGTGACCCGCGAAGGCGTGATCGACACCTGCTGGGAACACCTCAAACCCGGCGGCCGACTGGTGGCCAACGCCGTGACGCTGCAAAGCGAAATGACCTTGATGGCCTGGCGCGAACGCCACGGTGGCGAGTTGACCCGCATCCACATTGCCCAGGCACAGCCGCTGGGCGAGTTCGACACCTGGCGCCAGGCCTTGCCGATCACCCTGCTCGATCTGGTCAAACCCCTTGATGCGTGACGAAACCGCCGAACAACCCGCGCCCCTGCGCAGCGGCCTGACCACCGGCAGCTGCGCCACGGCCACCAGCCTCGCCGCTGCCCGTCTGCTGCTCGGTGGCTCATCGGCCGACGCCGTGCAGATCGTGTTGCCCAAGGGCAAGCAGGTGCAGATGCGTCTGGAGTTCTGCCGGCTGACCGAACACGGCGCCGAAGCCGGAACGATCAAGGATGCCGGCGATGATCCGGACGTGACTCACGGCGCCCTGCTTTATTCGCGGGTGCGGCTGATGGACGAGCCGGGGATTCGCTTCGTGGCCGGCAAGGGCGTCGGCACTGTGACCCGGCCAGGGTTGGTGCTGGGCGTCGGCGAACCGGCGATCAACCCGGTGCCGCGCAAGATGATCAGCGATCACCTGACCCTGCTCGCCGAAGAAACCGGCTATCGCGGCGGCTTCGAGGTGACGGTCAATGTCGAGGGCGGCGAAGCCCTGGCGCTGAAAACCATGAACCCGCGTCTGGGGATTCTCGGCGGCCTGTCGATCCTCGGCACCAGCGGCATCGTCCGGCCGTTTTCCTGCGCGGCATACATCGCTTCGATCCATCAAGGCATCGACGTGGCGAAAACCAACGGCTACCTGCACATCGCCGCCTGCACCGGCAACGCCAGCGAAGACACCATGCGCCGGGTCTACAACCTGCCGGAAATCGCCCTGATCGAAATGGGCGACTTCGTCGGCGCGGTGCTCAAGCACCTGCGCAAAGTACCTGTGGATAAACTCAGCCTGTGCGGCGGCTTCGGTAAGATCAGCAAACTGGCGGCCGGGCACATGGACCTGCACTCGCGTCATTCGAGTATCGACCTGCCGCAACTGGCGGAATGGGCAGCGGCGATTGGTGCTGACGATGCGTTGCAGCAAGCCATTCGCGGGGCGAACACCAGTCAGCAGGCGTTGGCGATGGCCAGTGCGGCGGGCGTTGCCCTCGGTGATGAAGTTTGCCGCCATGCGCTGGAATTCGCCCGCAGCGTGGTGCCGGCGCAGGTGCAGGTCGAGGTGTTTGCGATTGATCGTCAGGGTGGCATTGTTGGCCATGCGGGTGCCTTTGAATGAAGCGAATCTTGTTGCTCGGCGGCGTGACGGAAGCGTTGGCGATCGCACGCACGTTGGGACCGGAGCACATCTACAGCCTGGCCGGTGTCGGCCGGGTGCCGACCGATCTGACGTGTCAGGTGCGCGTCGGCGGCTACGGTGGCGCCGAAGGTCTGGCGCAGTTCATTCGCGCTGAAGGCATCACACTTTTGCTCGACGCGACCCACCCCTACGCCGCACAAATCAGCCGGAACGCCGCCACCGCTGCGCAACTCACCGGCATCCCCTGCTGGGCCCTGCGCCGCCCCGCGTGGCAACCGCAACCCGGCGATGACTGGCGCGAAGTCGCCGACTGGGCCGAACTGATCACCGCCCTCGCCCCTTTCCATCGCCCACTGTTCACCCTCGGCCGCGAACCGCTGCAACACCTCGATGAAATCCCTGCGCACCAGTTCTGGACCCTGCGCGCCCTCGACGTCTACCCCGGCAACGAACGCTGCGAAGTCATCGGCGCCCGCGGGCCGTTTCTGCTGCAGGATGAACGAACCCTGTTCGAAAGCCGGCAGATCGACGTGCTGATCAGCAAGAACAGCGGCAGCACCGCAACCGAGCCGAAGCTGGACGTGGCGCGGGCGCTTGGGGTGCCGGTGATGGTGTTGAAGCGGCCGGAGTTGGCGGGGGTTGATCGGGAGTTTTGGACGCTTCAAGAAACACTTGTTGAATTGGAGACAATCAACTCCTGAGGCAAGATCCACGGCTTGCATGATAAGTAACCTATTTGTTACCTTCAGGGCCGACTGTGATCACACTCGAAGAATATCTACAAGAAAACGATTCAAGCCCGTTTGGCCGTTGGATCTCCACTTTGAGCGTGCCGGCCGCAGCGAGGGTTTCGAAAGCCTTGGCACGGTTGGAAGCGGGCAACACCTCCAACATCAAATGGTTCGATGGTCTCGGCGAATACAAAATAAACTGGGGTCCTGGCTATAGAATTTATCTGATACAAGAGGGAAAACGACTGATCATCTTGTTCGGTGGAGGAGATAAATCCACACAGAGACAGGACATCAAACAGGTGAAAGCACTGATAGCCGAATTTCGAATTCGAAAAAAAGCTGAACAGAACCAGAGGTAATTTGATGGCGCTCACTCGAAGCTACAAAATTTCAATTTCAGAGCGTGCACAACGTGATCCCGAATTTGCCCAGGCATTACTGGACGAAGCCGCAACGCTTTTTCTGAATGGCGAGCCAGAAGTTGCCAGGATAATTTTGCGCGACCTCGTCAATGCAACTGTCGGATTCGAAGAGCTTGCAAGGGAAACTGAAAAGCCCAGCAAAAGCCTGCATCGAATGTTGTCCGCCAAAGGCAACCCGAGCATGGACAATCTGGCGAAAATTTTTTCGGTAATCCGAGCTACGCTGGGAGTAGACATGGAGGTTCACGCGGTACCAGTGAACTGAGCGATTGGTTGATGAGATCGCTGCGACACCAAACCGCACGACGCTTTTTTACTTATCGGCCCTGATCAGGCTAAATAGCCGCGCCTGATCGCCCACCCTACGGACCTGTCCCATGAACCGACACCGGCTCGCATTTGCCTGGATCGCCTGCTTCGCAGTGCTGTTCAACATGCTTGCCATGCCGTTGACGGGAGCGATGGCGCAGGCGGCGCAGTCGCCGGCCGAGCAGTTGCTGTGGAGCAGTTTCTGCACCGGCAGCGGGACGAAGATGGTGGCGATCGACATCGGCAGCCTCGATCAGAAAGCACCGCAAAGCGGTGACAATCATTCGACCATGCAGCATTGCTGGTGCTGTTCCGGATCGGCGCCGGTGGTGGCGTTGCCGGGGCATTCGCCGCAGCTGTATTTCGCTCAGTACGAAAGCAATCGCAGTGTGGCGCCCGCCTTGCTGCAAACCCCGACACCGCGCCAGCAATGGCCGAGCCTCAATCCCCGCGCCTCTCCTCTGGTCTGATTTGTTCCCGCATTTGACCTGCGTTTCAAATCGTTCTGGAGAACTGCCATGTTGAACAAATTCATCGTCATCGCTGCGCTGTTGCTGCCTGCGTGCTTCGCCCATGCCCACGAATACAAGGCCGGCGAGCTGGAAATCGCCCACCCGTGGTCGCAGGAACTGCCGCCGAACGCGCCGACCGTTGCCGCGTATTTCATCATTCACAACGCCGGCAAGACCGCTGACCGCCTGCTCAGCGTCGACTCGCCGATTGCCCCGACAGCGGAACTGCACGAGCACGTGATGCAGGGCGATCTGATGAAGATGCAACAGGTGCCGAACGTGGCCATCCCGGCCGGTGAAAACGTGACATTCGCGCCGATGGCCTATCACGTGATGCTGATGAATCCGACCGACCGCAGTCTGCTGACCGACGGCAAACGCTTTCCCCTGACGATGCACTTCGAAAAGGCCGGTGACGTGACCGTCGAAGTCGCCGTGCAGAAGAAGCCGCCGCAAGCCACGCAAGCCCACGCGCACGCCCAGTAACCGTTCCGGCAGACTTCGCCCATGCGCCCCCTGAGCGCCAGGCCCTCCCTGCAACGCCGTCAGACTGAACACCTGACCCGCGGCAGCTGGATCGCCCTGTTCGCCATGTTGATGATCTTCATCGGCCCGCTGATTTCCCAGTCGATGCCGATGGATCAGCACGCCTCGACCTCCATGCCGATGAGCATGGACATGTCGATGGACATGACGGGTATGGATCACTCCGGGCACACCGCGCAACCCACCGCAGAACATTGCCCGCCGCAATCCTCGCACCACGTACTGTGGGAAAAATGCGGTTATTGCAGCCTGCTGTTCAACTGCCCGGCGCTGACCGGCGGTGGCAGCTTCGCCACCTTCAGCATTCCACTGGTCAACACCTTCACCCCACCCTCCCCGCGTCTGGGCCATGCCCGGCGGACCTTCTTCCCCGGCGCCCGCACCCGCGCCCCGCCCGTCGCAGCGTAAACACCCACCTCTGATTGCACACGGTTGAGAAGACAGCTTCAGGCTGCCGGCCGTGTTGTTTACGACTGTTTGATGGAAATTGTCATGTCCAGGTTTTCTGCTGTCCCACGCCCGGGTTCTGCCCCGGCGTCCTTTGCTCTGAACGAATCCCGCGTTCGTTTCAGACACGCGACCGCCGTCCTTTGCGGCGTCCTGCTGTCCCCGCTGGTCCACGCCGACGAACACGCCGGCCACACTGATGAGCTGAGCCCGACGGTGATCACCGCCATCGCCCCGAGCTCGCCGCTGACCATCGTCACCAACCCGAAAGACCCGCGCCAACCGGTGCCGGCCAGTGACGGCGGCGACTACCTGAAGACCATTCCCGGCTTCGCCCTGGTGCGCAACGGCGGCACCAACGGTGATCCGGTATTGCGCGGCATGTTCGGTTCGCGCCTGAACATCCTCACCAACGGCAGCATGATGCTCGGCGCCTGCCCCGGCCGAATGGACGCGCCGACCTCGTACATTTCGCCCGAGACCTACGACAAACTCACCGTGATCAAAGGCCCGCAAACCGTGCTTTATGGACCGGGCGCCTCGGCCGGCACGATCCTGTTCGACCGCGAACCGGAAAGCTTCGGCGAACTGGGCACGCGGGTGAACGCCAGCGTGCTGGCCGGCTCCCACGGGCGCTTCGACAAAGTCGTCGATGCGGCGGCCGGCGGTTCGTTGGGCTACGTGCGGGTGATCGGCAACACCGCGCATTCCGACGATTACCGCGACGGCAACAACGACATCGTTGCCTCGCGCTATGACAAGTGGAACGGCGACGTGGCGGTGGGCTGGACCCCGGACGCCGACACCCTGATCGAACTCACCGCCGGCAAGGGCGACGGCGAAGCGCGCTACGCCGGACGCGGCATGGACGGCTCGCAATTCCTGCGCGAAAGCCTCGGTCTGCGTTTCGAGAAATCCAACATCAGCGACGTGCTGGAGAAGCTCGAAGCCCAGGTCTACTACAACTACGCCGACCACGTGATGGACAACTACACCCTGCGCACGCCGTCCGGCACCGGGATGATGGCAGGTCCCATGGCATCCAATGTCGACCGCCGCACCCTCGGCGCACGGATCAAGGCCACCTGGCGCTGGGCCGACATCCAGCTGATCACCGGGCTCGATGCGCAGACCAACGAACACCGGCAGCGCAGCGGCATGGGCATCGATACCTACAAGGATCAGCCGTTCACCAAGGACGCCGACTTCCATAACTACGGCGTGTTCAGCGAAATGACCTGGTACGCCGCCGACCGCGACCGGCTGATTACCGGCGCCCGGGTCGACCGCGCCTCGGCCAAGGATTATCGGCAGAGCACCGGCTCGGGAATGATGTCCCGGCCGAACCCGACCGCTGGCGATACCCGCGCCGACACCCTGCCGAGCGGTTTCATCCGTTACGAGCATGACCTGGCCGACAGCCCGACCACGCTCTACGCCGGCCTCGGCCATGCCCAGCGGTTCCCGGATTACTGGGAGCTGTTTTCGCCCAAATCCGGCCCGGCCGGTTCGGTCAATGCGTTCGATTCGATCAAGCCGGAAAAGACCACCCAGCTCGACTTCGGCGTGAACTACAAGAGCGCCGACCTCGAAGCCTGGGCCTCCGGTTACATCGGCCAGGTGCGCGATTACATCCTGTTCGATTACACCCCGACGATGATGGGCATGAGCACCTCCCGCGCCGAGAACATCGACGCGCGGATCATGGGCGGTGAACTCGGTGCCGCTTACAAACTCACCGACAACTGGAAAGCCGATGCGACCCTGGCCTACGCCTGGGGCAAGAACAGCAGCGATGGCAAGGCCCTGCCGCAGATGCCGCCGCTGGATGCACGTTTCGGCCTGACCTACAGCGAAGACAACTGGAGTGCCGGCGCACTGTGGAGGGTGGTCGCCGCGCAAAACCGTATCGATCAGAACAAGGGCAACGTGGTCGGCAAGGATTACGACAAGAGTTCAGGCTTCGGCGTGTTCTCGCTCAACGGTGCCTACCGGATCAACAAACACTGGAAGGTCAGTACCGGCGTCGACAACCTGTTCGGCAAGGCCTACGCCGAACACCTGAACCTGGCGGGCAACGCCGGGTTCGGCTACCCGGCCAACGACCCGCAAGCCATCAATGAACCAGGGCGCACGCTCTGGACCAAGGTGGACATGAGTTTCTAACAGCATCGCCAGCAGGCTGGCTCCCACAAGGATCGAGTTGAACCTGTGGGAGCTAGCCCTGCTAGCGATAGGTTGCGCAGCAACCGCAACAGACAACGAGAAGATCCAAGCCAAGCGGAGCACACGTGATGAAACAGCCCAAACCGAATTTCTACAACCTGGCCTGGCGTTGGCATTTTTATGCCGGATTGTTCGTCGCCCCATTCATGGTGATGCTGGCCCTGACCGGCATCATTTACCTGTTCAAGCCGCAACTCGATTCGCTGATGTACAGCAGCCTGCTGAACGTCCCCGCCGGGCATCACACCGTGCCGGCCGATGACTTGCTGCAAAAGGTCAAAAGCGCTTATCCACAGGGCCAGGTCACCCAGTACCTGCCGCCGGTGAATGCCGAGCGCAGCGCGCAGTTTGTCGTGGCCAATGCCGGCCATGAGCTGAACGTGTTCGTCGATCCGTACCACGGCGACATCCTCGGCGAGCAGGATGCCAAGCAGAACCTGCAAGCCATCGCCCGGGCGATTCACGGCGAACTGATGATCGGCACCGTCGGTGACCGACTGATCGAAATGGCCGCCGGCTGGGGCGTGGTGCTGGTGGTGTCCGGGGTTTTCCTGTGGTGGCCGCGAGGTCAGGCCGCGGGGATTCTGTGGCCACGCCTGAGCAGTCGCGGCCGCGTGCTGTGGCGTGACCTGCATGCGGTCACCGGATTCTGGGGCGCGGCATTGCTGCTGGTGATGCTGCTCAGCGGCATGACCTGGACCGGCTTCTGGGGCAAACAGTACGCCCAGGTGTGGAACGTGTTCCCGGCGGCGATGTGGGACAACGTGCCAACCTCCGACGTCGAGGCCGGCAGCCTCAACAACGCCGCGCGCCAGACCGTACCCTGGGCGATGGAAAACACCCCGATGCCGATGTCCGGCGACCACGCCGAACACATGGCCCACGGTGGCATGCAACACGGCCCCGCCGCGCCGACCATCCGCCTGCAGGACGTGCAGAACATCGCCATCGAGCGCAAGGTCGAGCCGGGCTACAGCATCACCCTGCCGACCACCGCAACCGGCGTGTTCACCATCGCCGTGTTCGCCGACGACCCACGCAACGACGCGACCCTGCACATCGATCAGCACACCGGCAAGGTTCTCGCCGATGTGCGCTTCGAGCAATACGGCGCTGTTGCCCGCGCTACCGAGATCGGCGTGATGCTCCACGAGGGCAAGATGTTCGGCACCTTCAACCAGATCATCGTGCTGCTGATCTGCCTGATGATTCTGCTCAGCGCCGTCAGCGGCGTGGTGATCTGGTGGAAGCGCCGGCCGCACGGCAAGTTCGGCGTACCGCCGCTGCGTCACGATCTGCCGAAGTGGAAAACCGGCGTGGCAATCATGCTCGTACTCGCGGTGGTGTTTCCGCTGGTGGGGGCTTCGCTGGTGGTGGTGTGGTTGCTGGATCGGTTGCTGCTGTCGCGTCTGGGCCGACAAACTGAATCCGCCTCAACTTCATCATGAAACAGGCGAGATGCGCGGTTTAGACAGATCTTTAAACTGCCGGGGCTTAAACTCCGGCATTTTTTAGTGTTACTGTATAACGCAAATTTGCTGCTCTGCCCGCGGCCATGCATTGTCATGAGCCGGCGGGCTTTTCTTTTGAAGAAGTGATTCACCGCCCCGATGAACAAGTACCTCTTGTCCAGCCTCTGTCTGTTCGCCTTGAACAACAGCGCCCACGCCGACAACGCCCCGCTGATGCTGCCCACCGGCACCATCACCGCCTTGGCCAATGACGACCCGACCGTCAGCCTGACCACGCCGACCAGCGCCGGCTCGCGCCTGAACCTCAGTGCGATGGAAACCCCGGCCAGTGTCGAAAGCCTGAGCGGCGAACAGGTCCGCGCCCGTGGCGACCGCAGCGTGCAGGACGCGGTGTCGCGCAGTACCGGCATCAGTCGCACCGGCACGCCGGGCGACGGCGGCACCTCGTTACAGGCCCGGGGTTTTACCGGGCAGAGTTCGGTGATGCAGTTGTATGACGGCAACCGCATGTACACCGGCATGGGCACGGTGACGTTTCCGGTCGACACCTGGTCGGTGGAACGCGTCGATGTCCTGCGCGGCCCGGCCTCGGTGCTGTACGGCGAAGGCGCGACCGGCGCGGTGGTCAACGTGATCCCGAAGAAGCCGTTCGATGGCGAAATCGAAAACCATGTGCGGGTCGGCTACGGCTCGTTCGACCGCCAGCAGCAGGCGTTCGACAGCGGCGGCTCGCTGACCGACACCCTGAGCTATCGCCTCAACCTCAACCGCCTGCGCAGCAACGGCTGGGTCGATCACGGCGACTCGTCCAGCGACTTCATCAGCGCCGCCCTGCGCTGGCAGGCGACCGACGACCTGACCTTCACCCTCGCCCACGATTACGGCGATCAGCGCCCGCAAAACTACTTCGGCACGCCACTGATCAACGGCCAATTGAAAGACAGCCTGCGCAACAAGAACTACAACGTGCGCGACGACAAGCAGCACTACAACGATCAATGGACGCGCCTGACCTCGGATTGGCAGATCAACGAGGCGGTCAGCGCCAGCAACGAGCTGTACTACCTCAAGGCCCAACGCCGCTGGCAGAACGCCGAGAACTACAATTTCGACGCCGATAGCCAACAACTCAGCCGCAGCGGTTACTTCGGCATTGGCCACCAACAGGAACAGGTCGGCGACCGCCAGACCTTCACCTTCAAGCACTCACTGTTCGGTCTCGACAGCCAGACCGTGACCGGCGTCGACTACAACCGTATTCGCTTCCAGCTCGACAGCAACTCGCCGTTCAACGACGTATTGCCGAATGGCCAGCCGCTGGATCGGTATCACCCGCAAACCGGTTATTTCGAGAGCGCCGATCCGTATCGCGATCAGTTCGACAGCACCACCAGACAGATGTCGGTATTCGCCGAAAACCGCACGCAATTGAGCGAGCGCTGGTCGCTGGTGACCGGTGTGCGCCGCGACTACGTGCATGTGGATCGCAACAACCTGGTCGACGGCAGCCAGAGCGACAAGACCCTGACCGGCAACAACTGGAAGGCCGGCCTGGTGTTCGCGTTGACGCAAGACACCTCGTTCTACGGTCAGGTCGCCACCAGCACCGATGGCATCGGCGGTCTGATTTCGCTGAGCCCTAGTCAGCAGCAATATGACCTGTCCACCGCGCGGCAAACCGAAATCGGCATGAAGCAGCTGTTCTGGGACCAGCGTGGCGAATTCACGCTGGCGGCGTATCGCATCGTGAAGAAAAAGCTGCTGACCGACGATCCAGGCAACCCGACACTCAAGCAGCAGGTCGGCCAGCAATCGTCGAACGGGCTGGAAGCCAGCCTCGATCTGCAACTGCCGAACGCCTGGCAGCTGCAGGCCAACGCCACCATCGTCAAAGCCAAGTACGACGATTTTGAAGAAGTGGTCGGCGGCGTGCCGGTGTCGCGCAACGGCAATCGCCCGGTGGACGTGCCACGCCGCACGGCGAATCTGTGGCTGAGTAAAGCGCTCACTGATGACCTGAAGGCCGGCGCCGGTGTGCGTTATGTCGATGCGCGCTACGCCGACATGGCCAACCGCAACGAGCTGCCGAGCTACACCGTGGTCGATGCGACGCTGTCGTGGAAAGCCCTGCGCAACACCACGCTTGGGTTGCAGGTGAACAATCTGTTTGACCGGACGTACGCACAAAGCCAATACAATGAGGGCCAGCAGTGGATTCTGGGTGAGCCTCGTTCGTTCTTTGTCACCGCTGACTACACCTTTTGACTCACTGGCCCCGCCCTCACCCTAACCCTCTCCCGGAGGGAGAGGGGACTGACCGAGGTGTTTGGGCAAGTTACACCGACCTGAAATACCGGGTCGAACTCAGGACTTGAAGAGCACGAAGATCGGCTCCCATTTCCCCTATGGACGGGGCTGACCGAGGTGTTTGGGCAAGTTACACCGACCTGAAATACCGGGTCGAACTCAGGATTTGAAGAGCACGAAGATCGGCTCCCATTTCCCCTATGGACGGGGCTGACCGAGGTGTTTGGGCAAGTTACACCGACCTGAAATACCGAGTCGAACTCAGGCTTTGAAGAGCACGAAGATCGGCTCCCTTTCCCCCTCGCCCCCCTTGGGGGAGAGGGCTGGGGTGAGGGGGATGGATCTACCAGACAGACATAACCTTAGAAATCACACTGAACCTCACATGACCTCACTGTCCCTCACTAATCTCGCTTGGTCCCCCTTGGGCCACGGCCACTGTCATCACCAGTTCCAGCTGCGTGACGCCTCGTTGCAAGTGGCCGCCGGGGAGTTCGTCGGGTTGATCGGGCCCAATGGCAGCGGCAAGACCAGCCTGTTGCGCTGCGCCTATCGCTTCAGTCAGCCGGAACACGGTGAGGTCAGACTCGATCATCACAACGTGTGGAAACAATCCTCACGCTGGTGTGCGCAACGCATCGCCGTGGTGCTGCAGGAATTCCCCGACGCCTTCGGCCTGACCGTCGAAGAAGTGGTCGCCATGGGCCGCACGCCGCACAAAGGCCTGTTCGACGGCGACACGCTGGAAGACCGCAATCTCGCTACCCAGGCCCTCAAATCCGTGGGGCTCGACGGCTTCGAAGATCACGCATTCGCCACGCTGTCCGGCGGTGAAAAACAGCGGGTGATCCTCGCCCGCGCCCTGACCCAGCAACCGCAACTGCTGATCCTCGACGAGCCGACCAACCACCTCGACCCGCGTTATCAACTGGAACTGCTGCAACTGGTCAAGCGTTTGCAAA
The DNA here is from genome assembly GCF_048654275.1 of Candidatus Pseudomonas auctus. Classification (NCBI taxonomy): domain Bacteria; kingdom Pseudomonadati; phylum Pseudomonadota; class Gammaproteobacteria; order Pseudomonadales; family Pseudomonadaceae; genus Pseudomonas; species Candidatus Pseudomonas auctus. The sequence continues at coordinate 518,183 of NZ_JBJYZK010000002.1, read as the reverse complement.
TCAGCACGTTGGCGAGCATCCACGACCTGAACCTGGCCGCCGCATTCTGCGACCGTTTGTATGTGATCAACCACGGCCGGATCGTCGCCAGCGGCACGCCGCAAGAAGTGCTCACCGTAGAACTGCTGCGCGACGTATTCGGCGTCGAAGCATTGATCGATCCCCACCCCCTCCACGGCTACCCGCGAATCACCTGGATAACCCGACCATGACTGTGCGCTCCCTGCTTTGCCTCGCCCTGTTGCTGGGCACCACCCACGCCTTCGCCGAGGAGACGAAGTACCCGCTGACGATCCACAGCTGCAACCGTGAAGTGACCTTCAAGGAAGCGCCGAAGCATGCGGTCAGCCACGACATCAACATGACCCAGATGATGCTCGCCCTCGGCCTCAAGTCGAAGATGGCCGGCTACAGCGGCGTCAGTGGCTGGAAATCGGTAACGCCTGAAATGCAGAGCCTGCTCGACGGCCTGCCGGAACTGGCGGCCAAGTACCCGTCGGTGGAAACCCTGCTCAACGCCAACGTCGATTTCTTCTTCGCCGGTTGGGATTACGGCATGCGCGTCGGCGGTGATCTCACGCCGCAGACCCTGCAACTGCTGGGCATCAACGTCTATGAGCTGACTGAATCCTGCGCCTTCGTGATGAAGCGTCCGGCCGCCACGCTGGACGACACTTATAACGACCTGCGCAACCTCGGAAAGATTTTCGACGTGCAGGATCGCGCCAACGCGCTGATCTCTGAAATGCAGAATCAAGTCGCCGAAATCCGTAAAGACCTGCCTGCTGAAAAACCACGGGTGTTCCTGTACGACAGCGGCGAAGACCGCGCCATGACCTCCGGCCGCCTCGGCATGCCGCAGGCGCTGATCGACGCCGCTGGCGGGCACAACGTTCTCGATGACGTCGAAGCGAGCTGGACCCGGGTCAACTGGGAAACCGTGGTCGAGCGTAATCCACAGGTGATCGTCATCGTCGACTACAGCGAAATCACCGCCGAGCAGAAGATTGAATTCCTGCTGAAGAACAAGGCGCTGCAATCGGTGGACGCGATCAAGAACCAGCGCTTCATCGTCATCCCCTACGTGCAGGCCACGCCGGGGATCGACAACGTGCTGGCGGTGGAAACCCTGGCCAAAGGTTTCCACGGCGAATGATCGATCGTCGCTATGCGCTGCTGCTGATCACCCTCGGTGCCGTGCTGCTGGTGTCGTGCGTGGTGTCGCTGGGCTTCGGCCCGGCGCGGGTGCCGGTGGACGTGGTGTGGCGGATTCTGCTGCACAAACTGTTCGGCCTCGGTGTGGCGGACTGGAGCGCCGGCCAGGAACACATCGTCTGGCTGATCCGCGTGCCGCGCATGCTGCTCGGTGCATTGGTCGGTGCCGGGCTGGCGCTGATCGGCGCGGTGCTGCAAGCGGTGACGCGCAATCCGCTGGCCGATCCACACCTGCTTGGCGTCACCTCCGGTGCCACGCTCGGTGCAGTGATCGTGGTGCTGCACGTCGGTGAAATCGTCGGCCTGCTGACCTTGCCGATCGCCGCGTTCATCGGCGCGCTGTTGAGCATGTTTCTGGTGCTGGGCATCGCCAACCGCCAGGGTCGGCTGGACAGTGATCGTCTGCTGCTGTGCGGCGTGGCCGTTTCGTTCGTGATGATGGCGATCGCCAATCTGCTGTTGTTCATGGGCGATCATCGCGCCAGTTCGGCGGTGATGTTCTGGATGCTTGGCGGCCTTGGTCTGGCGCGCTGGGCGTTGTTGGCGGTGCCGGCGCTGAGCGTGTTGCTCGGCTTGCTTCTGCTGATCGGCATGGCCCGCCCGCTGAACGCCTTGATGGCCGGCGAACAGACCGCCGTCACCCTCGGCCTGAATGCCCGGGCGGTGCGTCTGCGGGTGTTCGTGATTGCTTCGCTGATGACCGGGGTGCTGGTGTCGATCAGCGGCTCCATCGGGTTTGTCGGGCTGATGGTGCCGCACATTGCCCGGCGCCTGATCGGTGCCGAGCATCGGCGCCTGCTGCCGGTGTGCGTGTTGCTCGGCAGCGTTTTCCTCGTCTGGGTGGACGTCGCCGCCCGCACGTTGATAGCCCCCGAAGACCTGCCCATCGGTGTTGCCACCGCAGCCCTCGGCGGGCTGTTCTTCATCGGACTGATGCGCCGCCGCTGATTTCTCGGGGCGCGCCCCAATTTGGCGCGCCCCACTGCACCTTTGCATGCAACACGTCCCCTCATGGTGCGCCGACTCAACGCGCGACCGCTCTAAACCGACATTTTCCTGCCCAAACCCGACCGGGCACAGCCCTTGCAAAACAGCCTTCAGTCGTTCGCATCTGCCAACCATAAAAAACTTTAACGTTCATGGAGATCGCACAATGAAGCGTCGCAGTTTGATCAAGGCTTTCACACTCACGGCATCGATTGCCGCGATGGGCATGACCTGGACCGTACAGGCCGCCGAGACCATCAAGGTCGGGATTCTGCATTCGTTGTCCGGCACCATGGCGATCTCCGAAACGTCGCTCAAGGACATGGCGTTGATGACCATCGACGAGATCAACGCCAAGGGCGGGGTGAACGGCAAGATGCTTGAACCGGTGGTGGTCGACCCGGCGTCGAACTGGCCACTGTTCGCGGAAAAGGGCCGCCAGTTGCTGACCCAGGACAAGGTCGCGGTGGTGTTCGGCTGCTGGACCTCGGTGTCGCGCAAATCGGTGCTGCCGGTGTTCGAAGAACTCAACGGCCTGCTGTTCTACCCGGTGCAATACGAAGGTGAAGAGATGTCGCCGAACGTGTTCTACACCGGCGCCGCGCCGAACCAGCAAGCGATCCCGGCGGTTGAATACCTGATGAGCGAAGAAGGCGGCAGTGCCAAGCGCTACTTCCTGCTTGGCACCGATTACGTGTACCCGCGCACCACCAACAAGATCCTGCGCTCGTTCCTGCACTCCAAAGGCGTAGCGGATAAAGACATCGAAGAGGTCTACACCCCGTTCGGTCATAGCGACTATCAAACCATCGTCGCCAACATCAAAAAATTCTCGGCCGGCGGCAAGACCGCTGTGATCTCCACCGTCAACGGCGACTCCAACGTGCCGTTCTACAAAGAGCTGGCCAACCAGGGCCTGAAAGCCACCGACGTACCGGTGGTGGCGTTCTCGGTGGGCGAAGAAGAACTGCGCGGCATCGACACCAAGCCGCTGGTGGGCAACCTCGCGGCATGGAACTACTTCGAGTCGGTGGAGAACCCGGTGAACAAGAAGTTCGTCGATGACTGGAAAGCCTACGCGAAGAAACACAACCTGCCGGGCGCCGACAAGGCCGTGACCAACGACCCGATGGAAGCCACGTACGTCGGCATCCACATGTGGGCGCAGGCGGCGGAGAAAGCCAAATCCACCGACGTCGACAAGGTCCGCGAAGCCCTCGGCGGCCAGACCTTCGCCGCGCCGTCGGGCTACACCCTGACCATGGACAAGACCAATCACCACCTGCACAAACCAGTGATGATCGGCGAGATCCAGAGCGACGGTCAGTTCAACGTCGTGTGGCAGACCGAAGGGCCGATTCGGGCGCAACCGTGGAGTCCGTTCATTCCGGGTAATGACAAGAAGCCGGAGTATGCGGTGAAGAGCAACTGAGGCGGATTCAGACCTTGAGGCGGACTTGAGACCTTCCCCCTCACCCCAGCCCTCTCCCTCAGGGAGAGGGGGAAAGGGAGCAGATCTCCATCGTTTTCAAAGCCTGAGTTCGACTCTGTTTTTTCAGGTCGATGCTTGATGAACAGACAACTCGGTCAGTCCCCTCTCCCTCCGGGAGAGGGCTAGGGTGAGGGCTGGATTTCGCAGTCGGACACCGCTCCATCGGCCACCGCAACACAGGAAGCACCACCCATGCCCACTGCCTTTTACCGCGTCATCCTGGCCCTCTTGCTCCTGCTGCCCATGATGACCCACGCCAGCGACGCCGAAGACTTCGTCGCCGCCAACCCCACGCAACAGGCCAAACTGCTGGAAGCCTGGGCCGCGCAGCCCGATCCGGCGCGTGTCGAACTGATCAACGCCCTGCAACAAGGCGAACTGACCGTCGACGGCCAACCCAAGACCCTGCGCCTGAACAACCGCCTGCGGGGTCTGATCGACACCGCGCTGGCCAGCCACCAATTGCTCGCCGCCGACGCCAAAACCCGTCTGACCGCCGCGCAGCAATTGCAGAAAAGCGCCAAACCGGCGCAGCTGAAATTCCTCGACCAGCAACTGGCTGGCGAACAAGACGAAAGCGTCCACGCCGCCCTGAGCCTGGCGCTGGCCAATCTGCAACTGGTCGACACCGACCCGGCGGTGCGCCTCGCGGCCGTGCGTCTGCTCGGTGAAACCGGCGACCCGCTGGCCCGTACCCGCCTCGAAGGTTTGCTCGAACCCGGCGTCGAAACCGATGCCAACGTGCGCACCGCCGCCGAAACCAGCCTCGCCCAGGTCAAGCGCAAACTGCTGGTTGGCGAACTGCTCGGCCAGGCCTTCAGCGGTATGTCCCTCGGCTCGATTCTGCTGCTTGCCGCGCTCGGCCTGGCGATCACCTTCGGCCTGCTCGGTGTGATCAACATGGCCCACGGCGAGATGCTGATGCTCGGCGCCTACTCGACCTACGTCGTGCAGTTGATGTTCCAGCGCTACGCGCCGCAGGCCATCGAGTTCTATCCGCTGATCGCGCTGCCGGTGGCGTTCTTCGTCACCGCTGCCATCGGCATGGCCCTGGAGCGCACGGTGATCCGTCACCTCTACGGCCGCCCGCTGGAAACCCTGCTGGCCACCTGGGGCATCAGCCTGATGCTGATTCAACTGGTGCGTCTGGTGTTCGGTGCGCAGAACGTTGAAGTGGCGAACCCGGCATGGCTGTCCGGCGGGATTCAGGTGTTGCCGAATCTGGTGCTGCCGTACAACCGCATCGTGATCATCGCCTTTGCGCTGTTCGTGGTGGTGCTGACCTGGCTGCTGCTGAACAAGACCCGCCTGGGTCTGAACGTGCGCGCCGTCACCCAGAACCGCAACATGGCCGCCTGTTGCGGCGTGCCCACCGGGCGCGTCGACATGCTCGCTTTCGGCCTCGGCTCGGGCATCGCCGGGCTCGGTGGCGTGGCCCTGAGCCAGATCGGCAACGTCGGCCCGGACCTCGGCCAGAGCTACATCATCGACTCGTTCCTGGTGGTGGTGCTCGGCGGCGTCGGGCAATTGGCCGGCAGCGTGTTCGCCGCGTTCGGCCTGGGCATCGCCAACAAGATTCTCGAACCGCAGATCGGTGCGGTGCTCGGCAAGATCCTGATCCTCGCGCTGATCATTCTGTTCATCCAGAAACGTCCGCAAGGCCTCTTCGCACTGAAAGGACGGGTGATCGACTGATGAACCAGCCTCTACTAGTCACGGCCACACAAAAGGCCGGCCCGAAAGTCACCCTCGCCATCGGCGCGGTGGTGCTCGCCTTGCTGATCGCCCTGCCGCTGCTGTCGCTGTTGCCGGCGGACAGCTCGCTGCATGTTTCGGCCTACACCCTGACGCTGGTGGGCAAGATTCTCTGCTACGCCATCGTCGCCCTGGCACTGGATCTGGTCTGGGGTTACGCCGGTCTCCTGTCGCTGGGCCACGGTCTGTTCTTCGCCCTCGGCGGTTATGCGATGGGCATGTACCTGATGCGCCAGGCTGCCGGTGATGGCTTGCCGGCGTTCATGACCTTCCTGTCGTGGACCGAATTGCCGTGGTACTGGAGCGGCACCGGCAGCTTCCTCTGGGCGATGTGCCTGGTGGTGTTGGCGCCGGGGTTGCTGGCGCTGGTATTCGGTTTTTTCGCCTTCCGCTCGCGGATCAAGGGCGTGTATTTCTCGATCATGACCCAGGCCCTGACCTTCGCCGGGATGCTGCTGTTTTTCCGCAACGAGACCGGCTTCGGCGGCAACAACGGCTTCACCAATTTCCGCACGATCCTCGGTTTCGGTATCACCGAACCGGGCACTCGCGCGGTGCTGTTTCTGGCGACGGTGCTGTTGTTGGTGGCGAGCCTGTTCATCGGCTGGCGGCTGGCGCGCAGCAAGTTCGGCCGGGTGCTGACCGCGTTGCGTGACGCGGAAAATCGCCTGATGTTCTGCGGCTACGACCCGCGCGGCTTCAAGCTGTTCGTCTGGGTGTTGAGTGCGGTGTTGTGTGGTCTGGCGGGTGCGTTGTACGTGCCGCAGGTGGGGATCATCAACCCGAGCGAAATGTCGCCGACCAACTCGATCGAAGCTGCCGTGTGGGTAGCCCTTGGCGGGCGCGGCACGCTGATCGGCCCGTTGCTTGGCGCCGGCGTGGTCAACGGCATGAAGAGCTGGTTCACCGTGGCCTTCCCCGAATACTGGCTGTTCTTCCTCGGCGCGCTGTTCATCGTCGTGACGTTGTACCTGCCCAAGGGCGTGATCGGTCTGCTGAAGAAACGAGGTGAATCATGAGAGTCACGGCGAGCGCTGAATTCATGCTGGAACCGGCCTTTTTCCCGGTGGAACCGAACAAGGACGAAGGCACCAGCCGCGACTCGATCGGCCTCGGGCAACGCGTCGGGCCGGGCCTCGATACCCGTCACGGCACGATCCTGACGCTGGAAGACATCAGCGTCAGCTTCGACGGCTTCCGCGCGCTGAACAATCTGAACCTGTACATCGGCGTCGGCGAACTGCGCTGCATCATCGGCCCCAACGGCGCGGGCAAGACCACACTGATGGACGTGATCACCGGCAAGACCCGCCCGAGCCACGGCAAGGCATGGTTCGGTGAAACCCTTGACCTGACGCAGATGAGCGAAGTGCAGATCGCCCAGGCCGGGATCGGGCGCAAGTTCCAGAAACCGACGGTGTTCGAAGCGTTGAGCGTGTTCGAGAACCTGGAGCTGGCGCAGAAAACCGACAAGTCGGTGTGGGCCAGCCTGCGGGCGAAGTTGAGCGGCGAACAGAAAGACCGGATCAGCGAAGTGCTCGACACCATTCGCCTGACCACTTCGGTCAATCGCCCGGCGGGGCTGCTGTCCCACGGACAGAAACAGTTTCTGGAAATCGGCATGTTGCTGATGCAGGACCCGCAATTGCTGCTGCTCGATGAGCCAGTGGCAGGCATGACCGACGCCGAAACCGAGTTCACCGCCGAGCTGTTCAAGTCGCTCGCAGGCAAGCACTCGCTGATGGTGGTGGAACACGACATGGGCTTCGTCGGCTCGATTGCCGACCACGTCACGGTGTTGCATCAGGGCAGCGTGCTGGCCGAGGGATCGCTGGAACAGGTGCAGGACAACGAGCGCGTGATCGAAGTCTATCTCGGCCGCTGAAACTGCAAATACCTTTCCAATGTGGGAGCGGGCTTGCTCGCGAATGCGGTGTGTCATTCAAAGTTGATGGTGGCTGATCTACCGCATTCGCGAGCAAGCCCGCTCCCACAGGGGGATTTGAGGAGAACTTGAACATGCTGCAAGTCGACAAGCTGCACCAGTACTACGGCGGAAGCCACATCCTGCGCGGCCTGAGCTTTGACGTGAAGGTCGGCGAAGTGACCTGCCTGCTCGGGCGCAACGGCGTGGGCAAGACCACGCTGCTCAAATGCCTGATGGGCCTGTTGCCGGCCAAGGAAGGCGCGGTGAACTGGGAAGGCAAACCGATCACCACGTTCAAGCCGCATCAACGTGTGCACGCCGGGATCGCCTACGTGCCGCAGGGCCGGGAAATTTTCGGCCGGCTGACAGTGGAAGAAAACCTGCTGATGGGCCTGTCGCGTTTTCCCGGCAGCGAAGCCAAAGAAGTGCCGGCGTTCATCTACGAGCTGTTCCCGGTGCTGTTGCAAATGAAACAGCGGCGCGGCGGCGACTTGTCCGGTGGTCAGCAACAGCAGCTCGCCATCGGCCGCGCACTGGCCAGCCGTCCGCGTCTGCTGATCCTCGACGAGCCCACCGAAGGCATCCAGCCGTCGGTGATCAAGGAAATCGGCGCGGTGATCAAAAAACTCGCCGCCCGTGGCGACATGGCGATTCTGCTGGTGGAGCAGTTCTACGATTTCGCCGCCGAACTGGCCGATCAGTACCTGGTGATGTCCCGGGGCGAGATCGTGCAGCAGGGCCGTGGCGAAAATATGGAAGCCGAAGGTGTGCGCGGGCTGGTGACTATTTGAGGTTACGGTCTAATCTGTAGCGTCCTAACGATAATCAGAAAACATGAACTTACCTGTTGCGACTGCCCTGTTTACCCCGAGCTGGCATGCCGAGCTGGAGCTGGCCTACGCCCGCTTCGGCGATTGCACGCGGCCGACCCGCCGCCGGCACCTCGGCCCGTTGCGGGTGCAAAAGCATCTGTACGCCGAAGGGCCCGAGGTCTGCCAGCACATCATCGTCCACCCGCCGGGCGGGATTGCCGGCGGTGACCGGCTCGACATCAGCGCCCGCGTTGAGCAAGACGCCTGGGCACAGATCACCAGCCCCGGCGCGGCCAAGTGGTATCGCGCGGCGGGGCCCGCTTATCAGTCGCTAGACCTGCATGTCGCTGATGGCGCGACACTGGAATGGCTGCCCCAGGAAACCATCGTTTACAGCGCCGCCCAGGCGGAACTCACGACTTCGATTGAGCTTGAAGGCGATGCGCGACTGTTTTACTGGGACGTGGTAGCGCTGGGTCGCCCGGCCAGTGGCGAGCGCTTTGACCTCGGGCATTTACAGGCGCATCTGGATATTCGCCGTGATGGGCGGTTGTTGTGGCATGAGCGCCAGCGCATCGTTGGCAACGATGGTTTGCTTGATTCGCCGATCGGACTGGATGGCAATCCGGTGTTTGCAACCTTGCTGGTGACCGGTGAGATCGATGCTGAATTGCTGGAACGCTGCCGCTCGCTGGGGCACGACGTGCGCGGGGATTTGACGCAATTGCCCGGTCTTCTGGTTGCCCGTTGCCTGGCCAGTGAAGCGTTGCTGGCGCGAGCGTGGCTTATTGAATTGTGGCGGTTGCTGCGGCCGAAATTGATGGGACGCGAGGCAGTGCCGCCAAGAATATGGAGCACCTGAAAACCAGCCCTCACCCCCCGCCCTCTCCCGGAGGGAGAGGGAGCCTGACCGAGGTGACCGCTGGAAATGTTTCAGACACAAGAATTCAACTGACTGAACTGGCCATTGAAAACGACCGAGATCAGTCCCCTCTCCCTCCGGGAGAGGGCTAGGGTGAGGGCTGGGTCTGACTGACACCCCACTCACCACAAGAACCACACAAATCTGCCCAAATGGATTTCAAACGATGGACCTGACCCCACGCGAAAAAGACAAGCTGCTGATCTTCACCGCCGGCCTCGTGGCCGAGCGGCGACTGGCCCGTGGCGTGAAGCTCAACTACCCCGAAGCCATGGCCTACATCTCGGCGGCGCTGCTCGAAGGCGCCCGTGACGGCCAGACCGTGGCCGAGCTGATGCACTACGGCACCACCCTGCTGACCCGCGAGCAGGTGATGGAAGGCATCCCGGAAATGATCCCGGAGATCCAGGTCGAAGCGACGTTTCCCGACGGCACCAAACTGGTCACCGTCCACCAACCGATCGTCTGAGGCCGTGCCATGACCTACACCATCCGCGATGCCCTGCACGCCGACCTGCCGGCGATCCGCGACATTTACAACGACGCCGTGCTCAACACCACGGCGATCTGGAATGAATCCGCCGTCGACCTCGGCAACCGTCAGGCATGGTTCAGCGCGCGCCAGGCCCAGGGCTATCCGATCCTGGTGATCGTCGACGCCGACAACACCACCCTCGGCTACGCTTCGTTCGGTGACTGGCGGCCGTTCGACGGTTTCCGCCACACCGTCGAGCACTCGGTCTACGTGCGCAACGACCAGCGCGGCAACGGTCTCGGCCCGCAATTGATGAGCGCACTGATCGAACGCGCGAAAACCTGCGACAAGCACGTCATGGTCGCCGCCATCGAAAGCGGTAACGCCGCGTCGATTCGCTTGCACGAACGCGCCGGTTTCATCACCACCGGGCAGATGCCGCAAGTCGGCACCAAGTTCGGCCGCTGGCTCGACCTGACCTTCATGCAACTGACCCTCAATCCTGGCGCGGAGCCGCCGCCCGCCAACAAGGAGTGACACCGATGAACCCCGCCCAACTGCGACGCGTCAATGCTGAAAGTTTTGCGCACTATCGTCAGGGCCTGATCGACGTGCTACTCGACGCCGTGGGGTATGGCGCCAGCGTCGGTTTCATGGCCGACCTCAATGCCACGCAGGCCCGCGCCTATTTCGACGACGTGCAGGACAACCTGAACAAGGGCAACGTGTTGCTGTGGGTGGTGGTCAAGGACGAACAGGTGCAGGCCAGCGTCCAGTTGAGCCTGTGCCAGAAGGCCAACGGCCTGAACCGCGCCGAGGTGCAGAAACTGCTGGTGCGCGAACACGCCCGGCGGCGCGGCCTCGGCCAACAGTTGATGCAAGCGCTGGAACAGACCGCGCGTCAGTACAAGCGCGGCATGCTTTACCTCGACACCGAGGCCGGCTCTCCCGCCGAAGATTTCTACAAGGCCCTGGGCTACACCCGCGCCGGGGAAATTCCCGATTACGCCTGCGACCCGAACGGCACCTATCGCCCGACGGCCCTCTATTACAAAGTCCTGCAAGGAGCGAACTGATGATTCCCGGCGAGTACAAAATCCAGCCCGGCGACATCGAACTCAACGTCGGTCGCCGCACCGTCAGCCTGAAGGTGGCGAACAGCGGCGACCGGCCGATCCAGGTCGGTTCGCACTACCATTTTTTCGAGACCAACGACGCCCTGACTTTCGACCGCGCCGCCAGCCGTGGCATGCGCCTGAACATTCCGGCGGGCACCGCCGTGCGCTTCGAGCCGGGGCAGAGCCGCGAGGTGGAACTGGTGGATTACGCCGGGCACCGGCGGGTGTTCGGGTTTGCCGGGCGGGTCATGGGTGACCTTTGAGTCCGCGTGTACTGCAGCCCTCACCCCAACCCTCCCGAAACGTCGGACCGCCCGGAGGGAGAGGGAGCCGATCACCGATAGCCGCCTCACCGCGATCAGTCCCCTCTCCCTCTGGGAGAGGGTTAGGGTGAGGGTCGATGGCTCAACGCTATTTTCCTGAAGGACGCTAGATGAAGATTTCCAGACAAGCCTACGCCGACATGTTCGGCCCCACCGTCGGCGACAAGGTGCGCCTGGCCGACACCGAGCTGTGGATCGAAGTCGAACAGGACTTCACCACCTACGGCGAAGAAGTGAAGTTCGGCGGCGGCAAAGTGATCCGCGACGGCCAGGGCCAGAGCCAGTTGCTGGCGGCTGAAGTGGTCGACACCGTCATCACCAACGCGTTGATCATCGACCACTGGGGCATCGTCAAGGCCGACGTCGGCCTCAAGGACGGGCGCATCGCCGCGATCGGCAAGGCCGGCAACCCGGACGTGCAGCCCGGCGTGACCATCGCCATCGGCGCCAGCAGCGAAGTGATCGCCGGCGAAGGCATGATCCTCACCGCCGGCGGCATCGACACCCACATCCACTTCATCTGCCCGCAGCAAATCGAAGAAGCGCTGATGAGCGGCGTCACCACCATGATCGGCGGCGGCACCGGCCCGGCCACCGGCACCAACGCCACCACCTGCACCTCTGGGCCGTGGCACCTGGCGCGGATGCTCCAGGCGGCGGACGCGTTCCCGATGAACATCGGCCTCACCGGCAAGGGCAACGCCAGCCTGCCGGAACCGCTGATCGAACAGGTCAAGGCCGGCGCCATCGGCCTCAAGCTGCACGAAGACTGGGGTACCACCCCGGCGAGCATCGACAACTGCCTGAGCGTTGCCGACCAGTACGACGTGCAGGTGGCGATCCACACCGACACCCTCAACGAGTCCGGTTTCGTCGAAACCACCCTCGGCGCGTTCAAGGGTCGCACCATCCACACCTATCACACCGAAGGGGCCGGTGGCGGCCATGCGCCGGACATCATCAAAGCCTGCGGTTTCGCCAACGTGCTGCCGAGTTCGACCAACCCGACCCGGCCGTTCACCCGCAACACCATCGACGAACACCTCGACATGCTGATGGTCTGCCACCACCTCGACCCGAGCATTGCCGAAGACGTGGCGTTCGCCGAAAGCCGCATCCGCCGCGAAACGATTGCCGCCGAAGACATCCTGCATGACCTCGGCGCGTTCTCGATGATCAGCTCCGACAGCCAGGCCATGGGCCGCGTCGGCGAAGTCATCACGCGCACCTGGCAGACTGCCGACAAGATGAAAAAGCAGCGCGGCCCGCTCGCGCAGGACGGCGAAGGCAACGACAACTTCCGCGCCAAACGCTACATCGCCAAGTACACGATCAACCCGGCGATCACCCATGGCATCAGCCATGAAGTGGGTTCGGTGGAAGTCGGGAAGTGGGCCGATCTGGTGCTCTGGCGCCCGGCGTTCTTTGGCGTGAAGCCAACGCTGATCCTCAAGGGCGGCGCCATCGCCGCGAGCCTGATGGGTGACGCCAACGCCTCGATCCCGACCCCGCAACCGGTGCACTACCGCCCGATGTTCGCCAGCTACGGTGGCTCGCTGCACGCCACCAGCCTGACCTTCATCAGCCAGGCGGCGCAGGCGTCGGGACTGCCCGAAGCGTTGGGCCTGAAGAAGAAAATCGCCGTGGTCAAAGGTTGCCGCGAGGTGCAGAAAACCGACCTGATCCACAACGACTATCTGCCGAACATCGACGTCGACCCGCAGACCTATCAGGTCAAGGCCGACGGCGTGCTGCTCTGGTGTGAACCGGCCGAAACCCTGCCGATGGCACAGCGTTACTTCCTGTTCTGACAGCCGACGCACGCAAAAAAGACCCCGAGCACCTGCCTGACGCAGGGTCTCGGGGCCTTTTTCGTGGTGCTGGAAAACCACCGGGCAAAGGGTCGTGTATTTCTCGCCAAAGGGACTAATATTCGATTCGCTGTCGCCTTTTTTCAGGAACTGCCCATGCGTCTTTCCGAGTTCATCCTGGCCAATATCGACGCTATCGTCGATGAATGGGAACAGTTTGCCGCTACCATCACCCCGGCCGCCGACTATCTGGACTCCGCCGGTCTGCGCGATCACGCCAGCGCCATCCTGCGGGCCGCCGCCCGCGACATGAGCAAACCGCAAAGCCGCGACGAACAGGTCGCCAAGGCCAAGGGCGAGGGCCCCGAAAAGACCCCGAGTCTGGATGAAGCCGGCGCCAGCCATGGAGAACTTCGCCATACCGTCGGCTTTGACCTGGTGCAGATGACCTCGGAATTCCGCCACCTGCGCGCCTGTGTGATACGGCGCTGGGTCGACAGTCTGGAATCGCCGGACATGGCGTACTTCCAGGACATGATCCGCTTCAACGAAGCCATCGACGAAGCCCTGGCCGAATCGACCGCCGCCTACGCCGAGCAGGTCAACCGCTCACGCGACATTTTCCTCGCCATTCTCGGCCATGACCTGCGCGCGCCCCTGCAAGCGGTGAGCATGTCCACCGAGTTGCTGATGCGCAAAACCACGCTGCAAGGCGATGCTCTGACTTGCGCGCTGAACATCAAAACAGGCGCGCGACACATGGGGGCCATGGTCAGCGACCTCTTGGAGCTGGTACGCAGCCGCCTGGGCAGAAGCCTGCCGATCGAACCCGCGCCGATGGACCTGGCCGACGCGGCGCGAGCGGCCATCGCCGAGGCCTGCGCCGGCAATCCACAATGCGACCCGACCCTGAAAGCCGAGGGCGATACCCGTGGCGTCTGGGATGCCGGACGGATCGATCAACTGCTGCAGAATCTGATCGGTAATGCCTTGCAGCATGGCTCGAACCGGCAGGAGATCCTGGTGACGCTGCGGGGCGACGCTGCAAGCGTGCACCTGAGCGTGCACAACCACGGCGTGCCGATCCCTGAGGAAGCCATCGGCACCCTTTTCGATCCATTGGTGCGCAGTGCCGACGAAGAACTCGGACAGCCGTCGACCAGCCTCGGTCTGGGCCTGTTCATCGTCAAGGAAGTGGTGACCGCCCACGGCGGGACGATCGAAGTCAGTTCAAGCGCAGCCGACGGTACGCTGTTCAGCGTGACGCTGCCCAGACGGGTATGAAACGCTACTCGACCACCAGCCGCGCCAGACGCTGACGGAGCATGCGGTTCTCGGATCGCAACTCCTGCACTTCTTCCAGCAGGTCCAGCGCCAGCGCGACACCTTCCCATTCCAGCTCCAGGTCGCGCCGCAGCTTGGCGGCGCGTTTGGCCAGGGCCAGTTCGTAATCGGTGAAGCGCCATTCCCTGGGCTGCGCGCCCTGAGGTTCGAGGATGCCGTGTTCGACGATTTCGATCACGTAGACGTCCGACAGGTCGGCCGCCTCACAGAATTCTGCCATGTCCAGTTGAACGATCAGGGGGCTGCTCATGTTGGGCTACTCCGTCGTCAGTATCAGAAGTTCTCGCGCGGATTGAAGGCGGCCTTCTTCGCCAGTTCCTGCCACAGCGCCTTGACGTCATCGCCGTTGGCTTTGGGCATCACGGCCTTGAGCTGGACGAACAGATAACCGCGCTCGCCCGCCTTGTTCTGCAGACCGTGGCCCTTGGCACGCATGCGCTGGCCGTTCTGGCTGCCGGCCGGGACCTTGAGGTTGATCTTGCCGGTCAGGGTCGGCACGGCCACTTCGGCGCCCAGCGCCAGCTCCCACGGTGCCAACGGCAAGGTGATGATCAGGTTTTCGCCTTCAACGTCGAATTTCGGGTGCGGCGCGAAACGGATGGTCAGGTACAGATCGCCATTGGCGCCGCCACCGATGCCCGGTGCGCCCTGGCCCTTGAGGCGGATGCGCTCGCCGTCGGCCACGCCGGCCGGGATCTTCACGTTCAGGCTCTTGCTGGTGTTGCTGACATGCTGGCCCGAACCGTTGTATTGCGGCACCTGGAAGCTGATCTTTTTCGATTCGTTCGAAAGCGTCTCTTCCAGAAAGATCGGCAGTTCCAGTTCCACGTCTTGCCCTCGCCGTCCGGCGCTGCGGGATTGCCGGCCAGCGCCGCCACCGAAACCGGGGCCGCGATTGCCGAAGATCGAACTGAAGAAGTCCGAGAAGTCACCGGTGTCGCCACCGCCGCCACCAAAGCCGCCACGGCTCTGCCAGCCCGGCGGGCCCTGAAACGGCTGACCGTGCTGGCCATAACGACGCAGTTCGTCGTATTCGGCGCGCTTGTCGGCGCTTTTCAGCGCTTCATAGGCTTCCGAGGCGTCCTTGAACTTGGCCTCGGCGTCCTTTTCCTTGCTGACATCGGGGTGGTATTTGCGCGCCAGCTTGCGATAGGCAGCCTTGATCGCCTTGTCGTCAGCCGTCGGCTCCACGCCGAGTATCTTGTAATAGTCTTTGAAGTCCATCGAAGGAATCACCATCCGTTATCGATTTCGCGCCGATGCCAGCATGCGCCGATTCGCACGTGCCGGGTTGACCGATCTCAAGGTTGTGACCGGGTGGCGCAGCAGAAGTTTATCGGCAGTGGACGGCGGTTCTTGCGACCGCCGGTATGTCTGCCGGCCCATGCCAGCAAGTTTGGGGCAAAGCGCCGAGTTTCAAGCAAGCTTAGTCGTGAAATAGCAGATGACCGGCCTTCGAATCTGTCGCGCACTGACATACACTGCGCGGCCGTTTTTTGACCGGAACCGTAAGACCATGAAAGACGCCTCTCCAGCCCGTGCCTGCGGCATCGACTTCGGCACGTCCAACTCCACCGTCGGCTGGCTGCGCCCCGGCATGGAAACGATGATCGCGCTGGAAGACGACAAGATCACCCTGCCGTCGGTGGTCTTTTTCAACATCGAAGAGCGCCGTCCGGTTTACGGCCGTCTGGCGCTGCACGAATACCTGGAAGGCTACGAAGGTCGGCTGATGCGCTCGCTCAAGAGCCTGCTGGGTTCCAAGCTGATCAAGCACGACACCAGCGTCCTCGGCACCGCGATGCCGTTCAAGGACTTGCTCGGGCTGTTCATCGGCCAGCTCAAGAGCCGCGCTGAAGCGACCGCCGGTCGTGAGTTCGAGCAAGTGGTGCTGGGCCGTCCGGTGTTCTTCGTCGACGACGATCCGCTGGCCGACCAGGAAGCCGAGGACACCTTGGTGGAAGTGGCACGCAAGCTCGGTTTCAAGGACGTGTCGTTCCAGTACGAGCCGATTGCCGCGGCCTTCGACTACGAGTCGACCATCGAAAAGGAAGAGCTGGTCCTGATCGTCGACATCGGCGGTGGTACCTCGGACTTCTCGCTGGTGCGCCTGTCGCCCGAACGTCGTGGTGTGGATAACCGCCACGACGACATTCTCGCCACCGGTGGCGTGCACATCGGCGGGACCGATTTCGACAAACAGCTGAGCCTGCAAGGCCTGATGCCGCTGTTCGGCTACGGCAGCCGCATGAAAAGCGGCGCGTTCATGCCGACCAGCCACCACATGAACCTGGCGACCTGGCACACCATCAACTCGGTGTACTCGCAGAAATCGACCCTGGCCCTGGGCAGCATGCGCTACGACATCGAGGACACCGGCGGCATCGACCGTCTGTTCAAGCTGATCGAACAGCGCGCCGGGCACTGGCTGGCGATGGAAGTGGAAGAAACCAAGATCCACCTGACCCACAACGACAGCCGTCATGTGCCGCTGGATCGCATTGAGTCGGGCCTGAGCGTGGAACTGACCCGGGCATTGTTCGAGTCGGCCATCGAGTCGCAGCTCGAGCGCGTGCGCGCCAGCGTCACCCGGTTGCTGGCCGACGCGAATGTGGCGGTGGGTCAGGTCGATACGGTGTTCTTCACCGGCGGTTCCAGCGGCATCCCGGCACTGCGCAACAGCGTCTCGGCGATGCTGCCGAACGCGCGGCATGTGGAAGGGAACATCTTTGGCAGCATTGGTAGCGGTCTGGCGATTGAAGCCATGAAACGTTACGGCTCGGTGAACTGATCCAAAAGCGGCGGTGCGCCCTTCGCGAGCAAGCCCGCTCCCGCAGGTTCAGTGTGATCCTGTGGGAGCGGGCTTGCTCGCGAAAGGGCCAGTTCAGACGCTGGAAGTCTGGATCAAACCATCCCGCCCAGCTTCAACTCACTCTTCAGATACGCGTAATAAATCGGCCCCGCCACCACCCCCGGCAGGCCGAACGCGGCCTCGAACACCAGCATTGCCAGCAGCAACTCCCAGGACTTGGCACTGATCTGCCCGCCGACGATGCGCGCGTTGAGAAAGTATTCGAGCTTGTGGATAAAGATCAGGTAGCCCAGCGCCGCAATCGCCACCCAGATCGACAGCGACAGGCCGACGATGGTGATCAGCGTGTTCGACATCAGGTTGCCGATCACCGGCAGCAGGCCGAGCAGGAAGGTCAGCACGATCAGGGTCTTGGTCAGCGGCAGCTTGATCCCGAACAGCGGCAGGATCACGGCCAGGAAGATCCCGGTGAAGAAGGTGTTGAGCAGGGAAATCTTGATCTGTGCGAACACGATGTTGCGAAACGCCTGAACCAGCAGGTGCAGACGGTCGAACAGGGCGGCCGCCAGCGGTTTGCGCTTGGTGACGTCCGGTACGCGCTGCAAGGCGATGATCGCGCCCAGCACCATGCCGATCAGCAGCGTCACGAACATGTGCGCCGCGTCCTTGCCCACCAGTTGCAGCTCCGACAAATGCTTGCTCGCCCATTCACCGATGGCCACCCGGAACTCGGCGGCACTGGCCGGCAGGTAGCTATCGATAAACGGCGGCAGTTGCCCGCGGGCGCGGTCAACCACACCCATGAATTTGTCGAGGGAAGCGCCGGGGTTTTCCGCTTCATGCAACAGGAAACTGATAGCCCCGGCAAAGATCAGTGCCAGCACACTCACCACCAGCGTGCCCAGCAGCGCCACCGCCAGCCAGCGCGCGCGACGGCCTTCGATCAGCCGTTGCAGTTGCGGGGTGAGCATGTTGACCAGTTCGAACACCAGCAACCCGGCCAGCAGGCTTGGCAGCAAACGCAATGGCAACACCAGCAACAGACCGCCGAAAATGATGATGCAACTGACCCAGAACACAACATGACGCTCAGAAAACGTTGGCATACAGCCTCAAAACGAACGGCGTAAAAGGATTGGCAGTCTGCCAGCGATCCGGCGCCGAAGCGAGCGGATGCCCTGCCGCTCGCTGCGATCTGTCGATCTTATTTTTTCTTCAGACAATCACTCATGAACGTCTTGCGCGCATCCCCCGTCAGCGCCTTGGTGGCCGCATCGGCATTGCAGGTTTTCATTTTCTGTTGCTGCGGGGTCAGGGCCTTGGCGTCGTTGGCCGCCGGGGCTGCCTTGAGGCAGGTGCTCATGAAGGCTTTGCGCTCGTCGCCCTTGAGGCTCTTGGCCGTGGCGTCGGCGTTGCAGGTGGTCATCTTGTTCTGTTGCGCCGTGGCGGCGAAACCCTGGGAGCACAGCAGCAGACCGATCATCAACAAAGGGACACGCAACATCTTCATGGAGTTTTCTCCTTGGCGCCGCCTCGATGGAGGCGGCCTCTGCTGGAGTGTAGTCAAAGCTTGTTACACCTTCCTAGCCTCAAGATGGCTGCGCCGATACTGCTCCGGGGTACATCCGGCCTGCCGGGCAAACATGGCGATGAAGGCCGAACCGCTGCTGTAGCCGAGATCGAAGGCGATTTCCTGCACGCTGCGCGAACTCTCCAGCGCCTCGATCGCCGCAAGATAGCGCAGCCGCTGACGCCATTCGCCGAAACTCATCCCCAGCTCCCGCACGAACTGCCGGGCCAGGGTGCGCTCGCTGACATACACCTGCGCCGCCCAGTGCGCCAGCGGCTGGTTGTTGCCGGGCTCGGCCTGCAGGGTTTCAAGGATGGTCAGCAATCCGGGGCTGCTGGCGTAGGGCAGATAGCATTGATGAACCGGCGCCTGGCGCAATTGATCCACCAACACCTGGGCCAGGCGCTGGTCGGCTTCGAACGCGGGAATCTTCACATCGCGGGCGGCGAAGTCCTTGAGGATCGCCTTGAGAATGTCGCTGATCGCAAGAGTGCAGGCCTGCGCCGGCAAATCGGAACACACATCCGGCGCCAGGCACACCGCCCGATAATTGACCGGCTGATGGCTGTAGAAACTGTGCTCGACCTGCGGCGGCACCCACACCGCGTACTGCGGCGGCGACATGAAACGGCTGCCGTCGACATCCATGTGCAGCACGCCGTGGGCTGCGTACTCCAGCGTGCCCCACGGATGGCGGTGCGGCGCGGCGTATTCATGGGCGTTGAAGTCGGCATAGCGGAAATACACTGCCGACGGCAGTTCGCTGAAATCCAGCAGATCGATGTGTTTACTGTTCATGCTGTCCGGAATCAGGGGCGGGTTGTCCGGTTCGCAGTATAGGCCTGCATCCAGACAGGGGATAATCGCCGTTCATCAACGTACTGGTTTCTCCTCCCATGCAATACGCGTTTCCCCTGCTGGCGATTTTCATCTGGGCCGGCAACACCGTGATCAACAAGCTCGCGGTCGGTGCGATCTTTCCCGCCGAGATCGGCTTTTACCGCTGGCTGCTCGCCGGCCTGCTGTTTACCCCGTTCATGCTCAAGAAGGTGATCGCGCACTGGCCGCAGATTCGCCCGAACCTGGGCAAGATCTTCATCCTCGGTGTACTCGGCATGGCGGTCTACCAGAGCCTGGCCTACTTCGCCGCGACCCTGACCAGCGCCACCAACATGGGCATCATCCTGTCCCTGATGCCGCTGATGTCGCTGGCCATGGCGATCATCAGCCTCGGCCAGCGCCTGACGGCCGGTGCGCTGGTCGGTGCGCTGCTGTCGTTCGCCGGTGTGCTGGTGGTGGTGTCGTCCGGCAGCCTCGGCGCGTTGCTGCAACACGGGGTGAACCTGGGTGACGCGATGATGCTGGTCGCCACCCTCGCCTACGCGATCTACAGCACCCTGCTGAAAAAGTGGCAACTGCGCCTGCCGCCGCTGGTGTTGCTGTATTTGCAGGTGCTGGTGGCGGTGGTGGTGCTGTTTCCGCTGTACGCCGTGTCGCCGAAAACCGGCCTGACCCTGCAGAACATTCCGCTGGTGCTGTATGCGTGCCTGCTGGCCTCGATGCTCGCGCCGCTGGCGTGGATGCAGGCCGTGCAGCGTCTGGGCCCGAGCCGGACCACGCTGTTCTTTAACCTGCTGCCACTGATCACCGCGCTGATTGCTGCGGTGGTATTGAAGGAACAACTGGCGATGTATCACCTGGTCGGTGGTTTGCTGACACTGGGTGGGGTAATTCTTTCCGAGCGCTGGACCACCGTCCTCGGTCGCTCCCGCACTCCAAGCGCCGCCTAGACTCCTGCGGCTTTCAACCGTGCCGCATGCTCGACAAACAGCCGCACCGGATCCGCGCCTTTGCCGACCAGTCCCAGTGACTGGTTGACGATGTCGAAGTGATCCATCGGGTAGTCATCGCCGATGACCGTGCCCAGGTGCGAGCTGTAGCGTCCGACCATGCCGTCGCACTGCCCCGGCTCGCGCACGAAGGTTTTGGCGAACAACCGGCAACTGCGGTTGGTGCCGTCGAACAGGTTGCCACCACGATCGGTCTTGCCCGGCTGCAAGGTGCCGGACCACGAGTAATAGCGCACCCCGTTGACCTCTTCCGGCCCGTGCCCGCCCCAGGTTTGCGGCAAGCCCTGTGGATAACGCTGGTTGAACAGCGCCACGCCTTCGGTGGTCAGCGAGTTGTGCGAGGCGTGGATATCCACCGGCAGTTTCGGCCCGTGATAGCCGGTTTCCAGCAGTGCCATCAGCCAGCCGACAAAGCGTAACAGCGCCTCAAGAATGCGCCCCTTGGCGCTGTCCGCCGGATAGTGTTTCGCCAGGTAGTCGGCCAGTTCCGAACCGTGATTGGGCCCGGCCACCGACGTCACCGAGGCCACCAGGTCCGGACGCTTGGCCGCCGCATAACGCGCCGTCAGCGACCCCTGGCTATGGCCGAAGAGATTGACCTTGGCCGCACCGGTCTCGCGCAGGATTTCATCGATGCGCGCCAGCAACTGCTCGCCGCGCACTTCGGTGGAGTTGAGCGGCGACACCTGCACCGCAATCACTGTCGCACCACCCCGGCGCAACGCTTTGATGATCCCGTACCAGTACGGGTACAGCACGAGACGGATGAAACCGAGCATTCCCGGCACCAGCACCAGTGGATAACGTGTGGCCGAATCTTGCGACATGGGCAAACATCCTTGTGGTCGGTGAGTGGATGCAAGGCGTGCAAAACGCCCGCCAAGCATCCTCCTCGATGATGACAACTCCACGACCAGCCTACTTCAGCCCCACCACCCCCGCCACAATCAGCCCCACCGACAGCAACTTCACCAGCGTCAGACTCTCGCCCAGCAGGGCGAAACCGAGAAACACCGTGCCGAGCGAACCGATGGCGGTCCAGATCGGATAGGCGATGCTCACCGGCAACTCGCGCATCGCCAGGGTCAGGAAGTACACCCCGCCCACCGCCGCGACCACAGTGATCAGCGATGGCCAGAGCCGGGTGAAACCTTCGGCGTACTTCATGCCCATGGCGAAAGTGACCTCAAACCCGGCCGCGATCAGCAGAAACAGCCAGGCCACCTAGAACTCCCGGGCCAGGTCGAGCAAGCGCTGCTCGGCCTCGGCCACCGACACCGCGAAGGTGCGCTCGGAGGATTCCTCACCCTCGGCGGCGACCACCGTGACGTCGTTGATGCCGATGAAACCCAATGCCGTGCGCAGCCATGGATCGGCATGGTTCAGCGCCTCCAGCTCGCCACCCGGGCCGAATCCGAAACCGCCGCGACTGGTGACGATCAGCGCCTTCTTGCCGTGCAACAACGGCGTGTACTGGGCGATGCCGTTGTCGAGGGTGTGATCAAACGTCAGGCCCAACCGGACGATCTGATCGACCCAGGCCTTGAGGCCGCTGGGCACGTTGAAGTTGTACATCGGCGTGGAAATCAGCAGCAGGTCGTGATCGAACAGCTCGCCCACCAGTTGATCGCTGAGCGCCAGATCGGCTTGCATCGTCAGCGGTCGAGCCTCGGGCTCCGGGTAAAACGCCGCCGCGACAAACGCCTCATTAACCGCCGGAATCACCGCCCGCCCGACTTCACGGCGGGTGACCTGAGCCTGTGGATGGCGGACTTGCCAGGCGCAGAGAAAGCTTTCTGCCAGACGCCGCGAATGAGAACGTTCACCGCGTGGGCTGGCATGGATTGCAAGAATCTTGCTCATCTGAATCTCCTTGAGGTCTAGACTTGAGTGACTGTGTGGCGCCAGATTGCAGGCATCACATCACCGCCTCAAATGAGCAAAAATCAGTCGGGATGAATTGATCTCATCCGTGGAGTTTTCATGTTCGCAGCCTTGCCCCTGACCGCCCTGCGCGCGTTCGAATCCGCCTCACGTCTGTTGAGTTTCAAGGCGGCCGCCGAAGAACTGGCGGTGACGCCCACGGCGATTTCCCATCAGATCCGCTCGCTGGAGGACTGGCTCGGCGTGGCGCTGTTCGAACGCCTGCCGCGTCAGGTGCGCCTGACCGAGGGCGGCGAGCGGCTGTTTCGCAGCCTGCACGGCGCATTTCTGGAAGTGGCGCAAAGCGTCGACACCCTGCGCCCGCAACGCAGCGGCAGCAGCTTGACGCTGTCGACCACCGCCGCGTTTGCTGCGCTATGGCTGGTGCCGCGCCTGGGGCGGTTTTACGCCAGGCACCCGAATATCAATGTGCGCCTGGATACGCATTGCGAAGTCATCGACCTGCATCAGGACGCGAGCGTCGATCTGGTGTTGCGCTACAGCCTCGACGATTACCCGAACCTCTACGGGTTGTGCCTGTTCGATGAATCGTTCGGCGTGTACGGCTCGCCGGAACAGGTGGCGCTGGCCGCCCGTCGCACCCCGGCGCTGATCAGCGTGCATTGGCACAATTCGAAGCTCTACGCCCACGGCTGGGAGGCCTGGTGCGCGCAGTCGGGCGAGAACTGGCTGAATCAGCACCCGGCCGTCCGCGAGTACGACGAAGAGCATTACGCCCTGCAAGCGGCCATTGCCGGACAGGGGCTGGTGCTGGCGAGCAATATTCTGGTGTCGCAGAGCGTCGCCAGTGGTCTGCTGGTGCCGTACAAGGGTGAAGTGCAGGTCGACGGCGCCGGTTACAGCGCACTTTGCGTACCGGGCCGCGAGCGGCACCCGCCGGTGAAGGCGTTTTTTGCCTGGCTGCGCGAGGAGGCATTGCTTTCGGGACATGCCCCGCGCTGAATCCGACAAAACTTTTTGCCGCGTTCATCACTCACAACCTGGTAACGATCACGTCAGCAGAACGTGACGCCAATCGGATTAGCCTCCAGGAGACTGAAATGAGTGACCTGCATTTGTCTGATGTTCAAACCCTGCGCGAGCGCGCACGACTGCATGTGGAAAATGGCGCGGTGACCGAAAGCTACAGCGCCAACCGTGAAGAAGTGCTGCGCCTGCTCAACGAGTCGCTGGCCACTGAACTGGTCTGCGTCTTGCGCTACAAGCGCCACTACTTCATGGCCAACGGCCTGAAAGCCAACGTCGCCGCCAACGAGTTCCTCGAGCACGCCACTCAGGAAGCCGAACACGCCGACCGTCTCGCCGAACGCATCGTGCAACTGGGCGGCGAGCCCGAATTCAACCCTGACCTGCTGTCGAAGATGTCCCACGCGCAATACGTGGCCGGCAACACCTTGAAGGAAATGGTCTACGAGGACTTGGTGGCCGAGCGGATCGCCATCGACAGCTACCGCGAGATCATCCAGTACATCGGTGAAAAGGATCCGACCACCCGCCGGATCTTCGAAGACATCCTGGCTCAGGAAGAAGAGCATGCCGATGACATGGCCGATATCCTGAAAGACCTGTAATTCTGGCGAAAACCGCCTTCGCGAGCAGGCTCGCTCCCACAATGGAAATGCATTCCAAATGTGGGAGCGAGCCTGCTCGCGAAGAGGCCCTGTCAATCACCGATCATTTTGTAGGTTTCACTGTGACGGGTGCCTTGCCCGCCTTCATCTGCTCCAGCAACGGCGCGCACTGATTCGGCTCGCCGCCGCTCGGCGCCACCAGCGCCAGCAGCCCCGCCGCCGGCGCGGCGATCACGCCCAACGCCACCATCCCTGCCCCGCGCAACATCAACGGCACCGCTTTCACCCCGGCATCCGGCTTGATGAACTTGCCGCGTACATACAACGGCGAGCGCAGGGAAATCAGGCGCCAGCCCTTGGATTCCGGCGTCACCGTCAGATCCAGTTGCTCGGTGGCCATGTTCGCCGTGCCGTCGATGTAGATGATCGCGTTCTCGGTATCGAACACAAACAGCCGCGTACTGGCCAGGCCGGTCTTGATGTCGAAGTCCGCCGCCGCGCAGTTGATCTTCACTTCCTTGTCGCCAAAGATCTTGCCGACCACGTAGTTGCCGACGTTCAGGCCTGCCAGCTCCATCAACTCGCGACTGATGGCGCCGTCGTTGATCAGCATCTTCAGATTGCCGTTGGCGCCGCCCAGCAGCTTCGCCACCGAGTTGCCGCGACCGGCGATGTCGGCATCGCCGTTAAGCTCGCCGAAACTGGTCTTCATCGGTTCGAAGGTCGGGAACAGCTGTTTGAGCTTGAACTTGCGCGCGGTCAATTTGGCCCGGCCTTCCAGTGGCTCGGTACGACCGTTGAGGCGAATCTGCGCGTCGAGATTGCCGCCGGCCACACCGAAGCGCAGTGGCTCCAGGCTCAGTTCGCCGTCGTTGAGTTTCAGGTGGGTATAGAGATCGGTGAAAGGCAGTTCTTCACTGTGGACGATGCGTTTGCCGGTGAATTCGACGTCGGCGTCCATGTCGCGCCAGCGCTCGGTCTTGAACTCTTCCACCGGCAACACCTTGTCCGCCGGCTGCTTGCTCTCGCCGCCACGGGCCTTCTGCTTGGCATTGGAGTCGGCACCGATCAGCGGCGCGAGGTCGGCAAACAACAGTTGATTGGACAGCAGCGCGCCACTCAGCTTGGGCCGTGGCTGGCTGGCGACGTAGGCCAGATCGCCATGGATGTCGCTGCTGCCGATCTTGCCGTTGAACTGTTCGTAGCGGAACTGCGCGCCGCCCGGCTCATGCAGCTTGGCGATCAAATGGCCGTCGGTGGCATAAGGCGGGGTGTCCGGCAGGGTTACGCCGGTCAGCGGATACAGATTGCCGAGGCTGGCGCCGGCCAGTTTCAGGCGCAGATCGAGGGCGCCGAGATTCAGCGGATCGGTCAGGGTGCCGGCGAGTTCGACGCTGGTATCACCGATCTTCGCCTGGGCCTGCAACGGGAACGGTTTGCTCGCGTCCTGTAGCGCCAGCAGGCCGCCGATCTTGCCCTGACCGGCAAGTTTCTGGCCGTGGTACTGGCCGGTGACTTTCAGGCCGAAGGCGTAATCCTGCGGTGCACCGCCCTTGTCCTGTGCGGTTTTCGCGGCTTTTTCACCGACGATATCGCTGAACGGAATCGGCTTGCCCAGCGGATCGATCAGCAAGTCGAGGTTGGTCCTGAGGGTCTGGTCATCCAGGGTGACGTGGCCCTTGTCGAAACCGATGGCGCCGATGTCGACCACCCAGTTCGAGGGCTCGGCGTTCGGGTCCTTGGGATCGAACTTGAAGGTCCAGTTGGCGCGACCGTCGGCCAGGCGCTGCAATTGCGCGTTCGGCTCAGTCAGGTCGATCCGCGGGATCGTCACCCGTTGCGCCAGCAAGGCCAGTGGCGAGATGCGCAGCTCGACCCGTTTGAGGGTGACCATCTGCGGCTGTTTCGACCAGTCCGGATTGCCCAGCGTCAGGTCTTCGGCCACCACATGCGGCCACGGCACCCAGGCGCGCCAGCCGCCCTCGTCGATTTCGCGCCGCCAGACCACCGACAGGTTGCCGTTGATGGCGAACGGTCGGTGCAATTCTTCCGAGACTTTGGCATTGAGCGGCGGCTTGATCCGGTTCCAGTCGAAAAACACGATGACCAACACCAGCACCGCCAGAAGCAGCACAAGGGTGGCGAAGGTCCAGGCGAAGATTTTACGGGTGCGCGTCATGCACAAAGCTCCTGAAGACGACTGCATCCATTGGCACGACGCAGCTGAAACGGCAGGCCATGATGGCCCTCATGAAATCTGTGACTGACAAACAGCCCGCAGGTTTAATCCAAAGCCCCAGCGAGGGGAAAAAACGGTCGCCATTCTGACCGATCGGTCGATTTGGCTTTACCGGCCCCGCACATTTGCGGGGCGCAAGTGGGTGGAAAATACCCACCGCAGTGCAAAACCGCCCGCCTGAAACGCCCGAGCTAGAGCCTCCCAATGGAACAATCAATTCTGTTGATTATTACCATTGTGTTTATGAACTTTTATATCGACTTATCGAGAGTAGCATTAGCTTCGTACCCACTTTATCGCCCTCCCAAGGAGCAACCCATCATGAAACGCCAACTTCTGTTCAGTCTTACCCTCTCGATGCTGGCCAGCACCGCTTTCGCTCTGCCAGCTGCCGATCAAGCAACGCCGCAAGTCAAAACCAGCCACTCGGTGTTCAGCCAGACTGTTGCTGCTGATGGCTCGGACCGCACTCCACAAGGCCAGACCCTGGCTGAAAACGGTCGTAACCGTCTGGAAGAAAAAGGCCTGGTTCAAGATGGCTATGACAAAACCCCACAAGGTCAAACCGTAGCTGAAGGTGGTCGCGATCGTCTGGAAGAGAAAGGTCTGGTTCAAGACGGTTCGGATCGCACTCCACAAGGTCAAACCCTGGCTTCTGACGGCGGCGACCGTACCCCACAAGGCCAGACGCTGGCATCGGACGGTGGTGATCGCACCCCACAAGGTCAAACTCTGGCCGAAGGCGGTGGTGACCGTGTGATCGAACGCAACAGCGCTTTGAGCTAAGCCCATGGCGGCCTGGAAAAAAAGCCCAATCCCCGGATTGGGCTTTTGACTTTTCAGCAGCCTGTATAAAGAAGTCGCGATTTCCCGCCTCCATCTCCCCTGCCGTTCGACGCCGACAAAGCCGATTTGCTAGAGTGCGGCGCTTGTCTTGCCTAAGAACACACCCTTGCGATGCTGCCCCGCGCCGAACAGAAACAACAGACCCGCAACGCCCTGATGGACGCTGCCCGCCACCTGATGGAAAGCGGCCGAGGATTCGGCAGCCTGAGCCTGCGTGAAGTGACGAAAACCGCCGGTATCGTGCCCACCGGTTTCTACCGCCATTTCGCCGACATGGACGAACTCGGCCTGGTGCTGGTCAGTGAAGTCGGCCAGACCTTCCGCGAAACCATCCGCCTGGTCCGCCACAACGAATTCGTCATGGGCGGCATCATCGATGCGTCGGTGCGGATCTTCCTCGACGTGGTCAGCGCCAACCGTTCGCAATTCCTGTTTCTGGCCCGCGAGCAGTACGGCGGATCGTTGCCGGTGCGTCAGGCCATCGGCCGCTTGCGTGAAGACATCAGCTCCGACCTGGCGGCGGACCTGGCCCTGATGCCCAAGCTTCAGCATCTGAATCGCGATGGCCTGAGCGTGATGGCCGACCTGATCGTCAAATCGGTGTTCGCCACCCTGCCGGACATCATCGACCCGCCCGCCGAAGCTCTGCCGGAGCATCTGACGCCACAGGCGAAGATCACCCAGCAGTTGCGCTTTATCTTTATCGGGCTGAAGCACTGGCAAGGGCTCGGCAGTACCGAATAGTTCTCCTCCAGATCCCCCAACCCCCACGTAAGCTCCTATTTGGTGCATGTAAAAAACTTCATGCACCAAAACACCTCACAATCCTGCAACATCTTGAAACATCCACTACGCTCCGACAGGGTTTTCCTACATCTCGTCCGATTGGCAAGCCCCTTGCTCTAGCCTGAGCATTGTCCATTGCTGGAAGCTTTCCGATGCTGGTGATTCATCGCAGAATCGACCCCCAACCCGTCTGGGCCGCCGAGTTGCACCTGACCTTCGAAGCCAGGAGCAAAAGCCGCTTGCGCTGTTTCAGTGCCGAAGGCGAGGACGTCGGACTGTTTCTGGAGCGCGGTCAGCCGCCGCTGTATGACGGTGAGTGCCTGCAAGCCGAAGATGGCCGGATCGTCCGGGTCTGCGCCCGCCCCGAACAATTGCTGCACGTCACCTGCGCCAATGCTTTCGAACTGACCCGCGCCGCCTATCACCTGGGCAATCGCCACGTTGCTCTGCAAGTCGGTGACGGCTGGTTGCGGCTGCTCGACGATTACGTGCTCAAGGCGATGCTTGAACAACTGGGCGCGCAGGTCGAATCGATCGAAGCACCCTTTCAGCCCGAGCACGGCGCCTACGGTGGCGGCCATCATCATTCGCGGCACGGTGACGAAGACTTCAACTACGCGCCGAAACTCCATCAGTTCGGCGTCCGTTTGTGAACCCGGCCTGGGCGCTGCTGCGCCTGGCCAGTCCGCAATTGCCGATTGGCGGCTACAGCTATTCCCAGGGCCTGGAAATGGCTGTGGATAACGGCCGCGTCGACAGCCCGGACAGCGCCCGTCGCTGGATCAGCGATCAATTGCTGCTCAACCTCGCGCGGTTCGAAGCGCCGATGCTGCTCGCCCATTGTCAGGCCGCTACGCAGGAAAACTGGGACGAGCTGCTGCATATCTGCGAAAGCCACCGCGCCAGCCGCGAAACCCGCGAACTGCATCTGGAGAGCCGGCAGATGGGCTACTCGTTGCAGCAATTGCTCAACGGCTTGCCCGAGCTCGATCAGGCCGCGCGGGACTTCCTTGAACACTGCGCCGAACCGCATCTTGCTCTGTGCTGGGCACTGGCCGCGCGCGCCTGGCAGATCAGCCCGCAGGACGCCCTCGCTGCGTGGCTGTGGAGCTGGCTGGAAAACCAGCTCGCGGTGCTGATGAAAACCCTGCCGCTGGGCCAGCAAGCCGCCCAGCGCCTGACCAGCGAACTGCTGCCGCTGCTGCAACAGGCCCAGCAGGACGCCACCCGAATCAATCCCGAACACCTCGGCAGCGCCGCGTTCGGTCTGTCCCTGGCGTGCATGGCCCATGAGCGCCAATACAGCCGCCTGTTCCGTTCCTAGGGCCTTTTATCTGGAGAAGCACATGAACACACAACCCCTGCGCGTCGGCATCGGCGGCCCGGTCGGTTCCGGCAAGACCGCGTTGACCCTGGCCCTGTGCCTGGCCCTGCGCGAGCGCTACAACCTGGCTGTAGTCACGAACGACATCTATACCCGCGAAGACGCCGACTTTCTGGTGCGCAACGAAGCCCTGGCGCCGGAACGCATCATCGGCGTGGAAACCGGCGGCTGCCCGCACACGGCGATCCGCGAGGACGCTTCGATCAACCTCGAAGCGGTGGATCAACTGAACCGACGTTTTCCGGGGCTGGACCTGATTCTGGTGGAGTCCGGCGGCGACAACCTTTCCGCAACCTTCAGCCCGGAACTGTCCGACCTGACCATCTACGTGATCGACGTTTCCGCCGGCGACAAGCTGCCGCGCAAGGGCGGGCCCGGCATTTGCAAATCCGACCTGCTGGTGATCAACAAGATCGACCTTGCGCCGCTGGTCGGCGCCTCGCTGGAGATGATGAACAGCGACACCCAACGCATGCGCAACGGCAAGCCGTTCGTGTTCAGCAACCAGAAAACCGGTCAGGGCCTGGAAGACATCATCGCCTTCATCGAACGCCAGGGCCTGCTGACTGCAGCCTGATTCACTGCTCAACAAGGAAGCTTATCCATGACACTCAAACGTATTCTCGGCGCCGTCGCGCTGCTGCTGACCCCGGCCCTGGCCTTCGCCCACCCTGGCCACGGCGACTCTGGTCTGGTGGCCGGCATCAGCCACCCGATCGGCGGTCTCGACCATTTGCTGGCAATGCTGGCCGTCGGCCTGTGGGCCGCGCAGCAGCAAGGCCCCGCACGCTGGGCGCTGCCATGCACCTTTGTCGGCACCATGCTG
This sequence comes from Candidatus Pseudomonas auctus, assembly GCF_048654275.1. Taxonomy (NCBI): domain Bacteria; kingdom Pseudomonadati; phylum Pseudomonadota; class Gammaproteobacteria; order Pseudomonadales; family Pseudomonadaceae; genus Pseudomonas; species Candidatus Pseudomonas auctus. The sequence goes on along the minus strand of NZ_JBJYZK010000002.1, from coordinate 488,174 downwards.
ATCGGTGGCCTGCTCGGCTTTGAAGGGCTGGAATTGCCGGCGCTGGAAAGCGGGATTGCCGCCTCGGTGCTGGCGCTGGGTCTGGCGGTAGCGCTGGCGGTGCGTCCGCCACTGATGATGGCGGTGGCGGCGACGGCGCTGTTTGCGCTGTTCCATGGCGTGGCCCACGGCCTGGAGTTGCCGGACATGTCGAGCCCATGGGCGTATGCCTCCGGTTTCGTGGTCGCAACGGCTGCATTGCATGCGGCAGGTTATGCCGTCGTGCGTTTTCTGCCTCAGGCGGCCGCGCCAATGGTTCGACTGGCCGGTGCCGCTTCGGCGGTGACGGGCGCGTGGTTGTTGGCCGGTTGAACTCTATCGCCTGATCAGGCCTCTTCGCGAGCAAGCCCGCTCCCACAGTTGTTCTGTGTTGTTCACAAGTATTGTGTTCGGCGTGACCATCGTGGGAGCGGGCTTGGTCCGGGCGGCGCTCCGACGAAAGCGGCCTGACAGACACCGCGTCTCTAAGGCCGGTCTCTCTGCTACCATGTCGCGCAATCGCCCCTGCCGTGACGACGTCCGCCCATGCCCCACGCTTCCCGCTCCACCTCCCTGCCTGAACTGACCGCCCTGTTCGGCGAAGTGCAACAGCACTTTCTGAACGTGATCGTGCCCCTCTGGCAAGGACCGGGCTGGAACGCCGACATGGCGTTGCCTTACGAGGCGCTGGACGCCGCGCATCAGCCGCTGCCACCGCAGCGCTATCGGGCCATGGCCTGCGCACGGCAGCTGTACCTGTTTTCCAGCCTGATCGGGGTTGTGGATAACGCCGAAGTCCGCGCAGCTGCGCTGTTTCGCTCCCTGCAACGGCACTTCCACGATGCCGAGCACGGCGGCTGGTTCTACAGCATCGATCCGCAGGGCAAACCGCTGGATAAGCGCAAGGATCTCTACACCCACGCCTTTATCCTGTTCGCTTGCGCGCATTACTGGGAAAAATCCCGCGAGCCCTTGGTGGAATCGACGCTCAACGCTGCGCTGGAAGTGATCGGCCGGCGCTTCGCAACGGGCGACGGTCTCTACGAAGCCTGCCTTGATCGCGACTGGATCACGCTGGAAACCGGCCCGCTGCAAAATCCGCTGATGCACCTGGCCGAAGCCTTCCTGGCCACCTTGGCGGTGCGCGAAGATCCCCAGACCCAGCAGGCGCTGAGCGAGTTATGCACAGCCATGCACAAGCGCTTCATCGAACCGCAACAGGGCGTGTTGATGGAAAAGCCGCTGGGGGCTGTGGATAACTGGTTTGAACCGGGGCATCAGTTCGAATGGTATTTCCTGCTCGAATCCTCACCGCTGCTACGCGGCTCGAAGCTGCACGCGGCACTGGATCGTGCGTTTGCCTTCACCGAACAACAGGGCGTAGAGGCCGACACCGGTGCGGTACTGGCCATGCTTGATCCGCAAGGAAACGGTAAGGATTCGACCCAACGCATCTGGGCCCAGGCCGAATACCTGCGCGCCCTGACCTTGCGCCCGAACAGCGAGAGCGCGGTGCGGCGCCAGTTGCAGGCGTTGCAACAGCGCTTCCTGCATGCCGGCGGCTGGCACGAGTGCCGTGACGATCAGGGCCAGGTCAGCCGCAAGGACATGCCGTCGACCACGCCGTATCATTTGGCGACCTGCTATCGCGGCATCGCCGACTATCTGAGCTGACGTCGTGGCGAGCCCGCGCGCCCGCACAAGTCAAGCAATCCACTTCCTGTCGCCAGTGAAGCTGATGGTCAGCCAGCGCGCCGCATCCGGTTTGCCCAGCTTCGCGGAAATCTCCTCACGCAGCACATCCAACTGCCCGACGCTCTGCAGCCGGTAGTCCGCTGGCAACACCACATGAATCTCGATGAACCGCGCCCGCCCGTGCTTCTGCACGTAGGACACGTAGTCGTCGAAACCATGCTCGACCCTGGCCGCGTCCATCACCTGGCGCACCTGATCGTCCAGCGTGTCCGGCGCAATGCCGAGCACGTCCCGCAACGCCGGGCCGAGGATCTTGAAGGCCGGCGGCAGCATGGTCAGGGCCAGCACGATCAGGATCAGCGGGTCGACAAATTTCGCCCACTCGCCGTAACCCTGGGACTGGAGCAACAGCGCCGCGAGGAAACTGATCAGCAGGCCCACCGACAGCATCGCGTCCACCAGCCAACTGATGTTGTCGAACTGGATCAGGCTCGACTTGAGCGTGCGATTGCGGTGGCGCACATAGAAGAAGTAGGCGAACTCGACAACGGTGAACACCGCCGCGTAGATGATCACCAGGCCCAGTTCGATTTCACGTCCGCCATTGATGATGCCGAACACACCGTTGAGAAACGCGTAAATGGCGATCAGCAGCAGGAAACTGCCCTCGATCAGCAGCACCATCGGCTCTAGGTGCCAGAAACCGAACTGGAAACGCTGGTTGCTTTGCTTGGCGATGAGCTTCGCGGTGATCAGCATCAGGACTTTGATGAAGGTGGCGATCAGCGAAAAAAAGCCATCGAACAGGATGGACTGGGAACCCGAAACAAAACCGGTGACGATTCCGGCGACCGACACGGCCAACATTAGAAGGGTGGATTGCTTGAGCAGCGACTGCTCACCTCGGTTACTCACTTTGACTCCTCGAAAAACCTTGAAAACCGCTGGGTGCGGTGGGGTTGTTGAGGAAAGAGTCTACCTTACTGCCAGAATTTGGCCGATTTGCCCTCTTCGCCAACAGATTGGCGAAGAGGGCAACACCGTATCAGGCCTTGTTACGCTCGATGGCAAAACCCGCCCAGGTCTGACTCACCGGCATCAGTTCCAGGCTGTTGATGTTGATGTGCGCCGGCGCGTTCAGCACCCAGAAGATGGTCTCGGCGATGTCCTGCGGCTGGATCGGCTCGGCACCGGCGTAGGTGGCGTCGTAACGCGCCTGATCGCCGGCGAAACGCACCAGCGAGAACTCGCTCTCGCACAGGCCCGGCTCGATGTTGCTGACGCGCACGCCGGTGCCCTGCAGGTCGCAGCGCAGGTTCAGCGAGAACTGTTTGACGAAGGCCTTGGTCGCGCCGTAAACGTGGCTGCCCGGGTACGGGTAGTTACCGGCGATGGAACCGAGGTTGATGATGCCGGCCCCACGACCGTGGGCGATCAGGCGAGGCAGCAACAGGCGAGTGCTGTACATCAGACCTTTGACGTTGGTGTCGACCATGGTGTCCCAATCGTCGAGGTCGCACTTCGGTGCAGGGTCCACGCCCAGCGCCAGCCCGGCGTTGTTGATCAGGCCGCGCAGCTTGGCGAACGATGGCGGCAGATTGGCAATCGCCTCTTCCATCGCCTTGCGATCACGCACGTCCAGCACCAGGCCATGCACTTCGGTCTGCTTCGACAGCTCGGCGCACAGCGCATTGAGGCGTTCTTCACGACGACCGGTCAGCACCAGTTTCCAGCCGGCCTCGGCAAAACGACGGGCACAGGCTTCACCAAAACCGGAGGTCGCGCCGGTGATAAACAGGGTGTTGGACATCGTGTTCTCCTTGCTTCGGCCGCCCGGGCAGCCATTGGAATAGAAAATCAGCGGGCAGCATGCCCGGCCCCGCTTTAACCGGCAACCATCGAATCCTGCTCATTAATTGATCAACGGCCGCTACGCCATATGCGCCGTGGCCTGTAGCCATGTGCACGCACGTTATCCACAAGCCCTTCCACAGTTTCCGGGGGCAAGTGGAAAAGCGCAAAGCCGCGCCACACAAGGCTTTGCGGGTGATCTGGAAAGTTTTTTGCTTGACCCTGAACAACCAGTTGTGCCGGGCAGGGCATTTTGCACGACCGGCCGGTCATGCCCATGATTGCGCGAGGCCAGCAATTACGGCCCTCAGCCGAGTCTTTCCAGAGTTTAATCACAGACTTATCCACAGGATTGACCACAGCCATCCGCGCTGTTTTGTCCCCCCATAAAAAGGTTGACAAACAGGTCTGCCCACCATCAAAAGCACACTGCTCAAAAAACAACCACAGCGCTGAAAGCCACGTATTCAAAGGCTTCCAGCCAGCTACACCCACGTTATTCACAGCCAGCTCCACAGCAAACGGGGACAAGTCAAAACTGTGGAAAAACAGCCATTTGCAGCGTCTATATGTCGCGCTTTGGCAGGTTGGCAATTTTGTTTTCCACAATTTCCCGAATGTGTCTGTCTTCGGTGAACAGGCAGGCGCAAAAAAGCCCCGACACTTTCGCATCGAGGCTTGTGGACAACTTCAACCGATCAGTGACCGCCGAGGTAAGCGTTACGCACCTCCTCGTTCACCAGCAGTTCCTGGCCGGTTCCCGTCAGGCGGATCTCGCCGTTGACCATCACGTATGCCCGGTCGGACAGCTTCAACGCATGATTGGCGTTCTGCTCGACGAGGAAAATGGTCATGCCGGTTTTCGCCAGTTCCCGCAGGGTGGCGAAGATCTGTTTGACCACGATCGGCGCCAGCCCCAGGCTTGGCTCATCCAGCAGCAACAGCTTGGGCCGGCTCATCAACGCCCGCGCGATCGCGAGCATCTGCTGCTCGCCGCCGGACATGGTCATGGCCCGCTGATTACGGCGCTCCTCGAGCCGCGGGAACAGCTCGAACATGCGCTGCATGTCTTCCTTGGCGTACTTGTCGCCGATCGGAATGGTGCCCATCAGCAGGTTTTCCTCGACGGTCATGTCGGGGAACACCCGCCGCCCTTCCGGCGATTGCGCGATGCCGTTGGAAGCGATGTAGTGCGATGACTTGTGGGTAATGTCCACGCCCTGATAAAGGATCTGCCCGCCCGCCGCCCGTGGCTGGCCGAAGATCGACATCAGCAGCGTGGATTTGCCGGCACCGTTGGAGCCGATCAGGCTGACGGTTTCCCCTTCGTTGATCTGCAGCGAAACACCTTTGAGGGCCTGGATCGGGCCGTAGAACACGTCCAGGTCCTTGAGTTCGAGGATGGGTTGCGTCATACGACTTCCTCTTCGTCGGCGCCCAGGTAGGCAGCGATCACTTTCGGATCGTTACGAATGGCATCCGGCCCGCCCTCGGCGATGACGATGCCGTGGTCCAGCACCACGATGTGATCGGAAATGCTCATTACCATGCCCATGTCGTGTTCGATCAGCACCACGGTCAGATCGTGCTCGTCGCGCAGCAGCCGGATCATCGCGCTCAGCGCTTCGGTTTCCTGAGGGTTGAGGCCGGCGGCCGGTTCGTCGAGGCAGATGATCTGCGGCCGCGTGCACATGGCCCGGGCGATTTCCAGACGGCGTTGCTGGCCGTAGGACAGTTCACCGGCCAGACGGTTGGCGCAGTCCACCAGATCCACCACTTCCAGCCAGTAGAACGCGCAGTCCAGCGCGTCGCTTTCGGCCTTGCGGTAGCCCTTGGTATTGAGGATGCCGGCCAGCATGTTGCGGTTGACCCACATGTGCTGGGCTACCAGCAGGTTCTCCAGCACCGACATTTCCTTGAACAGGCGAATGTTCTGGAACGTCCGGGCCAGGCCCGCGCGGTTCACCAGGTGGGTGCCGCCGAACATCTTGTAGTACAGGCGGCTGGCGAAGTTTTTCGGCGAGACGAAGTCGGTCGGTTTGAACGACTCGCCCAGCAGCTGGATGACGTTGGTCTGCTGGCCGCGCACGTTGAGTTCGATCTTGCCGCCGGAGGCCTTGTAGAACCCGGTCAGGCAGTTGAACACCGTGGTCTTGCCGGCGCCATTGGGGCCGATCAGGGCGAAGATCGAGTTGCGTTTGACCTTCAGGCTGACGTCGCTCAAGGCCTTGATGCCACCGAAGTGCATCATCAGTTTTTCAACAGAGAGTACGACTTCACTCATGGCGCAGTCCTCTCATAGTGAATGGCACCTTTGCGTGGAGTGACCCCGGTACGGCTGATGCGGATCAGCCCGCGAGGTCGCCAGATCATCATCAACACCATCAGGATGCCGAACAGCAGCACGCGGTATTCGGCGAAGCCGCGCAGCAGTTCCGGAGCAACCGTCAGCACGAACGCTGCAATCACCACACCGATGGTCGAGCCCATGCCACCGAGCACCACGATGGCGAGAATCAGCGCCGATTCGAAGAAGGTGAACGAGGTCGGGTTGACAAAGCCTTGATAGGTGGCGAAGAACACACCCGCCAGACCGGCGGTGGATGCACCGATGGTGAACGCCGAGAGCTTGACCAGCACGTGGTTGAGGCCCATCGAGCGGCAGGCGATCTCGTCTTCACGCAGGGCTTCCCAGGCGCGGCCGACCGGCATTTTCACCAGACGATGCTTGATATACAGCACGGCCAGCACCACCAGGAACAGCACCGCATAAATGAAGTAGTACTTCACGTCCGGGTTGTAGGCGATGCCGAAGAACTCGTGGAACGGCACCCCGCCATCCTTCGCCCGCTTGCCGAATTCCAGACCGAAGAAGGTCGGCAGTGGCGCCGGCATGCCGTTCGGGCCGCCGGTCAGGGACAGCCAGTTGTTGAGCACCAGACGGATGATTTCACCGAAGCCCAGGGTCACGATCGCCAGGTAGTCGCCGTGCAGACGCAATACCGGGAAACCAAGGATGCAACCGGCAAGTCCGGCGGTGATCGCCGCCAGTGGCAGCACGGTCCAGAAGCCCAGGCCGAGATACTGATACCCGAGCGCCAGACCATAGGCGCCGATGGCGTAGAACGCCACGTAACCCAGGTCGAGCAGGCCGGCCAGACCGACCACGATGTTCAGTCCCAGCCCCAGCAGCACGTAGATCAAACCAAGGATGACCACGCCCAGCAGGTAGGAGTTGGAGAAGAACGGCAACGCCACGGCGATGGCGATCATCAGCGGGATGATCCAGCGCAGGCGCGATTTGTAGTCCGGGGCCAGCACATGTACGCCGGAACCGGTGCTCTCGAATCCGTCGAGAATGCGCAGGCCCTTCGGGGTTTGCAGGAACAGACTGAGGGCAAACCGGCCGGCCATGACGATGGCAATGATCCACGCCACGCGGGTCGGTTCGAGGTTGAAGCTGTAGCCGTCGAGTACGACGCCGACGATCGGCCCGAACACAATCAGGGCGATCAGACCGGCGAGAATCGCCTCAACCAGGCTTTTTTTGACATCAATGGATTTTGCAGTGGTTGAAGACATCGCTTACACCTTCGACACAAGAGGACGGCCCAGCAGGCCCTGAGGCCGGAAGACCAGAACAAGTACGAGCAGCGAGAAGCTGAACACGTCTTTGTAGTCGGAGTTGACCAGGCCCGAGAACAGCGACTCGGAGATCCCGAGGATGATCCCGCCGAGCATGGCGCCAGGCAGCGAACCGATCCCGCCCAGTACCGCCGCGGTAAATGCCTTGATGCCGATGATGAAGCCGGCATAGAAGTCGAAGGTGCCGTAGTTCATGGTGATCAGCACGCCGGCCAACGCCGCCATGGCCGCACCGATGATGAACACGTAGGAAATCACTCGGTCGGTGTTGATGCCGAGGATCGAAGCCATCTTGCGGTCCTGCTGGGTCGCACGGCACATGCGCCCGAGCTTGGTGTACTTGATGACATAGGTCAGCAGGCCCATGCCGACGAATGCGGCCACCAGGATGAAGACTTTGGTGTAGGTCAGCTGCACGAAGCCGGTACCGACTTCGACTCGCCATGCTCCGGTCAGCAGGGTGGGAACGCCCTGTTGTTTGGCGCCTTGGGCGATCTGTGCGTAGTTCTGCAGGATCAGGGAGATGCCGATGGCGCTGATCAACGGTGCCAGTCGGGTGGAATTGCGCAGGGGTTTGTAAGCGACTCGCTCGATGACCCAGCCATACACCGCCGTGATCACGATGGTGAATACCAGGGTGCCGAGCATCAGCAGCGGGAAGGATTCAATACCGAAGTAAGCCAGCAGAGCCAGACTGATTGCCGCCAGGTAAGCAGAAATCATGTAAACCTCGCCGTGGGCGAAGTTGATCATGCCGATGATGCCGTAGACCATTGTGTAGCCGATGGCGATCAGGCCATAGACCGACCCGAGGGTCAGGCCGTTGACCAGTTGCTGCAGGAAAATACCATCCATAACGCAATCTCACGCAGTGAGAACCTGCACACCCTGAGGCGCGCGGTTCTTCTAGGAAAAATACAGATTTACGTCGGAGCAATGTCAGAGCGCATTCAGCCCGACCACCACAGGATCCTGTGGGAGCGAGCCTGCTCGCGAAAGCGGTTGATCATTCAACAGCGATGTTGCCTGTCAGTCCGTCTTCGCGAGCAGGCTCGCTCCCACATGGAACAGTGGAGGTCAGCCGATCGCGTCAGCCCTTACTTCTGTTTTTCCAGCTGGTGATATTTGCCGTCCTTGTCCCACTGGTAGACCACGTAGTCGGAGACCTTAAGGTCGCCTTTGGAATCCCAGGTCTTCTCGCCCATGACGGTCTTGACCGGGTTCTTCTTCAGCCAGGCAGCGGCCTCCTCGCCCTTGTTCGACTTGGCGCCGTTGAAGGCGGCGGCCAGGGTCTGAACCGATGCATAGGCGTACAGGGTGTAGCCTTCAGGCTCGGTGCCAGCCTTGCGGAATGCATCTACCACGGTCTTGCTGTCTGGCAGCAGGCGTGGGTCGGCACCGAAGGTCATCAGCACGCCGTCGACGAACTGCGGGCCACCGGCGGTGGTCACCAGTTCGTCGGTCACGATGCCGTCGTCGGACATGAACTTGACGTCTTTCAGGCCTTGTTCACGCAGTTGGCGAACCAGCGGGCCGGCTTCCGGGTGCAGGCCGCCGAAGTAGACGACATCGGCACCGGCGCCACGGATCTTGGTGACGATGGTGCTGAAATCTTTTTCGCCACGGGTCAGACCTTCGTACAGCACTGGCTTCACGCCGCGTTTTTCCAGCTGAGCCTTGGTGGCATCGGCCAGGCCCTGACCGTAGGTGTCCTTGTCGTGCAGCACGACGACTTTCTTGCCCTTGAGCACGTCGACGATGTAGTCGCCGGCGACGATGCCTTGCTGGTCGTCACGGCCGCACATACGGAACATGGCGCTCAGGCCGCGCTCGGTCACTTGCGGGTTGGTGGAACCCGGCGTGATGGCGATGATCCCGGCTTCGTCGTAGATCTCTGACGCAGGAATGGTCGAGGACGAGCAGAAGTGGCCGACCACACCGGCGACTTTCTGGTTGGTGAGGTCCTTGGCGACCGTCACCGCCTGTTTCGGCTCGCAAGCGTCATCGCCCTTGACCAGGACGATCTTCTCCCCGTTGACGCCGCCCGCCGCGTTGACCGCGTCGGCCGCCGCTTGTGCCCCTTTCATGTATTGCTCGCCAAATGCCGCGTTGGCGCCCGTCATCGGACCCGCCACACCGATTTTCACATCAGCTTGTGCAAACGCAGAAACACCCAGCGCAGTAGCCACTGCGAGGGCCAGAAAGCCTTTCTTGTAAAACGTCTGGGACATGAGGTGGTGCTCCAAGGTTTTTTTTAGTTGGCACTGCGACTTCACTTGAATGCTCAGAGCAAGGGCCGTGCCATCGGTTTTTTATTCTTCAAAAAGTCGCTGCTTTCTTGTTATTTCGACTGTTTCGTTCCCATTTTCATTGGGCGTGCAACCGTCTAAACCGCGGAAGGTGAAACCATTTATTTTTTCAGGCGCAACCCGCACGCGCCATCATTGCAACCGCGGCGCCAAACGACGTGCAACCAGCCTGTAACAGCCCGCGTCACCGAACTGCACACTGCTGGTGCGGGACTGCTACAACCCGCACCATTACAGGCTAGTCGCTACATCGAAAAGCGCCGCTTCCGGCAACATATTTCAACACTCAGATGACGATCCGCAGGCACTGGCCCGCGTGATACAGCGAGAACCCGGCCTCGTACAGACAACTGCGCAAGCCAACTCCCGCCAGCGGCTGCATCGGTGCGAACGGAATCGGCAATGCCTGAGGATTTCCGTTACACAGGTAATCGGCGAAGGCCTTGCCGACCACAGTGCCGGTAGTCACGCCCCGGCCGTTGTAACCGGTGACGGCCACCAGTCCCGGCGCCGGTTCGAACAGGCGCATCAAATGATCAGGGGTGAACGCGATGCGCCCGGTCCAGGTGCATTCCCACTCCACGGGTTTCAGATTGGGGAAGTAATGCTGCTGCACCCGGTCGGCCCAGGCCTTGAGGAACCAGGTCGGTTTCTGATTGCCGTTGCCGAGGCTGCCCAGCAACAAACGCCCGTCCTTGTCGCGGCGGATGCTGCTCAGCACCTGGCGGGTATCCCACGAGCCCTGCCCGCCCGGGAGGATTTCCTGGGCGGCGTCTTCGGTGAGCGGCACCGAAGCGACCTGATAGTAGTAACCGGGGAAGAAATTGCGCTTGAGTTCGGTCCAGTCGCCTTCGGTGTAGGCGTTGGAGGCGATCACCACTTGTTCGGCCAGCACCGAACCCTGCTCGGTCTGCACCGACCATTTCTGCCCTTGCCGTTCAAGACGCGCGACCGGCGAGTGATCGAACATCTGTCCGCCAAGACTGATGACCGCATTGGCCAGCCCGGTGACATAAGCCATCGGATTGAGCGTACCGGCGCGCCGGTCGAGCAGCGCGGCGGCGATCTTCTGTGTGCCGGTCGCCTGCTCACAGGCCTTGCCAGTCAGCAGTTCGACCGGCGCACCGCGGCGCTTCCATTGTTCTTCGCGACTGCGCAGATCCGCCTCACCCTTGGCGTTATGTGCCATGTGCAGGGTGCCTTCGCGGCGCAACTGGCAATCGATGTTGTATTTATCCACAAGGCTGAACACCAGCGCCGGCGCCGCACCGAGCATGCGGTTGAGCTGACTGCCGACCGCCTCGCCGAAGCCGGCTTCGATCTCGTCCGGCGGAATCCACATCCCGGCGTTGACCAGCCCGACGTTGCGCCCGGAGCCGCCATGCCCGGCGCGATGGGCTTCGAGCACACAGACGCTCTTGCCCTTTTCCAACAGATGCAGCGCCGCCGACAACCCGGTAAACCCGGCGCCGATCACGCACACATCGACTTTGACCTCGCCCCTGAGCGCCGTGTTATCCGGTCGTTGCGGCGTGAGCTTTTCCCACAGACATTCTTCGCGTAACGGCATTGCCAGACTCCAACAGAAACCTAACAAACACTGCATACCCTGTGAGAGCGGGCTTGCCCGCGATTGCGTCAGTCCAGTCAGGGGTTAGTTGGCTGAAAGATTGCTATCGCGGGCAAGCCCGCTCCCACAGGTTTCTTCGTCGCATCGATTACTCTGTCAATCGAACGTAATGCCCTGCGCCAGCGGCAATTCCAGCGAGTAGTTCACGGTATTGGTCTGCCGGCGCATGTACGCGCGCCATGCATCCGAGCCCGACTCACGACCACCGCCCGTCTCTTTCTCGCCACCAAACGCGCCGCCGATTTCCGCGCCGCTCGGGCCGATGTTGACGTTGGCGATGCCGCAGTCGCTGCCGACCGCCGACATGAATTTCTCGGCCTCGCGCACATCGGTGGTGAAGATGCACGACGACAGGCCCTGCGGCACGGCGTTGTTCAGGCGCAGCGCCTCTTCGAATTCGCTGTAACCGACCACGTACAGGATCGGTGCGAAAGTCTCGCTGCACACCACGTCGCTCTGCTCCGGCATTTCAACGATGGCCGGCGACACGTAGTAGGCGTTAGGGAATTGGTCTTCCAGTTGACGCTTGCCGCCGAACACCCGGCCGCCCTCGCTCAGCGCCTGCTCCAGCGCATCCTGCATGTTTTCGAAGCTGTGCTTGTCGATCAGCGGCCCGATCAGATTGCCTTCCAGCGGGTGACCGATACGAACCTTGGAGTACGCGGCTTTGAGGCGGGTGACGATTTCTTCTTTCACCGATTCATGGGCGATCAGGCGACGCAACGTGGTGCAACGCTGACCGGCGGTGCCGACGGCGCTGAACAGGATGGCGCGCACGGCCATGTCCAGATCGGCGCTCGGGCCGAGGATCATCGCGTTGTTGCCGCCCAGTTCGAGAATGCTGCGGGCGAAACGTGCGGCGACTTTCGGCGCCACTTCGCGGCCCATGCGGGTGCTGCCGGTGGCGCTGATCAGCGCGACACGCGGGTCATCCACCAGCGCTTCGCCGGCATCGCGACCGCCGATGATGACCTGGCTCAGGTGCGCCGGAGCATCGCTGAAATTCTTCAGTACGCGCTCGAACAGCGCCTGACAGGCCAGCGCGGTCAGCGGGGTTTTCTCCGATGGTTTCCACACCACCGGGTTGCCGCAGACCAGCGCCAGCGTGGTATTCCACGCCCACACCGCGACCGGGAAGTTGAACGCACTGATCACGCCGACCACGCCCAGCGGGTGCCAGGTTTCACGCATGTGGTGGCCCGGACGCTCGGAGGCGATGGTCAAGCCGTACAACTGGCGGGACAGGCCGACGGCGAAATCGCAGATGTCGATCATCTCCTGCACTTCACCCAAGCCTTCCTGAGTAATCTTGCCCGCCTCCCAGGAAACCAGTTCGCCGAGCTCGGTCTTGTATTTACGCAGCACTTCGCCGAACTGACGCACCAGCTCGCCGCGACGCGGGGCCGGCACCTTGCGCCAATGTTCGAACGCATGATCTGCGCGACTGATGTGCTGCTCGACTTCGGCCGGGCCTTCCCAGTTCACGGCGCCGATGCGGCTGCCGTCGATGGGCGAATGCACCGGCACTTTGCCGTTCTGGTACAGGGCCGGGTTCACACCTAGACGATCAAGCAATGCGGCAACCATGGGTCACTCCTCAAGCAAAAAACTGAATGTGTGCGGGCGCGTTTTCACGACCGGGCAGACCTTTAGTTGTAGCGTCAGGAAGGCTGTGCAACAAACGACCTTTACGCGAGATATCATTCCGTTTATTCATGCTGCGCAGAAAGACAAGAAAAGGATCGCCCATGCTGAACAAACGCCACTTGCCGTCGATCACCGCGTTGCAGTGCTTCGAGGCCGTGACCCGGCACCTGAGTTTCACCCGGGCCGCCGAGGAACTGAACCTGACCCAGAGCGCTGTCAGCAAGCAGGTGGCGCAGCTCGAAGAATTGCTGCAGCACTTGTTGTTCCGCCGGGTACGCCGGCGTTTGCAGATGACCCCGGCCGGCGATCTGTACCTGGTGGAAGTCAGAAAAATCCTGACCCAGGTCGAGATGTCGACCCATTACCTGCGTTCCTACGGCGGCGAGACCGAAGTCCTGCGCGTCTCTACGCCCTCGACCTTCGGCGCTCGCTGGCTGGTGCCACGCCTCAAGGGCTGGCGTCTGCGTCATCCGTCGATTCATCTGGACCTGTGCAACGAGCAAGAAGCGGATGATCTGCTGCAAGGGCGCAGCGACCTGGCGTTCTATTTCGGCCAGGGTTCGCGCCCCGGCACCGAGTGCCTGAAGCTGTTCGGCGAAGAACTGGTGCCGGTCTGCGCGCCGAGCAGCCTGCCGGACACTCCGTTGACTGACCCAACGCAACTCACCGATCTGGTCCTGCTGCAGAATGCTTCCCGCCCGCAAGCGTGGCACGACTGGTTCGACAGCCAGGGCTACCAGACCGAACACAGCTACCACGGCCCGCGCTTCGAAACCTTTTATATGTGCATCCGCGCCGCCCAGGTCGGCTGCGGCGTCGCCCTGCTGCCGAGGTTTCTGGTGGAAGAGGAATTGGCCGACGGCAAACTGGTCATTCCCTGGCAGCATGCGATGCCCAGCACCGACGCTTATTACCTGGCCTACCCGGAACACGCGGCAGAAGTGCCCAAGGTGCGGGATTTCGTGAAGTGGATGCTGGAGCAGATCGACAGTCCGGTTTGAAGTTGTATTCAGTCCCTGTGGCGGTCAAAAAATCGCTGGCAATCCCCACCCCGGATATGCGCCACTAGCGCCATTGATTGATACCGCGCCAACGCGCGGTCCGCCTGGAGACCCCTTTATGAGCGAGAGTGTGTTTGCCGATCGCATCGTGCAGAACCTGCTCGACACCGACTTCTACAAACTGACGATGATGCAGGCGGTGCTGCACAACTACCCCAACGTCGAAGTCGAATGGGAGTTCCGTTGCCGTAACAGTGAGGATCTGCGCCCTTATCTGGCGGAGATCCGCTTCCAGGTCGAGCGTCTGGCCGAGTTGAGCCTGAGCGCCGATCAGTTGAGTTTTCTCGAGCGCATCTCGTTCCTCAAGCCGGATTTCCTGCGGTTCCTCGGTCTGTTCCGTTTCAACCTGCGCTACCTGCACACCGGCATCGAGAACGGCGAGCTGTTCATCCGCCTGCGCGGGCCGTGGCTGCATGTGATTCTGTTTGAAGTGCCGCTGCTGGCGATCGTCAGCGAAGTGCGCAACCGCTATCGCTACCGCGAAACGGTGCTGGAACAGGCCCGCGAACAGCTGTATCGCAAGTTCGACTGGCTGACCGCCAATGCCTCGGCCGAAGAACTTTCGCAATTGCAGGTCGCCGATTTCGGCACACGTCGCAGATTTTCCTACCGCGTGCAGGAAGAAGTGGTGAACGTGCTCAAGCACGATTTCCCCGGGCGTTTCGTCGGCACCAGCAACGTGCACCTGTCCCGCGAACTGGACATGAAACCGCTGGGCACCATGGCCCACGAATGGATCATGGCCCACCAGCAACTCGGCCCGCGACTGATCGACAGCCAGATCGCCGCCCTCGATTGCTGGGTCCGCGAGTACCGCGGCTTGTTGGGGATCGCCCTCACGGACTGCATCACCACCGACGCGTTCCTCGGCGATTTCGATCTGTTCTTCGCCAAGCTGTTCGACGGTCTGCGCCACGACTCCGGGGACCCGGTGCTGTGGGGCGAAAAATGCATCGCCCACTATCACAAGCTCGGCATCGACCCGATGAGCAAGACGTTGGTGTTCTCCGACAGCCTGACCCTGCCCAAGTCGCTGGAGATCTTCCGGGCGCTGCGTGGTCGGATCAATGTCAGCTTCGGTATCGGCACCAACCTGACCTGTGACATTCCGGGTGTCGAACCGATGAGCATCGTGCTTAAAATGACCGCCTGCAACGGCCAACCGGTGGCGAAGATCTCCGACGAGCCGGGCAAGACCCACTGCAAAGATCCGAATTTCGTCGCCTACTTGCGACACGTTTTCCAGGTTCCTGCCGTTTCCAGCCTTTCCAGCAAGGAGTGAATTCATGCAAGCCGTACAGCGTGAGATTGCTGAACAGCTCAACGTTCAGCCGCCGTTCGCCGATCACCAGGCCCTCGAAGCGGAAGTCGCCCGCCGCATCACCTTCATCCAGGATTGCCTGACCAATTCCGGACTCAAGACCCTGGTGCTGGGCATCAGCGGCGGGGTGGATTCGCTGACCGCCGGCCTGCTGGCCCAGCGCGCCATGCGTGAACTGCGCGAGCGCACCGGTGACGAGGCCTACAAGTTTATCGCCGTGCGCCTGCCGTACGACGTGCAGTTCGATGAACACGACGCCCAGGCTTCGGTGGACTTCATCGCCCCGGACGAGCGCCACACCGTCAACATCGGCCCGGCAGTGAAGTCCCTGGCCAGCGAAGTCGCTGCCTTCGAAGGCAAGCACGCGGTGTCGGTGGATTTCGTGCTCGGCAACACCAAGGCGCGGATGCGCATGGTCGCCCAGTACACCATCGCCGGCGCGGCCCATGGCCTGGTGATCGGTACCGACCACGCGGCGGAAGCGGTGATGGGTTTCTTCACCAAGTTCGGTGACGGCGCCTGCGACCTGGCCCCGCTCAGCGGTCTGGTGAAAAACCAGGTCCGAGCCATCGCCCGCAGCTTTGGCGCACCGGAATCGCTGGTGGAAAAAGTGCCGACGGCGGATCTGGAAGACCTGTCGCCGGGCAAGCCGGATGAAGCCTCCCACGGCGTGACCTACGCCGAAATCGACGCTTTCCTGCACGGCGAGCCGGTGCGTCAGGAAGCGTTCGACATCATCGTCAACACCTACAAAAAGACTCATCACAAACGCGTGATGCCGTTTGCGCCTTGAATCCAGGGCATAAAAAAAGCGTCCTTCGGGACGCTTTTTTTGACCGTGTGTTGCTTACTTCAGGGTCACGGTGCCTTTCATCATCGAGATGTGGCCCGGGAACGAGCAGAAGAAGCCGTACTTCTCGTCAGCCTTGAGCTTGGACACGTCGAAGGTCACCGAGTCGGTTTCCTTGGCGCCGATGATCTTGGTGTGAGCGATGACGCGCTCGTCACCGTCCTTCAGGTAGTTCTTGTCGATGCCGGCGGCCAGGCCGTCGGTGGCGATCGGCTGCATGTCGGCTTCTTTGCTGATCACCAGGTTATGGCCCATGACGTTCTTCGGCAGGCTGCCGGAGTGGGTCAGCTCGACGGTGAAGGTCTTGCAGCTCTTGTCGATTTCGATGGCCTTGGTGTTAAAGGACATCTGGTCGGTGGAGTCAACGGTGGTTTTGCACTCGGCAGCCATCAATTGGCTGCTGGCCAGCGCCAGCAGGAATACCGCAACAACTTTGGAAAACATGGTGAATCTCCAAGGCAGGGTTAACAAAACACGAATGGTTGGAAGACTGCCTGAAATCTTCGCAAGTTCCTATGACTTGAGTCAAAAATTGTATACAACTTCCAGGCTATGACACTCATCGAAACAATCTAACAGCCAGACGTTTGGCCGGGCCGTATCTTCAGGGCTCGACACTCATCTGGAGCATCCGTCATGTCCTTCAACAGCCTGTTGTGCAGTCTGCTCGCTGCTTACGCCTGTGGCGCCAGCGGTACCTGTGAAACCCCGAAACGCGAAGTCTAGCCCTTGGATCAAGACGTGCCAGCCATTACCCTGTGACCGATTGACCCAGGAGGAAGGCATGTCTCTCACATCCGTTTGTGTATTTTGCGGTGCCAGCGCCGGCACCACTCCGGCGTACACCGAAGCCGCCATCGCCCTCGGCACAGCTATCGCCGAGCGTAAGCTGACGCTGGTCTACGGCGGTGGCGCTGTCGGCCTGATGGGGATTGTCGCCGACGCTGCACTGGCGGCCGGCGGCGAAGTGATCGGCATCATCCCGCAGAGCCTGATGGACAAGGAAATCGGTCACAAGAGCCTGACGCGCCTGGAAGTGGTCGACGGCATGCACGCCCGCAAGGCGCGAATGGCCGAACTCAGCGATGCGTTCATCGCCCTGCCCGGTGGCCTCGGCACCCTGGAAGAGTTGTTCGAAGTCTGGACCTGGGGCCAGCTCGGCTACCACGGCAAGCCGCTGGGCCTGCTGGAAGTGAACGGTTTCTACAGCAAACTCACTGCATTTCTCGATCACATCGTCGGCGAAGGCTTCGTTCGTGCGCCGCACCGTGACATGCTGCAAGTGAGCGAATCGCCGCAAACGCTGCTCGAAGCCCTCGATCAATGGCAGCCGACCGTCACGCCAAAGTGGGTCGACCAGAAACCCGATTAACCGCCGGGCACCGATACAGGGCAGAATACGCGCCGCTCAACCTCACCTTCGACCCCAGAGGATCGCCCATGGCCAAACCCAATTACTCCTTCGCCAAACGTCAACGTGACTTGGCCAAGGAACAGAAGAAAGAGGAAAAACTTCAGCGCAAGAAACAGATGGCTGAAGAGGCGGCACTGAACCCTGACGGTGAAGTGGCGACTGAAGATGATGATGTTGAGACACCGAAAGACCCGGCGCCCGACGCCTGAGCAAATTGCTGAAACCTTGAACACAATCCCTGTGGGAGCGGGCATGCTCGCGAAAGCGTCGTGACATTCACTATGGATGTGACTGAAAAATTGCTTTCGCGAGCAAGCCCGCTCCCACATTTGATCTTCACTCCTCCAGTGGCAACACGGTGACGCGGACTTCCGGGTCGTGATTGCCACCACCCAGAATCACCCCGCGCAACGGCGAGACATCGGAGAAATCCCGGCCCCAGGCCAGGGTGATGTGCTCCAGTGCCGGCTGCACATTGTTTGTCGGATCGAAATCCACCCAGCCCAGTACCGGGCAAAACACCGAGACCCAGGCATGGGACGCATCGGCGCCGATCAACCGTGGCTGCCCCGGCGGCGGCTGGGTCAGCAGGTAGCCGCTGACGTAACGCGCCGCCAGCCCGCGTGATCGCACACAGGCGAGCATCAGGTGCGCGAAGTCCTGACAGACCCCGCGTCGGCGCTCCAGCACTTCCACCAGCGGCGTCGCGACTTGCGTCGCTTCGGCATCGAAGGTGAATTCGCTGAAGATCTTCTGCATCAGGGCCTGCACACCCAGCATCAACGGTCTGCCGGCCGGGAAACAGCTCTCCGAAAACTCGACGAAGCTGCGTTTGAGATGCACGTAGGGCGACTGAAATCGATAGCGACAGACTTCCAGCAACGAAGCGGACAGCGGCTGGCTGCTGTAGGTCAGCGCGTTGCGGGTCAGTTCCCAGGCCGGCGACTGCTGGAAATCCACCACGGGCCGCGCCAGCACTTCGACCGTCAGCCGTGCGTTGACCTGCAATTCATCGTGGGGCCGTTCGAAGGCCAGGCGGGTCAGCGGATTGCCGAACACATCCTGCTCGTCACGGCGGGTGGTCGGCTGCGGGCTGATCAGCAATTGCTGCTCGGTGCAGCGCTGCCAGTCGCACTCGCGCGGCCACAGATGCGCCAGTTGCTGGGCCAGGGATACCGGGCTGTCGTAGCGATAGCAGGTGTCGTGAAAGATCTGGTAATGGGCGCTCATCAGACGGACACCGTACGCTGGCTGACATCATCGACATGGGCGAAATGGCGCAGGGCCAGACGGTCCGACACCTGACTGCTGGCGTCGGCGATCTCCTGCAGCAAATCCGCCAGTCCGTCGAGGGCCGCGCGCACGCTGGACTCGCCGAACAGGGGATTCTCCAGACAGCTCAGATCGAAGCGCGCCAGACGCTCGACCAGCGGCGGCAATCCTGCCTCCCTCGGCATACCGAAGTCATCATTCAGCCGCTTGAGGGTGCGGGTCACCAGCTTCAACTGGAACAGCACCGCATGGGGGTTCTGCTCGTCCAGCAGCAACAGGTCGAGCACCGGAATCAACTGCGCCACCGCCAGATAACGCGAGCGATAGGTGATGCTGCTGTTGCCCAGCTCCAGCAACCACTCAAGCCCGGCCTGATCGAACGCCCCGGCGCCACGCAAGAAACCCGCGAGGCTGCTGCTGAGAAATTGCAGGCGCTCGATCCGCCGGCCGATCATCAGGAAGCGCCAGCCTTCGTCGCGGGTCATGTCGTCGAGGGCAAACCCGGACAGCGCCGCCAGCGACATCACTAGCCGGTTGAGAAAATCCAGCAACTCGCCGAAATCCGGTTCGTCGGTGTCCAGCTCCGAAGCCTCGCGTTGCAGCTCCACCAGCGCCTGCCAGTTTTCCCGCGAGAGCTTGCCGCGCACCTGCGATGCCGCCCACTGCAAGCGTTGCAGGTTGGAACGCAGGCTGAACGACCAGTCCTCGCCGAGCAGCGCCGCAAGCAAGCGTTCCGGCAGTTCACCTTCGTCCGGCAGCAGCATCAGTCGCTCGCCCAGATCCACAGCGGCCTGCAAGGCTTGCGGGTCATCGCCGTCGACGTAGCGCGCGAGCATGATCCGCAGCAGCCGCGCGCTGTCGTCGCAGCGCTCGCAGTAACGGCCGAACCAGAACAGGTTTTCCACCACCCGCGACGGCAGGTACGGATCGCGGCGCACCAGATCGGGCACGCCGATATTGCGCTGGGCTTTCCACTGTTCCCCGCTCGGCGGCCGATCCCCCAGCACCCAGGTGTCCTTGCTCGCACCACCGCGCTGCATCGACACCACTTCGGCATCGGCTTCGGCCGCGACCCGGGTCAGGCCACCGGGCAACACCCGATAACCGTCGTGACTGGCCACCGCGTACATGCGCATGCCGATTGCCCGGGGTTGCAGTTGCCCGTCCTCGGGCTGCCAGATCGGCGCCTGGGACAGCTGCGCGAGTTCTTGCGCGACATAGGCATAAGGGCGGGCCTGCATGCGCGCGGCGAGACTTTCACGCTGTTTTTCGCTCAGATCCCGGCCAAAAACCGGAGGGAAGCTTTGCGAGGGGAACGCCGGCTTGATCAACAGCTCCGGCAGTTTCTCCAGGGCCTGGGCCAACACCGGCGCTTCGCCGCACCACCACGTGGCGATGGAAGGCAGGATCAGGTCTTCGCCGAACAGGTACTGATTGATCTTCGGCAGAAAACCGAGCAGCCCCGGCGACTCCAGTACGCCACTGCCCAGTGCATTGGCCACCAGCACCCGGCCCTGACGCACCGCGTCCAGCAATCCGGGAACGCCGAGCGCGGAATCGGTGCGCAATTCCAGCGGATCGCAGAAGTCATCGTCGAGCCGGCGCAGGATCGCGTGTACCCGGCGCAGGCCACTGAGGGTTTTCAGGTAGACCGTGGCATCACGCACCGTCAGGTCACCGCCCTCCACCAGCGGATAACCGAGCTGGCGGGCAAGATAAAGATGTTCGAAATAGCTCTCGTTGAAGCGCCCCGGGGTCAGCAACACCACCAGCGGCGCGTCATCGTCGCAGGGAGCCTGACGGGCGAGGGTTTCCTGCAGGGTGCGGAAGAATCCGGCCAGATGCTGCACTTTCAGATCCCGATACAACTCGGGGAAGGCGCGGGACACGATGGTGCGGTTTTCCAGCGCATAACCGGCGCCGGATGGCGCCTGGGTACGATCCGCCGTCACCCACCAGCGTCCGTCCGGCGTGCGCGCCAGATCCACGGCATACAGGTGCAGAAAGGCCCCGTCCGGCGGCGCAATGCCCTGACAGGGCCAGAGGAAGTTGTTGTGGCCGAACACCAGCTCCGCCGGCAGCAGCCCTTCGCTGATCAGCCGCTGCGGGCCGTACAGATCCGCCAGCACCGCATTGAGCAGCCGCGCGCGCTGGGCGATTCCGGCGGACAGTTGCTGCCACTCGTCAGCAGCGATCACGTGGGGCAGCAGATCCAGCTCCCACGGACGATCCGCGCCTTTCGGATCCGCATAGACGTTGTAGGTCACGCCGTTTTCCTGAATCTGCCGGGTCAGCAATGCCTGACGCTGCACCAGGTGCGCCGGGGTGCTGCGCTGCAAATGGTCGACCAGTCGCCGCCAGTGCGGGCGCACCGCCCCGCTGTCGTCGAGCAGTTCGTGATAGGTGCCCGCAGTCAGCGGGTAGCGGTCAAGCAGGTCAGGCATGGAAAGCTCGGCAGCCGGCAGGGAACAGTCAGACTAACGCAGGCACATGACGCCCGGATATACGAAAAATCCGGGCGTCGTGTACGAATCAAAAACGTCGTAAATCGAGAGTCATCGGCAGTTCGTCGGAGATAGTCAGGTTCGGTACAGGAAGTTTCCCCGGCGTGTGTCCGATGCGGAAGAACCGCGCCATGCGCCGGCTCTCCGCTTCGTTGGCGTTGACCGGCAGCGTCTCGTAATTGCGCCCGCCCGGATGGGCGACGTGGTACTGACAGCCGCCCAGCGAACGCTGCATCCAGGTATCGAGCAAGTCGAACACCAGCGGCGCATGCACCGGGATCGTCGGTTGCAGGCAGTTGGCCGGTTGCCACGCGCGGAAACGTACGCCGGCGACAAACTCGCCAACCCGTCCGGTCGGTTGCAGCGGCACCGGGATGCCATTGCAGGTCAGCAGATAGCGCTGCGGCGGCAGCCCCGTAAGCTTGACCTGCAAACGCTCCAGCGATGAATCGACGTAGCGCACCGTGCCGCCCGCCGCGCCCTCCTCTCCCAGCACGTGCCAGGGTTCGAGAGCCTGGCGCAATTCCAGCTCGATACCGTTGACGGCGTAATCGCCGACCTTGGGGAAACGGAACTCAAGATGCGCCGCAAACCATTCCGCACGCAGGGGGTAACCGGCATTGTTGAGTTCGACGATGACGTCGGCGAAGTCCTGTTCGATGAAGTGCGGCAACATGAAGCGGTCGTGCAGCTCCGTACCCCAGCGCGCCAGTTTCGGCGGCGCATAGGGCTCGCGCCAGAACCGCGCCACCAGCGCTCGCAACAACAGCTGCTGCGCCAGGCTCATGCGCGCATGGGGTGGCATTTCGAAACCACGCAACTCCAGCAAGCCGAGGCGCCCGGTGGCGCCGTCCGGTGAATACAGCTTGTCGATGCAGAACTCGGCGCGGTGGGTGTTGCCGGTGACGTCGATCAGCAAATTGCGCAACAGGCGATCGACCAGCCACGGCGGGCATTCCTCTCCCGGCGCCGGCATTTGTGCGAAAGCGATTTCCAGTTCATACAGCGCGTCGTTGCGCGCTTCGTCGACCCGCGGCGCCTGAGAGGTCGGGCCGATGAACAGACCGGAAAACAGGTACGACAGTGAAGGATGGTTATGCCAGTAACTGATCAGGCTACGCAGCAGGTCCGGACGGCGCAGAAACGGTGAGTCGCCCGGTGTCGCGCCGCCGAGCACGAAATGGTTACCACCGCCGGTGCCGGTGTGCCGCCCGTCGACCATGAATTTCTCGGTGGACAGTCGGGTCTGGCGCGCTTCTTCGTACAGAAACTCGGTGCGTTCGACCAACTCGTCCCACGTCGCGGACGGCTGCACGTTGACCTCGATCACGCCGGGATCCGGGGTGATGCGGAAATTGCTCAGGCGCGGATCGCTCGGCGGCTCGTAGCCTTCCAGCAACACCGGACAATGCAGCTCTTCGGCGGTGGCTTCGATGGCCGCGACCAGTTCCAGATAATCCTCGACCCGCTCCAGCGGCGGCATGAACAGGTACAACCGGCCTTCCCGGGCCTCGGCGCACAAGGCGGTGCGGGTCAGCCAGTCGGCGGACTCATCGATCTTCGGTACACGCTCGTCTGCCGGAGCCGGCTCACGGTGGTCGTTGAGCTGCGCTGTTTCGGGCAGCTCGGGGAAATCCTGGTTCGGGTCGTTCGGATGAATGAACGGATACTCCGCTGCCTTCACCCAGGGCTGCGAGCCCAGCGGCAGGCGATAGCCGAGCGGTGAATCCCCCGGCACCAGCCGGCAATGCTCATCGCGCAGATACCAGCGCCCGCTCTGCCACTGATCGCCCTTGGCGGTGCGCGCCAGCGGCAACACCTGGCCGATGATCTTGTCCAGCCCCTGACTGAACACCTTGCGCAGTCGCGCACGTTCCAGGGGTTCCTCCAGACGCGAGTCTTCGGCGCTGACGTTGCTCGGTAAGGCGCCCTCGCGCCAGAGGTAATAGAAGTTGTCTTCGTAGGCCGGGAACACGAAGCGTGTCGGCACTTTCAGGCGCTCGGCGACACTCGCCAGAAAGCGCCCGGCCAGTGCGCCATCGGCGCCGTAGTCCTGCTGCTCATCGGCGATCAGTGCGTTGTTGTGCCAGATCGGCACACCGTCGCGGCGCCAGTAACAATTCAGTGACCAGCGCGGCAGTTGCTCGCCTGGATACCATTTGCCCTGGCCAAAATGCACCAGCCCCTTGGGCGCGTAATGCTTGCGCATGCGCTGGAACAGTTCGGCGGAGAGCCGGCGCTTGTCCGGACCCAGCGCGGCGGTGTTCCATTCGGCGCCATCGGGGTCGTCGATCGATACGAAGGTGGGTTCGCCGCCCATGGTCAGGCGCACATCGCCTTCCAGCAGATCGGCATCGATTTGCCGGCCCAGCGCCTGGATCGCCAGCCATTGCTCATCGGTGTAGGGCTTGGTGACCCGGGGTGCTTCCCAGATCCGCTCTACGGACATTTCGTGGCTGAACTCGCACTCGCAAGGCTCCACCAGACCACTGATCGGCGCCGCCGAGGACGGATCGGGACTGCAGGCCAACGGGATGTGCCCTTCCCCGGCGAACAGTCCGGAGGTGGCGTCGAGGCCGATCCAGCCGGCGCCGGGGAGATACACCTCGCACCACGCGTGCAGGTCAGTAAAGTCCACTTCGGTGCCGGACGGGCCGTCGAGGCTTTTCACGTCGGCGGTCAATTGAATCAGGTAGCCGGAGACGAAACGCGCCGCCAGCCCGAGGTTGCGCAGCAGTTGCACCAGCAACCACGCCGAATCACGGCAGGAACCGGAGGCATGTTCGAGGGTGTGCTCCGGAGTCTGCACACCCGGTTCCATGCGAATCAGGTAATTGATGTCTTCGCTCAGACGCTGGTTGAGCGCCACCAGGAAATCCACGGCCGGCAACGGCGTGCGGTCGATGGCGTCCAGATAGGCCTTGAATGTCGGCGTCAGCGGCAGGGTTTCGAGGTACGGCGCCAGTTCCTTGCGCTCATCGGCGGCGTAGGCGAAGGGGATTTTCTCGGCGTAGGGCTCGAGGAAAAAGTCGAACGGGTTGAACACCGCCATCTCGGCCAGCAGATCGACCTCGATCCGCAGTTCGGCGGTTTTCTCGGGGAACACCAGCCGGGCGAGGTAGTTGCCCTGAGGGTCCTGCTGCCAGTTGATGAAGTGCTGCTCGGGCGAGACTTTCAGTGAATAGGACAGAATCCGCGTACGGCTGTGGGCAGCCGGGCGCAGACGCACGATCTGCGGGCCGAGTTCGACAGCGCGGTCGTAGCGGTAATGCGTGACGTGATGCAATGCGACATGAATCGACACGGCGTGCCTCCTGCGAGCCCAAGCGTATTCGAAAGCGCGCAAGACTTATGCCATGCAGAGGCTTGGGCGCTTTCCCGGAATGCTTAGGGCAGTACAGCACCAAAATCGGGCGATGCGGTGAAATGGTTTGGCACAGTTGCACGCAAATGTTGCGAGGCACAACGCAAAACGCCAACCCGAAGGTTGGCGTTCTGTTCAGCTCAAGTGCATTTCAGCGCGGTACGACCGGCTTGCGTGCCGGTTTCGGGCCTTTGCCTTTCGCCGCTTCCTTGCGCTCCTTGGCGGCCTGCTGGTTGCGGGCGAATGCCGCGGCCTTGGCCTGTTCACGCTTGTCCCAAGGATTGCCGCCGTCACTGGCGCGCGGAGGCAGACCGGTGTGCTGCGTGAGGATCTTGGTGGTCTTCTCTTTCGCGACCTTGTGGCTGCCGGCCGGCGTCGAGTTCTTGCGACGGGCACTCTGGTAGCTGTCGGTAGCCGGCTGGTGCAGCGGGATCAACTGGTTCTTGCCCGGCCCGATCAGGTCGGCACGGCCCATGCGGGTCAGCGCTTCACGCAGCATCGGCCAGCCTTTCGGGTCGTGATAACGCAGGAACGCCTTGTGCAGACGACGCTGCTCTTCACTCTTGACGATGGTCACGCCGTCGCTCTTGTAGGTGACCTTGCGCAGCGGGTTCTTGCCCGAGTGGTACATCGCGGTGGCGGTAGCCATCGGCGACGGATAGAACGCCTGCACCTGGTCGGCGCGGAAGCCGTTGCCCTTGAGCCACAGGGCCAGGTTCATCATGTCTTCGTCGGTGGTGCCCGGGTGCGCGGCGATGAAGTACGGGATCAGGTACTGCTCTTTCCCCGCCTCCTTGGTGTACTTCTCGAACATGCGCTTGAAGCGATCGTAGGTGCCGATCCCCGGTTTCATCATCTGGTTGAGCGGACCTTCCTCGGTGTGTTCCGGGGCGATCTTCAGGTAACCGCCGACGTGGTGGGTCACCAGCTCCTTGACGTATTCCGGCGACTCGACCGCGAGGTCGTAACGCAGGCCGGAGGCGATCAGGATCTTCTTCACACCCGGTAACGCACGGGCGCTGCGGTACAGCTGAATCAGCGACGAGTGGTCGGTGTTCAGGTTCGGGCAGATGCCCGGGAACACGCAGGACGGCTTGCGGCACGCGGATTCGATTTCCGGGCTCTTGCAGGCGATGCGGTACATGTTCGCGGTCGGGCCGCCGAGGTCGGAGATGACGCCGGTGAAGCCCGGCACCTTGTCGCGGATCTCTTCGATTTCGCGAATGATCGACTCTTCGGAACGGTTCTGGATGATCCGGCCTTCGTGCTCGGTGATCGAGCAGAAGGTGCAGCCACCGAAGCAGCCACGCATGATGTTCACCGAGAAACGGATCATGTCGTAGGCAGGGATTTTTTCCTTGCCGTACGCAGGGTGCGGAACACGTGCGTAAGGCATGCCGAACACGTAGTCCATTTCTTCAGTGGTCATCGGAATCGGCGGCGGGTTGAACCAGACGTCGATCTCGCCATGCTTCTGCACCAGCGCACGGGCGTTGCCCGGGTTGGTTTCCAGGTGCAGCACGCGGTTGGCGTGGGCGTACAGAACCGGGTCGTTACGCACCTTTTCCATCGACGGCAGGCGGATCACGGTCTTGTCGCGGGTCATTTTCGGGCTGGCCAGGATCTGTACGACCTTGGCTTCTTCCGGGTCTTCAACCGGGCCCTTCTCCTGCTCGATCGCGCAAGCCTGAGAGTCCTGGGTGTTGACGTACGGGTTGATGATCTTGTCGATCTTGCCCGGACGGTCGATGCGCGTGGAGTCGACTTCGTACCAGCCCGCGGGTGTGTCGCGACGGATGAACGCGGTGCCGCGCACATCGGTGATGTCTTCGATCTTGTGACCGTAGGACAGACGCTGGGCGACTTCGACAATCGCCCGCTCGGCGTTGCCGTACAGCAGGATGTCGGCGCTGGCGTCGATCAGGATCGAGTTGCGCACGCGATCCTGCCAGTAGTCGTAGTGGGCGATGCGGCGCAGGGAGGCTTCGATACCGCCGAGCACGATCGGCACGTGCTTGTAGGCTTCCTTGCAGCGCTGGCTGTAGACCAGGCTCGCGCGATCGGGACGTTTGCCGGCCATGCCGCCCGGGGTGTAGGCGTCGTCGGAACGGATTTTCTTGTCCGCGGTGTAACGGTTGATCATCGAGTCCATGTTGCCGGCCGCGACGCCGAAGAACAGGTTCGGCTCGCCGAGCTTCATGAAGTCGTCTTTGGACTGCCAGTTGGGCTGCGCGATGATCCCGACGCGGAAGCCTTGGGACTCCAGCAGCCGGCCGATGATCGCCATGCCGAACGACGGGTGATCGACGTAGGCATCTCCCGTAACAATGATGATGTCGCAGGAATCCCAGCCAAGCTGATCCATCTCCTCCCTGCTCATCGGCAGGAACGGCGCGGGCCCGAAACATTCGGCCCAATATTTTGGATAGTCAAATAACGGCTTGGCTGCTTGCATGTCGATAACCGGTGTTGGCTTTCATTGAATTCGCGGGCGCGGAATATAGCACAAATTTTGACCAATTCCGACGACTGTGGTCGGTTTCTCTCAGCCTCGTCCACGGCCAAGCACTTTGTTCAACAAATGGGTTCACGACTTATTCAAGGATGAATACACATGCCTGTAAAACCACCCTCCAGAGGCGTCACCACCGTCGAAGTTCACAATCCACCTTCGACTTCAGCGACCAACCGTTCACCACAGCCCCCCGCTTCGCCTCTAACTCCCCCGGTCGTACGCCGCCCCCCTTCTCAACCTGCACCGGACAGGACTCCGGCATTTGCAGACCCGGACACAATCTCTCCCGCACCAGCCGTGACCTTCGACGAAATCCATTCCTCCCCGAGGGCAACACCGGTACGTCCTTCGTTTGATACCTATCGCATCCGTTTCGGGTCGCAACTGCCAGAGGCCGATGCGCAAGGCTTCAGAAACTTCAAGGGGCGGCTGTTCGTCGATGCGTACGATGGCAGCGTCCTGCAGGTTGGCCTGGACCCTGACAGCCGACTTTACCGGGCAAGGCTGAGCAGTGAATTGAATCCCTCGGGCCCTGTTCTCGTTCAGGATCCCCAAAACAAGCGATGGCATCCGGTGGATGATTTCGAGGCTGAACCCATTGCGTTGACTTCCAGTCGACTGGAAGCGTTCAGGACGCCTCTGAATTTCGTCGGTGTCGCGCCGGACAGTGACGGTCTGCACAGCTTCGAAGGTAAGCGCTACGTGATCATCGACAGCCAGGCCTATCAAGTAATGCAGGATGTCGATGCATCCTCTCCCGCACACAAGGTCTGGCGGGTGGTCAAGCCGAAAGATCCTGTCGCCACTGACAGCGAAAACATCTACCGCGCCAGTCGGGGCGGTGAAACGCTGGCCATTGCCCGCACGTCCGACGGTTTTTGGGGGTTCAGTCTCGACGGACTAAAGGGTGGCATGCGTCGCAACGCGCAAGCTCAGGACAGCAAAGCCTATCTGCTTCAACGGCATGAATTCATCAGGAACGCCTTCGATGCCCTGGCCGCATCCAACAGGCGCTATGGCGAACTCTGGGCCAGCGCCGAACACCTGCCTGAGGGAAGTGACGCCGAGAAAGCCGCGCTGATCGAACTCGAAGTGCATGTGATCAAACACACAAGAATGCAGGCCGATTACGTCAAATCACTGATCGATAACAAGGACTGGTTGCTACTGCTCAAGGCTGGCGGGCTCTACAAAACCGAGCTTCATGCTCAGCAGATCAACAGAATCGACTACCTCAACAAATTGATTGCTGTCATGGATCGCAGGGTTCTGCCAACCCTGGATGTGATTACCGTCGAGTCGCTGAAGCGCAACCTTGTCCATCTCAACAAAAAGCTGAAGATCATGGACGATCGCCAGGCTGTGATGGATCAGATTCTAAAAGCTGATCGTAGCGCCCAAGGGGAGCTGGATGACATGAATCGCGGAATCCCCACTGTTGACCAGATCAACACCAGTAAATACAACATTTTCCTGCGCCTGATTTCCGACGATCCACAAAACCCGTCAAATCATGGCATGCGCACTGCCATGTCGATGCACTTGCTCAAACATGACCTGAACGAAGTTTCCGGATATCCCGAACCTCTCGCGCTGCAACTGGCGATCGAGAGCATCAAAAGCGACAGGGCCGGATTGTTGGCATTGATCACTTCGACACCCCCTACAAGGGCAGAGTACGTCAATCAGGCACTGTCACTGATGGATACCTTCGAATCGAAAATCGAAACCCGGCTGAATGAAATCTATGATCGGGTTGGCAGCAACAACGAACTGCCTGGCGACGATCATGATATCGACTTCGACTTCCTCCCGGCGCAACCTTCAGGAGCCGCCGAAATCGCAGCGCCGCGAAAGTTGTTCCGAACCCGTCAACATGGCACCTACCGGGTACTGGTGGGCGTTCAGGACACCGCTGCGGACGGCAGTGTCACGCTCAATGTTCCCGACATCTTCAAACCGAACGATCCACCTCAACGGTACGAGAAGAGAGAGGGTGAATGGCGGCCAGTGCGCCCCTCCCCGGCACCGGTTCCCAAACCTCAGCTGATGAACGAAGCCACAGCACGCCTTGGCAACGTGGAGGCGCATCTTGCCCAGGCAAGGATGATGGAAAACCGAAGGGACAACCCGACCACCATTGTCGAATACCTGGGGGCCGAGGTGGATCGACTCACAGATCTGGCGAAACGCCTCGAGACCCTCGATCAAATGGCAGTAGACGCTGAAACCACAGGTTTGATCGGGCGTCTGAAAGCTGCCGGCGACTCAATGGACGCCGAAGGCCAGGACATTCTGATACGGATGTATAAAAACAAGGATGTGCTGGACGTCCCGCGCCTGAGCTTCCTGCTCGATCACGCCCAGCTCAAGGTGGTCAAAACGGTGGCGCGCAAGCAACTGGGCAAGGGCAAAGACAGGTCATTTCTCGACGTCTATTCGATCATGGACCGCTCGGACAACACACCATTGTGGGAGGCCCACTTTCATTACGACAGGCAAGACCGCGCTGCGCTGGATTACACCGTCAAGGGTGCACATCTGAAAACGCTGGAGCAGCGCCTGCTCGGCAGCTCGTTTCAACAGCGCGAAGAACAGGCTGGGCGGCCCCACCAACGGATCTGGCGAGAACTCATCAGCCCAAGGGTTGCCCAGAAACTGTTTGAGCATCTGGCGTGATCAATTGCGTTACTCGTCGTCGTCGAAGTTGTAACTGCCCGGCGCGAGGTTTTCGAAGCGGGTGTACTTGCCGATGAAGGCCAGGCGGATGAAGCCGATCGGGCCGTTCCGCTGCTTGCCGATGATGATTTCGGCAATGCCCTTGTGTTCGGTTTCCGGGTGATACACCTCGTCCCGGTACACGAACATGATCACGTCGGCGTCTTGCTCGATCGCTCCGGATTCCCGCAAGTCGGAGTTCACCGGGCGCTTGTTGGGACGTTGTTCCAGGGAGCGGTTGAGCTGCGACAGAGCAACTACCGGGCAGTTGAATTCCTTGGCCAGGGCTTTCAAGGATCGGGAGATCTCGGAAATCTCGTTGGTCCGGTTGTCGCCGCTGGAACCCGGGATCTGCATCAGCTGCAGGTAGTCGATCATGATCAGGCCGATGTCGCCGTGCTCGCGCACCAGACGCCGGGTTCGGGCACGCATCTCCGACGGGCTGATGCCGGCGGTGTCATCGATGAACAGCTTGCGGTCGTTGAGCAGGTTGACCGCCGAGGTCAGGCGCGGCCAGTCGTCGTCTTCCAGCTGGCCGGAACGCACCTTGGTCTGGTCGATACGACCGAGGGACGACAGCATACGCATGATCAGCGATTCGCCTGGCATCTCGAGGGAGTACACCAGCACGACCTTGTCGCTGCGCAACACGGCGTTTTCCACCAGGTTCATCGCGAAAGTCGTCTTACCCATCGAAGGACGGCCGGCGACGATGATCAAGTCGGCCGGTTGCAGTCCGCTGGTTTTCTCGTCGAGGTCGGTGTAGCCGGTGGACAGGCCGGTGATCGAGTCGGCGGTGTTGAACAGGGTATCGATGCGGTCGATGGCCTTGGTCAACAGGTCATTCACCCCCACCGGGCCGCCGGTTTTCGGCCGGGCTTCGGCAATCGCGAAGATCTGCCGCTCGGCTTCGTCGAGGATTTCCTCGGCGGTGCGACCTTCAGGGTTGAAGGCGCTGTCGGCAATTTCCGTGCTGATACCGATCAACTGACGCAACGTCGCACGCTGGCGGACGATCTGCGCATAGGCCTTGATGTTGGCGACGGACGGCGTGTTTTTCGCCAGTTCGCCCAGGTAACCGAGGCCGCCGACTTGCGAGGTCTGTCCTTCCTTGTCCAGTTGCTCGGCAAGGGTCACGACGTCGATCGGCAGGTTCTGATCGGCCAGTTTGGCGATCGCACGGAAAATCAGACGGTGGTCATGCCGGTAGAAATCGCCGTCGGAGACTTGATCGAGCACGCGTTCCCAGGCGTTGTTGTCCAGCATCAGACCACCGAGCACGGCCTGTTCGGCCTCGATGGAATGCGGCGGCACCTTCAGCGCGGCAGTTTGCAGATCGTATTGCTCGGGAGCGGAGATTTCGTTCATGGCCACTTTTTAATCAGGAAAAGCAGGGAGTGCAGAAAGACAAAGGGCACGACCTGTAAACAGGATCGTGCCCGATGTTAACCGTCTGACGGACAGGCCGCCAGTCGATCAGGGTGTTGCTTAAGCTGCTACCACGACAACGCGCACGGTGGCTTCAACTTCGGCGTGCAGGTGCACAGCCACGTCGAATTCACCCACGTTGCGGATGGTGCCGTTCGGCAGACGAACTTCGCTTTTCGCCACTTCAACGCCGGAGGCGGTCAGTGCGTCAGCGATGTCGTGAGTACCGATCGAACCGAACAGCTTGCCTTCGTCGCCAGCGGTGGCAGTGATGGTCACTTCCAGCTCGGCCAGTTGGGCAGCACGGCTTTCAGCCGATGCCTTACGGTCTGCGGCGGCTTTTTCCAGCTCAGCGCGACGCTCTTCGAACGCAGCCAGGTTGGCAGCGGTCGCAGCGGTGGCTTTGCCGAAAGGCAGCAGGTAGTTACGGCCGTAACCGGCCTTAACGTTTACTTTGTCGCCCAGGTTGCCCAGGTTGGCGATTTTTTCCAGAAGGATCAGTTGCATGTGGAAATCCTCTTAACTTTTAACCTTCACCGTTCGCGTTATCGGTGTCTTTCGACACCCGACCGCGAAAATCAATCAGGCTGTCGACAATGGCCAGAACCACGAGCAACGGATAGATCAGCTGCATGAACAGCAACAGCGTCACGTACAACCCCACCAGCCAGAAACCGGCCAGTCGCCTTTGCGCCACCAGCCCGTGAATCAGGGCCAGCCCGGCGAACACCAGCGGCACACTGCACAACGGCGTCAACATGGCCATCTGTGCACCGAGATTCGGGCCCAGAAGCATCAACGCCAGCAGCAACATCGCCGGTCCCAGCGGGATCCGGATGGCGCGAAACTCGCGACCAAAACCACCCGGGTTGTACAACAACGCCTGCCAATAACGCCCGACAATCAGGCTCAGCACGCTGACGATCTGCAACAAGGCCGCAATCAGGCCGGTCAGGACCGGTGCGATCAGCGACGCGAAACGCGCCTGCTCGTCTACCGACAATTGTTGGTAGGCATCACCGAGAAGCGCGGGCATGACCTTTACCAAGGCCTGCGCCAGCATCTCGATCTGGGGCGCGAACGCCGCCCCGAGCACCACTGAAAACACCAGCCCCATGGCTACGCTGACCAGCAGCGTACGGACCCAGGACTCGCTTGCGCGCAACACCAGCGCAAGCCCCGAAGACCCCAGCAGCACCAGAAGTGCCCGTGGGTCATCGGCATACAACCACCAGATCAATGCCGGCAGCAGTCCCAGCGACACGACGCCCAGGGCGTCGGCCAATCCGCGCCGCAGAAGCACCAGGCTCCCGGCGGCAGCACCCAACCAATACAACAACGGCAATGTTGCACACCCGGCCACTACGAGAGTGGCCTGCATACGGCCGCGCATGATGAACTCAGCTAAGGCACGCATGCATTCAATCCTTTGCTACTTGTCGACTGCCCGGTCTCAGCGGCCGTGGCTGTCGGTGTAGGCCAGCAGGGCCAGGAAGCGGGCGCGCTTGATAGCGGTGGCCAGCTGACGCTGATAACGAGCTTTGGTACCGGTGATGCGGCTTGGAACGATTTTGCCGGTCTCGGATACGTAGGCTTTCAGAGTGTTGAGATCTTTGTAGTCGATCTCCTTCACGTCTTCAGCGGTGAAGCGGCAGAATTTACGACGACGGAAGAAACGTGCCATTTGATAGGCTCCTTAAAAGGTCCGTGGATTACTCGTCAGCGTTATCGCTGTTGTCGCTGTCGCTATCGCTGTCATCGCCATCGGCGCTGCCATCGTGCTCAGGACGTTCGCGACGCTCACGGCGCTCACTGCGGTTTTCTTCAGCCTTGAGCATCTCGGACTGGCCGGTAACGGCTTCGTCGCGACGGATGACCAGGTTACGGATCACAGCATCGTTGTAGCGGAAGTTGTCTTCCAGCTCGGCCAGGGCCTTGCCGGTGCACTCAACGTTCAGCATCACGTAGTGAGCCTTGTGAACATTGTTGATTGCGTAGGCCAGTTGACGACGGCCCCAGTCTTCCAGACGGTGGATTTTGCCGCCGTCTTCTTCGATCAGCTTGGTGTAACGCTCAACCATGCCGCCGACTTGCTCGCTCTGGTCAGGGTGGACCAGAAAGATGATTTCGTAATGACGCATGAATGCTCCTTACGGGTTGTAGCCTGCCGCTCAAAAACGGTCAGACAAGGAGTGAATGACACTTATGGACTTGCTGGCGCGGGGCACATGCATGCCTGCCGCCACAGCAAGGGGCGCAATTGTAGAGAAGGGACTGAAGAGGTGCAAGGCAATTGGTGATTATTTGAACAGCCACACTTTCTGCCACACCAGAAAACACTGTGGGAGCGAGCTTGCTCGCGATGGCGGCTTAACATCCAACAATGATGCTGAATGTAACTCCGCTTCGCGAGCAGGCTCGCTCCCACATTTATGACGCCGTGAGGCTTAAGCCTTCTTGGCAGCTGCCTTGGCCTTGGCACCGCGCTGGCGCTGGGCCTCGAACAGGCACACGCCCGTCGCAACCGAGACATTGAGACTGCTGACGCTACCGGCCATCGGCAAGTGCACCAGGTAATCGCAATGCTCGCGGGTCAGGCGGCGCATGCCTTTGCCTTCGGCACCCATGATCAGGATGGTTGGGCCGGTCAGGTCCTGGTCATAGATGCTGACTTCGGCCTCACCCGCCGTACCAACAATCCATAACCCACGCTGCTGGAGTTTTTCCAGGGTGCGCGCAAGGTTGGTGACAGCTACCAGCGGGATCACTTCCGCCGCGCCGCAAGCCACTTTACGTACGACAGGCGTCAGGGTGGCCGACTTGTCTTTCGGCACGATGACCGCCAGCGCACCGGCAGCGTCCGCCGAACGCAGGCAGGCGCCGAGGTTGTGCGGGTCGGTCACGCCGTCGAGCACCAGCAACAGCGGCGCGCCTTCGGTGCGATCGAGCAGCTCGTCGAGCATCGCCTCGCCCCAGACCTGGCTCGGACTGACGTCCGCCACCACGCCCTGGTGCACGCCTTCAACCCAGGCGTCCATTTCGCGGCGCTCGGCCTGACCGATCTGGACCCGGTTTTCGTTGGCCAACTCGATCAGCGTTTGCACGCGCGGATCGTTGCGACTCTCGGCCAGCCAGATCTGCTTGACGCGTTTAGGGTGGTGACGCAGCAACGCTTCTACCGCGTGAACGCCGTAGATTTTTTCCAACTGACTCATGACTTCGCCTTCGGTTTACGCGCCCCGCCACTTTTGGCTGGAGCGGAACCCGCTTTCGGCGGGCCTTTACGGTGTTTGCTCGGTTTGGCTGGCTTGCCGCCGGAAGCCTTGTCAGGCGCCGACCGTCCGGCCTTTCCCCCGGACGCCGCTTTACCACCGTTTTTGGCATCGGCCAGCAAGGCCTTCTTCAATTCACGGCTTTTGCGCAGCTCGGCGTTTTTCGCCACGGCATCGCTCGGACGATAGGCCTCGACAGCCTTCTCCTTGGCCGGACGACGGCTGGCGGTTTTTGCCGGAGCCTTTTCTTCCACAACCTTGGCTGCAGGAGTGGTCGTCTCGGCGCCACGCTTCTTGCGGCCGATCGGCGCGCTGATGGTTTTTTCAGCCATCTCGAAGTCGATCTTGCGCTCGTCGAGATCGACGCGCATGACGCGCACTTCAACGGTATCGCCAAGACGGAAGCTGCGACCGGTGCGCTCACCCGCCAGGCGGTGGTGCACAGGGTCGAAGTGGTAGTAGTCACCCGGCAACGCCGTAACGTGCACCAGACCTTCGACGTAAATATCGGTCAGTTCGACGAACAGCCCGAAACCGGTCACGGCAGTGATCACGCCCGGGAACGATTCGCCCACGCGGTCTTTCATGAACTCGCACTTGAGCCAGTTCACCACGTCGCGGGTCGCTTCGTCGGCACGGCGCTCGCTCATCGAGCACTGCTCGCCGAGTTGCTCCAGCGCTGCTTCGTCGTACGGATAGATGCGCGCCTTCGGAATGGTCATCGCACCGGCACGGCGAACGTGCGGGGTGTCCTGTTTCGAATGGATCACGCTGCGGATCGCCCGATGCGTGAGCAGGTCCGGGTAACGACGGATCGGCGAGGTGAAGTGGGTATAGGCTTCGTAATTCAGGCCGAAGTGGCCTTCGTTCTGGGCGCTGTACACCGCCTGGCTCAGGGAGCGCAGCATCACGGTCTGGATCAGGTGGAAATCCGGACGATCCTTGATGCTGGCCAACAGTGCCTGATAGTCCTTCGGCGACGGGCCATCCTTGCCTTTGTGCAGGGACAGACCGAGTTCACCCAAGAACGCGCGCAGTTTTTCCAGACGCTCCGGTGGCGGGCCGTCGTGGACACGGTACAGCGCAGGGATCTCGTGCTTCTTCAGGAATTCGGCGGTGGCCACGTTGGCCGCCAGCATGCATTCCTCGATCAGCTTGTGCGCGTCGTTACGGGTGGTCGGACGGATTTCGGCAATCTTGCGCTCGGAACCGAAGATGATCCGGGTTTCCTGCGTTTCGAAATCGATCGCGCCACGCACATGACGGGCAGCCAGCAATACCTTGTACAGCGCGTAGAGTTGCTTGAGGTGCGGCAAGACGTCGGTGTATTCACCGCGCAGCTTGCGCCCTTCTGTCGCTTTCGGCGTTTCCAGCATCGCGCTGACCTTGTTATAGGTCAGACGGGCGTGGGAATGGATCACTGCTTCATAGAAGCAGTAGTCGGTCATTTCGCCGGACTTGGAGATGGTCATCTCGCAAACCATGGCCAGACGATCAACGTGCGGGTTCAGCGAACACAGGCCGTTGGAGAGCTGCTCCGGAAGCATCGGCACCACGCGCTCGGGGAAGTACACCGAGTTGCCGCGCACCTGGGCTTCGTTGTCCAGAGCCGAACCGATCTTCACATAGCTGGAAACGTCGGCAATCGCCACGTACAACTTCCAGCCGCCGGAGAACAGCCGCAGTTTGCCTGGCTTGGCTTCGCAGTAGACCGCGTCGTCGAAGTCGCGGGCATCTTCGCCGTCGATGGTGACGAACGGCAGATGGCGCAGGTCGACGCGCTTCTCTTTGTCTTTTTCTTCGACTTCCGGCTTGAGCTTGCCGGCTTCCTTCAGAACGGCTTCAGGCCAGACGTGCGGAATGTCGTAGGTGCGCAGGGCGACATCGATTTCCATGCCCGGCGCCATGTAGTTGCCGACCACTTCGATCACATCACCTTGCGGCTGGAAGCGCGGAGTCGGCCAGTGAGTGATTTTCACCTCGACGAACTGACCGATCTGGGCGTTGGCGTTACGGCCCGGCGTCACCAGCACTTCCTGCTGGATCTTCGGGTTGTCCGCGACGACGAAGCCGATACCGCCTTCTTCGAAGTAGCGGCCGACGATGCTTTCGTGGGCACGGGACACCACTTCGACGATCACGCCTTCGCGACGACCGCGACGGTCCAGGCCGGAGACACGGGCCAGGGCACGGTCGCCGTCGAACACCAGACGCATTTGCGCCGGGCTCATGAACAGGTCGTCGGAGCCATCATCCGGCACCAGGAAGCCGAAGCCGTCGCGGTGACCGCTGATGCGACCGAGGATCAGGTCGAGCTTGTCGACCGGTGCATACGTGCCGCGGCGGGTATAGATCAGTTGAGCATCGCGCTCCATGGCGCGCAGGCGGCGGCGCAGGGCTTCGATCTGGTCTTCTGTGGTCAGACCAAACTCTTCGACCAGTTGCTCGCGGGCAGCAGGCGAACCTCGATCAGCAAGGTGCTGAAGGATCAGTTCGCGGCTGGGAATAGGGTTTTCATATTTTTCCGCTTCACGAGCGGCCTCGGGATCGAGGGACTGCCAATCGGCCATTAGAGAGTTTTCACCTTGTCTATATGCGGGTTAGTTTGGCATAGGCGCCATCAAACGGGAAATTTCAGACTATAAAGGCCTTTCTAAAGCCCTCTATCGACGTTCGAAAGCCGTTTTGAACACCGCTGGTAAAAAAAATCATTTTTTTTGCCGGCAGGGGTTTACAGTTAAAAAGTCGCTCCGTATAGTGCGCGCCATCGACGACGTACACACGTTGACGAGATGCCCAGGTGGTGAAATTGGTAGACACGCCAGCTTCAGGTGCTGGTGACCTTACGGTCGTGGAAGTTCGAGTCTTCTCCTGGGCACCAATTTAGAGTTTGAGACTAGATCAGTTTCAAGACTCACACAAAAACCCGCGAAAGCGGGTTTTTTGCATTCTGCGCCCCGCTTTTTCTGAAATTGATTTATTAAAATCAAATCAGGGGTTTACAGATCAAAAGGCGCTCCGTATAGTGCGCCACATCAACAGCGGCGACGCTGAAGATGAAGCCCAGATGGTGAAATTGGTAGACACGCCAGCTTCAGGTGCTGGTGACCTTACGGTCGTGGAAGTTCGAGTCTTCTTCTGGGCACCAATTCAAATTCAAGGTCACGATCTTGAATCTCACAAAAACCCGCGAAAGCGGGTTTTTGCGTTTCCGGGGTTTGGAAAACCTGAATCCCAACGCCTATCAGACCCACCCCTCCCCTGCAAGGCGCACTTGAGAAACAATATCGTTTATCATTGTTGCAAGTTTTTGCAATGCGACAGTGAGGAACCCTGCGAATGATGTTTCGAAATACCCTGCGCCGCGGCTTGACCTTCACCCTGCTCGGCCTGGCACTCGCCACTCCCCTCGCCCAGGCTGCCGACACGGTTTCCCTGACGCTCTACAACGGTCAACACAAGGAAGTCGGCGACGCGATCGCCAAAGCTTTCGAAGCCAAGACCGGCATTCACGTCAATGTGCGCAAGGGTAGCAGCAACCAGCTCGCCAGCCAGATCATCGAAGAAGGCGACCGCTCACCTGCCGACGTCATCTACACCGAAGAATCCCCGCCGCTGAACAACCTCGGCGAGCAAGGCCTGCTGGCCAAGGCTGACGATGCGACCCTGGCCGTTCTGCCGAAAAAATACGTCGCCGGCAACGGCACCTGGATCGGCGTCACCGCCCGGGTTCGCGTGGTGGCCTTCAACCCGAAACTGATCGACGAAAAAGATCTGCCCAAATCGGTGCTGGATTTCGCCGATCCGCAGTGGCAAGGCAAGGTCGGCTTCGTCCCGACCAGCGGCGCGTTCCAGGAACAGGCCGTGGCCATCATCAAAAAGCACGGTCGCGAAGCCGCCGAAGAATGGCTGACCGGCCTGCGCGCCTTCGGCAAGACCTACAGCAACAACATGGTTGCCCTCAAGGCGGTGGAAAACGGCGAAGTCGCCACCGTACTGGTGAACAACTACTACTGGTTCGCCCTGCAGCGGGAGAAAGGCCAGCTTGATTCCAAACTGCATTACTTCACCGGCGGCGATGTCGGCGGCCTGATCACCGTGTCCAGCGCAGCCGTGCTGAAATCCAGCAAACACCCAAAAGAAGCCCAGCAATTTCTCGCCTACATGGCCAGCGAAGAAGGCCAGCGCGTGATCACCCAGACCACCGCCGAATACCCGCTGCACAAAGGCATGGAATCGGATCGCGGCCTCAAGCCGTTCAGCGAACTGGAAGCGCCGGATGTCACGCCGGCCGATCTGGGTAATGCCGAAGAGGCGCTGGAGCTGGAACGCGAAGTTGGCCTGAACTGATGACCGCATCGTTATCCGCCCCCGCTACACGCGGGGGTTACGTACCACGGCGCAAACGGCCGTCGATCTGGCTGGTGCTGCCGGTTTTGCTGCTGGTGGTCATGAGCCTGTTGCCGCTGGCCTACGTCGGGCTGAAAGCCTGGCAGGCGGGCTGGACCGAAGCGCTGCATTTACTGTGGCGCCCCTATGTGTTCGGCCTGCTGCGCAACACGCTGGCGCTGATGGTTGGCGTGACCGTGACCTGTGGCGTGATCGGCCTGTCGCTGGCGTGGCTGCTGGAGCGCAGCAACTTGCCGGGGCGACGACTGTGGGGCGTGATTCTTTGCCTGCCGTTCGCAGTGCCAGCGTTTGTCAGCAGCTTCACCTGGGTGTCGCTGAGCGCACAGTTTGAAGGCCTTGGTGGAGCGATCCTGGTTATGAGCCTGTCGAAGTACCCGCTGATCTTTCTGCCGGTAGCCGCCACGCTGCGCAATCTTGATCCTTCTCTTGAGGAGTCCGCTCGCACCCTGGGGCAGAATCGCTGGGGCGTGTTTTTCCGCGTCACCCTGCCGCTGCTCTGGCCTTCCTTGCTGGCCGGTTCGCTGCTGAT
The DNA here is from genome assembly GCF_048654275.1 of Candidatus Pseudomonas auctus. NCBI lineage: Bacteria > Pseudomonadati > Pseudomonadota > Gammaproteobacteria > Pseudomonadales > Pseudomonadaceae > Pseudomonas > Candidatus Pseudomonas auctus. The sequence goes on along the minus strand of NZ_JBJYZK010000002.1, from coordinate 448,721 downwards.
TGCGCTGCACATGCTGGTGGAATTCGGCGCACTGTCGATCATCGGCCTGCAAACTTTCACCACCGCGATCTATCAGCAATTCGAACTGGAATTCAGCAATGCCAACGCGGCGATGCTGTCGGCGGTATTGCTGGCGCTGTGCCTGATGCTGTTGTGGCTGGAGTTGCGGGTGCGCGGCAAGGGACGACATGTACGTACCGGCCAAGGTGCGGCGCGTCGAGCTGAACAAGTGCGACTCGGGCCTTGGGCGATTGCCGGTCAGCTGTATTGCCTGATGCTGGCGATTGTCGGCAGCGGGATTCCGCTCGGCATGCTGGCTTACTGGCTCGCCGTGGGATCGTCAGCGGCATTCCCGGTTGCGGCGATCACTGAAGCCTTGCTGTCTTCATTGGCGCTATCGCTGGGTGGCGCGGGATTGTGTCTGGTGCTGGCAGTGCCGGTCGGATTGCTGGTGGTTCGCTACAAAGGCCAACTGGCGATCTGGGCCGAGCGCCTGCCCTATCTGCTGCACGCCCTGCCGGGATTGGTGATCGCGTTGACGCTGGTGTATTTCGCCCTGCATTACGTGCCGGCGCTGTACCAGACCTCCGCGCTATTGCTGATCGCCTATGCCCTGCTGTTTCTGCCGCTGGCTCAGGCGCCGATCCGCACGGCGTTGAACAAGGCCGCGCCGCAACTCGAAGAAGCCGCCCGCACCCTCGGCGCCTCTTCGTTCACGGCGTTCTGCCGGGTGACTTTACCGATCATCTTCCCGGCACTGGGCGCAGCCTTTGCGCTGGTGTTTCTGGATGCCATGAAAGAACTGACGGCTACATTGCTGCTGAGTCCGACCGGGCTCAACACATTGGCGACTGAAGTCTGGGCGCATACCGCAAATGTCGAGTTCGCAGCCGCAGCGCCTTATGCGGCGTTGTTGATTGTGGTGTCGGGATTGCCCGTCTACCTGCTGACAACCCGGATGTATTTGAGCCGATAAAAAAATCGCAGCCGAAGCTGCGATTTTTTTTGCCCGCACTATCAGGCCCGGAACTGCCCCAGACTGGCCTTGAGCTGCGCCGCCAGACCATCCAGCACCTTGCCGCTGGCCGTGGTCTCGACCACCGCCTGTGCAGCTTTTTCGGCCTGGGCATGAATCGTTTCGACCCGCCCACGCACAGCCTGCGCGCCCTGCGCCTGATGCGCCGCTGCCTGAGTCGCCAGGCCAATCGCCGCATGCACCTGCTCGACCGACGCCTGCACCGACTGCTGCAGTCGCGCGCTGTCACGCAGCACCAGCAAACCTTCGCTCGCTTGACGCCCAGCCTGACCAATCGCCTCCACCGCCTCACGGGCGCCCTGCTGCAGGGCCACGATGTGCGCCTGAATATCGCCGGTGGAGCTTTGGGTCTTGCTCGCCAACGCCCGGACTTCATCCGCCACCACTGCAAACCCGCGACCGGTCTCGCCGGCCCGGGCCGCTTCGATGGCCGCGTTGAGCGCCAGCAGGTTGGTCTGCTCGGCGATGCCGTGAATCACGGTCAGCACCACTTCAATCTGCTCGCTCTGCTGTGCCAGCCGCTCAATGACTTTCGCCCCGGTATCGACCTGCCCCGCCAGCGCCTCGATCAGGCTGCCGACCTTGGCCGAGGTGCGAGTGTTCTCGTCGGTAGCCTGACGAATATCCACCACCTGCTTCAACGCCGCCTGCATCGCATGGCTTTCCGACTGAGCCTCATCGGCCATTTGCGACAGCGCTCGCAGGCTTTCGGCCACTTCATCACGCTGCATCCCGGCCGCTGCGTCGGCCCCGGCGTTGCGCAGGGTCATGGCGCCGATTTCCACACCGGTGCGCTGAGCCACATCCCCGGCCTCGCGCACGATCGGCTGCAACTTGTCCACAAAGCGGTTGACCGCCGAGGCCATGTCGCCGATTTCGTCCTTGCTGTTGATCTGCACGCGTTTGGTCAGATCGCCCTCGCCTGCTGCCAGATCATCCATGGCGGCGTTGAGCATTTTCAGGCGATTGACCACTCGATGACCGAGCACCACCGCCAGCAGCAACAGCACCCCGGCCCCCACCAGCGCCAGGCCCATGCCGATACGCCAGCGCAGCGTTGCAGCAGCATCCTGCACGGTACTGGTGGTGTTGGCTTTCATCTCGGCAGCTGTGGACTGTGCCGATTGCAGGCGAGCCTGCATGGCGGTGGCGCTGTCGGCAGCGGCGCCCTTGAGGCTGTCACCGACCAGTTGATCGCTGCTGGCAATCAACGCCGTGAAGCGCTGATCGAGCGCCGCCAGATCGGTTTCAACCGAGGCGGTCGAGACACCCATCAGCACCTTGCCGATTTCCACGCCATTGGGGTTGATCGAGGCTTCAAGGTAGTAGACCGACGGATCGTTCTTCGCCGCATCCAACACCTTGTCCAGCGCCCGCTCGCCCTGGCCTTTTTCCAAAAGGGCCTTGTTGATCGGGTTTTCGCGGTTGAGGTAGCGGGTCAGATGCTGGCCGGTGGCGTCGTCATACACCACGAACAGCACGTTGGGATTGCGCTGTGCCCGGCGGGCGAACTCGGAGAGGGTCGGCACGTCGCTGTCCCACATGGCACGGGGCGCCACGGAGGCCAGCAGTTGGGCCATGTCATTGGCCGAATCCTTCAGGTCTTTTTCCAACGTCGCACGCAGCTGTGCCTGCTCTTCCTTCAGACGCGAGGAAAGACCGGCGGTGAGACGCTGACGGGTACTTGAGGAGAGGTTGTCGAGACTCGACGTGACTTCGCGCCCGGCCTGCTCCAGCTCACCGGACAACTTCTGGCTGTCGGCGCCCAGGCGAGTGCCGAGATCGGCTTCCAGCGCGGTGACGGTGCTCCGCGTCAGGGCGACGGCCACCAGCACTTGCACCAAAAGAGCGATACCAAGGGTAACGAACACGGGCCGCAACAGACGGCTTTGTAACAGTGAGAGAACGGCTGACACTTTGAATCCCTCTACGTCTGACGCCATTAATTTGATGGCACTCTTGTAGACAGAATCACAGCAAAGGTCATGCCGTCCAACAGGCATAAACGACAAAGGCCCCGATGAAGGGGCCTTTGTGTTTTTACATCAACGACTTATCAAGCGAACGGATGACGCAGAACGATGGTTTCGTTGCGGTCCGGACCCGTCGAAATAATGTCGATCGGCGCGCCGATCAATTCTTCAACGCGTTTGATGTAGGCACGAGCGTTAGCCGGCAGCTCTTCCAGGGTCTTGGCGCCCACGGTCGATTCGGTCCAGCCTGGCACTTCTTCGTACACAGGCTGCAGACCCACGTAGCTGTCAGCGTCAGTCGGAGCAACGGCATTGCCCTGCGCGTCTTTGTAGCCGGTGCAGATGTTGATGGTTTCCAGGCCGTCGAGTACGTCCAGCTTGGTCAGGCAGATGCCCGAGATGCTGTTCACATCAATAGCACGACGCAGGATAACGGCGTCGAACCAGCCGCAACGACGGGCACGGCCGGTGGTAGCGCCGAACTCGTGACCTTGCTTGGCCAGGTGCGCACCGACTTCGTCGAACAGCTCAGTCGGGAATGGGCCCGAACCTACGCGAGTGGTGTAAGCCTTGGTGATGCCCAGGATGTAGTCCAGGAACATCGGACCAACGCCCGAACCGGTCGCCACGCCACCCGCGGTGGTGTTGGAGCTGGTCACGTACGGGTAGGTACCGTGGTCGATGTCGAGCAACGAACCCTGGGCGCCTTCGAACATGATGTCTTTGCCGGCGCGACGCAGGTCGTGCAGCTCGGCAGTCACGTCCAGCATCAGCGGCTTGAGCAGCTCGGCGTATTCCTTGCACTCGGCCAGAGTCTTTTCGTACTCGATGGCAGGCTCTTTGTAGTAACCGACCAGCATGAAGTTGTGGTAGTCCACCAGTTCACGCAGCTTGTCTTCAAAGCGCGGCATGTTGAGCAGATCGCCAACACGCAGACCGCGACGAGCAACCTTGTCTTCGTAAGCCGGGCCGATGCCGCGACCGGTCGTACCGATCTTCAGCTCGCCGCGGGCCTTTTCACGGGCCTGGTCCAGCGCCACGTGGAAGGACAGGATCAGCGGGCAGGAAGGGCTGATGCGCAGACGCTCGCGCACCGGTACGCCCTTCTCTTCCAGCTTGGTGATCTCGCGCAGCAGGGCGTCAGGTGCAACCACCACGCCGTTGCCGATCAGGCACTGCACGCCTTCGCGCAGCACGCCCGAAGGGATCAGGTGCAAGACGGTTTTTTCACCGTCGATCACCAGAGTGTGACCGGCGTTGTGGCCACCCTGGTAGCGCACTACGGCGGCAGCATGTTCGGTCAGCAGATCAACGATCTTGCCTTTGCCCTCATCACCCCATTGGGTGCCCAGGACTACGACATTCTTACCCATAACACTTGTCCTCATTCGCGCAAACTTGGTGCCGGCGTCAGCCGGCAGGAAAACTCAAGAAGCCAGTGGCGATACTTGCCAAAGCCCGTTCTGCTGGATCAATTGCCGGTCGCAGTCCGCATCACGGGCGGCGGCCAAAGGCTGTCCAGGCAACGCCTGAACGACACGCTGACCCTCACTGCGCAACTGGCAAACCTGCTGCCAGAGTGCCGCATCCGTACTGTCAGGCATCCAGATACCGCCAGACGGTAGCTCGATCTCAGCACGCCCCAGGGTCACCAGGGTTTTCAAATCGGTGGAGAAGCCCGTCGCCGGACGGGCGCGACCGAAGTCGGCGCCGATGTCGTCGTAGCGACCGCCCTGGGCGATGGACTGGCCAACACCCGGCACGAATACCGCAAACACCACACCGGTGTGGTAGTGATAACCGCGCAGTTCGCCCAGATCGAAGTACAGCGGCAGCTCCGGGAAGCGCACCGACAGACGCTCGGCGATCGCCAGCAAATCTTCCAGCGCCGCCAGTACCGGCGCTGGCGCATTGGCCAGACGCTCGCGGGCAGCGCTCAGCACTTCACGGCCGCCGCACAGGTCGACCAGCGCGCGCAACATGCCGGACAGATCGGCCGGCAGGCCTTCGGTCAAGGTAATGACCTCGTCGATGGCCTTGCGTTGCAATGCATCGAACAACTGCTGCTCGACTTCACCCGACAGACCGGCCGCCTGGGCAAGACCGCGGTAGATGCCGACATGCCCGAGGTCCATGTGCACGTCCGGCACGTCGGCCAGTTGCAGCATGGCCAGCATCAGGCTGATGACTTCAACGTCGCTGCTCGGGCTGGCATCGCCGTACAACTCGGCGCCCAGTTGGATCGGGCTGCGCGAGGACGACAAGGCACGCGGCTGGGCATGCAGCACGCTGCCGGCGTAGCACAGGCGGCTCGGGCCTTCGCGACGCAGGGTGTGCGCATCGATGCGCGCCACTTGCGGCGTGATGTCGGCACGGAAACCCATCTGCCGGCCCGATTGCGGGTCGATGACCTTGAAGGTACGCAGATCCAGGTCCTGGCCCGCGCCGGTCAGCAGGGATTCCAGGTACTCGATATGGGGAGTCACGACAAACTCGTAACCCCAGCTCTGGAACAGATCCAACACCTGACGACGCGCGACTTCAATGCGCGCCGCTTCCGGTGGCAGTACTTCTTCGATGCCATCTGGCAGCAGCCAGCGGTCTACCGTTGCCATTACGCCATTCCCCTTAGATCCGGGCGGCCAGCCCGAGGGCGAGCCTTGAGTGAAGCAGAAAATGACCGGCCCGTTCAAAACGCACGCGCATGAACGACGCGGCGAAAGGCCTGTTACCGGCTTCGCCCATCACTTTCCTCGAAAAACTGTCGGGCCATTCAACCCGATCTTCTGCAACAAAAACAGCAATCAAACGTGCAGACGCAAAAAAGCCGGGAATTTCCCGGCTGCCGCATCATACACACGTTTTCCCAAAGGATCACCCCGCCCGAGGTATTAGCCGCCGGGCGGAATGATTCAGGTCAACGTCGTATCAAGGCTTGGACTTTTCCAGATAACGGAAGAAGTCACTGCTTGGGTCGAGGACCAGGACGTCGGATTTGTTCGCGAAGCTTTCACGGTAGGCACGCAGGCTACGGTAGAAACCGTAGAATTCCTGATCCTGGCCGTAGGCCTTGGAGTAGATCGCAGCGGCCTGGGCATCACCGTCACCGCGAATCTCTTCGGATTCACGATAGGCTTCAGCCAGCAGCACACGGCGTTGACGATCGGCGTCGGCACGGATGCCTTCGGCCAGCTCGTTACCCTTGGCGCGGTGCTCGCGAGCTTCACGCTCACGCTCGGTGCTCATACGTTCGAACACGCTGCGGTTCACTTCTTTCGGCAGATCGATGGCCTTGACCCGGACATCAACCACTTCGATACCCAGCTCTTTTTCCGCCATCTTGTTCAGCGACGCGGTGATGTCAGCCATCAGCGCATCGCGCTCACCCGACACCACTTCGTGCAGGGTGCGCTTACCGAACTGGTCACGCAGACCCGATTCCAGACGACGGGACAGACGCTCGTCAGCGATCTGCTTGAGGCCGGACGTTGCGGTGTAGAAGCGCTCGGCATCTTTCACGCGCCACTTGGCATACGCATCGACCATCACGGCTTTCTTTTCCAGCGTCAGGAAGCGCTGTGTCGGTGCATCCAGCGTCATCAGACGTGCGTCGAATTTACGCACCTGGTTAACGTAAGGCACTTTCACATGCAGACCTGGCTGAACATCAGCCTGAACCACGCGACCGAACTGCAGCAACACCGCACGCTCGGTCTGAGCCACGATGTAGAAACAGTTCCAGCCAACCAGTACCACGACAACGCCAACGATCAGGGCGATCAGCGATTTATTGCTCATCAGCGGGTCTCCCTTGTACGCGACTGCGGCACGTCAGTGACATGCGGCGTGACGTCCGTGTTGTTGCTGGCGGCAGCCGAACCGGTGACCGGTGCATTGCTGCCCGAACTGTTCTGAATCATCTTGTCCAGCGGCAGGTAAAGCAGGTTGCTCTGGCCGTTCTTGTTGCCGGTCACGAGTACCTTGCTGGTGCTGCTGAAGACTTCCTGCATGGTGTCCAGGTACAGACGCTGGCGAGTGACCTCGGGCGCCTTGCGATACTCGGCAACCAGTTTGGTGAAGCGATCTGCCTCACCCTTGGCGCGCGAGACCGTTTCGTCACGGTAACCGTTGGCATCTTCGAGGATGCGCTGGGCCTGACCACGGGCTTCCGGCACCACGCCGTTGGCGTAGGTTTCAGCCTGGTTGCGCGAACGCTGCTCGTCTTCACGGGCGCGGATCACGTCATCGAAGGCTTCCTGCACTTCACGCGGTGCCGCTGCGCTTTGTACGTTGACCTGGGTAACGGTGATACCGGTGCGATAGGTATCGAGGAAACGTTGCAGACGCTCCTTGATCTCGCTGGCCATCAGCTCACGACCTTCGGTCAGCACCTGGTCCATCGCGGTGGAACCCACCACATGGCGCAGCGCACTGTCGGTCGCATGTTGCAGGCTGATTTCCGGCTGGTCGACGTTCAGCACGAAGTCCTGCAGGTTGCTGATCTTGTACTGCACGGTCAGCGGCACTTCGACGATGTTCTCGTCTTCGGTCAGCATCTGGCCCTGCTTGGTGTAGGCACGCTCACGCGTGACGTTCTCCATGTACTTCTTGTCGATCGGCGGGAAGTAGATGTTCAGGCCGGGACCGACAGTCTCGTAGTACTTGCCGAAGCGCAGCACCACGGCCTGCTCCTGCTCGTCCACAACGTACACCGCGCTGTACAGCCAGACGGCCGCCAGCACGACAAGGCCGATGCCGAGCAGGCCGCCGAAGCCGCCGCTCTTGCCCGAGCCACCACCGTCATCACCGCGTTTCTTTCCACCACCGAACAACCCGTTCAGGCTTTCCTGCAGCTTTCGGAAGGCCTCGTCGAGATCCGGCGGTCCCTTGCGGTCGCCGTTGTTGCGACGCTTGCCACCCCAAGGATCCTGATTGTTCGAGTTGCCACCCGGCTCATTCCAAGCCATAGCGCTCTCCATCTGATAAAGCAAAGACGCACCCACGGCGCGCCGACCAATGCTACAGAATGCCTGCCGTTGCGGCACAACCGCTTTGCCAGGCTTTTATTGCAAAGTGTGTTGCTCGATGAACTCCGTCGGCACAACGCCTTCACGACTGACCAGTCGATTGAGCTCCGAGCGTGGCAATCGAACGGCCAGCAAGCTGACCCCTTCTTCGTCGTGTTCTTCTTTCTGTACCGCGCCCAGTTCGAAGAACTGTGCACGCAGACGCGCGAACCGCTGAGGCAGGCGCAAGGTTCCCACGAACAGGTCACTGCCCAACAACTCGGCAATCGCCTGCTCGAGCAATTCCAGACCGGTGCCATCACGCGCCGACAGCCAGACCCGCTGGGGCTTGCCGTTTTCATCGCGCTGGATTTGTGGCTCAACGCCTTCAAGCAAATCGAGTTTGTTATAGACCTCGAGGATCGGCAAGTCCTGGGCACCGATCTCGCCCAGCACCACCATCACCTGCTCGATCTGCAACATGCGATCCGGTTCGGCCGCATCGATCACGTGCAACAGCAGGTCGGAGTTGCTCGACTCTTCGAGCGTAGACCGAAATGCCTCGACCAGTTTGTGCGGCAAGTGGCGGATGAAGCCCACGGTGTCGGCCAGGACAATCGGCCCCAGGTCGTCCAGATCCAGACGGCGCAGGGTCGGATCGAGCGTGGCGAACAGCTGGTCAGCAGCGTACACGTCGGACTTGGTCACGTTATTGAACAGCGTGGATTTACCGGCGTTGGTGTATCCCACCAGAGATACGGTAGGGATATCCGCACGCGAGCGGCCGCGACGCGACTGTTCGCGCTGGCTGCGCACTTTCTCCAGCCGACCCTTGATCTGGCGCAGGCGAACCCGCAGCAGTCGCCGGTCGGTTTCGAGCTGGGTTTCACCCGGGCCGCGCATGCCGATACCGCCACCCTGACGCTCAAGGTGAGTCCAGCCGCGAACCAGCCGGGTGCTCATGTGGTCAAGCTGGGCCAGTTCGACCTGGAGCTTGCCCTCATGGGTACGGGCGCGTTGGGCGAAAATATCGAGAATCAGACCGGTACGGTCGATCACGCGACACTCGAAAACACGTTCGAGGTTACGTTCCTGACTGGGTGTAAGGGTGTGATTGAAGATAACCAGATCGGCTTCTTTGGCGTGGACCAGGTCGCGCAGTTCCTCGACCTTGCCGCTGCCAATCAGGTATTTGGCGGTTGGCCGATGACGCGGCACGTTAAAAAACGCAACGGTCTCGGCGCCAGCCGAATTTGCCAGTTCCTGAAACTCCTGCGGATCTTCGCGCGCCTCAGGGTCCTGTCCATCCAAGTGAACGAGGATGACTCGTTCACCACCACCGTGGCGCTCAAAGAACAAAGGAGACTCCTATCAGGCGTTACCTGGCTCAGCGTCACCTGCTTCGGATTCGGTTGCGCTTGGCAGACGAATTGGACGAACCGGCACGACTGTAGAGATAGCGTGTTTGTAAACCATCTGGCTGACGGTGTTCTTCAGCAGGATAACGAACTGGTCGAACGACTCGATCGTGCCTTGCAGTTTGATCCCGTTCACCAGGTAGATGGAAACCCCCACTTTCTCTTTACGTAAAGTATTCAAGTAAGGGTCTTGTAGCGAATGCCCTTTTGACATGTGCCGCACTCCTTTAAGGATTCAATATAAAAAATAGGTAAACAAATGGCTTTTGCCGCCACACCCCCAAGGATAGACGGCAATTGCAAGGACTCAGCTCAATATGGAGATCGTCCCAAGGTATTTCAAGGCACGTGGCAGATTGTCGCAATCCAGACTGTCGAGCCAGTGTAAATCTTTCCAGCTGCGCAGCCAGGTGAACTGGCGTTTGGCCAATTGGCGCGTGGCGATGATGCCCCGTTCCTGCATCTCGGCCGACGTCAGCTTGCCATCCAGGTAGTCCCAGACCTGGCGGTAGCCTACCGCACGTATAGACGGCAACCCGGCATGCAGGTCACTTCTATTACGCAGGGCTACGACCTCGTCGATGAATCCCTGTTCCAGCATATTTGTGAATCTTTGTTTAATGCGCTCGTGCAATACCTGCCGATTAGTTGGAGCAATCGCCAGGTTCGCGACAGTATAGGGCAATTGTTGCAGTCCCGATGCGGACGCTTCAGCACTTTGCGCAGATTGTTGCAGGCGCAGCGCAGTCATGCTCTGACCGCTGACCCGGTAAACTTCCAGCGCACGACTCAGTCGTTGTGGATCGTTCGGATGGATGCGTGCTGCAGACTCCGGATCGATGACCGCCAACTGATCGTGCAGGGCCTGCCAGCCAAGGCGTGCAGCCTCTTCTTCGATCTGCGCGCGAACCTCGGGATCGGCCGCCGGCATGTCCGCCAAACCGTCGATCAAAGCCTTGTAATAGAGCATCGTGCCGCCCACCAGCAGCGGAATTTTTCCGCGTGCGGTGATCTCGGCCATGGCCTCCAGCGCATCGCGACGGAAATCCGCTGCCGAATAGGCTTCGGCCGGGTCGAGAACGTCGATCAGTCGGTGCGGAAACTCCGCCAGCAGTTCTTTGGAAGGCTTGGCGGTGCCGATGTCCATGCCGCGATAAACCAGCGCCGAATCGACACTGATCAGCTCGCACGGCAGCACCTTGGTCAGCTCGATGGCCAGATCGGTCTTGCCCGCAGCGGTCGGGCCCATCAGGAAAATCGCTGGAGGAAGCTGGCTCATCAACGACCGCGCAGGAACAGTTTGTCCAGATCGTCCAGGCCCAGTTGGGTCCAGGTCGGTCGGCCATGGTTGCACTGACCGCTGCGCTCGGTATTTTCCATGTCGCGCAGCAGGCCGTTCATTTCCGGCAAGGCCAGGCGGCGGTTGGCGCGGATCGCGCCGTGGCAGGCCATGGTGCCGAGCAGTTCATTCAGATGCGCCTGAATCCGGTCGCTGGTGCCGTATTCCATCAAGTCCGACAGCACATCACCGACCAGTCGGTTGGCTTCGGCCTGCTTGAGCAGGGCGGGGATCTGCCGGATCGCAAGGGTTTCCGGGCCAAGGCGCTGCAATTCAAAACCAAGGCGCTGGAACCACGCCGCATGCTCTTCAGCGCAGTCGGCCTCGCGCTGACTGACCGCCAGCGATTCCGGCACCAGCAGCGGCTGACCGCTCAGGCCTTCGCTGGCCATGGCGATCTTCAGGCGCTCATACATGATCCGCTCGTGAGCGGCGTGCATGTCCACCAAAACCAGGCCTTGGGCGTTCTCGGACAGAATATAAATGCCCTTGAGCTGAGCCAGCGCGTAGCCAAGCGGCGGAATGTCTTCCTGACCGGCTGGCAATGCATTGGCATTGGCCTCGGGCAGCGGCGCAAAAAACTCGCGGTACGCGGCCTGGGCCTCGGCTACCGGCACGGTCGATTGCGGACGTGGCGTGTATTGATACTGATAAGCGCCGCCAGCGCTGGCACCCGACGAGGTATTGAACGCCGGTTGCGCCTGCGGTTGCTCCAGCAACGCATTGGCCGCCAGACGCATTTCGCCCTGCGGTCCGAATTCACCAGCTTCAAGGCCGGTCGGCCGGACGATCGCGGTGGTGACCGAGCCGGCAAGCTGATCTTCCGGCCGCACATCGCCGAGGGCACGGTGCAAGGTGCCATACAGGAAGTCATGCACCATGCGCCCGTCACGGAAGCGCACTTCGTGCTTGGTCGGGTGCACGTTGACGTCGACCGCTGCCGGATCGACCTCGAAAAACAGCGCAAACGTCGGATGCCGGCCGTTGAACAGCACATCGCGATAGGCCTGACGCACCGCGTGGGCCACCAGTTTGTCGCGCACCGCACGGCCGTTGACGAAGAAATACTGCAAGTCCGCCTGACTGCGGTTGAAGGTCGGCAGACCGACCCAGCCCCACAAATGCAGGCCATTGCGTTCGATCTCGATCGGCAGCGCCTGCTCGAGGAAGCCCGAACCGCAGATCGCCGCCACACGCCGGGCGCGGGCCGCATCATCGTGGGCTTCGTGCAGGCTGAGGATGGTCTTGCCGTTGTGGCGCAAATGGAAAGCCACGTCGAAACGCGCCAGTGCCAGACGCTTGATCACTTCCTGCAGGTGATCGAATTCGGTTTTTTCGGTCTTGAGGAATTTGCGCCGTGCCGGTGTATTGAAGAACAGGTCACGGACTTCCACCGAAGTGCCGACCGGGTGCGCCGCTGGCTGCACGCGGGGCGCCATGTCGCGGCCTTCGGTCTCGACCTGCCAGGCCTGATCGGCGTCGCGGGTGCGCGAGGTCAGGGTCAGACGCGCCACGGAGCTGATCGAAGCCAAAGCCTCGCCCCGGAAACCCAGGCTCATCACCTGTTCGAGGTCTTCCAGGTTACGGATCTTGCTGGTGGCGTGACGGGCCAGGGCCAGCGGCAGGTCATCGGCGGAAATACCGCTGCCGTCGTCGCGCACTCGCAGCAGTTTGACACCGCCCTGCTCGACATCGACGTCGATACGCTTGGCGCCGGAGTCGAGGCTGTTTTCCAGCAGCTCCTTGATCACCGAGGCCGGGCGTTCGACCACCTCACCGGCGGCGATCTGGTTCGCCAGCCGCGGGCTGAGCAGTTCAATGCGGGCAGCGTTCAGGACCTGATTCATTCTTTGGACGCCAGTTCGGTGCCGGGAATGGTCAGGTGCTGGCCGACTTTCAGATCATCGCTTTTCAGATTGTTGGCGCTACGCAGTGTGGCCGGCGAAATCTGATAACGCACGGCAATCATCGCCACGGTCTCACCCGGACCTACCCGGTGATCACGCGGCCCTTGAGCGATCTTGCCCGAATCACGCAGCCAGGCGATGTAAGTGCCCGGTGGCGGATTCTGCTGGAAGAACTGACGCACGCCGCTGCTGATCGAACGCGCCAGCGCCTGCTGGTGGCTCGCTGCCGAGAGTTTGTTCGCTTCGTTGGCGTTGGAGATGAAGCCGGTTTCCACCAGGATCGACGGGATGTCCGGCGATTTCAGCACCATGAACCCGGCCTGTTCCACGCGCTGCTTGTGCAGCGGGGTGACCCGGCCAATATTGGTCAGAACCTTCTGGCCGACGTTGAGGCTGGAGGTCAGCGAGGCGGTCATCGACAGGTCGAGCAGAACGCCGGCCAGCATGCGGTCCTTGTCGTCGAGGCTGACGTTGCCGGCACCGCCGATCAGGTCGGAACGGTTTTCGCTGTCGGCCAGCCAACGGGCGGTTTCCGAGGTGGCGCCACGATCGGACAGGGCGAACACCGACGCACCAAACGCGGCCGCAGAAGGCGCGGCGTCGGCGTGGATCGAGACAAACAGATCGGCGCCCTTCTTGCGGGCAATCTCGGTACGGCCGCGCAGCGGGATGAAGTAGTCGCCGGTACGGGTCAGTTCGGCGCGGAAGCCTTTCATGCCGTTGACCTGACGCTGCAACTCGCGGGCGATCTGCAGTACCACGTCTTTTTCGCGCTGGCCGCGAGAACCCGATGCGCCCGGGTCTTCACCGCCGTGACCGGCGTCGATGACCACGATGATGTCGCGCTTTCCGGCCGGGGCCGGTGGCAGTTTGATCGCAGGTTCAGCCGGCGTGACAGGCACCGCCGGTACGGTAGCGACCGACGGCGTCGGCGCAGGCGGTGGCGCCGCGTCTGCCGGGTTGTCGAACAGATCGACCACCAGACGGTTGCCATACTGGGCGTTCGGCGCCAGCGAGAAGCTTTTCGGGGTGACCGCTTTTTTCAGGTCGATGACCACCCGCAGGTCGGTCGGCGTGCGCTGGGCCGAACGCATCGCAGTGATCGGCGTGTTGGCGGTCTGCACATTCAGCGGCGCGCCGAGGGTGGCGCCGTTGATGTCGATCACCAGACGATCCGGCGCGGTCAGCGTGAAGACGCTGTGCTGCACCGGGCCTGTCAGGTCGAACACCAGTCGCGTGTTGTCCGGCGCCCGCCACAGGCGCACGCTGTTGACCTTCGTCTCGGCCACAGCGTTGACGGTTACTGCCATCAACATCAGTCCAACGGCAGCCACCAACGCGCGAAAGCGCATACCTAACCCCATCATTCAATTGGTTTCCAATGCCAAAGCGGCACACCAGGCCTCGCCGCGCGAGCCCTGGGATAAAATGGTCAGCGAACGTCCGCTGTCTTGCGGGCTAATGGTAATGGTCAGGTCAGGCTTTGGCAAAAAGCCTGCACCTTTATCGGGCCATTCGATCAGGCACAGGGCGTCGTCTTCGAAATAGTCGCGGATGCCGAGAAACTCCAGTTCCTCCGGATCGACCAGACGATACAGGTCGAAGTGAAACGCGCGAACGTCACCGATCTCGTAGGGCTCGACCAGCGTGAAGGTCGGACTTTTCACCGCTCCCACATGCCCCAGACCGCGAATGATGCCCCGCGACAGCGTGGTTTTGCCCATCCCGAGGTTGCCTTCGAGAAAGATCAGGCCATGGCCCTGGGTGATACGGGCGATGCGTGCGCCAAAGTCGCTCATGGCCTGTTCATCGGCCAGGTACAGGGTTACTTCAGACACGGTGCATGCTCCTCCAACAACTGACGAATGGCTGGAATCAGATCACTGGCCGCCAGCCCACGGCCGAATTTACCTTGGTGCAGACCGGCGTTGGCGTGCAGCCAGACTGCCAGACTCGCGGCGTCAAAACCGTCCATGCCCTGGGCCAGCAGCGCGCCGATCAGGCCCGCCAGCACATCGCCGAGCCCGGCAGTGGCCATCGCCGGATGGCCTTGATGACACAGCGCCAGACGACCATCGGGATGAGCAATCAAAGTGCCCGCCCCCTTGAGCACCACCACCGCTGTGTATTTTTTGCTCAATGCCAGCGCCGCCGCCGGACGATCAGCCTGCACTTCGGCGGTACTGATCCCCAATAAACGTGCTGTTTCCCCCGGATGCGGCGTGATCACGCAATCCTTGGGCAAACTGACAAAACCTGAGGCCAGCAGGTTCAGCGCATCGGCATCCCACACCTGCGGCAGCGCCGCATTGGCGGCGGCCGACAACAGTGCCCGCCCCCAAGCGGCCTGGCCCAGCCCCGGCCCGACGACCAGCACCGACACCTTTTCCAGCAGCCCCATCAATTGATTGGCCGAAGAGGCGCCCAACGCCATGGCTTCCGGCACCCGGCTCAATGCCGCTGGTACATGTTCCGGGCGAGTCGCCAGCGATACCATCCCGGCGCCACTGCGCAGCGCGCTTTCGGTGCTCAACAGGATCGCCCCGCCAAAACCATGATCGCCGCCGATCAGCAGCACATGACCGAAACGCCCCTTGTGCGCAGTCGGCGCACGGGCCGCCAGACGCGGCAGGTTAACCGCATTGAGCCGTTGAGCGGCGGCAGGAATGTCACTGAAGTTTTCGGCCGTGGCCTGCAGATCGTTAAACAGCAGTTCCCCGACATGATCCGCCGCCGAGCCCGTAAACAGCCCGAGCTTCAGGCCGATGAAGGTCACGGTGAGGTCAGCGCGCACCGCATGACCTAACGCATGACCGGTGTCGGCGCACAACCCGGAAGGGATATCGACCGCCACCACCGGCAATCCACTGGCATTGATTGCCGCAATCGCAGCGGCGTAAGGCTCACGCACTTCACCGCTCAGACCGGTACCGAGCAACCCGTCAACGACGATTCCGCGCAACTCGCAGGAAGGATGCCAGGGGGCTATCACCACGCCTTCGGCCACGGCATCGGCATGCGCTACGGCCGCATCACCCTGCAATCGCTGCGGATCGCCCACGGCCACTACCCGAACCTGCCAACCGGCCCGATGGGCCAGCGCTGCCACCAGGTATCCGTCACCCGCGTTGTTGCCGTGCCCTGCCAGCACCGTCAATTCGTTAGCAGATGGCCAATGTCGAACCAGCGCGCGCCATGTGGCATGGGCCGCTCGCTGCATCAATTCGAAGCCCGGAGTGCCGGCAGCGATCAGCCGCGCATCGAGTGCCCGCACCTGCGTGGCGCGGTACAGCGCGTCGGGTAATTGATCTTTAGTGTGCGGCATGCGTCTTCGGGCTCCGATGTCTGGCAGAATTATACGCACCTCAGCTCCGGTTTCTCTCGCCTCATGTCCGCCATCACCACAGATCTGCCCGCCCTCGCCCAATCCATCAAGGACTGGGGCCGCGAGCTGGGCTTCCAGCAAGTCGGCATCAGCGGTCTGGACCTGGCCGAGCACGAACAGCACCTGCAACGCTGGCTCGAGGCCGGCTACCACGGCGAAATGGATTACATGGGCGCCCATGGCAGCAAACGCTCGCACCCTGAGGAGCTGGTGCCGGGCACCTTGCGCGTGGTGTCGCTGCGCATGGACTACCTGCCGGGCGACACACAAATGGCGCAATTGCTGGGCAAACCGGAAAAAGCCTACATCTCGCGTTATGCCTTGGGCCGCGATTATCACAAATTGATCCGTAAACGCGTTCAACAACTGGCGGACAGGATTCAGTCCGAAATCGGTCCGTTCGGTTTCCGAGCCTTCGTCGACAGCGCTCCGGTGCTGGAAAAAGCCATCGCCGAGCAGGCGGGGCTGGGCTGGATCGGCAAGAACACTCTGGTGCTCAATCGCAAGGCCGGCAGTTATTTCTTTCTCAGCGAACTGTTCGTCGATCTGCCGTTGCCGGTGGATGAACCGCATAGCACCGAACATTGCGGCCGCTGCACCGCATGCCTCGACATCTGCCCGACCAACGCTTTCGTAGGCCCCTACGTGCTGGACGCGCGACGTTGCATTTCCTACCTGACCATTGAGCTGAAAAATGCCATTCCCGAAGACCTGCGGCCGCTGATCGGCAACCGCGTGTTCGGCTGCGACGACTGCCAGATCTGCTGCCCGTGGAACCGCTTCGCCAAACCGTCTGGCGAAAGCGATTTCAAGCCACGGCACAACCTCGACAATGCCGAACTGGCAGAACTGTTTCTGTGGGATGAGGACAAATTCCTCAGCAGCACCGAAGGTTCGCCGCTGCGTCGGGCCGGTTACGAGCGCTGGCTGCGAAATCTGGCGGTGGGACTGGGAAATGCACCGTCAAGCATTCCAGTGCTGGAAGCACTCAAGGCGCGGCGCGAATACCCGTCAGAGCTGGTGCGAGAACATGTGGAGTGGGCGCTGAAACAGCACGCCGACCGTCAATGCTCGTCGTTATAAACGAACTTCGGCATTTCCCAATGGAAGCGAATCGCCAACAGCCTTAATAGAAAGCCACCGAACAACGTGATCAGAATCGCCTGCTCGCTCGGCACATTCAGGAACAGACAGAGCATGTAGCACCACGCGGCAGCGAACGAGACGCTGGCATACAGCTCACGGCGGAAGATCAACGGAATATCGTTGCAGAAAATATCGCGCAGGATGCCCCCAAACACGCCGGTGATCACTCCGCTGACCGAGGCCACCAGCATGCCGTGGCCCATTTCCAGGGCGGTCATGCAGCCGATCAGGGTGAATGCCACCAGACCGACCGCGTCGAGCACCAGAAACAGCGAGCGCAGGTGACGCATCCACCGTGCGGTAAACACGGTGATCATCGCCGCGACCGTGGTCAGCACCAGGTACTCCGGGTGTTTGACCCAGGTCAGCGGGTAGTGCCCGAGCAGCACGTCACGCACCGAACCGCCGCCCAATGCCGTGACGCAGGCAATCAGCACCACGCCGAACCAGTCCATGCCGCGACGGCCCGCAGACAGGGCGCCGGTCATGGCTTCGGCAGTAATGGCGACGAGGTAGAGCATCAGCAACATGGTGGCGATCCTGGCAGGAAGGCGCGCAGTCTACTCACTTCACCGAGGCACCAAAAGAGGGCGCCTCGGCGTGGGTGCCGATCTCAGAACTTGATGAAATGCTTGCGGTAGTGCTGCAGCTCGGCGATGGATTCGCGGATGTCGTCCAGCGCCAGGTGAGTGCTGCCCTTCTTGAAACTGTCACGCACGTCCGGCGCCCAGCGCGCGGCCAGTTCCTTGAGCGTGGAGACGTCCAGGTTGCGATAGTGGAAGTAGCTTTCCAGCGACTTCATGTGGGTATAAAGGAAGCGGCGATCCTGGCAGATGCTGTTGCCACAGATCGGCGACTTGCCCTTCGGCACCCACTTTTCGAGGAAGGCGATGGTTTCAGCCTCGGCCTCGGCCATGCTGATGCGGCTGTCGCGTACGCGCTGGGTCAGGCCGGAGTTGCCGTGGGTGCGGGTATTCCACTCATCCATGCGGGCGAGGACTTCGTCGCTGTGGTGGATGGCGATCACCGGGCCCTCGGCCAGGGTGTTCAGGTCACTGTCGGTGACGATGGTGGCCATTTCGATGATGACGTCGTTTTCCGGATCCAGACCGGTCATTTCGAGGTCGATCCAGATCAGATTCTGCGGGTTTTGCATTTTTCGGCTCCTGAGCAATGCTGCGCAGTTTAGCCTAGGCAGCCTGCCGGGCGTGCTAAACTCGCGGCCGTTTTACCTAATCGCTGTATTCTTCAGACGGAACACCCATGGCCAAACGCCAACTCAATCGTCGTCAAAACTGGCGCATCGAAAAGATTCAGGGCGAGCGCGCCGCCCGCGCCGCCAAACGCGAGTCCTCGGCCGTCGAGGCGCTCGAAGGCGGCGACCTCGGCCCGGAACAGCACGGCCTGGTGATCGCCCACTTCGGTGTGCAGGTCGAGGTCGAGGCCATTGACGGTGAGCTGGCCGGCCAGGTCTTCCGCTGCCACCTGCGGGCCAACCTGCCGGCGCTGGTGACGGGCGACCGGGTCGTATGGCGCGCCGGCAACCAGGGCATCGGCGTGATCGTCGCGCAACTGCCGCGCACCACCGAGCTGTGCCGTCCGGACAGCCGTGGCCAGCTCAAGCCGGTGGCCGCCAACGTCGACATGATCGTCATCGTCTTCGCCCCGCTGCCCGAGCCCCATGCCAACCTGATCGACCGTTATCTGGTCGCCGCCGAACACGCCGGCATTCGCCCGTTGCTGCTGCTGAACAAATTCGACCTGATCGACGAGCAGAACGCCCCGGCGCTGAATGCGCTGCTGGCGGTCTACCGCACACTGGGTTATCCGGTACTGGAAGTCTCGGCGCACCACGGCAACGGCATGGAGCAATTGCAAAAGCAGCTCGACGGGCGCATCAGCGTGTTCGTCGGCCAGTCCGGTGTCGGCAAGTCGTCGCTGGTCAACAGCCTGCTGCCGGAAGTCGAAACCCGCGTCGGCCCGCTGTCCGAGCTGTCCGGTCAAGGTACGCATACCACGACCACCGCACGTCTGTTCCACTTCCCCGGCGGCGGCGAACTGATCGACTCCCCGGGCATCCGCGAATTCGGCCTCGGCCACGTCAGCCGCGCCGACGTCGAAGCCGGCTTCATCGAGTTCAACGACCTGCTCGGCACCTGCCGCTTCCGCGACTGCAAGCACGACCGCGAACCCGGTTGTGCACTCCTCAAGGCCCTGGAAGACGGCCGCGTGCAGCAGCAGCGAATGAACAGCTACCGCTCGATCATCGCCAGCCTGCCGGAAAACGGTTACTAGACTTTCAAGTAACCAGACACAAAAAAGCCGCGATCATCTCGCGGCTTTTTTGTGGGTCACTGTTTCGGCGCGGGGGCCGGTGCAGGCGCCGGTGCTGGTGCCGCTGCGCCCGGCTCGGTCGGTTTCGGCAGCGGGTCGTCGAACAGGTTCAGCCGTTCGCGCAACTCGTGGGCCGGTACCGGTTGCTGATCCGCCGGCAAGGCGTTCGGGTCGACCGGGGTGGCCGGCGCGGCGCCGTTCTGGCCTTGATCTGCCGGTTTCGACGGGTCGGCGCCTTGCGCACCTTCGATGGCGGCCTGGGCCTTTTTGGTCAGCACCACGATGTCGATGCGGCGGTTGACCGGGTTGAACGGGTTCTCCTTGTCGAACAGTGCCGACGAGGCGTAACCAACAACCCGAGCCACTTGAGCGTCCGGATAACTGCCCGCCACCAGCGCACGCCGGGCGGCGTTGGCACGGTTGGCCGAAAGCTCCCAGTTGCCGAAGTCGCCGTTGCCCACGTAAGGCTTGGCATCGGTGTGACCGCTGATGCTGATCTTGTTCGGCACCGCTTTGATGGTGTCGGCCATGGCCAGCAGGATGTCTTCGAAGTACGGCTTCAGGCGGGCAGAACCGGAGTCGAACATCGGCCGGTTCTCGGCGTCCATGATCTGGATGCGCAAGCCGTTCGGCGTGATTTCGAACAGGATCTGGTCCTTGAATTTCTGCAGTTGCGGGTTCTCGTCGACCTTGTTCTGCAGTTCCTGCAGCAGCAGTTCCAGGCGTTCCTTCTCGACCTGCTCGGCCATGCCTTCAACCTGTTCGGTGTCGACCGTGACCTTGTCCGGTTGAGGCTGCGACTTCACTTCAGGGTTGAGGGTGTTTTCCGGCGCGAGGGTCGGCGTACCGCCCAGGTCGATGATGTACGGCGTGCCGCTTTCGGAGAAACCGACCGGGTCCTTGAAGTAACCGGCGATGGCGATCTTCTGTTCCGGGGTCGCGGTGGACAGCAGCCACAACACCAGGAAGAACGCCATCATCGCCGTCGCAAAGTCGGCGAAGGCGATCTTCCACGCCCCGCCATGATGCCCGCCGGCGATGCGCTTGACGCGCTTGATGATTATCGGCTGGTTATTTTCCATGACTTAACGACCGCGAACGGCTTGTTCCAGCTCGGCAAAGCTTGGACGGTGAGCCGGGTACAGCACCTTGCGACCGAACTCGACAGCCAGCGACGGCGGCATGCCGGAAGCCGAAGCCACCAGCGAGGCCTTGATGGCTTCGTAGACGTTCAGCTCTTCCTTGGCATCGTGCGCCAGGGAGTGCGCCAGCGGGCCGAAGAAACCGTACGCCGCGAGAATACCGAAGAAGGTACCGACCAGTGCCGCACCTACGTGCAGACCGATGGATTTCTGATCGCCTTCACCCAGGGAGGCCATGGTCACCACGATACCCAGTACCGCCGCGACGATACCGAAACCCGGCATGGCGTCGGCAATGCCGTTCACCGCGTGGGACGGATGCTCGAGGTCTTCCTTCAGGCTGTACAGTTCCATGTCGAACAGGCCTTCCAGCTCGTGGGGAGCCATGTTGCCGGAGGACATGATGCGCAGGTAATCGCAGATGAACGCGGTCATGCGTTCGTCTTTCAGTACCGCCGGGTACTTGGCGAAGATCGGGCTCGCGGCCGCGTCTTCGATGTCGCCTTCGATGGCCATCATGCCTTCGCGGCGGCTCTTGTTGAGGATCTCGTAGATCAGGCCCAGCACTTCCAGATAGAACGTGTGGCTGAAACGCGAACTGAACATGCTCAGGGATTTCTTGAGCACGTGCATCGTCATGTAGCCGGGGTTGGCCTGGAGGAATGCTCCGAGTGCCGCACCGCCGATGATCATTACCTCGAAAGGCTGGATCAGGGCGGCAATCTTGCCGTGGGAGAGCACGTATCCGCCGAGCACGCTCGCGAATACGACGATGATGCCGATAATTTTAGCCATAGGTAGAAAGGTACTTGTTTAAGTCGGGTTCAAGGTCATATTCGGAAGTTAAAAAATCTCTTCTTCTACTTATCGGCAAAACTGCGCCAGACTATAGCCAGTTCAGGCGAAAAGCCAATTTAGCCCATGCCGGGCGCGTCTACAGTCAGTGAAGATCTCGTCCAGACATGGCTAATGAAACGAACGTCCCACACGTGAAACCGACCACACTCGATGGCTGGGTGAAGCTGCTCGACAGCGTTCGCCTGCCGGTGCCGCAAGACGCCCATGACCGGGTCTGCCGGGCGATTCGCGATGACCGCAGCTCGCTGCGCGACATCGCCGACCTGATGCAGGACAGCCCGGCGCTGGCCCTGAGCATCATCCGCGAAGCCAACCGCCACACCCACGGCAACATGAGCGCGCCGGCGGAAAACCTCGAAGTGGCGATCAATCGCCTAGGCCTTGCCCGCACCGAAGAACTGCTGGCTCGCCTGCCCGCCGAACCTGCCGCGCAGATCCCCCAGCCACTGCGCCAGTTGCAGATGATCAGCCAGCACGCCACGCAACAGGCCAACGGTTTTTTCGCCGGTCGCCTGGCGCGACTGTGGCAGGACATTCATTGGGGCAGCCTGTTGTTTCTGTCGCCGCTGTGGCCATTGGCGCTGACCTTTCCCAAACTGCTTGAAGAGTGGGAAGTACGGGTTATCCACAAGGGCGAATCGGCCTGCGATGTCGAGAAACAATTGTTCGGCGTGCGCTTGCTGAAAATCGGCGAAGCGCTGGTGGAAGCCTGGCGTTTGCCGATCTGGGTCCAGCAAGGCTATCGGCTGCTGCTGACCGAACAGCGCGAACTGGTCAAAGTCCTGCGCATTGCCCGCGATGTGGATCATCCGTTGCGCCAGCAAAACCGCCTCGACGACGACCCGACCCTGCGCCGCTGGCTCAATCAGCCGGCCAACACCGTGTTGCTGGCCAACGGCCTGGCACTCTCGGCGCAACAAGCCTGGGACAGTCCGCACAGTGAGCGCTGGCAGTACCTGACCAGCCTCTACCTGCAAATCTCGATGGACGAGGTACAACAACAGTTGCACCAGCAGGCCGCCGTCAGCGCTCGTCATCATTTCATGCCCGACCTCTGGCACCCGGCGGTTTCGCTGCTGTGGCCGTGGGGCACCCGTCGCCTGCCCGCCGGAATGCTGCCGGCTGCGGCGCCGTCCGCTGACGACCTGAGCCAGTGGCGCCGGCAATGCGCCGAGCTGCTGGCCGTGCCAAGCCGCTTCACCAACGCCATGAGCCTGACCGTCGCCGCCCGCGATGCGCTGGTCGCCAGCGGCATGCGCCGGGTGATGATCCTGATGGCCGACCGCAGCCACGCCAATCTGCGCGTCCATCAAACCTCGGGGTTGCCGAAGGAAGCCGCTGCGCTGAATTTCGTCGTCAGCCAGAGTTCGGTGCTGCAACGCTTGCTCGCGCAGCAGGCGCAAGTGCGCATCACCCCGGACAACAACGCCCAGTTTTCCGCCCTGTTGCCGCCCTCGCTGCGCACGCTGTTTCGCGGCGAACACCTGTTCCTGCGCTCGCTGGTAAACAACGGCCGGGTGATCATGATCGTGGTCGCCGACCAGGGTGGCGGGCCGTTCGCCGACATCACTGTGCAAGCCTTCGGCAAAACCGCGCAGTGCATCGAGAAAGCCCTGCACAGTTTTAGCCAGCGCGGCCAATGACAGCTACAATCCTTCCCCTTTGTGCTCTGGAGACCTCACATGTCTGATTTCTCTGGCCTGGCCCTGGTGATCGAGCCGAGCGACCTGCTGCCGCGCCTCGAATCCCGCGATCTGATTCTGGTGGATCTGACCAGTGCCGCCCGCTACGCCGAGGGACACATTCCCGGCGCACGCTTCGTCGATCCGAAACGCACCCAGCTGGGTCAGGCGCCGGCTCCGGGGCTGTTGCCGAGCAAGGAAAAACTCGAAGAACTGTTCGGTGAGCTGGGTCATCGCAAGGATGCGGTCTACGTGGTCTATGACGACGAAGGCGGCGGCTGGGCCGGGCGTTTCATCTGGCTGCTCGACGTGATCGGTCACGACAAGTACCACTACCTCGACGGCGGTCTGCCGGCGTGGCTGGCGGAAGGTTCGCCGATGTCGATCCAGATCCCTCCTGCGGCGGGCGGCCCGGTTGCCCTGACCCTGCACGAGGAACCGACCGCCACCCGCGAATACCTGCAAAGTCGTCTCGGCGCCGCTGACCTGGCCATCTGGGACGCTCGCGGGCCGCTGGAGTATTCCGGCGAGAAGGTG
Organism: Candidatus Pseudomonas auctus; assembly: GCF_048654275.1. Classification (NCBI taxonomy): domain Bacteria; kingdom Pseudomonadati; phylum Pseudomonadota; class Gammaproteobacteria; order Pseudomonadales; family Pseudomonadaceae; genus Pseudomonas; species Candidatus Pseudomonas auctus. Next base: position 424,958 of record NZ_JBJYZK010000002.1, on the reverse strand, counting down.
CTGGCGGCCAAGGGTGGACACATCCCCGGCGCGGTCAATTTCGAATGGACGGCGGGCATGGATCAGGCGCGCCAGCTGCGCATCCGTACCGACATGCCGCAGATCCTGGAAAGCCTCGGGATCACCAAAGACAAAGAAATCATTACCCACTGCCAGACCCATCACCGGTCCGGTTTCACTTATCTGGTGGCCAAGGCCCTCGGTTATCCGCGGGTCAAGGGCTACGCCGGTTCCTGGGGCGAATGGGGCAACCACCCCGACACCCCCGTCGAGCTTTAAGGATTTTTAAGGACAGTCATGAAAGAGCGTTTGTTTATCATCAGCCAGTACCTGCTGCCCCATCACTTGCTGTCGCGCCTGGCCGGCTGCGTCGCCGAGTGCCGCGTGCGCTGGTTCAAGAATGCCTTCACCACCTGGTTCGCCAAGCGTTATCAAGTGGACATGTCGCAGGCACTGGTTGAAGACGTGACCGCTTACGAGCATTTCAACGCCTTCTTCACCCGTGCGCTGAAAGATGGCGCACGTCCACTGGACCAGACCCCGGGCGCGATCCTCAGCCCGGCCGACGGTGCGATCAGCCAGCTCGGCCCGATCGAACACGGCCGCATCTTCCAGGCCAAGGGCCACAGCTTCAGCGTGCTGGAACTGCTGGGCGGCGACGCGGCCAATGCGGCGCCGTTCATGGGCGGTGAATTCGCGACTGTTTACCTGTCGCCGAAGGACTACCACCGCGTGCACATGCCGCTGGCCGGCACCCTGCGCGAAATGGTCTACATTCCGGGCCGGATCTTCTCGGTCAACCAGACCACCGCTGAAAACGTTCCGGAACTGTTCGCCCGTAACGAGCGCGTAGCGTGCATCTTCGATACCGAGCGCGGGCCGATGGCCGTGGTGCTGGTGGGCGCGATGATCGTGGCGTCGATTGAAACCGTGTGGGCCGGTCTGGTCACGCCACCGAAGCGCGAACTGAAAACCTTCCGTTACGACGAAGCCGCCCGTGCGCCGATTCATCTGGAAAAAGGTGCGGAACTGGGGCGCTTCAAACTGGGTTCGACCGCGATCGTGTTGTTCGGGCCGGATCAGGTTAAATGGGTTGAAGAATTGAAAGCCGGCTCGCCGGTACAGATGGGCCAGGCCTTGGCACTGTCGAACGCCTGAACCGGTTGATCCGCCCTTTCGCACGTCTGCGAAGGGGCGGACACGACCTGGGTGGCGCCGTTACTCTATCTGCCCACGGAAGCCGATCGGCCCTTCGTTGGCGTAGGTATTGGTGCCGCTGAGGTTTTTCCCGCCGTCACTGGACGTGACGCTCAACGCGATAACGTTCTGGTTATCCCGCCCGCCGATCACCCACTTGCCACCTGGATGCCAGGGGGCATCGTTGCCACCCCACTGGTTTTCGACGTTGTACTGGTTCTGGCCAGTGCGCTGAGCCTTGAAGCCAATAGGGCCTTCGCCGGCGTAGGTCATGGTGCCGGTAAAGGTTTTGCCACCGTCGCCGGACTTGATCTCGATCGCGACGACGTTCTGGTTGTCCCGCGCGCCCAGCACCCAGGTTCCACCCGGATGCCAAGGTGCCGAACTACCGCCCCATTGATTTGCCACTGCGTATTTAGACATGAACCTCATCTCCTTGAAGTTTCGGGAGACCTGCCCCGACGTTGACGGCAGGCCGTGCAACCGTGCGTTTCCGATCGCACGCCTGAGAGACTAGTAGCGCCTGCGGGAATGGCACCAGGCCAGCAGACCAACGGTAAAAAACCCTGACAAACACCTGCGAAACAGACCACAACTGCTAGAGTTTTTGGCATTGCCCTATTCGCCGCCGGAGCTTGTCACGGCATGAGTGAGCCACGATCCCGACCACCACTGAGCGCCCCGACGCCCACGCAGTTGCGCCTGTCCTTCTGTGAAGCCACCCCGCGCGACCTCAAGCGCTGGATCGCCGACCTGCCCAAGGCCAACATCGGCGAAACCGCGCGCCTGCTGTATCAAGGCCTCGGCGAACTCAATCAACTGCTGACCCCCAGCGACAACCGTCTGCATTTACTTGAGCTGTTGCGGCCCGAGGTGTATTTCGTCTGCCAGCATCTGGAACGGCATTTTCTGCATCAGGCGATCATGCTCGATGAGCGCTCACGCAAGATCAGCAATCTGTGCCAGGCCCTGCAAAGTCAGCTGGCCATCGGTTACAAACACATCATTCTGCGGATCGCGCCCAAGTACTCCCGGGATCGCGCAGCCCTGGTGAGCGAAGCGCTGCAGCGGGCGGCCCACGCGCTGAAAGGGCAACTGGTTCGCGCCACGCAGCTGTACAGCCCGGCGCCGGAACAGCTGTGGTTCGAACTGCATCAATTGTTTCGCTGCGCCTGCGAGCTGCAACTGCAGCATCGCCGGGTACGCGACGACCTCGCCAGCCTGACCGGCGAGTTGAGTGTCGAACAGACCTACCTCGCGGCCCTGTTGCTGGGCAGCGCTCGCTGCAATCAGTTGCGCCAGAATCAGATCGCGCGCCTGGCCCAAGTGGTCGAGCCCTGGAGCGCGTGGCTGAAGCTGCAGCCCGCCAATCCGGGCGCGGGCTTGTTCGCGGTCTCGGCAGACATCGACGCCGGCCCGCGTTACCGCTCGCAGTTTCGCAGCGAGCAACAGGCAGGGTTGCTCGGTTTCGATCCGCAACCGTTGGTGAATGCCATCGAGGCCCACCTTCAGCATCAGGACACAACGACGCCGCTGCCCGTGCCGGCCGGCCTGACCCTCGACACCCTGCAACACCTGCACGCGACCTGGGGCGAAGCCGCCGAGCGCAGCTTTCAGCGCACCGTCGGCCAGGGCAACCTGACCGTGTGCGTCGGCATGAGCGCCCTGCACTTTTACCTCGGCGGCGAACGCACTTTCAGCGAATTGCTCAAGCACCCCGGCGCCCGTGCGGCAAATTTCAGCCGCGCAGTGGTTCAGGGCGAAAAGGACAGCTGGAGCCAGGCGTTCGATGCCGCGCCACAGGGCACGTCCGACGAATTGTTGCCCTACGAGGAAATCCGCTACGAACCGCTGGCCGACGACGAAAGCGACACCGACAGCCCGCCGCACTACCCGACCTATGCCTTGCCCGTCATCAACCACAGCCCCGGCGGTTATTGCCTGGCCTGGCCAAAAGAAGTACCTGCCGAATTGCAGGCCGGGGAAATGGTCGGGATTCAAGACAGCCTCAATCAGGGCTGGAGCATTGCCGTGGTGCGCTGGATCCGCCAGGTGCGCGGCGCCGGTACGCAAATGGGCATCGAACTGGTGGCGCCCCACGCTCAGCCCTGCGGCTTGCAGCTGGTGCGCACCCGGGATGATCACAGTCATTACCTGCGAGGGTTGTTATTGCCGGAAATCAGTGCGATCGACTTGCCGGCGACGTTACTGGCGCCACGGCTGCCGTTTCAGGAGGGCAATAAAGTGCTGATCAACACCCAGGGTGAAGAGCACCGCGCCGGGCTGGACCGGCGGGTGGCCAGCACCCACAGCTTCAATCAGTTTGCCTATCGCTCGCTGGAGGCCGCGCAGAATGGCGGCAGCGAGGAGGATTTCGACTCGTTGTGGAAATCCCTTTGAGTGGAATCGGATAATCCTGGGCGCCCCTTTCGCGAGCAAGCCCGCTCCCACAGTGGAATGCATTTCAATTGTGGGAGCGGGCTTGCTCGTGAAGGGGCCAGCTCAGGCGACAGAGCTTTCAGAGCTGTCCGTCGCGATCGCGGAAGCCCAGCAGGTACAACACGCCATCCAGCCCCAGGGTGGAAATCGCCTGCTTCGCCGACTGCTTGACCAGCGGTTTGGCGCGGAACGCCACGCCCAGACCGGCAATCGCCAGCATCGGCAGGTCGTTGGCGCCGTCGCCCACGGCGATGGTCTGCTCCAGACGCAAACCTTCTTTTTCAGCCAGCTGCTTCAGCAGGTCGGCCTTGCGCTGGGCATCGACGATCGGCTCGATCGCCACGCCGGTGCACTTGCCGTCGACCACTTCCAGTTCGTTGGCGAACACGTAATCGATGCCGAGTTTGGCCTGCAATTGCTTGGCGAAGTAGGTGAAGCCGCCCGACAGAATCGCGGTCTTGTAGCCCAGGCGCTTGAGTTCGGCGAACAGGGTTTCGGCGCCCTCGGTCAGGCGCAGCGAGGCGCCGATCGAATCGAGCACGCTGACATCCAGGCCCTTGAGCAGCGCCAGACGCTCCTTGAAGCTGGCGCGGAAGTCCAGCTCGCCGGCCATCGCCCGCTCGGTGATTTGCGAAACCTGGTCGCCAACGCCGGCGGCCTTGGCCAGTTCGTCGATGACCTCGGCTTCGATCAGGGTCGAGTCCATGTCGAACACCGCCAGACGACGGTTGCGACGGAACAGCGAATCTTCCTGGAAGGCGATGTCGACGTTCAGCTCCTGAGCCACGCTGAGGAACTCGGCGCGCAGGGCCTGCGGATCGGCGGCTTCGCCACGCACGGAGAACTCGATGCAGCCCTTGCCCTTGTCCGCCGGGGTGTCCAGCGGCATGCGACCCGACAGACGGTCGATATGGTCGATGTTCAGGCCGTATTTGGCGGTGATCGAGCTCACGGCCTGTAACTGGCCGGCAGTGACCTTGCGGGTCAGCAGGGTAACGATGTGGCGTTTCTTGCCCTGATTGCCCACCCATTGCTGGTAATCCTCTTCGGACACCGGGGTGAAGCGCACCTGCTGGTCGAGCTCATAGCCCTTGAACAGGATGTCCTTGAGCACCGACTTGCCTTGCTCGGAATCGGGGATTTCTACGAGGATGCCGAACGACAGCATGTCGTGGATCACCGCCTGACCGATGTCGAGGATATTCACACCACCCTGGGCCAGAACACCGGTAATGGCCGCTGTCAGACCCGGACGGTCGACTCCCGTGATGTTAATCAGGACGATTTCGCGCAACGCGCACCCCCGCAACTGGAAAAAAACCGCATTCTACCCACTTTCAGTGACCATCGGGCACCGCCAGCGCTTTGCCGGTCTAGGGCCTGTCGCTATACTGCGCGTCAACTTCACGGACAAAAGAGCCGAGCTCAGTGAACCGGCCCACGCCAGTTAAAACCGATAACTTCTTTCTGCTGATCTTCCGTGCACTGCGCCACCGCCGTGTACCGATTGCATTGCGCATCGCCAGCCATAACGTGATCCTGGTCGCTCTGGCCCTGGTGATCTATGCCTGCGTGATGGGCCTGCAGTTCAAGCAGGCCATGCACGAGCAGGCCGATGCGCTGGGCGAAAGCCTGACTACGCAGACCGCCACCTCTGCCACCGAACTGCTGGTGTCCAACGACATCCTCAGCCTCAACGTGCTGCTCAACAACCTGACCAAGAACAAGCTGGTGGCCCACGCCGCCATCTACAGCGTGGACAACCGCATCCTCGCCGAGTCCGGCCAGCGGCCCAAGCACGGCCTGCTGGGCGAGGCCGAGGGCATGTACGAGAGCAAGATCACCTTTCAGGACGTGACCGCCGGACAACTGCGCATCAGCCTGGACATGGATCAGTTCCAGCAGCCGATGACCATCAGCCTGCAAAGCATGGGCATCCTGAGTGCGATCCTGCTGGCACTGTCCCTGGCCCTGAGCCTGCGTCTGGGCCGGCACATCTCTACACCGCTGCTGCAATTGCGCGTGTGGCTGCGCCGTATCGACGAATACACGCCGGGTATCGAGCGTCAGGACGAGATCGGCGATCTTGCCCGCCAGTTGCACGCCAACTACGCCCCGGAGCCAGCCGAACCGGAGCCCGAGCCGGAGCCGGAGTTCGAGGACGACGAGCCGGAATTCGAAGTGCGCAACCTGCGTGATCCGAGTTTCGACGAAAGCCGCCCGATGGCTGCGCAGAAGCCTGCGCCACGCCATGTGGTCAGCACCGTTGAAGACGACGATGACGAAGACCCGTTCGCCGACCTGCGTGACGAATCGCTGAGCGATACCGCGCAACCGGCCGTGCGCCGACCGACCTCGAGCGTGCCGCAACACACGGCGGTGCTGGCGGTGCAATTGGGCTCGCAGGAACAACTGCGCCGTTTACCGCGTGCACGTCTGGAAGAGTTGCAGGATCGCTACCGCGACTGTCTGGAGCAGGCCGCTTCGCTGTATCAGGGCGAAATCGAAACCCTGAACGACGGCAGCACCCTGATGCTGTTCCACACTGAAGACAGCGGCGACGATTACCTGACCAACGCCATCTGCTGCGGCGAGCTGCTGCGGGCGCTGGGCCACCAGTTGCAGATCGAAGTCGCCGACAGCGGCATCACCCTGCAATTGCAGCTGGGCCTGACACTCGGCGACGAACTGTTCGGCCTGAGCCAGATCGACCTGTTGCTGACCGATTCCGCCCAGGACGCCCTGGCCCTGTCGCAACACAGCCGCAACCTGCTGCTGGTGGAGCGCAAGGTCGGTGACGACGCGCTGATTCGCCAGCGCGCACGAATCCGGCCGATTGCCAGCCCTGAGGGGGCTTGCTGTGTGGAGCGGTTGATGGAGCCTTATCCGTCAATGCTTGAGCGGCAACTGGCGCGGATGCATGAGCGCCGGTCTTAAGCCTTAAGCCAGTTACAAAGAAGCCCGCAGACGAGTGATTGTCTGCGGGCTTTTTTGTGCGTGGGGTTTTCGTGATTGCGCCAGGCTTTGGAGCCCCCTCACCCTAGCCCTCTCCCAGAGGGAGAGGGGACTGATAGGGGAATATTGGGTATCTACACCGACCTGAACGTGCCGTGCCGAATCCACAATCGTAAGACCGCACTGCGCCAAATCCATAATCGCCAAGATCTTTCAGGTCGATGGATAACGCCAGACACCTCGGTCGGCGCCCTCTCCCTCCGGGAGAGGGCGGGGGTGAGGGGCTTTTGACTTTTCACAGCTCTAGACACAACAAAGCCCGCACAAGGCGGGCTCTGTCCTGACTCGTTCTAGCCTTAGAAGCGGAACACTTCCATATCCGTACGAATCGGCGAAGCCATCGGTATCTTCGGCTGCTTTTCGGCTTCCGCCGCCGGCGCTGCCGGTTTCGGTGCCGACTTGCGTGGCGCCTCGGCGACCGGTGGCTGATTGGCCAACGGTTTGAGCGCTACCGACAATTGCTCGGCCAGACGCTGCAACAACACGCCCTGCGCCTGCACCTGTGCGGCGGTGGTACCGGCATGTTGCTCCTGCAGATGGACGATGCGGTTGTCACGCACCTGGCCACGGCGGTCGATCAGGCGCCATTGCGCGTCCAGAATCGCCGGTTGCTTGGCACCGGAATCCAGACGAGTGATGGTCAACAGCACCTGCACATCCGGGGTGAAGCCCAGGGTCGCTGGCGCCAGCACCACGCGCTGACTGTCCAGATGCCCGGCAACCTGACGCAACAGCAACTGATCGATGTCCGAAGACAGGCTGCCGGCCCAGCGGCCATCGACCGAGGCTTGCAGGCTGCCGTCCGGCTGACGCTGCAACAGGGTTTCCCGTTGCAGGTAATCGGCAACGATCACAGGGCCCAGCAAAACTGCCATGCCCGCGCTTTGCGCAGGCTGGGCCGGACTTCCGCTGTCCAGCTGATACAGCGACACCGGCTGGTGAACGCTGCAACCCGCCAGGCCAAGAACGCCGGCGAGCAGGAAAATAAGGGGGCGCAGAGAAGTCATCATCCCGTCCAGGTGGCCGCCACAAGGCTGACCACAGTGAAAATACTCAATAAATATGAATAACGCTCGGCCACGCCGGCGCTTGGAAAGGCCATATCATCCGTGAATATGCGTTCCGACTCCAGCGCCAAAGCGCCGATCTACGGGTTAAATCGTAGATCGGACGCTCTAGAGAGGCGTTCTCAGTCATTTTCTCCGAAGGAGAAATGAGTGCGACCGCTTCCTGGCCGCTTAATTGAGGTTTTCGACGAGCAGCGCATCCACCCGCTGGAAGCCACGTGGCAGTTTGTTACCACGGCGACCACGCTCACCTTTGTAGTGTTCGAGGTCGTCGGCCTTCAGCGACAAGGTGCGTTTTCCGGCCTGCAGCACCAAGGTGGCGCCTTCCGGAAGAACGGCGATGTCCGTGACATATTCTTCGCGACTGGCCACACGCTCACCGGAAATACCTATGATCTTGTTGCCCTTGCCCTTACCTAATTGTGGCAGATCGCTGATCTTGAAGATCAGCAGGCGACCCTCGGTCGTCACCGAGGCCAGCCAGTTGTGCTCGCGGTCGGCGACCGGACGCGGCGCGATCACCTTGGCATTGTTCGGCAGGCTCAACAGCGCCTTGCCGGCCTTGTTCTTGGCTTGCAGATCTTCGCCTTTCACCACGAAACCGTAGCCGGCGTCGGAGGCGATCACGTACAGCGAGTCCTCTTCAGGCATCAGCACGCATTCGAACGTTGCGCCCGGCGGTGGCGTCAGACGGCCGGTCAACGGCTCGCCCTGACCCCGTGCCGATGGCAGGGTGTGGGTGGCCAGCGAGTAACTGCGGCCCGTGGAGTCGATGACCACGGCCGACTGGTTCGAACGCCCCGCCGCCGAAGTCTTGAAGCCGTCCCCGGCCTTGTACGACAGGCCGGTGGCGTCGATATCGTGGCCCTTGGCCGAACGGATCCAGCCTTTTTCCGACAGCACGACGGTGACTTTCTCGTTCGGCAGCAGATCGTGCTCGGTCAGCGCCTTGGCTTCGGCACGTTCAACGATTGGCGACCGACGGTCATCGCCGTAAGTTTCGGCATCTTTCAACAATTCGCTGCGCACAAGTTTCTTCAACTTGGCTTCGCTGCCCAGCAGGGCTTGCAGCTTGGCCTGTTCCTTGAGCAGTTCGTCCTGCTCGTCGCGCAGCTTCATCTCTTCCAGTCGCGCCAACTGACGCAGACGGGTGTCGAGGATGTAGTCGGCCTGGATTTCGCTGAGGGCAAAACGCTCGATCAGTTTGGCTTTCGGATGTTCCTCGGTGCGGATGATGTGGATCACTTCATCCAGGTTGAGGTAGGCAATCAGCAAACCGTCCAACAGGTGCAGGCGACGCTCGACCTTGTCGAGGCGAAATTGCAAGCGGCGACGCACGGTCAGCACACGGAATTCCAGCCACTCCACCAGCAACGCACGGAGGTTTTTCAGCTGCGGCTTGCCGTCCAGACCGATGATGTTGACGTTGACCCGGTAGGTCGACTCCAGCTCGGTGCTGGCAAACAGGTGCTGCATCAGTGCTTCGTGATCGACACGGCTGTTGACCGGGATGATCACGATGCGGCACGGGTTTTCGTGGTCGGATTCATCACGCAGGTCGGCGATCTGCGGCGCTTTCGACGGTTTGGCCTGCATCAGTGCGGCGATCTGCTCCAGCACCTTGGCCCCGGAGACCTGGTGCGGCAGCGCGGTAACGATGATGTCGCCGTCCTCGACGTGGTACACGGCGCGCATGCGCACCGAGCCCTTGCCGGTTTCGTACATTTTCAGCAGGTCGGCGCGCGGGGTGATGATTTCCGCTTCGGTCGGATAGTCCGGGCCCTGAATGTGTTCGCAGAGCTGTTCGACCGTGGCTTTCGGCTCATCAAGCAGACGCACGCACGCAGTGGCGACTTCGCGCAGGTTGTGCGGCGGTACGTCGGTGGCCATGCCCACGGCGATGCCAGTAGTGCCGTTGAGCAGGATGTTCGGCAAACGTGCCGGCAACACCAGAGGTTCCTGCAGGGTGCCGTCGAAGTTCGGGCCCCAGTCTGCGGTGCCCTGGCCCAGTTCGCTGAGCAGCACTTCGGAATAACGCGACAGCCGCGCTTCGGTGTAACGCATGGCGGCGAAAGACTTCGGATCGTCCGGCGCACCCCAGTTACCCTGGCCGTCCACCAGCGTGTAGCGATAGCTGAACGGCTGGGCCATCAGCACCATCGCTTCGTAACACGCCGAGTCGCCGTGCGGGTGGAACTTGCCGAGCACGTCGCCGACGGTACGCGCCGACTTCTTGTGCTTGGAATCGGCATCCAGCCCCAGCTCGCTCATGGCGTAGACGATACGCCGCTGTACCGGTTTCAGACCGTCGCCGATATGCGGCAGGGCACGGTCCATGATCACGTACATGGAGTAGTTGAGGTAGGCATTTTCGGTGAAGTCAGCCAGCGAGCGGCGTTCTACACCGTCCAGGCTGAGATCAAGGGAGTCGCTCATGCGGGCCTCATCGGTTCGTTGTCTGGCGCAGCAGCATGGTGCCACCGCGCTGGGTAAATTCAAGTTTGTTCAGGGCGCTCATGCCGAGCAGCACCTGATCGCCATGCAGGCCGGGCGCCACCAGTGCGCGGACATCCCGCAACACGATGTCGCCCAGTTGCAGGCGGTCGATACGGGTGCGATAGCCCTGGCTCAGGCCATTGGCCGTGCTCAGGGTCACACCGAAACCTTCTTCCAGCCTGAGGTTTTTCGCCACCTCGGCCGGGATTGCCACGTCGGTCGCGCCGGTGTCGAGCATGAACTCCACCGGCCGACCGTTGATCAGGCCGCTGGCGACAAAATGTCCCTGGGCGTTGCCGATCAGTTTCACTTCGATAAAGCCGTTACCCTGCTGCGAAGCCACTTCCACATTGGGATTGCGCTGGCGCTCTTCCCACTGGCCGAAAAACCGCGTGGCCAGAAACAGCGCCGCGCACCACGCCAGAATCATCAGCACCCGACCGGCGCGCTTGCCCGGTGGTTGCTGGCTCACGGCTTGGCGCTCCAGCCACCCTCAGGCGCGGCGAAACGCCAGATGATCGGGCGAACCTCGCCATCGGCGCGCGGGCCGAAATTGTTGTCGACGCCGATCCAGGCACCTTGAGCATCGACGACCAGCGCCTCTTCCAGCCCGAAGTTCTGCGAATAACGCCGATTGGCCTGCAACAGCTCGGCCGCATACGACCAGCAGAGCTCGACCTTGGCTGTCTGCGCATCGCGACGACAGATCTGGTAGGCGTTGCGTTCAAGGGTAAACAGTTTGCCGTCGAACAATGACACGTCGGAAAAATCGCGATTGACCGGACGGGCCTTGGGAAACTGCGGCGGTTGCATTTCCATGCCGCCTTCGCTGAGCAATACGCAGCGACCGTCACAATCCCACACCGTCTGCTGACGCTTGATCATCAACAAGCCGCGACTCTGCCGTTCGGCAGCCAGCCACATCTGATCGCCCGTCGGATTGATCGCCAGACCTTCGAAGATCGCGTTGAATTGCAGCAACATCCCACTGGCCCGCGCTTCGCGTACCATCATCGGCGAGATTTTCAGCCACGACGACGGCCCCTGCGGCGGCACTTGCAGCACGGCCGCGTGAGCTTCGCTGACGATATAGCGGTTGCCGGCGCTGTCACAGCTGATGCCTTCGAAATCCAGATCGCCGCCCCGAATGAACGACGCCGCCCAGGTGCGCGAACTGATGCCCCACGGTAGGCCGCTGTCCGGCACTTTCGGCGGATCGATGCGCACGGCCGTGGCCTGCCAGACCCGGTCGCGGATATCGAGACGGTAGATCTGATCATCGTCGCGGTCCGAAACCGTCCACAGGTCATTGCCGCACAAGGCCAGCCCCGACAGGTTGCCGCCGCGCATGCCTTCGACCGGGTGTTCGGCGAGCACGCGCAGCTCTTGCACAGGCTCTGCCGACACCGTCATCGAACCCAGCAGCAATGCACCCGCCAAGGCCCAGCCAAACCGCATCAGGCCAGAACCTCGGCGAGGTTACCCTTGGATTCGAGCCAGGTCTTGCGGTCGCCGGCGCGCTTTTTCGCCAGCAACATGTCCATCATTTCCGAGGTCTGTGCGAAGTCGTCCCCGAGGGTCAACTGCACCAGGCGCCGGGTGTTCGGGTCCATGGTGGTTTCGCGCAGTTGCGGCGGGTTCATTTCACCCAGACCTTTGAATCGGGTGACCTGCGGCTTGCCGCGCTTCTTCTCGGCCACCAGACGGTCGAGGATCCCGTCGCGCTCGGCTTCGTCGAGGGCGTAGTAGATTTCTTTGCCCAGATCGATGCGGTACAGCGGCGGCATTGCCACATAGACATGACCGGCATCCACCAGCGGGCGGAAATGCTGGACGAACAAGGCGCAGAGCAAGGTTGCGATGTGCAGACCGTCGGAGTCGGCGTCGGCGAGGATGCAGATCTTGCCGTAGCGCAGCTGGCTCATGTCCTCGGCGCCCGGATCGACACCGATGGCCACGGCGATGTTGTGCACTTCCTGGCTGGCCAGCACTTCGCTGCCGTCGACTTCCCAGGTGTTGAGGATCTTGCCGCGCAACGGCAGGATCGCCTGGAATTCCTTATCCCGCGCCTGCTTGGCCGAACCGCCGGCGGAATCACCTTCCACCAGGAACAGCTCGGAACGCATCGGGTCCTGCCCGGCGCAATCGGCCAGTTTGCCCGGCAATGCCGGGCCCTGGGTGATGCGCTTGCGTTCGACTTTCTTGCTGGCTTTCAGGCGCCGGCCAGCGTTGCTGATCGCCAGTTCCGCCAGGGCCAGACCGGTTTCCGGGTTGGCGTTGAGCCACAGGCTGAACGCATCCTTGACCACGCCGGAGACAAACGCCGCCGCTTCACGGGACGACAGACGTTCCTTGGTCTGACCGGAGAATTGCGGTTCCTGCATCTTCATCGACAGGACGAAAGCGATGCGTTCCCAGACGTCTTCCGGTGCCAGCTTCACGCCGCGCGGCAGCAGGCTGCGGAATTCGCAGAACTCACGCATCGCGTCGAGCAGACCCTGACGCAGACCGTTGACGTGGGTACCGCCCTGCTCCGTCGGGATCAGGTTGACGTAGCTTTCGGTGACCGAAGTGCCGCCTTCCGGCAGCCACAGCAGCGCCCACTCGACCGCTTCCTTGGTGCCGACCAGATTGCCGCAGAACGGCGCATCCGGCAGGCGGTCGAATTCGCTGACCGCATCCACCAGGTAGGAGCGCAGGCCATCTTCGTAGTGCCACTCGACCTTCTCGCCAGTGCCTTTGTCTTCGAAGCTGATCAGCAGCCCCGGGCACAGAACGGCCTTGGCCTTGAGCACGTGCTTGAGGCGGCTGATGGAGAATTTTGGCGAGTCGAAGTATTTCGGGTCCGGCGCGAAGTACACGCTGGTCCCGGTATTGCGCTTGCCGACGGTGCCGATCACTTGCAGATCGGTGGCCTTGAAGCCGTCGGCAAAGGTCATTTCGTATTCGTTGCCGTCACGCTTGACCCGCACCCGCACCTGGGTCGACAAGGCGTTGACCACCGAAATACCCACCCCATGCAGACCGCCGGAGAACTGGTAGTTCTTGTTGGAAAACTTGCCGCCCGCATGGAGCTTGGTGAGGATCAGTTCGACGCCCGACACACCCTCTTCCGGGTGGATGTCGACCGGCATGCCACGACCGTCGTCGCAAACTTCCAGCGAGTGATCGGCATGGAGGATGACCTGGATCGATTTGGCGTGGCCGGCCAGGGCTTCGTCGACACTGTTGTCGATGACTTCCTGGGCGAGGTGGTTCGGCCGACTGGTGTCGGTGTACATTCCGGGGCGCTTGCGCACCGGGTCGAGGCCCGAGAGGACTTCGATGGCGTCGGCGTTATAGGAGCTAGCGCTGGGAGTGGCCATAGGGTCTCGTCGTCAGTGATTCAATGAAAATGGGGCAAGACTTCACAGTGCGGTGAAATCGATTGCCTGATAGGTATCGGCACCAATCCCGGCAAAGCTGAGCAATGCCGGCAATTGTGTAACAAATCCCTGGAAACTGTGGTCGCCGCCGGCCTGAATGCGCAAGGCGCAGGCCCGGTAATACTGCTGGGCAAGGCGATAATCCAGCGTTTCATCCCCGGTCTGCAACCATACCTGATAACGCTGCGGATCCTGCGGCGCCGGCACTTCCAGCTCGGCCAGGGCCGTCACGTGGTCGTGGGTCAGCTCCCAGGTTTCGTCGGTGTACAGGTTTTTCTGGGTGCCCAGGTATCCGTCGAACATCCGGTGCGGACTGACGGCCGGGTTGACCAGCAGGGCTTTCAGGCCATGGCGCTCGGCCAGGTGAGTCGCATAGTAGCCGCCGAGCGAGCTTCCCACCAGCAATGGCCGGCCGAGTTCGGCGATTGCCTGTTCCAGCTGACCGATGGCTTCGCGCGGGTGGTGATGCAGCGCCGGCACACGCAGTTGATCGCTCAGACCCAGCCGTTCCATCACCTCGACCAGCTGACAGGCCTTTTTCGAGGCCGGCGCGCTGTTGAAACCATGGATATAGAGAATCGAACCGGACATTTGAGCTCCCTGGGCGTCGGCTTAAGAAAGCGGAGTTTACAGGGAGTCAGGGGGTCGTGGGTGTCTGTAAGGACGCCTTCGCGAGCAGGCTCGCTGCCACAAGGGATCTGTGCCGTTGGCAAATCCATGGTGGGAGCGAGCTTGCTCGCGAAGGACGCGGCTCGGTTTTCAGTAGCCTTCAGAGCCGTAATCGACGGTGAACTCGAAGTCGGTGACGCGCTCGACGCCAGTCTCCAGACGTCCATCCGGCAACAACCGCAACCAGCGATACCCCGGTGCCTGCTCGCCGACCTTGAAGTCTTCACTGCCCGGCTCGAACTGGATGCAGGTCGACGGCGAGGCGATCAGCCTTACGCCGTTACGTTCGCGGTCGATTTCCTGATGCACATGCCCCCACAGTACCGCGCGGGCCTGCGGGAACCGATCGAGCACCTCGAAAAAGGCTTCCGGATTGCGCAAGCCGATCGGCTCCATCCAGGGGCAGCCGATCGACACCGGATGGTGGTGGAAGCACACCAGATGATGGCGATCCGGCGCTTCACTCAGAGAGCGGGCAAGCAATTGCAGTTGATCATCCTGCAAATACCCCGGCACCGATCCGGGCACCGCCGAATCGAGCAGGGTCACGCGCCAGTTGCCGACATCCACCACGGACTCCAGCAACGCGCTCTTCACAGTCGCTTGAGCCATGATCTGCGGTTCGTCGTGATTGCCGGGGATCCAGCGGGCCGGTGCGTCGATCTGCGCCGTCATCTGCCGGAATTGCTGGTAGGACTCCAGCGTACCGTCCTGGGACAGGTCGCCGCTGGCAACGATCAGGTCGATCCGCGGTTGCTGTTCGAGCACCAGCTCAATGACTTTTTGCAGACTCTCGCGGGTGTTCATGCCCAGCAGCGTTCCGTCCGCCTCGGCGAACAGATGGCTGTCAGAGAGTTGTACCAGCAACGCCGTGTCGGCGGTGGTCAAAGTCGATACGCTCGGCAAGGCGTTCTCCCCGGGGATCACGGGACTGGATAGGAGCGGCAATTATGCGGGGGGACACCACAAAGAGAAACCGGCGAACCGGACGCAGTTCACAACTTGCGCTGGTTATCGGACCGCCGCGTATTCGTGTCCGCACGCCAGGCAATGACTCAGCCATTCGCCCAGGAACAGATTGAGTTGGGCTTTTTCGTCCGGCTGGTGCATGGCCGCATTCGGGTAAGGATAGACGCCGCGAAAACGTCGCGCATGCTCGGCGCTGATCACCTCGGCCATGCGTGCGTCGTGATAGACCTGCACTTCCAGTTGCGGCACCGGCAGCCACGGCAGGCTGTGTTCCTGGCGCACCTGCAGGGTCGTGGTGTACGGACAGGCCTGCAACACTTCCAGCGTCAGCACGCCGAGCATCTGGTCACCCTGGGTCACCGCGATGCGCCGCGCTTCGGGGTCGCTGCGCATGTCCGGCAACAGTCGCATCAGGCGCGCATAGTTCGCCTCGCAGGCGGCTTGCAGCCCTGCGAGGTCGACGCGGTAGCGATCGCGCAACTTGTTTACGACCATAGCCCCCTCACTTCGGCGCGATTGAGCGCCAGCCACTGCAAGGCGATGATGCTCGCCGCATTGGCAATCCGTCCGTCACGTACGGCCTGCAGGGCATCTTCAAAGGCCCAGACCGTGACGCGAATATCTTCGGCTTCTTCCTCCAGCCCATGCAGGCCGCCCGCGCC
This sequence comes from Candidatus Pseudomonas auctus, assembly GCF_048654275.1. NCBI lineage: Bacteria > Pseudomonadati > Pseudomonadota > Gammaproteobacteria > Pseudomonadales > Pseudomonadaceae > Pseudomonas > Candidatus Pseudomonas auctus. Next base: position 409,019 of record NZ_JBJYZK010000002.1, on the reverse strand, counting down.
TTCGGTGCTGCAACGCCCCAGATACAGATGCACGAATTCGTTGCTGCCGCCCGGCGACGGAAAGTATTTGGTCATCGGCCACAGGGCCCTGATGTCCAGCCCAGCTTCCTCCTGTGCCTCGCGGTGAGCAACTTCTTCCGGCTGTTCGTCCTTGTCGATCAGACCGGCGACCAGTTCCACCAGCCACGGGTTGTCCGCCTTGCCCAGAGCCCCGACGCGAAACTGCTCGATCAGCACCACTTCATCGCGCTGCGGATCGTAGGGCAGCATGCACACGGCATCGTGGCGCACGAACACTTCACGATTGATTTCGCGGCTCATGCCACCGGCGAACAGTTCGTGGCGCAAGTGCAGACGGTCGAGCTTGTAGAAGCCCTTGTAGCACTGCTCGCGTCGCACGATATCGACGGCGCTCGGAATGGCTTTGGCAAAATCGGTCATGAGCATCCTCTTTACTGCAAATCCAACACGAGGCGCCTTCTTGCGACCTCGACTTCGCGCCATCCTAACGCGCCCGTGACGTTTGATGCAGCCCCTTTACTGTCAGCGGGATGGACGGTGGAGGCGAAACCCACTCTAATTAGCTTAGTGGCGAACTGACCGCTTCGTTGAGAGTCGAAGCGGTAACTTTTTGCCTTCCCCTGCTTCAGAAAGGACGCCCATGTCGCTTTTCAAAATTGCCTCCGTGGCCGCCATCGCCCTGACCCTGGGCGCCTGCGCCAGCCTGTTCCAGCCCAACTATCGCACGCCGCTGGAAACCACCCGCGACGCCTCGGAAACGCTGAAACCCGGCTGTTCCAACCAGGACTGTCCGCTGGTGAACATCGATACGTTGCGCTTCCCGGCAGAACCGGCGCTGGACGGCATCATCGAAAAACGCTTGCTGCAAATGACCCGCACCGCGCCGAACGCCCCGGTAGCACCAACGCTGGCAGCGTATCGCGAGCAGTTCCTGGCCAACGCCGGCCCGCGCAACAGCAGCTATCTGCAGGCGAAAGTACGCGAGCAGCATGACGGTCTGGTGATCATCGAAACCTCGAGCTACCTGGACACTGGCGGTGCCCACGGTACGCCGGGACGCGGTTTCATCAACTATTCGCGTCAGCAGCACAAGGTGCTGACCCTGGCGGACATGTTGCTGCCGGGTCAGGAAGAGGCGTTCTGGAAAGCGGCGCAAGTGGCGCACAACAGCTGGCTGATCAGCACCAAGCTCGATCAGGAACCGGAATTCGTGAAGAGCTGGCCGTTCGTCAAAACCCCGAACGTGGCGCTGACCTACGGCGGCGTGATCCTCAAGTACGACGTGACCACCATCGCGCCTTATGCGCTGGGCCACGTCGAACTGAAGATCCCTTACCCGCGCCTGAACGGCATTCTCAAGCCCGAGCTGTTTCCCGGCCGTAACTGAAAGCCCGGCCGAGCACGAGTTGCAGCAGCCCTGCCAGCACCAGCGCCGGCAGGGTCGCGCCGACATCCGGATACAGATTGGCCAGCAAATGATAGGTGCTGATGCCACCCAGCCAGGCCAATAGTGCCGGCCAGCGCAAGGCGGCCGACGCCACTTGGGCACTGCGCTTGCGCAGGATGAAGTGATCCACCAGCACCACGCCGAACAGCGGCGCGAACACCGAGCCGATCAGCAGCAGGAAGTTCTGGTACTGCGCCAACGGCGCGAGCAAGGCAATCAGGGTGCAGATCACACCGATGGCCAGCGCCAGATGCTCGACTTTCAGACGCAACAGAATCCCGCTGGACACCGCTGCCGAGTGAATGTCGGCGAAAGCGTTTTCCGACTCGTCCAGCAGAATCAGCAACAGCGGAATCCCCAGACCGGCGCCGGCCAGTGCCAGCAGCAGCGCGTTGACTTCACCGCTTGGCGCAAAGGCCAGGGTGTAGGCGACGCCGAGGCTCATCAGCCAGAAATTGCCGATGAAGAAACCGATGGCGGTGCCACCGAACACATTCTTCGCCCGTTTGCCGAAACGCGAGTAGTCGGCAATCAGCGGCAGCCACGACAGCGGCATCGCGATGGCGATGTCGAAACCCACGGCGAGCGGCATCGAGCCATCCCCGGCCTGAGCCCACAAGGCGGCGAGATCGGCCTTGGCGAACAGGTTCCAGGTCAGCCAGATGCACGCGGCCAGAATCAGCCAGATGCCCCACTTGCGCAGGATCTTGCGCACGAACGTCAACGGCCCGCTGACCGCGAGCAAGGTCGCCAGCGCACCGAAACACAGCGTCCACAGCATCGGACTGGCCCACAGCGAACCTTCGCTGAACGCACGGGTGCCGAGCAGGCTGGCCGCATCGCGCATGACGATGATTTCGAACGAACCCCAACCGATCAGTTGCAGCAGGTTGAGCAGCGCCGGCAGGCTCGCGCCTTTGCTGCCGAGGCTGAGTTTCAGCGCGGCCATCGACGACAGGCCGGTGTCACTGCCTATCACGCCAACGGCGGCCAGCAACAGGACGCCGACCAGGGTGCCGAGGAAAATCGCCAGCAGCGATCCCGACAGGCCCAGCCCCGGCGCCAGCAACGCGCCGGTCTGCAACACCATCAGGCCGATGCCGAGGGAAAACCACAGGGAAAACAGATCGCGACCGCCGAACACACGCTGGTTGGCGGGCACGGCGAGGTCGGGGGAATAAGTACCGGGTTGAATGCTCAAGGGTGTTATCTCAGAGGGACATTTGTTGTTGTGCTGACCCGTTGTGATCGTTCCCACGTCGAGGCGTCGAACCGTCCGCGTAGGAACGATCAGTGCGGGATCAAACTTTTTTATACAGCTGACTGCCTTCCTTCTTGAACCGCTCGGCCTGTTCCGCCAGGCCTTGGGCGACGTCCACGTCGACCGCGTCGATCCGCTGGTTGGCCGCGTATTCGCGGACTTCCTGAGTGATCTTCATCGAGCAGAATTTCGGCCCGCACATCGAGCAGAAATGCGCGACCTTCGCCGAGTCCTTCGGCAGGGTTTCATCGTGATACGAACGGGCGGTGTCCGGGTCCAGACCGAGGTTGAACTGGTCTTCCCAGCGGAATTCGAAACGCGCCTTGCTCAAGGCGTTGTCGCGGATCTGCGCGCCCGGGTGCCCCTTGGCCAAATCCGCCGCATGGGCCGCGATCTTGTAGGTGATGATCCCGGTCTTCACGTCATCCTTGTTCGGCAGACCCAGGTGTTCCTTCGGCGTCACGTAGCAGAGCATCGCGCAACCGAACCAGCCGATCATCGCCGCACCGATACCCGAGGTGATGTGGTCGTAACCCGGTGCGATGTCGGTGGTCAGCGGGCCGAGAGTGTAGAACGGCGCCTCGTCGCAGCACTCCAGCTGCTTGTCCATGTTCTCTTTGATCAACTGCATCGGCACGTGGCCGGGGCCTTCGATCATGCATTGCACGTCGTGCTTCCAGGCGATCTTGGTCAGCTCGCCGAGGGTCTCCAGTTCGCCGAATTGCGCTTCGTCGTTGGCGTCGGCAATCGAGCCCGGACGCAGGCCGTCGCCCAGCGAAAAGCTGACGTCGTAGGCCTTCATGATTTCGCAGATTTCGTCGAAGTGGGTGTAGAGGAAGTTCTCTTTGTGGTGCGCCAGGCACCACTTGGCCATGATCGAACCGCCACGGGACACGATGCCGGTCACGCGTTTGGCGGTCAGCGGCACGTAGCGCAGCAACACGCCGGCGTGGATGGTGAAGTAGTCGACGCCCTGCTCGGCCTGCTCGATCAGCGTGTCGCGGAACAGCTCCCAGGTCAGGTCTTCGGCGACGCCATTCACTTTTTCCAGTGCCTGATAAATCGGCACGGTGCCGATCGGAACCGGCGAGTTGCGGATGATCCACTCGCGGGTTTCGTGAATGTGTTTGCCGGTGGACAAGTCCATCACTGTGTCCGAGCCCCAGCGAATGCCCCAGGTCAGTTTCGCCACTTCTTCTTCGATGGACGAACCCAGCGCACTGTTGCCGATGTTGCCGTTGATCTTCACCAGGAAGTTACGGCCGATGATCATCGGTTCCAGTTCGACGTGGTTGATGTTGGCGGGGATGATCGCGCGACCACGGGCGATTTCTTCGCGCACGAATTCAGGGGTGATTTCTTTCGGGATGCTCGCGCCGAAGCTGTGGCCGGCGTGCTGCTGCTTCAACAGGCCGGCAGCGCGGGCCTCTTGCAGCTTCATGTTTTCGCGGATGGCGACGTATTCCATCTCGGCGGTGATGATGCCTTTGCGCGCGTAGTGCATCTGGCTGACGTTGGCCCCGGCCTTGGCGCGGCGCGGGTTGTTGACGTGAGCGAAACGCAGTTTGGTCAGCTCAGGATCGGCCAGACGCTCCTGACCGAAATTCGAGCTCAGGCCTGGCAGGCGCTCGGTGTCGCCACGGTCGTCGATCCATGCCGAACGCACGTCGCCCAGACCTTTGCGCACGTCGATCACCACGTTCGGATCGGTGTACGGGCCCGAGGTGTCGTAGACGGTGACCGGCGCGTTGATTTCGCCGCCGAAGTCGGTCGGGGTCACATCAAGGGTAATTTCGCGCATCGGCACGCGGATGTCCGGGCGGGAGCCCTGAACGTAGACTTTTTGCGAACGGGTGAACGGTTGAACCGACTGCTCGTCGACCTTGGCCGAGTCACTCAGGTTGATCGCGCTTTTAGATTTTGTAGTCATCACGGGCTCTCCAGACAGCATCCAGGCAGTGGATTGTCGGAGCAGAACCTGAAAGGCACGGACGCACCAGGACTGGTGCTGTGCATCGTCGTCGAGCGTTCGATTGTCGAACAATATCCCGGACGAAGCACAAGAGGACTCGCCGGGTGACGAGAAATCTTGTTCCCTACGCAGGCGCTAACCTGATCAGGTTCAACGGGATCCGAAATTATTCGATCTCAGCCTCATAGCAAGGCACCCCGACAAGAACCCGGCCAGTCTAGACACAACCGGCAAAGAACGCCAACACCGTGGCAAACACCATGATGAATGGCGCAATTGGCAGATTGTTGCCTGCCGTCGGCGCTACTACACTCGCTACGCCATGCCGCGCCTTGACGCTGCATGGGCCGCGCCTTACCTTTGGCGCCCGGATTATTTCCATAATATTCATGCTAGGGATCGCCTCATGCTGCGCAAACTCTCACTGGCTGTCGCCGTGTCTTGTGCGTCCACCGCAACGGCCTGGGCAGCAGAAGCGCCTTTATCGACCAGGACCGATCTGGTCAGCGTCTACCAGGAAGCGGTCGACAACAACGCCGACCTGGCCGCCGCCCGCGCCCAGTACGGTGCGCAGAAAGAAGTGGTGCCCCAGGCCCGCGCCGGGCTGCTGCCGAACCTGTCCGGCGGCGCTGAAGTCGCCAACGTGCGCACTTCGATCGACCAGCCCTCGGCCATCGCCAATCGCAGCGCGCACTCCTATCAGGCGACGCTGGCGCAACCGCTGTTCCGCGCCGATCGCTGGTTCCAGTACCAGGCCGCCAAGGACGTCAACGAGCAGGCCGCGCTGCAACTTTCGGCCACCGAGCAGAACCTGATCCTGCAAACCGCCGAAAGCTACTTCAACGTGCTGCGCAGCCAGGACAACCTGGCCTCGACCAAGGCCGAGGAAGCCGCGTTCAAGCGCCAGCTCGACCAGTCCAACGAGCGCTTCGACGTGGGCCTGTCGGACAAGACCGACGTGCTGCAATCGCAAGCCAGTTACGACACCGCACGGGCCAACCGGATCGTCGCCCAGCGTCAGGTCGATGATGCGTTCCAAGCGCTGATCACCCTGACCAACCGCCAGTACAACTCGATCCAGGGCATCGTCCACACGTTGCCGATCCTGCCGCCGGCGCCGAACGACGCCAAGGCCTGGGTCGATACCGCCGCGAAACAGAACCTCAATCTGCTAGCCAGCAACTACGCGGTCAGCTCCGCCGAACAGACCCTGAAACAGCGCAAGGCCGGGCACCTGCCGACCCTCGACGCCGTGGCCAAATACGAAAAAGGCGACAACGACGCCCTCGGCTTCTCCAACCCGAACGCGTTCGGTACGCCGTACAGTGGCAACGTCGAGCAGAGCACCGTGGGCCTGCAACTGAACATCCCGATCTACAGCGGCGGGCTGACCAGCTCGCAAGTGCGCGAGTCGTACTCTCGGCTGGACCAGACCGAGCAGCAGCGTGAAGGCCTGCGCCGGCAAGTGGTGGAGAACACCCGCAACCTGCACCGCGCGGTGAACACCGACGTCGAGCAGGTGCAGGCGCGCCGCCAGTCGATCATCTCCAACCAGAGCGCGGTGGAAGCCACGGAAATCGGTTACCAGGTGGGGACGCGCAACATCGTCGATGTGCTCGACGCCCAGCGTCAGCTCTACACCTCGGTGCGCAACTACAACAACACCCGCTACGACTACATCCTCGACAACCTGCGCCTGAAGCAGGCGGCGGGGACATTGAACCCGGGCGACCTGCAGGATCTGACGCGTTATCTGAAAGCCGACTACAACCCGGACAAGGATTTCCTGCCGCCGGATCTGGCCAAGGCTGCCGAAGCCCAGCTAAAGGCCCGGCCTTGAACAAAAAAACGCAGCCCTGAGGCTGCGTTTTTTATGGGCGGTCGATCAACCTTCCCAGGCCATCGAGCAAGCGCTGCAACGCGCCCTGATTGCGGCGCATCACGCTCAGCCCGGCGTCGGCCATGCGCTGTGCGTCGCGCGGCAGTTCGAACAGACGCTGCACCTCTGTCGCCAGACCTTCGGCGTCATCCACCTCGGCCAACGCCCCGGCGCTGCGCAGTTGCGCAGCGATGTCGAGGAAGTTGAACAGATGCGGGCCGCTGATCACCGGTTTCGCCAGCGCTGCCGGCTCCAGCAGGTTGTGCCCGCCGTTGGGCACCAGACTGCCGCCAACAAACGCGCTGTCGGCCAGGGCGTAGAGAAACAGCAATTCGCCCATGGTGTCGCCGAGCAGCACCGAAGTCTGTGCATCGACGCTCGCGCCGGTCGAACGACGCACCGTGGCAAAGCCTTCACGCTGGCACAATTCGAACACCGAATTGAAACGCTCCGGATGGCGTGGCACCAGAATCAGCAGCGCATCGGGATGGTTGGCCAGCAAGCGACGGTGAGCATTCAGCACCACCTCGTCTTCGCCTTCATGGGTGCTGGCGGCGATCCACACCGGACGCTCCAGCGCCTGCCACTGACCGCGCAATTCATGGGCACGCTTCAGCAGTTGCGGGTCGATGGTCAGGTCGAACTTGATCGAGCCGGTGACTTCGACTGTCTCCGGGCGCGCACCGAGATCGCGGAAGCGCTGGGCTTCGGCCTCGGTCTGCACGGCGAACAGACTCATTTCGGCGAGCATCGGCGCGGTCAGTTTGCTGAAGCGGCCATAGCCTTTGGCCGAACGCTCGGACAGGCGTCCGTTGGCCAATGCCACCGGAATCCCGCGTTTGGCGCATTGGTGAATGTGGTTGGGCCACAGTTCGGTTTCCATGATCACTGCCAGTTTCGGCTGTACGCGATCCAGGAAACGCGCCGCCGCGCAGGGCAAGTCGTAGGGCAAGTAGCAGTGCTGGATGCGTGGCTCGTTGGCGAACATTGCGTGAATGCGTTCCGACCCGGTCGGCGTCATGCAGGTCACGGTGATCGGCAGCTGTGGATAACGTTGCAGCAGCGCGCGAATCATCGGCGCGGCGGCGATGCTTTCGCCCACCGACACGGCGTGAACCCAGATACCTCCGGGCTGCAAGGTCGGCAGGCCATAGGAGAAACGTTCGCCAATCCGCTTGGCATACGCCGGCGCTTTGCGCGAACGCAGCCACAGCCGAATCGCCACCAATGGCAGCCCCAGGTAAAACAGCGCGGTGTAGAGAGTTCTATTCATGGCGGCGGAGTTTATCGGCTTTTGCCGCCGATCGCCCGCAGGTGTATGGCAAATCGCTCCGCCAGCCAACGCGCCGCCGGCCCGAGCGGTTCATCACGGCGCCAGACCAGTTCCACCACCAGCGCCGGCGGCGTCCATTCGCTGTCCAGTTCCACCATCAGGCCCTGATACGCCGAGTACTGCACCACGTGGCGCGGCAGCCAGGCCCAGCCGAGGTCGCGCACCAGCCATTCAGCCATCACGTAGAAACTGTCGGCGCGCCAGACCTGCGGACTGGCCGGCTCATTGCCGGGATAAATACTGGTCTGGGTCGACATCAACAACTGCCGATGCTGCGCCAATTGCTGGCAGGTGACGTAAGCCTGCGCTGCTAAGGGATGGTTGACGCCGCAGACCGTGACCATTTCCACACTGCCCAGCACCCGGCGCTCCAGCGCTTCAGGGATTTCATCGTGATAGAACAACAGCCCGAGATCGGCCCGGCGCTCCACCAGTTTGCGCGAAACCTCACCTTGGGCGGCGCTGGTCAGTTGCACTTCCAGGCTCGGGAATTGCTCGGCCAGCGCGGCGAAGCTTTCCACCAGCGCCTGATAGGGCATCGCTTCGTCCTGTGCCACCCGCAACTGCGCCTCCTGCCCGCGCATCATGGCCACGGCCCGGCCGTTCAGGCGCTCGCACTGGCGCAACACTTCACGCGCCTCCTCCAGCAACGCCTCCCCTGCTTCGGTAAGACTCGGCTGGCGACCACTGCTACGCTCGAACAGGCTGACACCGAGGTCGTCCTCGAGCATGGCAATCGCGCTGCTGATCGCCGACTGCGCCTTGCGCTGCTGACGCGCCACGGCGGAAAACGAGCGCTGTTCGGCCACCGCGACGAACACCCGCAACTGCTCCAGATTCCACTGCATGCTCATCGGCCAACCCATCTTGTAAACAGATAGGTAATGACTTTACCCCATCTGGGGAGTCACTAGAATGCCGCCTCAGAAAGCAACGCTACACACGAGGACTTGAACATGAACGCTTACGTCTATCTGGCCATCGCCATCTGCGCCGAGGTGATCGCGACCGTTTCGATGAAAGCCGTCAAAGGCTTGAGCACGCCATTGCCACTGGTGCTGGTCATCGTCGGCTACGCCATTGCGTTCTGGATGCTGACCCTGGTGGTACGCAGCGTGCCGGTGGGCGTGGCCTATGCGGTATGGGCCGGCATGGGCATCGTGATGGTCAGCGTCGCGGCGCTGTTCATCTACGGGCAGAAGCTGGATATCCCGGCGATGCTCGGAATGGCGCTGATCGTGCTCGGTGTGGTGGTGATTCAACTCTTTTCCAAAACCGCCGGCCATTAACTGATTAATGCATAACCTCCTGTGGGAGCGGGCTTGCTCGCGAAGACGGTGTGTCAGGCAACATTGTTGTTAACTGATAGACCGATTTCGCGAGCAAGCCCGCTCCCACATTGCCCGACACCTTCCCCTCTGTTGATCATCGACAAATCCCCTTTTCCCCGAGTCTGTATACTGCGCCCTCGTCTTGAACACTGAGGTCGTTGCATGCCATCTCCAATTTCCACCGACGTGCTGATTGTCGGCGCGGGTGTCGCCGGTCTCTGGCTGAACGCGCGCCTGCGTCGCCAGGGTTTCTCGACCGTGCTGGTGGAAAGCGCCAGCCTCGGCGGCGGGCAGAGTGTGAAGTCCCAGGGCATCATCCACGGCGGCGCCAAGTACGCGCTGCACGGTGCGCTGACCGGCGCCTCGGAAGCCATCGCCGACATGCCGCGCCGCTGGCGTGAAGCCCTGGCGGGCAACGGTGAACTGGACCTGAGCGGCGTGCGCCTGCTGTCCGAGGCCCACTACCTGTGGTCGCCGGGCACCCTGGCCGGCAACCTCACCAGTTTCTTCGCCAGCAAAGCGGTGCGTGGCCGGGTCGATCAGGTCAAGGGCGATCAACTGCCACCGGCCCTGCAAGACAAGCGCTTCAAGGGCAAGGTCTACCGCCTCGCCGAACTGGTGATCGACGTGCCGAGCCTGATTCAGCGTCTGGCGGATTTGTCGGGCGACGGTCTGCTCGCCGGCCACGGCATCGAGCCGTTACTGGAAAGCGGTGTGCTGGTCGGTCTGAAAGTCGATGGCCGTGAGATTCGTGCCCAGCGCATCGTCCTCAGCGCCGGCGCCGGTACTGCCGACCTGCTGACTGCTTTGGGCCTGACTCATCCGGCGATGCAACGCCGGCCGCTGCACATGATCATCGCCAAGGGCCCTGGCCTGAAGCCGCTGTACGCGCACTGCCTCGGTGGCGGCACCAAGCCGCGTATTACCGTGACCACCCACCCGGCCGCCGACGGTCAGTGGGTCTGGTATCTGGGCGGCGACATTGCCGAATCCGAAGGCGTGGCCCGTGAGCCCGCCGAGCAGATCGCCACTGCACAAAAGGAAATCGCACAGCTGCTGCCCTGGATCGACCTGAGCACCGTGCAATGGGCGACCCTGCGCGTCGATCGTGCCGAACCGTTGCAAACCGGCCTGACCCGTCCGGACAACGCGTTCCTCGCCGAAGAAGGTCGCCTGCTGGTCGGCTGGCCAACCAAACTCGCATTGGCCCCGGACTTCGCTGACCGGGTGATTGCCTCCCTGGAACGCGACGGCATCCAGCCAAGCCACGCTGCTCCCCTGCCCGAGCTGCCAAAACCACCGATGGGCGTTCCCGCCTGGGAGCAACTGCTGCCATGAGCCTGCCGACCCTGCACAATTTGCACCGCCCGCTGGGCAGCACCGGGCTGCTGGTCTCGCCGCTGGGCCTGGGCACCGTCAAACTTGGCCGCGACCAGGGCGTGAAATATCCCAACGGCTTCCAGATCCCCGACGACGACGCCGCGCGTATGTTGCTCAAGCAGGCGCGCCAGCTGGGTATCAACCTGATCGATACTGCGCCAGCCTATGGCCGCAGCGAAGAACGCCTCGGCCCGCTGCTGCGCGGCGAGCGCCAGGACTGGGTGATCGTCAGCAAGGTCGGCGAAGAATTTGTCGACGGCCAATCGACCCACGATTTCAGCGCCGCTCACACCCGGATGTCGGTGGAGCGCAGCCTGCAACGTCTTGAAACCGATTTTATCGACCTGGTGCTGGTGCACTCCGACGGCAACGATCTGGCGATTCTCAACGACAGCGAAGTCTACGCAACCCTCGCCGCACTGAAGGCCGAGGGCAAGATCCGCGGCTTCGGTTTCTCCGGCAAGACGGTCGATGGTGGTTTGAAAGCACTGGAGCAAGGCGACTGCGCGATGGTCACCTACAATCTGAACGAACAAAACGAGAAGGCGGTCATTGACTATGCTGCTGCCCACGGTAAAGCCATTCTGGTGAAGAAGGCGCTGGCCAGCGGTCACGTGTGCCTGAGTTCCGGCGTGGACCCGGTGCGTGCCAGCTTCGAGTTGCTGTTCGCCCAGCCCGGTGTGGCCAGTGCCATCGTCGGGACCATCAATCCGCTGCACCTCGCCCATAACGTTGCGACCGTTGCCCAGGTCCTACGTGGACAATGACGCCGCCTCGCGGCCTTAAGCAGGAGCCGACATGCCGCGTACGCTCATCAGAAAGAACCCGAGCAACTTCAAGACGCTGCCGCTGTTCGTCGAAGCCACCCCGGAAGGCCTGACCTACCAGAGCGTGGGCATGCCGCTGAATTTCGCCCAGACCCTGCAGCGGCGCAAACCGGTCAGCGTGGCCGATGCCGAGCGCTTTGCGCTGGAGCTGGCCAACCTCGGCGTCTCGGTGCGCCTGACCCTGCACTGGCAGAATCGCGATTACTGGGTGCTGGTACGCCAGCGCCGGCAGGATCGCGGCGACGTGGTGCTCAAACTGATTTCCGGCTACGTGCCAGCCCATGAGCTGAATATCCCGCTGCACACGGCGATTCAGGAAATCGCCGAGGAGTGCCTGCTGGAAACCCCGGAAGGCTGGCTCGGCGGGCGTTTCAACGACACCTGGCTGCCGGCGCCGTACGCATCGGCGCTGCATTATCGCGAGGCCCTGCCCTTTCGCCTGACGCCGCTGTCCGGCTCGGCACGGCCGGTGCGCTGCGCCAATCTGCAATTGCTCGAACGGCCACGGGCCTACGTGCACTTGCCGACCGCGTCCCTGCAATTGATCTACGACTTGCGGCTGGACGTGCCCAAGGAGGCAAAATCCCTGAGCCTGTTCCACGTCGACGAGCGTCTGGAGGGAGATCAACTGGTGGCTCGGCTGGACCGCAAGCGCCCCGATCTCTACCTGATGCCGCTCAAGGACGGCGCGCCCTTGGCCGAGCTGTATACCCTCAAGCGCGACAAGCTCCTGCCGGCCAGCACCCGCGGGCTATATCTGGCCGAAAGCTTTGCGACCCAGACGGGCTGGGTCGTGCGTGAAGAGCGGATTCGCTGGAAAGATTGGGTCGTGCAACAGGGCCTGCAACCGGCGAAGCCCCCTCGCGCGGGACTCAAGCAATTGAGTCTGAAGGCGCTGCGTCTGGTTGGTATTGGCAAGAAACGCGCGAGCAAATAGCCGATTAGCGCCGACGATCGATCCAGGTGCGCAAGGTCGCGAAGAAATGGAAATAACGGTTTTCACGCTTGCCCATGCCGCGCTTGGGCGAAAACGACTCTTCGGCAAAAGCGCCGGTGATTCGCACCCGAGAGGCTTGGGTCGGTAGCGTGCAGACTTTGGCACCGGTCTGCTGTAGCGCGTACTTGAGCAAGCGCTCGGAGTGCAGCTTTCTTCCCGTCGCTTTGCAGAATTGGAAAATGCGCTCGATCCGCTTGCCATAGGCGACATAGGTATCGCGCCCGCAAATGGCAAAGCGGTCGTTCAACCCGCCCCACCACTGCCAGTCCGGAATGTAGGCAGAGTGCCTCCGAGCCTCTGGATGATTGAAGACATAGGCGGGCAGCGGGTTGTGGAAGAAAATGTCCGGGCGCACGAACACGACGAAATCGGGATTGAAGGTTTCGATCATGCTGGTCACGGTGTGCAGTGAATTGAGCTGATAGATCAGGTTGCGCAGCGACGCATAGTCATCGGCCCAGGTATCGCCCTGCGCTTTGACCTGCTCGAAATCCCAACGCTCCAGCACCCCGTCAGTCGAAGTCAGGGCCCCGATCATCGATTCGAACGGCTGATAGTTGTCAGCCGCCAACTCGCCTTTTTCGCCTGAGCGCAAGTTCTGTACTTCATCGATTTTGTACAAATGATAGAAGCACTGTACGTCGCTGCCCGCCGGAAACTGCGCCAGAACGTTCTGTTCAATGGAAGGGAAGCAAATCTGCGAATTTCTCGGGATCCCGAAAAAAGCGACGGCAATTTTCAACACTCAACAGCACCTTTTATTTTTGGCGAAAGAGCTTTTGCCACCAGCGACGGGGTTGCAAAGGCACCACAATGACGTCCGACTGCTGCAGCCAGTCGCGCTCGTAATCCCAGGCATGCCCACCCCACAGTTTCCCCGATTCGTTGGAAAACCCCAGGGTCATGAGCTGATAGGAATAACCGGCGTGACCGCGCAACCACTCTAATACCACCAGCGTATTGAAACCGGTCGAAGGCCCAACGTAGCGCTTGCCGCCCGGACGGTCGACCGGATAGTTCCACAGGGGCGGCAGCGGGATGCGATCCCAATACATGGCCACCCGTGGCAACGGACACATCGGTGCGGCGCAGCCGACCAGCATGGTGAAACAACGCTCGCCCGCATGCTCGAACAATCGTTGCACGTCCGGGCCGTAAGGCAGACCAAAAAAATAGGCGTCCGGCGCGTTATAGCCATGCACGAAGACGTTCAAGCTTTGCTCGTTGAGCAGCGGCGCCTTGATGCAGGTGTTGAAACTGACGACGACGTCATTGGCGCTGATATTCAGTGCCTGAAAATCCGCCGCCGTGATGGCCGGGTTATTCGCGATCAGGACGACCCGGTGCGCGCGGCTCAGGCATTCGCGCAATGCCTCGGGCAACGCGCCCAGCACCGACTGGTTACCGCCGGGGAGCGCATCCAGCGCCATGTGTTCATCCTTCATTCAGACCGGCACCTTCATGCCGAAACGCAGTTTCACCCAGAACCGCGTGAATGCTGACGGCGGCTGCCATGGGCGCATCTCGCGCTGTATTTCAGTGGCGAGGGCCTGGCCGACACGGGCGAAGGAATAGCGACTTTCTGCAAAGGCCTGACCATTGCTGGCGATACGCTGCGACAGCTCCGGATCGCCCTGCAACAGTTTGATCTTTTCCACCGCCTCGTCTTCGCTGCGATAGAACACGGTGTTGTGCATGTCTTCGAAACCGAGCAACTTGTCTTCTTCGCCCTGACTCCAGGCCAGCAGCACACAACCGCAGGCCATGGCCTCGTAGTTCTTGATCATGAACTCGTTCATGCCGATGTCGGCGCTGACGAAAATCTTGATGCGATTGAGCGTTTCCAGGTATTCGGAGCCGGAGCGGGTGCGGGTCACCAGCATACCGGTACGCTGCGCCAGCGATTCGAGCAGAGCCTTGCGCTGGGCGTACTCGGTGCTCTTCAGGCTGCCGAGAAAACCGATGGGAATGTCGCGCTCGGACCCGGTGTTGCGCAGCATCTGCTCGTCATAACCCTTGGAGACGAACACCGTGTCGATGCCTTCAGCAAGCATCTTGCGTGCGACCACCGCCCCGGATACCAGCGCCCGGCAACTCGGCAGGCGCCTGTAGAGACGCGAATAAACGCCACGATATTTACTGGCGGGCATGTAGTTCTGGTAGGCGTCGTGTTCGAGAAAGACCAGCCCGGGAATGCACTTGAGCACCCGCAACTGCGGGACCAGGCGCTTGACCCTGGAGAAGATCACGACACGATCAAAGGTCTGGTAATCAACCGAGGCCAAAAAAGGCCCCAGGTTCATCTGTTGCTGTTTGCTGAGTCGATAGATGACGCATTCATCACAGTTCTGCTGCACGATGTCGTAGAGCCGGTCGAGAATGACCCGCTGTTCGTTCATCACCAGGAGCATGACTTTCATAGGTTAAATGACCACACGACGTAAGCAGGCAAGCGCAGCGGATTCAAACCTGCCAACATCAACGGAAACGGTTAGATCCCCAAGGCAAAATCCGTTCACACGCAGTACAAAACGATAAAGATCCATCTATCAACGACTGCGGATTTTTTCGACAATCGCGGTCGTCGAACTGTTTTCCACCAGTCCCAGCACTTTCACGGTGCCGCCATAAGCCGTCACGATGTCGGCGCCGACCACCTGGTCAATCCCATAATCCCCGCCCTTGACCAGCACGTCCGGCTTGACCTCGCGCAGCAGGTTTTCTGGCGTACCTTCAGGGAAACTGATGACCCAGTCCACCGCCCCAAGCCCCGCCAGCACAGCCATGCGCCGGTCGACGCTGTTGATCGGACGGCCAGGCCCCTTGAGGCGGCTGACCGAAGCATCGTCGTTGACCGCGACAATCAAACGATCGCCTTGAGCCCGCGCCTGCTCCAGGTAGGTCACATGACCGGCATGCAGGATGTCGAAGCAGCCATTGGTGAAAACGATTTTTTCGTTGTGTGCACGGGCATCGGCCACCGCGAGCAGCAACTGCTCCAGGCCCAACACACCGCGCTCGGAACCTTCTTCACGCTGAATGGCGCGACGCAGTTCCGGGGCGCTGATCGCCGCCGTACCCAACTTGCCGACCACGATGCCCGCCGCCAGGTTGGCCAGCGCTACCGCGTGCGGCAGTTCTTCGCCAGCGGCAATCGCGGCTGCCAGGGTGGAAATCACCGTGTCGCCGGCACCGGTCACGTCGAACACTTCACGGGCCCGCGCAGGCAAATGCAGCGCCGGATGATCCGGACGCAACAGGGTCATGCCGTGTTCGCCACGGGTGACCAGCAGCGCGCCGAGATCCAGGTCATGCATCAGCGTCGCGCCCTTGGCCACCAGCTCGTGCTCATCGGCGCAACCGCCGACGATGGCTTCGAATTCGCTGAGGTTCGGGGTGATCAGGCTCGCGCCACGGTAGATCGAGAAATCCTTGCCCTTCGGGTCGGCCAGCACCGGAATGCCTTTGGCACGCGCAGCCTGGATCAGCGCCTGATGGTTTTTCAGGGCACCTTTGCCGTAGTCGGACAGCACCAGCACCTTGATGCCTTCCAGCAGGTCGTCGACCTGCGCGCCAAGGGCCAGTGCGTCGGTGGCGAACGGTTCTTCGAAGTCGATACGCAGCAATTGCTGGTGCCGGCTCATGACCCGCAGCTTGACGATGGTCGGCTGGTGCGCGATGCGCTGGAACAAGGCTCGTACGCCCGCACCCTTGAGGCTGTTGCTCAGGCTGTCGGCGGCTTCGTCGTCACCGGTCACACCGACCAGCGACGCCGGCGCACCCAGCGCGGCAATGTTCAAGGCAACGTTGGCGGCACCGCCCGGGCGGTCTTCGATTTGCTCGACTTTAACGACAGGAACCGGCGCCTCAGGGGAAATCCGTGAGGTACCACCATGCCAGTAACGGTCGAGCATGACATCGCCGACCACCAAGACAGGGGCTTGATCGAATCGCGGCATGGACAACTTCATGGAGCAACCCACATACAAAATGAACAGGGGCGCGATATTAACACAGGGTTGGCGAAGGCTTGTGCGGCGGCTGCAACAGGATTAAACCACAGGCCTTTTTGTGCATTTTTCAAGCAAGGAGGCTCTCAACCGACGACAGACCGGTGCAGCGAGAAAAAACGCCGGACGCATATTGCGCGCCCGGCGTTATCGAGGCCGGATCAGGCGATGTCTTCGGCCGGAGCGTCGAGACCCATGGCGTTGAGACGCGCGTAGTAGCCGTTCTGTGCCAGCAGGTTGTCGTGGGTGCCGCGCTCGACGATCCGGCCCTGGTCCATGACCAGAATCAGGTCGGCCTTCTCGATGGTCGACAGGCGATGAGCGATCACCAGCGTGGTGCGGCCCTTCATCACTTGATCCAGCGCCGCCTGAATGTGTCGCTCGGACTCGGTGTCGAGGGCCGAGGTGGCCTCGTCGAGAATCAGCAACGGCGCGTTCTTGAGCAAGGCACGGGCAATCGCCAGACGCTGGCGCTGGCCGCCGGAAAGCAGCACGCCGTTTTCGCCGACCTGAGTATCCAGGCCTTCAGGCAGCTGAGAAATGAAGTCCATCGCGTAGGCATCACGCGCGGCTTTCTCGATGTCTTCGCGCGGCGCCCCGGCCAGATCGCCATAGGCGATGTTGTTGGCTACGGTGTCGCTGAACAGCGTGACGTGCTGGGTGACCTGGGCAATATGGCGGCGCAGGTTCAGCAGCTTGTACTGTTCGACTTCCACGCCGTCGATCAGGATTTCGCCCTTGTCGTGGTGATAGAAGCGCGGAATCAGGTTGGCCAGGGTCGACTTGCCGCTGCCCGAACGCCCCACCAGCGCCACCATTTGCCCCGGCTCGACCGAGAAACTGATGTCATCGAGCACCTGCCGCTCGGTGCCCGGGTAGGTGAAGCTCAGGTTGCGTACATCGAGGCGACCGCTGACCGAGTCGCGCTCGACCGTGCCGGTATCGACTTCCGGCTCGACGTCCAGTTGCTCGAAAATGCTTTCGGCCCCGGCCACACCTTTCTGGATGGTCGAACTGACTTCGGACAACTGACGGATCGGTTTGGGCAGCAGGCCCGCGAGCGTGATGTAGGCGACCATATCACCGGCCGATGCGTCGCCGCGAAGGTACAGCACGAGGAACATCAGGATCGCCATGGCGCTGTAGATCACCAGTTGCAGCAGCGGCGTATAGATGGCCCCGGTGCGGGTCATGCGCAACTGCTTGTCGGTATTGCCCTGGCTGGCATCGAGGAAGCGCTTTTCCTCGTAGGCTTCGCCGCCAAAGCTGCGTACCACGCGATAGCCCTGGATGGTTTCCGACGCCACGTGCGTCACGTCGCCCATGGCCAGCTGGATTTTCTTGCTCTGCTTGCGGAATTTCTTGCTCGCGGTACGCACCATGACGGCAATCAGCGGCAGAATCGCAACCATCACCAGCGTCAGCTTCCAGTTCATGAACAGCAGGGAGGCGAACAGGAAGATCACCGTCATGCCTTCACGGATTACGACCTTGATCGCATCTGTTGCCGCCCCCGTGACCATCGTCACGTTGAAGGTGATACGCGAAATCAGATGACCGGAGTTATGCTTGTCGAAATACCGGTTCGGCAGCACCAGCAAGTTGTTGAACAACTGCACCCGCAGATCGTGCACCAGGCCCAGCGAAACCTTGGCCAGGAAATAGTTGCCCAGATAGGATCCCAGCCCCTGCCACGCGGCGATCAGGATGATCAGCAGCGGTACGGCCTGCAACAGTTGCAGATCCCGCAGGTAAGGCACGGTGGGAAACAGCACCGCCTCGGGATTGGACAGACCGTCGACAAAGTACTTGAGGATGTAGCCGAGCATCGGCTGGGTCGAGGCGAAAATCAGAAAACCGACGATGCTGATCAGGAACAGACTGATGTACGGCCGGACGTAGCCGAGCAGGCGGAAGTAGATTTTCAAGCTCGAAGGGCTTGCGGCGGGACTGGAGTCGGTCATATCACGCGAAAGTCGATAAAAAGGACGCTGACTTTAGCACAGCTTCTTCAGGGTTCTGGCAATCGGCCAAAGGCTGTTATTGTTAGGCGTCTTTTTCTGCGTCAAATAGCCATCATCGAAATGGCCGATCAACTTCAGGATTGAATCTCTCAGCATGCAACTTCGCGGCTTCAGCAGTACGTCCAATCGAATTTTCGACTTCATCAGCCTGTGGATACTTCCCGTCGGCTACTTCCTGCTCTTGTGCGCGCTGTTTTTCCTGCCGGGTCGCAGTGTTCATCACAAGCTGTTTTACGGCTTGTTCAGCATTCCGACGCTGATTGCACTGTGCCTGCGCCCGCGGGAACTCAAGGAAATGCTGCGTGAGCCGGTGTTCATTGCGTTGCTGCTGTTTGCCGCCTGGGCACTGCTGAGCCTTTGCTGGGGGCCGCAGGGCGAGCCGATAGGCGGCATGTTCAAACCTCCGCTGCATACCCTGATGCTGTTCGCCGGGTGTTTCCTGCTGGTTCGTTACCGCAGCGACATTCTTTCGCCATTGCTGTTCGGCGCCGCGCTGGTGGCCCTGGTCGCAACGATCAGTTTCCTGATTCCATTCGTGCTCCACTCTGAACCCGGCGAGCGCCTGATCGGTGGTGGCGCGTTCGACAACCCTTTGCTCAGCTCCCATCTGTTCGGATTTTTCTGCGCCTATTGGCTCAGTCTGAGCATGACCTGCAAGAATCGCCGGCTGTACTGGCTCAGCATTCCCGCGATGCTGATCATGTTCATGGCCGTGATCGGAACCGGCTCGCGCACCCCACTGGTGGCGCTGACCATGGCGGCATTGTGGCTAAGCCTGATTTGCTGGAACCGTCGCTCGCTGGTGCTGCTGGGGACATTGGCGGTCGGCGGCGCAACCATGTCGGTGCTGTTCTCGAAGATGATCATCGAACGCGGTGACTCCTACCGTTTCGAAATCTGGCAGCAAGCCCTGGAAAAAATCGCCGAACACCCATGGATCGGCCACGGCTACAACGCCACACTGGCGATTGACCCGGGTGTCGGTTACAACTTCCAGGAACCCCACAGCTTTGCGCTGGGCGTGCTTTATTACGTCGGCATCCTCGGCATGCTGCCGTGGCTGTTTTTTCAGGCCTGGGGCTTGCTGAGCAGTTGGCGCCAGCGCGTGCAGCCGCTGCTGATCATCGCCTCGACCTGGCTGGTGTTCGGCATCGGTGCCGGGCTGACCGAGGGTGGCGGGATCATTTCGCGCCCCAAGGAGCACTGGTTCCTGCTGTGGATTCCTTTGGCGCTGATTGCAGCCCTGAGCATCAATCAACGGGCCCGACGTCTTTTGACAATGCCGGTACAGAAGCTTTCGGCATCCGCTCTGCAACAGCTCGGCCACGGCGCCCAGGTCATCGAGGAAGACGGACTCGGGCCGAAGGTCCTGCGCCTGGCCGATGGCAGCTTTCTCAAGCTGTTTCGCCGCCGCCGCTGGTACACCTCGGGCAGTTTCAATCCGTATTCCGAGCGGTTTGCCGTCAACAGCGAGCAATTGCGCCGAATGGGCATTCCCACGCCCCAGGTGCTGAACCTGTATCGCCTCGACGACGGCAGCAGCGCCGTGCATTACACGCCGCTGCCGGGCCACACCCTGCGCCAGGTCTTGCAGGGAATCACCGCGCCAGCCGTGCGACAGGCGCTGGTGGAACGTTTCGGCAAATTCATGGCCGGCCTGCATGAGCAAGGCGTGTATTTCCGCTCGCTGCACCTGGGCAATGTGCTGGTGCTGGAGGATGGCGAGTTCGGGCTGATCGATCTGGCCGACCTGCGGATCTACCCTTCGCCCCTCAGCCTGTCACTGCGTCAGCGTAATCTGCGCCACATGCAACGCTACACCGTCGACAAGCGCTGGCTGTTCGAGGATCACCTCGAGGCGCTGCTCCAGGGGTACGCCGTAACAGCGTCGAAATCCGCCGTAGAGAATCTGCACAAGCAAGTGCTGGCCGGCAACGCGCCGGCTCGGGTTCATTGATGATTCAGACCAGTCCGTTCATTACGCTGGCCGCCTCTGCCGGCCATCGTCACCGCCGCTGTTTCTGCTGTCGCTGTTTTTCGTGATCGTGGCTTCTGACAACACTTTGTTCGGTGCCTTGAAACCACGCAGCATCCGCTGGCTGAGGGAAATCAGCTACAGCACCTATCTGCTCCATGGCTTCGTGCAAGCAACTGGCGGAAAAAGTCGCTCGCCGAGTGCGAGCGACAACGACCTCAGTCTTTTTCCAGCGGCAAAAACAGTAACCGGCCCAGCCCGCGCCAGGTCTTCTTGTTCCAGGCCTTGAAAGGAATCTGCGCCAGCAGCTCCCGCGCCAGTTTGCGGTCGCGGTTGGCGGTCTTCAGAAACATCGAATTGAGCGACTTGTAGCGCACTTCGTCGTACAGCGGATGATCGCTGAACCGCGCGTAGGTGCGCAGGATGTTTTCGATCATGAAACGGTGGTTCTTGTAGGAGTTGGTGGCGTGCTTGCGATAGCGCGCCATCACCACGTTCAACCCATCGATGAAGTACCCGGCGCGGGTCACTTTCAGTTCGATGTACAGATCCTCCAGACGAATCGTCGGATCGAACCCGCCCACCTTGTCCAGTGCTTCGCGGCGGATCATCAGGGTCGGCGCCGGCGGGTACGGCTTGCGCTCCAGAAACATGTCATCGAAATCCAGGCGCCGGAACGGCACGTCCCGGCGCTGACGTTTCTCCGGATAGAGATTGCCGTCGGCATCCATCAACTCGATGTTGCCGGCGCAGATGCCCACTTCCGGCTTGCCGTCCATGTAGGCGACCTGTGTCGCGATCCGGTCCGGGTACATGATGTCGTCGGAACCGAACGGCACGATCAGGCTGCCCTTGGCCCGCGCGATCGCGCCATTGAGCGTATTGGTCAGGCCCTGGTTCTGCTGCACCCGGAAATCGAAGCCGTGCTTTTCCTGCAAGGCCTTGATGCGCTCGACGCTGTCGTCCTTCGAACCGTCGTCGATCACCAGCAGCTCGATGTTCCGGTAGCTCTGGTTGATGACGCTGAGGATGCTTTCCTCGATGTACGGCCCATGGTTATAGGACGCGATGATAACGGTGACGAGGGGTTGCGCATCGCTCATCGCTGCTGACTCGCTCATGGCTCTTTCTTCGCTCATGGCTGTTCCTTGCGGGCCTGCTCCAGGCCGGAGTCGATCAGGTTCAGGTATTCCTGGCGGAAGACCTCGATGTCGTGCTGTTCCTGCAAGTAGCGGTAAGCCTGCTCGCCCTTGGCCTTGAGCTCGACATCCGACAGCGCGAGGTAGGTGTCCAGTGCCGCCACCAGGCTCGGCACGTCCTTGGGCGTGATCGACAGGCCACCGGCACCTTCGATCAGCGGCAGCATGGCCGGCACGTTCGAGGCGATCACCGGCAGGTGCCCGCTCATGCCTTCCAGCAAGGCGAGCCCGAGGCCTTCGGCCAGCGACGGCATGGTCCAGATATCGAACGCGCGCACGTATTGCAGTGCGTTTTCCTTGAAGCCCAGCAGATGCGCCCGGCCAGTCAGGCCCAACTGTTCGATCTCGGCCGCCAGCGGCGCCTGCAGGCGTCCGGCACCGATGATTGCCAGTTGGGTATTCGGGTATTTGTCTTTGAGTTGGGCGAAAGCCTGCAACAGGTAAGTGTGGCCCTTGACCGACACCAGCCGCCCCAGTGCCCCGATCAGGCGCACCGCCGGGTCGATCCCCAGCATTTCGCGCGCGCGTTCGCGGCTGTGCTGCAAACCCTCGGCCTGCTCGATGTCGATGGCGTTGGTGATCGCGTACGTGTTCTGGTCAGTGAAACCGCAATCGCAGTCCAGCAGGTACTGTTTGACCGCCGGCGACACGCCGACGAAACGCCAGTGCCGATCAATCAGGCGCTGAGTCTGGCGACGACGGTAGAAGCGGTCGTACTCGCCGAAGCCGTGGGAAATACCGATGCACAACGGCACCTTCAACCAGCGGTTGAGCGTCAGCATCATGTTCACCGGTTTGAAGCGGTTGCAGATCACCACGTCGAATTTTTCCCGGCGGCAGAACTTGTACAGCTGCCACATCGCCCGCAGGCGCATGCCCTTGAGGGACTTGTCGGAAAACTCGAAATACACCGAACGGTCGGCACGGCTGACCGCCTCGCCCGGTCCGGGTTTGCCGCGCAGGAAGGCGGCGGTCACTTCGTAACGGTCGGTCGGCAGCGCCTTGACGATCTGTTCGGCGAGGTCGGCGAAATCATGGGATTTGACGTTGTAATCGGGCTGCAGCTGCAGCACCTTTGCGCGTTGACTCATACCTCTCCCCGGTGCGATGC
Organism: Candidatus Pseudomonas auctus; assembly: GCF_048654275.1. Lineage (NCBI taxonomy): Bacteria > Pseudomonadati > Pseudomonadota > Gammaproteobacteria > Pseudomonadales > Pseudomonadaceae > Pseudomonas > Candidatus Pseudomonas auctus. The sequence goes on along the minus strand of NZ_JBJYZK010000002.1, from coordinate 386,252 downwards.
CGTCGCCCCTGTTTCGCTCTGCTTCAGTACCCAGAACAACTCCTGGCGTCTGATTGCTTTGCGGAAAAATTCGTTCTCGCCATAAACCGACGGACGCCGACCGGCCAGCAGTCGCTGAAACAACCGGCGCAGGCGACGCTTGAACGGGGCCGGTGGCTGCAGGTCATGCATCATGCCCAGCGCCATGGCCTTGTCCCGCTGCAGTTCGAGCGACAGCGGCAGGCACAGCGGCTGCATCGCGAGGGTCGCATCGAACGTCGGCGGCAGGGCAATGCCCTGCCCGCTGTCGCCCATCGGCCATCGGTCGTTGTCGTGCAAGTGGTTGGCGTAACCGAGCAGCGTCGGTTGGTAATCGAGACCGCGCAAGGCTTCCAGCACTGCCTCTTGGGCGCAGATGTGATCGGGATGCGGATCCAGTGTCGGGTGCGGCAGTACAATCACATCCGGGCGCGCGCGCGACAGCACGTCACGCAGGTCGGCCAGCAGATTGTTCCAGGTCGGTGCGCCGTCGGCATCGCCGGGCAAGGCAAACGGATTCAACTGACGGAACATTCGCGTGTCGCTCAGATCCGCTTCCCGCGAACCAATGGGCTGATTCGGCGCAGCCTGCATCGCCGCCAGTTGCAGGCAGAAATACCCGAGCTGCACGCAATGTTCCTGCGGCACACCGGCCCAGCGCGGTACGGCCAGGCTGTCCCAGGCACGCAAGCGGCCCTTGAGCCGCGCCGCCTCGACCTTGTTCAGGCCCATCTGTTGATAGTGTTCGGCTTCGATCTCGCCAGCGGTCAGGGTCACGATCCAGGCTTCTTTGGCCTGGCTGTAGAGACCGTAGGCGGCCAGCTCGGCATCGTCGGCGTGCGGGGCGATCACCATCACCCGCTGCTGGCGGTAGTCCGGTTGCTCCAGCGCCCACAGCAGCGGCTCGCCGGACACCCGGCAAAAGCGCCCGCGCAGACGCAAGTGGCCTTGCGACAGCGCCTGCGCCTGTCCACTGAGGTTCAGATAACGCAGACCGTTGACGCCGCGCTCGAACGTCTGCACGTCGGGATGGGGGCCACCGACCAACTCGACCCGAGGATCAAAGAAGCGTCCCAGGAAGCTGCTTTTAACCTTCACGGCGAGGATCAGCGTGGCGTCGTCCACCAGCATCACGCCCTCGTCAAGGCGCAATTGCTCACCGCTCAAATGCACTTTTGGCTGCGGGGTGAACGGCGGAAAACTGTATTGGTAATCGTCTTTCGGCGAATAGAACAGGTGATCGGCGAACCACGCCTCATGGGCAATCCAGCCAATGACCGCCAGCACCAGCGGCAGCCACCAGGCCACCAGCAAGCCAAGGGCGATCAACACGACCAGTGCGATCAGCAGGCCGATTCGTTTATTGCGCCGGTGACGCTTGAGCAGTTGCTGTTTGCGGCTCATGGGTTGACTCATACAGTGAAGACCGGCACAGGATTGCACCAGCGATCCTTGTATTCACGGTCGGCGCGACCGAAGGAAAAGCGCAGCGGCTTGTTCAGGGCCCGGGCATGTTCCCAGGCAGATTGCGTATTGAGGAAACTCAGAACGCTGCCAGGGCTGAACTCGCGGGTTTCAGGGTCGACGCCGCCGTTGATGTACTCGACGCTGATCCACTCCGGGGCTTCGACGCGGTACACCAGTTGGATGGCGATCGGCGCGTCGTTGAGGAAGATCACCGAGCCGATCAACAACTCGCGCAGCAGTTCGATGACTTCGGCCATGCACGCCGCACCTGTGGCCGGGAAACCCCAGCGGCGCTGGAACAGGTCGCAGTAGATCGCCGCCAGTTCGGCACTGGAGAAGTCGCTGACCGGCCGCACCACGCCGCCCGCCTCTTCCAGCAGGCGCAGTTCACGGCGCTGGTTGTAGCGAAACTTCTTCGACAGTTCTTCGGGCGTACGGGCCATGGCCAGTTGCTCGGTCTGCAACTTGAGGCCGCTGAAGCGGTTTTCGTTGAGCGCCGACAGGTAGCGCCCACGATGGCGCAGCGGGGCCTGGGCATCGGCGGCGGCCGGCAGGATCAGCTCGGCGTTGCCCAGGTCGAACAGGCCTTTCTTGCCGTTGCGCTTGAGCACGTCCTTGGACAAGGCCAGGTCGCGGCCCCAGGTCGGAATCGCGGCTTTGACTTCGCCCTGTTGCTCCCAGGCCAGATAACGCACGGGGATGCCCGCCAGATTCGCCAGACGCTCGACCACCATGGGATGAGTCGCGACGCTGCCGCCGAAACGTTGCCAGGCCTGTGCATAAGTTGAGGCGTCAACGGGCGACCAGCCACGTTCGCGCCAGCCTTGAAATCGGTTGAGCATCAGCCCCTCGGTGCCAGATCGATAACTTGCGGCAAATGCCAGAAGGTGTCGCGTACGGCGCGGTCGGAGAAGCGCTCGCGCAGGCGGTCGAACATCATCTCGGCGCACTGACGACGCTGCTGCTCGTCCATGCCGGCCAGATGTTTCAGGCCTTGGGCCAGATGCTCGGCGTCGCCCAGCGGAAACAGGATCCCGACGCCTTCGACCACTTCCTTCGCCCCGCCGCACGCCGTGGCCAGCAACGGCACGCCGGCGGCCATGGCCTCCAGCAGCACCATGCCAAACGGCTCATTGTCGGAACTCAGGGCAAACACATCGAACGCCCTGAAGTAATTGCGCGCGTCCGGCACCTGGCCCAGAAACAGCACCCGATCCCCGACGCCCAGCTCACGGGCAAGTGTCTTGAGTTCATCCTCAAGCCGCCCCTCGCCGAGAATCACCAGTTGGCTGTTGGCCGGCAGACCGGGCAGCGCCGCGGCAAAACCGTGCAGCAGCGTGGCCTGATCCTTGTCCGGGTGCAGACGACCGACATTGCCAACAATGAAGGCATCCGCCGACAGACCAAGGGTTTCGCGGGCTTCACGGGCGGACACCTGACTCATCTGCAACGCGGAGATATCGATGCGGTTGTAGAGGGTCTGGATGCGCGCTGCCGGCCATTTCGGCAGGCAACGGCGCATGTCGTCGCGCACCGCATCGGACACGCCGAGCAGGCTCAGACGCTTGCGGAAAATGTGCGCAAAGAGCTTGCGCGTGCCGCGTTGGTAATCGCCAAACGCGTGATGCACGCCAATCACCGGCAGGGAAGTACCAAGCAAGGCGATGTAGATCGGCTTGAAGCGATGGGCGATGCAGAAACTGAAATTGCGGGAAGCGGCGATCTTGCGCAGATCGCCGATGGCGCCCAGCTTCAGGCCACGAATGGCCTTGGAGCTGTATTCCATGAACAACACTTCATCAGAGGCGCAGGCTGCGGCCACCTCGCTATCGGCCGCCCCGGTCAGAAAGACCGTGGTGACCCGATAACCGGTGCCTGCGAACAGGCTGGCGTACTGCCGCGCGCAGTCCAGAAACGGGCCATCATAGCCGTGGGAGAACTGCAGCACATGGCGTTCAGCCGAGCGTGTCATAAGCGTTTGCGCCTTCTTTGACCACCAGGATGTCTTCCATGATCAGGTACTGCAGATCCGAGCCGAAAAACATGTTCAGTGCGTCGGTCGGCGAGCAGATCATCGGTTCGCCACGGCGGTTGAGCGAGGTGTTCAGGGACACGCCGTTGCCGGTCAGCACTTCCAGCGCCTTCATCATGTCATAGTAGCGCGGGTTGTATTCGCGCTTGAGCACCTGGGCCCGGGACGTGCCGTCTTCGTGGACGACTTCCGGCACGCGGGTCTTCCACTCTTCCGCCACTTCGAAGGTGAAGGTCATGAACGGCGCCGGGTGGTCGATCTTGATCATCTGTGGCGCAACGGTGTCGAGCATCGACGGGCAGAAAGGCCTCCAGCGCTCGCGGAACTTGATCTGGTGGTTGATGCGGTCAGCCACGCCAGCCACGCTCGGGCAACCGATGATCGAACGACCGCCCAGCGCGCGCGGACCGAACTCCATGCGGCCCTGGAACCAGGCCACCGGGTTGCCATCGACCATGATTTTGGCGATCTGCTCCGGCATGTTGTCGAGCTTGCGCCAGGTCGGCTTGTTCTCGTGACGGGCACATGCGGCGATCACGTCTTCGTTGCTGTACGACGGGCCGAGGTAGACGTGTTCCATCTTCTCGACCGGCACGCCACGGGCGTTGGACACATAGGCCGCGGCGCCGACTGCGGTGCCGGCATCGCCGGAGGCAGGCTGCACGAACAGTTCCTTGACGTCGTCGCGGGCGATGATTTTCTGGTTGAGCTTGACGTTCAACGCACAGCCACCGGCATAGGCCAGCTTGCCGGTTTCCTTAAGCACGTCGCCCAGATAGTAGTCGATCATCTGCAGCGCGATTTTTTCGAACAGCGCCTGAATGCTGGCGGCGTAGTGGATGTACGGCTCATCGGCGATGTCGCCTTCGCGCTTCGGACCCAGCCACTCGATCAGCTTCGGCGAGAAGTAGTAACCCTTGCCCTTCTCTTTATAGCGACGCAGGCCGATCACGTTGGCGTAGTCGGTGTTGATCACCAGCTCGCCGTTTTCGAATGAAGCCAGGCGCGAGAAATCGTATTTGCTGGCGTCGCCGTACGGCGCCATGCCCATGACCTTGAACTCGCCGTCGAGCATGTCGAAACCGAGGAACTCGGTGATCGCGCCGTACAGGCCGCCGAGGGAGTCCGGATCGAAGAATTCCTTGATCTTGTGGATCTTGCCGTTCTCGCCATAACCGAAGAAGGTCGTGGCGTACTCGCCCTTGCCGTCGATGCCGAGGATCGCGGTTTTCTCTTTGAAACCCGAGCAGTGATAGGCGCTGGAAGCGTGGGCCAGGTGGTGTTCAACCGGCTCGATCTTGATTTTCTTCGGATCGAAGCCCAGTTGCTCCAGGCACCAGACGATCTTGTTGCGATAGCGCTTGTAGCGACGGTTGCCCATCAGGATCGCGTCGAGTGCACGGTCCGGGGCGTACCAGTAACGCTTGGCGTACTGCCAGCGGGCCTTGCCGAAAATGCTGATCGGAGCGAACGGAATCGCGACCACGTCAACGTCGGACGGCTTGATGCCTGCCTGCTCCAGGCAGAACTTCGCCGATTCGTAGGGCATGCGGTTCTTTGCATGTTTATCGCGCACGAAGCGCTCTTCCTCGGCCGCCGCGACCAGCTTGCCGTCGATGTACAAGGCTGCTGAAGGATCATGGCTAAGGGCGCCGGACAGGCCAAGAATCGTCAATGCCACAGGGGTCTAGCCTCTTTAGTCTGCATTCAGGCGCGATGCGCCTTGAAAAATGATGTGCCCTCGCACCGGGCGAGAGACAGCTAAAGGGCGGGATTATAGCTTAAAAGCGCCGACAAACCTCTAGCGGAACTGGCCGGCCGGTGCGTTGACACTCGAGTGGCATCGACATAGACTCCAGCACAAATGGACTGGGAGATCCCGGTCGGCGCTAATGCCTCGGTGAGATCATCGGGGCTTTTCGCTTTCTGGGGATGGGAAAATCTTCAAACCCCAATTCTCGAAACCCTCTCCAACTTTGCTCCGCCCCCCGCTGCAATAGAACTTGCGCTTGAGCACGTCAAAAGCACGGCTGCCCTGACCCGCCCTCAACACGCTCATGCCAATGGGCCTCGCAACAAGATCGGCTAGCTGCAGGCCGGTGGAATTCACCTGTTTGGTTGCAAAAACGATGTCAAACGGCAGTTGAATACCCCATCGATTCGCCCCACCACACATCCTGCGAAATTCCAACTCAAGCTCGTTATCCTCTCGCTTTCCTCGGCGCTCGAAAATCACATGCGTCTGTGCCCCTTGTTGATTCTTCTCCTGCAAAAACTCATAGAGCGTTTCCAGACAAAAGCCGAGAGCGATGTGATATGGATTGTGTCCCGTGCCTTGTTTTTCACGAAGGGAAGCCTTGTCTACGACGCAACTGATCAGAACGAAGTTGCTGGCTTCAATGATGCAAGTCAGCTCCTCAAGAAAAGCATTCTTGTGCTTTCTGGACATGAAGAGGCCAGAAAACGCTCCTTTTTCTTTACGAATTTCGAGCTCATGCAGACCGATCAGATCGTGTCCCATATGGGCAAACTTGAATTTCTGTAGAGCAGGAATGACTTTCTCGCAGTAATGCCTCTTATGAAAGACACAAAACGCGAGCACGAAGACTGGATAGTTGGGATCCAGTGTCTGCATCCCATGATCACCGCTCTCATCGACATAAACGATGACATCGCTGTATTCACTGGTTGGGGGCAAGGTAATTACCCCCGGCTTGATCGCCAATAAACACTGATATTCCCGTCCACCGCCTGGCGATAGATCGTATACGGCAGAAAAGCCGTGTCGAACACACCGGACAGGGTCAGGTCGAGCAGGACGACCGGCACCAGAATGCCAGTAGGGTCGGGCGGCGCGTGCAGCAGGCAGAAATCATGGGCGAGTCCGCTGTAGATGCGCGGAATCGACTGACAGTAGGTCTTCTGTTTGCGCAGGCCGCGCGTGGCATCTTCATCGTCCTGCAACACCGTGACGGCGGTGCCGCAGCCGGACAGTGCCAGGGAAAATGCGCCGATCGTGATAGCGTTTTTGATGGTCAAGATTTGCCCTCCGGGAACGTCGGGGCAAACTAACATCGGGGTTTTGCGAGGGGCAGTTCATGGGTTCCGGGAAGGCCGTAGGACAAGTCACAAGGATTTGTCGCCACATGCCTCACCCGGATCCAACTGCAGAAACGTCTTACGCGCTGGCGAAAATAATCACGCAGTGCCCGCTACATCCCTGGGCAAGCGCTGATCAATCACCTGATACAGCGCACTGCTTTCAGGCCAGTTGCGCATGAACCGCGCACGGTCCCGGGCATAAGCCGGGGCGAAGCTGCCCAGCGAGCCGTGCTGGCACATCGAATCCAGATCGATCAACGCCCAGCGGTCTTCCTGCCAGAACAGGTTATGCCCCTTGAAATCGCCATGGCTGATGCGTTCGGCGATCAGCCGTGCAAACAGCCGGTCCAGTGCCTGCAACTCGTTTTCCGGCGCCGCGCCGCTTTCGACATAAGGCGCAAAGCGCTCGATGATGTCCGGCCCGGCCAGGTACTCGGTGACCAGATAAGCCTTGCTGCGCAACCAGAAAAACCGGGTTTCCAGCACCGCCAGCGGTTTTGGCGTGGCGATGCCGAGGAACGCCAGACGATTGCCTTCGCGCCAGGAGTGCCAGGCACGGCTCGGACGCCAGAAGCGCTTGAGCCAATGGGCAAAATTCTTGATGTTGTAGCGTTTGATCACCAGCGCACGCCCCGCGACCTCGACCTTGCCGACACTGGCCGCGCCGCCGGTCTTGTACAGATGTCCTTGATCGAGCAGGGCATCCGCCTGCTCCAGCACCGGCAGCATCGCGGACTCTTCCTCGCGGCGAATCGACCGCAGAGCAAATGCACCACGCTTGACGCTGAACAGCGTGCATTCACGACCGACCTTGATCAGGTAATCCTTCAAGCGCCAGGCGCGCACCTTGTCGATCTGTTTTTGCAGGGCTTCCAGCGGCAATGCGTGCTCGCTGTTGCTCAGCAGGTAATACACCAGCAATTCTTCGGTGAACGGCTCGAGCGATTTGGGCAACTGGGCGAAAAACACCCCGAGGTTTTCCAGCACTTTTTGCCGGGACAATGGCTGGCCGGCAGTTTCCACACGGATACCGGCGCCGTCGATCAGATAAAGTTGGCCGCCGTGGCGCAGCAGGTTGTCCAGGTGCAGGTCTTCCTGCCACAGGCCTTTGCCGTGCAATTGACCGATGGCGCCGAGCGCTTCGGCCAGCACCGCCGATTGTTCGTCGGCCAGCACCGGCAGGGATTCGACCTTGCTCCAGGCATCGCCCAGACTCTCGGCGCCTTCAAGGAACTCGAACAGCAACCAGCCGCCTTCGCCATCCTTCAGACCATCAGCCAGCAGCAACGGCGTGGTCATGCCCTGGGCGGCGAGCAGTTTCACGCCCTCCAGTTCACGCTGAAAATGTCGCGCTGCCTTGTTGCCGACCAGTAACTTGGCCAGCACCGGACGCCCGCGCCACACACCGGCACCGACATAACGCTGCCCCGGCAACACGCGCAACAGACTCAACAATTGCAAGTCCGCAGGACCGGCCGCATCGGCGAGGGCTACCGACAGTGGCAGTGGCGGGGTTCGCCCGACACCGGTCAGCTCGGACAGCTGCATCAGCGGGTCTCCTTGTGACTACGTCGTGCGGTCAGCCGGGCGAGCCAGCTGTCGAGCAGCGAGCTGTCGGCGGGCTGATCGAGATAAGCCGCCAGCAACTCACGCAATTGCGCGTCGCTCCACTCCGGTGCGCGGCGTTGCAGCGGCTCCAGGTCCTTGATCCGGTCACGCATGCCGAACAATAACGGTCGGGTTTTTTCCAGGTCGATCAGTTGCGCCTGGTACTCGTCACCGTTGGCCCGCAGAAAAATGTGCTTGGGATAGAAACAGCCGTGCACCTGGCGTACGCCGTGCAGATGCCGAGCCAGCAGCCCGCAGGCCTTGAGGATCGCCGTTTGTTGCGTTGCACCGAGTTGCGACCAGCGCGCCAGCAGCGACTCAAGGTCGCTCCAGCCATCCAGCGCGCGCGTCAGCAGGATCGCGCGGATTTCGCCGTCGACTTTGCGCTCACCGAAAAAAGCCGCTTGCAGCGCAGGAATGCCGAGTTTGCGATATCGGCTGATATTGCGAAATTCGCGGGCGAAACTGGGTTCGCCGAACGGCGCATGCAAGGTGCGGGTCAGGTAATTGCTCTGGCGCTTGAGGTAGTAACCCTGGCCTTCCAGCTCCAGACGAAACACGCTGCTCCAGCCGCCACGGGCGGTGTTGGGTTCATCTACAGCCTCAAGCTGCTTGGCCCACAGGGCGTCAAAAGTACCTAGACCGTGGCGCTCAAGCAGTGCACGGTCTTCTTCGGCGAGAAAATCAGTCATTCACGTCCCTCGAAAAATCTCACCACGTGGCGAATCCGTTGCTTGTCGGCGGCATTCAGCCGGTCACGCTGGCGGTATTGCAGGTAGAAGCGCAGGCGCTGGGTGTTCGACAGGTGATACTTGGCCACCTTGTCGAGGCAGGCCAGATCCTTGGTGATCCGGTACTTGAGCCAGAAACCGCGCCAGAAATCGCCGTTCGGGCAGTCGATCAGATACAACTGCGCCTGATCGTCGATCAGCAGGTTGCGCCACTTCAGATCGTTATGGGTAAAGCGGTGGTCGTGCATCACACGCGTATAACCGGCCAGTTGCCGGCTGACGCCGTCGACCCAGGCGCGATCCCTGAGCTTGGGATCGTTGCGTTCGGCCAGTGCCGACAGGTCTTCGGTGCGCGGCAGTTCACGAGTGATCATCGCCCCACGATCGTAGGCCATGCCGTTGCGCTCCAGACCCCACGCCACCACTTCGGCGGTGGGAATGCCCCACTTGGCGAAGCGCTTGAGGTTCTGCCATTCCATCTTCACCCGGGGCTTGCCCAGATAACGCCGCAGGCCCTTGCCGGCACCGCTGTAGCGCTTGACGTAATAGTTGACGCCGCTGAGCTGCACGCGAATGACTTCGGACAAGGGATCGCGGGTCAGGCGCTCGCCCTGAAGGGCGAATACCGCTTCGAGGCTACCGAAATACTGCGCAAGTTCACTGTACTCAGGCTCCAGATTCCAACCCGCCATCAGAGCGCATCCCCGTAACGTTGCTTGCGCGCGTAGAGCTTGTTGGCCTTGCCTTCGAGCCAGCTCAGCAACGGCGCTTCTTCAGCCAGGATCTGGCGCAGCGGTTGCTGGAAGTAGCCTTTGAGGAAGCGCAATTTGTCGCGGCGGGTCAGGCCGATGTCCAGCGCAGAGAAGTACAGCGCCGCCAGATCCTTGTTACGCCAGCGCTGGGTGATCGCCGCACGGGTCTGGGCACGGTGCAGGTCGATCACCGAGAGTTTGAAATCTTCCGGGGTGACCGGTTTGTCGGTGTGCAGCAGAAAGTGGCAGATGTAGCAGTCGCGGTGGTTGACCCCGGCGCGGTGCATCATGCCGGTCATGCGCGCGACCTCGGCGATCAGCGCTCGCTTGAGTCTTGGCTGCGGCGGTTGCTTGACCCAGTCGATGCTGAAGTCTTCGAGGCTGATGGTCGGCGCCAGCTCTTCGGTGACGATGAACGAATGCTGATCCGCCGGGTTGCTGCCCTTCTCGCCGTACGCGACGGCGGTCATGGTCGGCACGCCGACTTCCTGCAAGCGCTGGATGGCTTTCCATTCCTGGCCCGCGCCGAGCACCGGCAGCTTGGCAGTCAGCAGGTTCTTGAAGATCTCGCCCCAACCGATACCGCGGTGAATCTTGACGAAAAAGCCATTGCCGTCGACTTCCGTGCGCAACGTCCGGCGGGCTTCCAGCTCGCGGTACACCTCGCCCTGCAAGCCCTCGACCTCGGCGAACGGGTCACGTCCGGCCCACAGGCTCTTGAACGGTTCAGCCAGCATCAACTTCATTTAAGCGTGCTCCGCCAGAATCACATCGGCCGCGTGCTGCGGCATGCTGTAGAGGTCGGCCGTCTCGGCGAAGGCCAGACCGTTGCGGCTCCAGGCCGCCCGCGCAGCGTCGTCGTTCAACATGTCGGTCAGGTATTGCGTCAGTTGCGCCTGATCGAACGGTTCGTCCAGCACTCGCCCGGCGTCGGCCTCGGCGATGTAATGGGCATAACCGCAGACCGCGCTGACCAGTACCGGCAACCCGGCGACCAGCGCTTCAAGCAGCACCGTACCGGTGTTTTCGTTGTACGCCGGGTGGATCAACAGGTCGGCGCCGAGCAGGAAACGCGGGATATCGCTGCGCCCCTTGAGGAACGTCACGTTGTCGCCCAGGCCCAGCGTCGCACTCTGCATCTGGAACAATTTGGGGTCATCCTGGCCGATTACAAACAGCCGGGTGCGTTTCTTCAGCTCGGCGGGCAATGCGGCCAGTGCTTTGAGGCTGCGATCGACACCCTTGGTCTTGAACCCGGAGCCGATCTGCACCAGCAGCAGTTCGTCGTCCTTCAGATTGAATTCGGCGCGGAACCCGGCGCGAATCCGGTCGGCATCCGCCGGACGGCGACGATCCTGGGCGATGCCCGGCGGCAGCAGGTGGAAGCGCTCCAGCGGTGTGTCGTAATACTTGATGAACAGCGGCTGCTGCACTTCGGAAATCATCAGCACTTCGGTCTTCGCATCCTTGGCGAACACCGCGCGCTCGTATTCGGCGAAGTGGCGGTAGCGGCCCCAGCGGCGATACAGCGAATGGCGCAGGTTCTGCGCCTTGTCTTCGAAGCAGCCGTCGGCGGCGTAATAGACGTCCAGCCCCGGCATCTTGTTGAAGCCGATCAGGCGATCCACCGGACGCTTGGCCAGGTCCGCCTCCATCCACGCGCTGAGCTTTTCGTTGCGCCGATGATTGAAGAACGCCTTGACCGGCGCCACCAGCACTTCGAAACCGGGCGGCACGTCGCCTTCCCAGATCAGGGTGTAGACGCGGATCTGGTGCCCGCGCTTCTGGCATTCGAGGGCGATGCGCATGAAATCGCGCTGCAAACCGCCGAACGGGAAATATTTGTACAGGACAAAAGCCAATTGCATCAGCGCAGCTCCTCAGCCATCAACAACGTGCTCAGTCGGCTGGCAACACGCTCGGGATTCAGACGCGTGAAGCACAGGGGCCACTCGCGTTTCAGGTCAAACTGACGGGCATCCTGCGCGGTCGGTTGATACGTACATTTCTTTTGCAGGCACGGCGCGCACGGGAAATCGCTGCCGAGGTGAATCTGCAGCTTGCCGTAGGCGCCGGTCAGGCCCGGATTGGTCGGACCGAACAGGGAAATCGTCGGCACATCCAAAGCGGCGGCAAGGTGACCGAGACCGGTGTCCACCGCGACGCAGGCCTGGGCGCCGGCCAATACCTTGCCGACCCCGGCCAGGTTCAGCTTCGGCAACACTTCGGCGTGTTTGAAACCGGCGGCGATGCGCTCGGCCCGGGCCTTCTCCAGCGGGTTGCCCCACGGCAGCTTGATCCCGACGCCGAGGTAGCCGACCCGTTCGGTCAGCTCGCGCCAATAGGCTTCCGGCCAGTGCTTGGTGTCCCAGGTGGTGCCATGCAGGAACACCACGTAGGCATTCTTGCGCGGCAGTTCGACCAGACGCTCGACGTTGAGGCCGTAATCGCCCAGGCCTTTGGGCAAGTCGTAACCCAAAGCAATGGCGAACAACTGGCGCACACGTTCGACGGCGTGCTGCCCACGGGCCACCGCCAGTTTGCGGTCATAAAAACGCGCGGCGATCGGTTCGCGGGCCGAGCCCTTGTCGAGACCGGCCACCGGGGCTTTGACATAGCGGGTCAGCCAGGCGCTTTTCAGCAGGCCCTGAGCGTCGATCACCAGGTCATATTTTTTCGCCCGAACGGATTGCTTGAAGCGCTTCCATTCGCCGCTGGTGATGGTTTTCCAGATGTTTTTGCGCCAGCGGCGGATCGCCACCGGAATCACTTTGCCTACGGCCGGATGCCAGGTCGGAATCTCGGCGAAGCCTTCTTCCACCACCCAGTCGAACTTGATCCCGGGAATCGCCCGGGCGGCGTCGGTCAGCGCCGGCAACGCGTGAATCACGTCGCCCAGCGATGAAGTCTTGATCAGCAATACCCGCAAGTTAATGAACCTCGACCACAGAGCCCTGCAAACGCTGCAAGGCATCGTTGACCGCGTCCGGCATCAGCTGGCGCAGGCAGTTGTAATGGCCGAAACGGCAGGTGCGATCGAAGCAAGGGCTGCAATCGAGACCCAGGCGGACGATTTCCACATGCTCGGCCAGCGGCGGGGTGAAACCCGGCGAGGTCGAACCGTAGACCGCCACCAACGGGCGATTCAACGCGGCAGCCACGTGCATCAGACCGGAATCGTTGGAGACCACCGAGTCGGCGCAGGACATCAGGTCGATGACCTCGGCCAGCGAAGTGCCGCCGCTGAGGTTTACCGACTCTTCGCGCAGGCCCGGAATCAGCCGCGCGCGAATGTCTTCGCCCACCGCGTGATCGTTCTTCGAACCGAACAGCCAGACCTGCCAGCCTTCACGGATGCGCGCCTCGGCGACCTTGGCGTAATGCTCGGACGGCCAGCGCTTGGCTTCACCGAATTCGGCGCCGGGGCACAACACCAGCACCGGGCGATCGAGGGTCAGGCCGAACTTCGCCAATGCAGCCTCGCGGGTGACCGGGTCGATCTGCAGGCTCGGGCGCGGATAAGGTTTCGGCAGTTCGGCGTTCGGCTCGTAAGCCAGCGCCATGAAACGCTCGATCATCAGCGGATAACGCTCTTTATCCAGCGTGCGCACGTCATTGAGCAGGCCGTAGCGGAATTCGCCGCGCCAGCCGGTGCGTTTCGGGATGCCGGCGAAGAACGGCACCAGCGCCGACTTCAACGAGTTCGGCAGAAGGATCGCCTGGTCGTACTGGCCGGCCAGGGATTTGCCGATCCGCCGACGGGTCGCCAGCTCCAGCGCGCCGTGGCCGAGCGGGAAGCTCAAGGCCTTGCGCACTTCGGGCATGCGTTCGAGGATCGGCCGGCTCCACTCCGGGGCCAGCACGTCGATTTCGCACTGCGGGTGGCGCTGCTTGAGACACTGAAACAGTGTCTGCGCCATCACCATGTCACCGACCCAACTGGGCCCAACGATCAGAATATTCATGTGGTTTCCATAAACGAACCGGGGAGGCTTCACGCCTCCCCGTCTCGAGAATCAGCTTAGCCCCAGCTCACGCCAGATCCGCATCACCTGCCGCCGTTCGTCCGCGAACTGATCGCCCGGTATCACCCCGGCGTCCTTCTGCAAGGCCTGCCGGTGGGCGGCGGAACGATAGGCCTTGTAGGCCTCGCGCAACAGGCTGGCGTCTTCGGCCGGCATCAGCCCTTCGTGCTCCAGCTCTTCCAGAATGCGGATATTGTCCGTCCAGCGCAGCAACGGCGGGTGGGTCTGCGACCACGCCAGGGCCGCGTATTGCACCATAAATTCAATATCGACGATACCTCCGGCGTCCTGCTTGAGGTCGAACGGCGCCGTGGCCTCGAAGGCATTCGCCCCGGTGCCGGCGGCGGTGCTCTTGCTGCCGAGGTTGTCGCGCATCTTGGCGCGCATCTCGCTCACTTCCTGTTGCAGTTTCGCCAGATCCCGAGCCTTGCCCAGCACCTGGGCCCGCACGCTCTCGAAGGCCTGGCCGACATCCTGGCTGCCCACCAGCACCCGCGCCCGCACCAGGGCCTGATGTTCCCAGGTCCAGGCTTCATTTTCCTGATAGCGCGCAAACGCGCCGAGCGAACTGACCAGCAACCCGGACGCCCCGGACGGCCGCAAGCGGATGTCCACTTCGTACAGCTGACCGGAGTTGGTCTGCGCCGTCAGCAAGTGAATGATCCGCTGGCCAAGCCGGGTGAAAAACTGCGTGCCATCGATCGGTTTCGGGCCATCGGTTTCGGCCTGCTGATCGCCATCGTGGATGAACACCAGATCCAGATCCGAACCATGCCCCAACTCGATCCCGCCGACTTTCCCGTAACCGACAATGATGAAGCCGGGATCGCACAGCGTGCCGTCAGTGCGCAGCGGCGTGCCGTATTTGGCCACGGTCTGACGCCAGGCCAGGGCCAGCACTTGCTCCAGAATTGCCTCGGCCAGCCAGGTCAGGTAATCGCTGACTTTCATCAACGGCAGGCTGCCGGCGATTTCCGAGGCGGCGACGCGCAAGCGGTGCGCCAGTTTGAAATGACGCAGCGCTTCCATCTGTTGTTCGAGGTCGTCTTCCGGGATCCGGGTCAGGCGCTCGCGCAACTCGGCGGCCAGCTCCGGCGCCAGCGGCGGCTTGAACAGCCGGCCTTCGTTAAGCAGTTCATCGAGCAGCAGCGGGAAACGGGTGATCTGCTCGGCGATCCACGGGCTGGCGGCGCATAGCGTCAGCAAACGCCGCAGCGCGCCGGGGTTTTCGGTCAGCAGCACCAGATAAGCCGAACGCCGGGCCACCGCTTCGACCAACGGCAGCACCCGCTCAAGCACCAGATCGGGATTTTCATGCTCCACCGCCTGGGCGAGCAGGCGCGGAATAAAGGCATCGAGACGTTCGCGCCCCAGACGCTGCATCGCTCGCAACTGCGGGCTGGCGCGCAGGCTCGCCAATGCCTTCAAGGCCTTGGTCGCGTCAGCGAAACCGCCCTCTTCCAGCTGACGACAGGCGGCCTCTTCGTCCTGAGCCTCTTCCCACAGCGGCAGCCATTCACCGCCGACCACCACTTCACTCTCGACGCCTTCGTCCTCATCCGGATCGGCGATCACTTGCGCGAAGTGCCAGGCGACCCGGCCGCGCCAGAACATCAGCTTCTCGTGGAACGCTTCCCAGTCGGCGAAACCGAGCATGAACGCAATGCGCGCCTGATCCTGAGCGCTGTCCGGGAGCATCTGGGTCTGACGATCGGCAATCGCCTGGATCGCGTGTTCGGTGTAACGCAGGAATTCGTAACCTTCGCGCAGCTCGCTGATGACCGCCGGCGGCAGATAGCCCTGCCCTTCGAGCGTGCTCAACACCTTTAATAGAGGGCGCTGTTGCAGACTCAGGTCGCGACCACCGTGAATCAATTGAAAAGCCTGGGCGATGAACTCGACTTCACGGATACCACCGGAGCCCAGCTTGATGTTGTCGGCCATGCCCTTGCGCCGCACTTCCTGCTGAATCAGCTGCTTCATGGTGCGCAGCGCTTCGATCGCCGAGAAGTCCAGATAGCGCCGGTAAACGAACGGCCGCAGCATTTCCTGCAACTGCTCGCCCGCCACCTGATCGCCGGCCACCACCCGCGACTTGATCATCGCGTAGCGTTCCCAGTCGCGGCCCTGATCCTGGTAATACTGCTCCAGCGCATTGAAGCTCAGCACCAGCGCGCCGGACGAGCCGTACGGGCGCAGGCGCATGTCGACGCGAAACACGAAACCGTCGACGGTGATCGGGTCGAGGGCCTTGATCAGGCGCTGGCCGAGGCGGATGAAAAATTCCTGGTTGTCCAGCGGGCGTTTCACGCCGACGGTTTCGCCGCCCTCGGGGTAGGCGAAAATCAGGTCGATGTCCGAAGACAGGTTCAGCTCGACCGCGCCGAGCTTGCCCATGCCGAGGATGACCATTTGCTGTGGTTCGCCGCTGCGTCGGCCGGTCGGCGTGCCGAACTGGTCGCAATGGCGGCGGTACAACCATTGATAGGCCTGATCGATGCTGGCGTCGGCCATGTCCGAGAGATCGCGGCAGGTCTGCACCAGATCGGCCTGGCGGTTGAGGTCGCGCCAGATGATCCGCACCTGATGCCGGGTGCGCTGACGGCGCAGGACGCGGCCCAATTCGTCTTCGGTCTGCGCGGTGCCGACCGCAGCCGCCATCTGCCCGCACAACTCGCCGGGAGCGAATGCCCGGTCGAGTTCGCCGGACTGCACCAGCGACAACAACATCAAAGGGTCACGAACGCTCTGTTCAATGACGAAATCGCTGGCGGCGCTGACGCGGGCGAACTGCGCCCAGCGTTCCGGCGTCCAGGAAGAGAAGCCGTGATCGTCTTCCAGTTGCGCAACGGCCGCACGGAACGACTGCTCCGATCGGCTGACAAACGGCAGGAGAATGGCGGGCAGTTCGGCAAGCGCGGGCAGGGTCATGGTCTATCCTTGATCGGCGTGTAAATGGCCGCTTGTAGTGATGAATGAAAAACCGCTACGCGAAGGACTGTCGAACAAAAGTGAGAAATAGCTGAAATTTCTTTTTCTTTGGCAGCCAGCATCAAACTTTCACCTTTTTCGGATGGCTAAAGACCAACCTTAACGATTATTCTCACAACGCAGCTGGAGGCCACAAGCCTTTCATCTGTAGTTTTACTACTCGTCTATACATTCGAGAGGCTGAAATGCCGGATGATTTGTAGTAAAACTACACGCCGCCGGAACAACCTGTCGGCAATCCAAGAATTTTAAATCGTCTGCCCACAAGGCCAGTCGCAAACTCAGGCAACCGATTCTGGAAGCCTTTCCGCCCTGGAGCAAGCCATGCAAGACCTCGATCCCGTCGAAACCCAGGAATGGCTGGACGCCCTGGAATCGGTTCTCGACAAAGAAGGCGAAGACCGTGCTCACTATCTGATGACCCGTATGGGTGAACTGGCAACCCGCAGCGGTTCGCAGCTCCCTTACGCCATCACCACGCCTTACCGCAACACGATCCCCGTTACCCACGAAGCACGCATGCCTGGCGACCTGTTCATGGAACGCCGCATTCGCTCGCTGGTACGCTGGAACGCGATGGCCATGGTAATGCGTACGAACCTGAAAGATTCTGACCTGGGTGGTCACATCTCCAGCTTCGCTTCCAGTGCGACCCTGTACGACATCGGCTTCAACTACTTCTTCCAGGCCCCGACCGACGAACACGGCGGCGACCTGATCTACTTCCAGGGCCACACCTCGCCAGGCGTCTACGCCCGCGCATTCATGGAAGGCCGCATCACCGAAGACCAGATGAACAACTTCCGCCAGGAAGTCGACGGTCAGGGCCTGTCGTCCTACCCGCACCCTTGGCTGATGCCTGACTTCTGGCAGTTCCCGACCGTATCCATGGGTCTGGGCCCGATCCAGGCGATCTACCAGGCACGCTTCATGAAGTACCTGGAACACCGCGGCTTCATCCAGCCGGGCAAACAGAAAGTCTGGTGCTTCCTGGGCGACGGCGAGTGCGACGAGCCGGAATCCCTGGGCGCGATCTCCCTGGCCGGCCGCGAGAAGCTGGACAACCTGATCTTCGTCATCAACTGCAACCTGCAGCGCCTCGACGGCCCGGTTCGCGGCAACGGCAAGATCATCCAGGAACTCGAAGGCGTGTTCCGCGGTGCTCAGTGGAACGTGACCAAAGTCATCTGGGGCCGTTTCTGGGACCCGCTGCTGGCCAAAGACGTCGACGGCATCCTGCAACGTCGCATGGACGAAGTCATCGACGGCGAGTACCAGAACTACAAAGCCAAAGACGGCGCGTTCGTTCGCGAACACTTCTTCAACACGCCTGAACTCAAGGCGATGGTTGCAGACCTGTCCGACGACGAGATCTGGAAACTCAACCGTGGCGGCCACGACCCGTACAAGGTCTACGCGGCGTACCACGAAGCGGTCAACCACAAAGAACAACCGACCGTCATCCTGGCCAAGACCATCAAGGGTTACGGCACCGGTGCGGGCGAAGCGAAGAACACCGCGCACAACACCAAGAAAGTCGACGTCGACAGCCTGAAGCTGTTCCGCGACCGCTTCGACATCCCGGTGAAAGACGAAGAGCTGGAAAACCTGCCGTTCTTCAAGCCGGAGCCAAACAGCGCCGAAGCCCGTTACCTGGCCGAGCGTCGCGCCGCACTGGGCGGTTTCGTGCCTCAGCGTCGCGCCCAGAGCTTCAGCGTGCCGACTCCGGATCTGGACACCCTCAAGGCGATCCTCGACGGTTCCGGCGACCGTGAAATTTCCACCACCATGGCCTTCGTGCGAATCCTCGCGCAACTGGTCAAGGACAAGGAAATCGGTCCGCGCATCGTTCCGATCATCCCGGACGAAGCCCGTACCTTCGGTATGGAAGGCATGTTCCGTCAGCTGGGCATCTACTCGTCCGTCGGCCAGCTCTACGAGCCAGTCGATAAAGACCAGGTGATGTTCTACAAGGAAGACCAGAAAGGTCAGATCCTTGAAGAAGGCATCAACGAAGCAGGCGCCATGAGCTCCTTCATCGCCGCCGGTACTTCGTACTCCAGCCACAACCAGCCAATGCTGCCGTTCTACATCTTCTACTCGATGTTCGGCTTCCAGCGTATCGGCGATCTGGCATGGGCCGCTGGCGACAGCCGTACCCGTGGCTTCCTGATCGGCGGCACCGCCGGCCGTACCACCCTGAACGGTGAAGGCCTGCAGCACGAAGACGGTCACAGCCACCTGCTGGCTGCCACCATCCCGAACTGCCGCACCTACGATCCGACCTACGGCTACGAGCTGGCGGTGATCATTCAGGACGGCATGAAGAAGATGACCGAAGAGCAACAGGACATCTTCTATTACATCACCGTGATGAACGAGTCCTACCAGCAGCCAGCCATGCCGGCCGGTGCCGAAGAAGGCATCAAGAAAGGCATGTACCTGCTGGAAGAAGACACCCGCGATGCGGCGCACCACGTACAGCTGATGGGCTCCGGCACCATCCTGCGTGAAGTCCGTGAAGCGGCGAAGATCCTGCGTGAAGAGTTCAACATCGGCGCCGATGTGTGGAGCGTCACCAGCTTCAACGAACTGCGTCGCGACGGCCTGGCCGTAGAGCGCAGCAACCGTCTGAAACCTGGCCAGAAGCCTAAACAGAGCTACGTCGAAGAATGCCTGAGCGGCCGTAAGGGTCCGGTCATCGCATCGACCGACTACATGAAGCTGTTCGCCGAACAGATCCGTCAGTGGGTACCGTCCAAGGAATTCAAAGTCCTGGGCACCGACGGTTTCGGCCGCAGCGACAGCCGCAAGAAACTGCGTCATTTCTTCGAAGTCGACCGTCATTTCGTGGTGTTGGCAGCCCTGGAAGCACTGGCTGACCGTGGTGATATCGAACCTAAAGTCGTGGCCGAGGCCATCACCAAGTTCGGCATCGACCCGGAAAAACGCAACCCACTGGACTGCTGAGGAGAAACTCTGTGAGCGAACTCATTCGCGTACCTGACATCGGCAGCGGTGAAGGTGAAGTAATCGAACTGTTTGTGAAGGTCGGCGACCGTATCGAAGCCGACCAGAGCATCCTGACTCTGGAATCGGACAAGGCCAGCATGGAAGTGCCGGCCCCGAAAGCCGGCGTCATCAAGAGCCTGAAAGTGAAGCTGGGCGATCGCCTGAAAGAAGGCGACGAACTGCTGGAGCTGGAAGTCGAGGGCGCCGCGCAAGCGGCCCCTGCTCCGGCTGCTACTCCTGCCGCCAAGGCTGAAGCTGCACCGGCTGCCGCTCCTACACCGGCTGCGCCTGCCGCAGCTCCGGCTGCCGCTTCGGTTCAGCAAGTGCACGTGCCGGACATCGGCTCGTCGGGCAAGGCCCAGATCATCGAGATCCAGGTCAAGGTCGGCGACACCGTCGAGGCTGATCAGTCGCTGATCACCCTGGAATCCGACAAGGCGAGCATGGAAATCCCGTCGCCTGCCGCTGGCGTGGTCAAGGCCATCAGCGTCAAGTTGAACGACGAAGTCGGCACCGGCGACCTGATCCTGGATCTGGAAGTGGCGGGTGCTGCGGCCCCTGCTGCTGCCGCTCCGGCCCAGGCTGCTGCTCCAGCCGCTGCCGCTGCGCCGGCTCAGGCCGCCGCGCCAGCCGCACCGGTTGCCGACAGCGTTCAGGACATCCACGTTCCGGACATCGGCTCGGCCGGCAAAGCCAAGATCATCGAAGTGCTGGTCAAGGCTGGCGACAGCGTTGAAGCCGATCAGTCGCTGATCACTCTGGAATCCGACAAGGCGAGCATGGAAATCCCGTCGCCTGCCGCTGGCGTGGTGGAAAGCGTTTCCATCAAGCTGGACGACGAAGTCGGCACCGGCGACCTGATCCTCAAGCTGAAAGTCAAAGGCGCCGCCCCGGCTGCTGCCCCGGCTCCAGCTGCCGCCGCTGCTCCGAGCGCTCCGGCGCCAGCCGCTGCTGCTCCGGCTGCCGCTGCACCTGCTGCTGCCGCTCCGGCCGCTGCTCCAGCCAAGCCTGGTGCGAAAGTTCACGCCGGCCCTGCCGTGCGTCAACTGGCTCGCGAGTTCGGCGTCGAGCTGAGCGCTGTCGGCGCCAGCGGTCCGCACGGTCGCATCCTGAAAGAAGACGTGCAGGTTTACGTCAAAGCCATGATGCAGAAGGCCAAGGAAGCACCGGCCGCTGCTGCTGGCGCAACCGGTGGCGCGGGCATCCCGCCGATTCCGGTCGTCGACTTCAGCCGTTTCGGCGAAATCGAAGAAGTGCCGATGACCCGCCTGATGCAGGTAGGTGCTGCCAACCTGCACCGCAGCTGGCTGAACGTGCCGCACGTAACGCAATTCGACTCGGCGGATATCACCGAGCTGGAAGCGTTCCGCACCGCACAGAAAGCTGTCGCAGAGAAGGCCGGCGTCAAGCTGACCATTCTGCCGCTGCTGCTCAAGTCCTGCGCACACCTGCTCAAGGAACTGCCGGACTTCAACAGCTCGCTGGCACCAAGCGGCAAGGCGATCATCCGCAAGAAATACGTGAACATCGGCTTCGCCGTCGACACCCCGGATGGCCTGCTGGTACCGGTCATCAAGAACGTCGACCAGAAGAGCCTGCTGCAACTGGCCGCCGAGGCCGCTTCCCTGGCTGAAAAAGCCCGGACCAAGAAGCTTTCGTCGGACGAGATGCAAGGCGCCTGCTTCACCATTTCCAGCCTCGGCCACATTGGCGGCACCGGCTTCACGCCGATCGTCAACGCGCCGGAAGTGGCGATCCTCGGTGTTTCCAAGGCAACCATCCAGCCAGTCTGGGACGGCAAAGCCTTCCAGCCGAAACTGATGCTGCCACTGTCGCTGTCCTACGATCACCGTGTGATCAATGGCGCCGCTGCTGCACGCTTCACCAAGCGTCTGAGCGACCTGCTGGCGGACATCCGCACCATCCTGCTGTAAAGCGCTCGGCCCTCCGGCAACGGAGGGCCGACCGTGTTCCACGTTTTCGAGCGCCACACGCTCGTACCTCAACCCCGTCAGTTTGGCGGGGCTTTTTTTTGCCTGAAATAACGGCCGCCCGAACTTTTCCCACAACTTGCGCTGAGATAGGCCACGACTTTAGTCCACTTCCTGTCAATATTTTTCAGCGACAGGCAACTAACCTTGGCGCATCAAAGTTGCACCAACAAGCCAGGCAACTTTATTACTCACCAACACTTATTCGAATGGATTCGAACATGCTTAAACCTACTGTCGGCCCGATCATTGGCCACACCACAACTAACCAGGCGCGAATTTTCATTCGTGGCGGACTGCAACATAATGCGTCCGTATTTGCCGGCATTCGTTACCGGCCACTGGATTCGAAACAATGGCAACCCGCCCAGTTTGTCAAACTTGATTCAACCCGCGACATGACGGAAATATTCGTAATCGATCATCTGAAGGCAGACACCGAATACGAATACCAGACCGGCTGGTTCAGCCCGATGAGTCCCGTCCACACCATCCACAGCGTGGCGGAGTTGCCGCTGCAATGGCCACGGGAGATTTACCGCCTGCGCACCCGCAGCAGCCAGCCTTTGCAGCCGCGCGCTTACATCCTTGGCTCCTGCCGTTACCTGCGCATGACCGCCGGCGTCCCCGTGCTCCCGCATCTGGGCGACCGGATCTTCGCGTCCATCAGCCAGTTGATCGAGGGTGCACAACCGGCAATCAGCGCAATCATGATGTGTGGCGATCAGATCTACGCCGACGACTTGAACCTGTTCGCCCCGGATCGCGACTATGACGAGTTCATTGCAAAGTATCGCGCGGCGTTTTCCCTGCCTAATATTCGACGATTGATGTCCGGCACTTCGACCTACATGATCCTGGACGATCACGAAATAGAAGATAACTGGCCAATGAACGCCCATGAGTCCGATAAAGCGCTCTATCGCAACGCAATGGCGACTTACGATATTTATCAAGCGAGTCATAGCCCGATCTGTTCAACAACAACTAGCGGAACAATTGATCGCACGACACTGAAGCACTATTGGTATCAATTCAGCGATGGCGATATCGAATGGTTTGTGACGGACAGTCGAACTTGCCGCAACTTGTCGAATGACAACCGGCGCATCCTCGATGAAGAACAGGAACAGGCGCTGTGCAAGTGGTTGATCAATAGCCCGGCGCGGGTCAAGTTTGTAGTCACCAGCGTCATGTTCTATCCCGACCGCAAAATGAACGGCGATGATGCCTGGATGGGCTTTCCCGAACAGCGTCTGCGCCTGCTGGAAACCATCCGCCAGCATCGGATCAGGAACGTCGTATTCATTTCCGGTGATGTGCATGGCTCGCTGACCAGTCGCCTGACCCACAGCGAAGACCCGGACTTTGAAGTGCATACGGTCGTTTCCTCACCGCTGAGCAACAGCAAACTGCTGCCCTACGCCACCGCCGCGACCTTCACGCTCGACCAGCCGCTGGCGCAGACCGAGGCAGGCGAATACCGGCACGAACTGACCAGCGAGGTCGTCAGCCAGGACAACTTCGCGCACATGGTGGTTGAAGCCGGGCGAATCCAGGTCAACTATCACGATCGGGATGGCAGGCACCTGCAATCCATCGATATTCCGTTGCGCTGAATGCAGCGGTACGACCGTTCCGGATGCCGGAAGGCTCTGGAACGGCCATTTTCACGCTTGGTAGCATTAGTTTCCGGCGGGTGCTGGAGAAATGTTCACTGCAGCCGACATATTCTTATAGCACTTGGCCTTCATGTCTCTTGTCAGTCAGTGCCGCAATGATGCAACCTTGCCGCAGGCAACAGTAAAGAGGGCGCGAGCCCGGCGCGTTCAGCAAATTTCCAAGCGAGTTCCCTTCATGAAGAGCCAACCCGATGCCGCCAGCCGTATGGTGGCCGAGGTAGTGACGCAGTTGCCTGTGCCCTCGCGGCTCGGCATGCTGCGTTTCGAGCGCTTGAATGAAGCCAGTTGGGCCATGTTGTTTCTCGATCCCAACTGTGAACGCCAGTTCGGCCAGCCCGCCGTCGAACTCTGCGCTCTGGTCGGCTCGCCCTATGCCAGCCTGATGGAACCCGAAGCGCGTTATCAACTGCACGACGCGATCCAGCAACAACTCGGCCACAGCCCGCATTATCTGGTGCGCTACACCCTGCACACCGCCGCCGGTGCGCTGAGCATTCTCGAACTCGGTGAAGCCTACAGACAGCACAACCGCCACTTGCTGCGCGGTTACCTGCTGGCGGTCGACAACGTGTTCGACGAGGCACCTTCGCTGCCGTCCGTCGACCTTGAAACCCAGAATTCACGCCTGCAAATCGCCCTGGAGCTCAACCAGCGCGCTCAGCAGGAACAACTGCAGCATCTGGAGCGGGTGCGCGCCCAACAGGATCTGATCCTGTTGCTGGCCCGCCAGCGCTACAGCAGCCAGAACTCCCTGCAGGAAGCTGCCGAGCTGATCACCCGCTGCGCCTGCGATATCTACGAAATCGACTGTGCCAGCCTGTGGAACCTCGAAGGCCAGAAGCTGGTGCCGATTTCGGCCTACCACCGCGCCACCCAGGAATACATCCTGCCGGAGGTGATCGACGTCAGCGGCTTCCCCGATTACATGGAAGCCCTGCACGGCAGCCGCGCCATCGACGCGCACAACGCGATGCGCGACCCGCGTACCCGGGAAATGGCCGAAGCCCTGCGCCCGCGCGACGTCAACGCCATGCTCGACGCCAGCATCCGCGTCGACGGCCAGGTGGTCGGCGTGTTGTGCCTGGAGCAGACCGGCGTCACCCGCGCCTGGCAGTCCGACGAAATCGCCTTTGCCGGTGAACTCGCCGACCAGTTCGCCCAGGTCATCAACAACCACAACCGCCGTACCGCCACCAGCGCCCTGCACCTGTTCCAGCGCGCGGTCGAGCAGAGTGCCAACGCCTTCTTGCTGGTCAACTGCGACGGCGTGGTCGAGTACGTCAACCCGAGCTTCACCGCGATCACCCAGTACACCACCGAGGAAGTCCACGGCCAGCGCCTGTCGGAGTTGCCGGCCCTGGAAAACCTCAGCGAGCTGCTGTTCGACGCGCCCTCGGCGCTGGCCAAGAGCAACAGCTGGCAAGGCGAATTCAAGAGCCGCCGCAAGAACCTCGAACCCTACTGGGGCCAACTGTCGATCTCCAAGGTCTACGGCGACAACCGTGAGCTGACGCATTACATCGGCATCTACGAAGACATCACCCAGACCAAGCTGGCGCAGCAGCGCATCGAGCGCTTGGCGTACACCGACAACCTGACCAACCTCGGCAACCGGCCTGCATTTATCCGCAATCTGGATGAACGCTTCGCCCGGGATAGCGATACCCCGATCAGCCTGCTGCTGGTGGACATCGACAACTTCAAGCGGATCAACGACAGCCTCGGCCACCAGACCGGCGACAAGCTGTTGATCAGCCTGGCCCGGCGCCTGCGTAACAGCCTGAGCCCGAGCGGCAGCCTGGCGCGATTCGCCAGTAACGAATTCGCGGTGTTGCTCGACGACACTGACCTTGCCACCGGGCAGCAGATCGCCAACCAATTGCTGGCGACGCTGGATAAACCGATGTTCGTCGACAACCAGCTCATCAGCGTCACCGGCTCCGTGGGCCTGGCCTGCGCGCCGCTGCACGGCCGCGACCCGCAGACCCTGATGCGCAACGCCGGCCTCGCTCTGCACAAGGCCAAGGCCAACGGCAAACATCAGGTGCAGGTGTTCACCGAAGCGCTGAACGCCGAGGCCAGTTACAAACTGTTCGTTGAGAACAACCTGCGCCGCGCTCTGACCCAGAATGAATTGGACGTGTTCTACCAGCCCAAGCTGTGCCTGCGCAGCGGTCGTCTGCTGGGCATGGAAGCGCTGCTGCGCTGGAATCACCCGGAGCGCGGCATGATCCGGCCGGACCAGTTCATCAGCGTCGCCGAAGAAACCGGTCTGATCATTCCGATCGGCAAGTGGATCGCCCGCCAGGCCTGCCGCATGAGCAAAGCGCTGACCGCTGCGGGCATGGGCAACCTGCAAGTGGCGATCAACCTGTCGCCCAAGCAGTTCTCCGACCCGGATCTGGTGGCCTCGATCGCCAACATCCTCAAGGAAGAAGCGCTGCCGGCCAATCTGCTGGAGCTGGAACTGACCGAAGGCCTGCTGCTGGAAGCCACTGAAGATACCCACTTGCAGCTCGACCAGCTCAAGCGTCTGGGCCTGACCCTGGCCATGGACGACTTCGGCACCGGTTACTCGTCGCTCAGCTACCTGAAGAAATTCCCGATCGACATCATCAAGATCGATCGCAGCTTCATCCATGAAATCCCGGACAATCAGGACGACATGGAAATCACCTCCGCCGTGATCGCCATGGCCCACAACCTGAAACTCAAGGTCGTGGCCGAAGGCATCGAGACCGCCGAGCAGCTGGCGTTTCTGCGTCGGCACCGCTGCGACGTCGGCCAGGGCTACCTGTTCGACCGGCCGATTCCGGGCGGCGAGCTGATCCAGGCGCTCAAGCGCTACCCGCGCGGCCCGCTCTGCCTGTAAATCCCAAGGCAGTACCCGCACATTTTGCCTAGTGATTAACGGGGCATCATTGGGCACACTGGCGGTCAGACTTTTACATCCCATCCTGACTGAGAGTAACGATCATGGTTCTGCGCTCGGAAATTCTGGTGAACAAAAACGTGCTACCGACTAAAGAACAAGCTCTGCCTGGCCGCGAAACCCCGATGGCCCTGCCTGAAAAACACTTTGTTTTCACCGAGACGCCGTTGCTGGGCCCGTTCTTTCAGGACGTCGACTTCGCAATCTTCGGGCTGGGCTGCTTCTGGGGTGCCGAGCGCCGCTTCTGGCAGCGCGAAGGCGTGGTCAGCACCGTGGTCGGTTACGCCGGCGGTTACACGCCGAACCCGACCTACGAAGAAGTCTGCTCGGGCCTGACCGGCCACGCTGAAGTGGTGCTCGTGGTGTATGACAAGGCCAAGGTCAGCTACGAAGAGCTGCTGGCGATGTTCTGGGAATTGCACAACCCGACGCAGGGCATGCGCCAGGGCAATGACATCGGCACCCAGTACCGTTCGGTGATCTACGCGACCCATCCGGAGCAACTGGAGGCGGCGTTGAAGAGCAA
Source organism: Candidatus Pseudomonas auctus (assembly GCF_048654275.1). Classification (NCBI taxonomy): domain Bacteria; kingdom Pseudomonadati; phylum Pseudomonadota; class Gammaproteobacteria; order Pseudomonadales; family Pseudomonadaceae; genus Pseudomonas; species Candidatus Pseudomonas auctus. The sequence goes on along the minus strand of NZ_JBJYZK010000002.1, from coordinate 359,383 downwards.
GGCTGTTTATCAGGCGGAATTGTCGAAGGCGGGTCTGGGTGAGATCAGCACCGAGATTGAACAGGCACCGACCGTTTACTTCGCCGAGGCCTATCACCAGCAGTATCTGGCGAAAAACCCGGAAGGCTATTGCGGGATTGGCGGCACTGGCGTGTGCATGCCGCCGAGTCTGGCGGGGAACTGAGCCCACCCTGATCGCTCCCGCGCTTGGCGTGGGAGCGATTGACGGTTGATCAGCTCTCGGCGATCAACCAATCCATCTGCCACCCACCCTGGGTCTGGCCCAGTTTCTTGGACAGCCACGGCAGCAGCTCACGCAATTCTTCCTCCAGCCCCCACGGCGGATTGGCAATCGCCAGGCCAGAGCCGTTCAGGCTGTTCGGCGTATCCAGTGGATGCACCAGCAGCTCTACCCGCAGCAACTTCGGCGCACCGGTGCCGGCCAGATCCTGATAGAAACGGCGCAGTGCGCGCTGATCCTTCACCGGATACCAGATCGCCGCGACGGTCTGGCGCATCCGCGAGATCGCCTCTTTCAGCGACGCCGCACAGCGCTGCATCTCGTCGAGCTTCTCGAACGGCGGATCGATCAACATCACCGCACGCTTCTCGGCCACCGGCAGCAGCGCCCGCGCCACATGCCAGCCCTCGCCCAGATGCACGGCCACACGGCGGTCGCCCTTCATGTTGTCCTTGAGCAGTACGCCGTCTTCCGGGTGCTTCTCGTTGAGCAACACACGATCCTGAGAACGAGACAGACGCCGCGCCAGCTCCGGCGAACCCGGGTAATAACGCAACTGGCCGTCCGGGTTCATCTCGTGCAGCACTTTCATGTAGTCGGCGGTCAGCGCCGGCAGATCCGGCTGATCCCACAACCGCGCGATGCCTTCCAGATACTCGCCGGTACGGTTGGCCTGATCGCCCTGCAGGTCATACAGACCGATGCCGGCGTGGCTGTCGAGATAGGCAAACGGCTGCTCCTTGCGCGACATCAGGGCAATGAGGCGGGTCAAGGTCAGGTGTTTGAACACATCGGCGTGATTGCCGGCATGGAAGGCGTGACGATAATTCATGGCTGCTCCTGCGAGGGCCGTGAAGTTTACCTTTTACCGGGCGGCAAGTCAGGGGTTGGGGGCTGAGTGGGTGGTCTTGCTGTCGGGTACATCCTTGAGAAACCCCTCACCCTAACCCTCTCCCAAAGGGAGAGGGGACTGACGGAGGTGATCTTTCGGTTTGCATCGACCTGAAAAATCACCGCGACCTAAGGCTTGGCCAAGCCAAGTTCACCACCGAAGTTGCAGGTCGGCGTACGTCACCTATTCACCTTGGTCGGTCCCCTCTCCCTCGGGGAGAGGGCTAGGGTGAGGGGATGGGATCTAAGGCCGGTCACGCAACCTGCGGCCAATCACATCCAAGACATCACAGCCGTCACGCAGCGGAATCACGCAGAGTTGGGCGAAGTCGCTGAGGATGACCGAGTCGCACTCGACCGAGCCGCGCATGCACATGTTTTCCAGGACCTGAATCACGGCGCGGATGCGGTAGTTGGCGGCGTCCATCAGGACATCGAGCGGGGCGTGGGTGTCGATGAACAGCGTGGGCATGTCGTTGCAGTTACTGGTCAGCGCCATGAGGCGGTTGTCGGGATGGGGGATGAAGGGTTCGTAGGGTGGATCGGGTTTCAATGTTGGCACTGGAATGACTCCTAACGTATTGGATGGTGCCGCCAACTCTCACTTCCACGCATTAGGTGGCGGCTGTACGCAGGTGTGGAAGACCGGGACGTTAGGCACCCGGCGCACTCGAAAGCGCCCCGCGCACAGCCACCAAAAACTCAAACGACAAAAACGTCTGACTGGTGCAGCTTGACGCGCCTAACGATAAAAGGGCTTCCACGCCCTGTCACCGAATTTGCGGTGACAGCCAAAAGACTATCCCCGCATCTCCGCGCCCACCAGTTCACGCAAACCGCCGCAACTCGCAGGAAACGTCCGAAGCCTTTGCCCGGAAATTTCAGTCTGACTCGTCCCGCAAGTAGTCCAGCAATGCCGAAGCCGACGATTCGTCTGACGCTGAAACCGCAAAAAACCTGACAACCTTGCAGCGCAAGACATCGGCGGGAAACGCCTCGAACAACGCCGGCTGCTCCTCGCTCAACCACTGCAAGGCGTTGTTGATCCGGGCATCATCGCCGAACTGCGCCAGCAGCTTTTCCGGCACCTGCCACCAAGGAAACTCCCGACCCGAGACCCGCGCCCTGCCCCCGATCTCGACGGTCTGACCGTTGATCAATCCTCGCGTGAGGACCGGTAGTAGTTGCCCGGCATCCGCCTCGGACGACTCAAGGATCGGCAACAAAAACCGCCCATCCCAAAACCGGAAGAACACCGCTTTCCCGTCCGGCATCAGCACCTGGGTCAAACTGCGAAAGTGCTCGACCACCGCCTCAAGCCCCGCCGAAGAAACCGCCAGCCAACCCCAGTCGCGAGACTCCGTGGTCGCCACCCAATCCAGAAACTCACTGCCCGCGTCGACGATTCCCAAGTAGGGCATCACCGCATCCCACTCGGCATAGATCGTTTCCACCCAGACCGGTTTCGGCATCTGCGCATTCGACGGCCAGGCTTTCAACGGATCCACCGCACTGGCGCTACTGAAAATCGCGAACAACTGCTCTGTCGCTTTCAGCGGCTCATCCTTCAACCATTGATCAGGCCGCACAGACACCGTCCTTGCAGCGCTCGCATTCTTCACAGAAGGGCGCATCACCTTTCAGGCTCATGATTTGCGCAGCAGTCAGAATCGCAGCCGGGGCTGCCGCCAGTTTTTCCGGCAACCCCGGCACCGTCGGCGCCGCACTCATCGCCGCCATCGGCGCACCACCCACAACGATCGGCACGCTGCTGAAGATCCCGCCGGGGCCGATGTTGATCCACTGCCCGCCCGCCTGAATCGTCGCGCTCGCCCCGCCGTCGATCACCACTTGCTGGCCGGCGCTGACGTGGAATTGAGCACTGGCGTTGATCGCCTGATTGCTCACACGGATGTGCCGGTCGCCGGTCACCGTGAGATGGTCGTCCTGCCTCACCTCGGTCTGGCGCTGGCCGTGGGTGATGCGCTGCTCATCGGCTTTCAGCTCGTGTTTGGCGAGGCCGGTGACGACAACGCTGCGCTGGTTATCCACCTGCACCTGCTGATCGTTCAATACGTGCTGGGTCCAGTTTCGCTGGGCGCGCAGGTAGATTTCCTCGGCGCCTTTGCGATCTTCGATACGCAATTCGTTGTAGCCCCCGCCGCCGGGACTGCTCTGGCTGCGGAAAATACTGCGGGTCTTGTCGGCCGGCAGATCCAGCGGCACCGGCGTGGCGGCGTTCGGCAGACAACCCATGACCAGCGGTTTGTCGGCATCGGAATCGATGAACCCCACCAGCACTTCCATGCCGACCCGCGGAATCAGCACGCTGCCATAACGGTCATGGGCCCAGCCGCTGGCGACCCGCAGCCAGCAGCTGGAATGCTCGTTGAGTTCGCCGTCGCGATCCCAGGCCAGTTGCACCTTGACCCGGCCGTACTCGTCGCAATGGATTTCACTGTCTTGCGGGCCGGTGACCACGGCGGGGTGATAGCCGAGCATCCGTGGTTTTTCCGGGCCCATCGGCGGGCGGAAGAACACGTCCCACGGCGTGGCGAGAAAGGTATTACGGTAACCCTGGAATTCGTCACCCTCGCTGGTGACCGATTCCTCCAGCACTTGCGGCTGTCGGCCACGGTGCTCGATCGCGGTCAGCAGCCAGAGGTCATTCAGATCTTGGCGCGGATGCTCGGTCAGTTGCAGGAAATGTCCACTGACGAGAGCGGATTGATCGCTGCGGCCCTCGGCCTGACGATAGTCGGCGACATGCCGCTCAAGGGTGCGCTGGGCCAGTTGCTTGCCGGTTTCGCGCTCGGTGAACTGGCCGGGAAAGTGGTAATCCTCCAGCACCGGGCGCTGCTCGCTTTCGGCGCGACTTTGCAGCGCCAGCCGGGGTTTGCTGAAGTCGTAATCACGCCGGGTGACCACACTGGTGCGGGTTTCCACTCGAACGGTGAAGCGCTTGATCGCCGGCGCCGCCGCAGCCATGCCACTGCCCGGCAGGTACAGCGTCGGCTCGGCCAGACGGGGGAATACCGTTTGATCGTCGCCGAACACGAGTAGATGCCCATCGGGACTGTGCTGAAAATGGAAATGAATGCCGACTTCGGCACACAGCCGCTGGATGAACGCCAGATCGCTCTCGGCGTACTGCACGCAATATTCACGCGCCGGGTAATCACTGCCGAGGCGAAACTCAAAGGCATCGCGCAGGATCGCGTGATCCTTGAGGATCTGCGTCACGATCTGCGGCACGCTCTGATGCTGGAAAATTCGCTGATTGATCCGGTGACCCAGATAGGCCAGACGCGGAACAAGACTGACGTGATAGCGGGTCAGACGCTTGCCGGAATCCCCCTGCCCAACCCGATAGATCTGACCGTGGATACCGGAACCGTCTTCATCAAAACTCAGAAAAGCCTGACAGTGCAGCAGGCTTTCCAGATCCAGATCCGGCCGTTCACTGACCAGCTCCAGGTCAAAACGGAAGGGTTGGCTGATGGCTTCCTTGCCCGTGAACTCAAGGACTTTGAGGTCAAACTGGGCGCCTTCGACGGTCAACGTGAAACGCGGTTGATTGGCAGGCGCGAACATCCGATGTCTCTCTGCAGATTGAGGGCGGGCGATTCTGCATGAGGGGCAAGGGGTGCAGGTTGGGTGACTGAAAAATCAGATTTTCCCTACTTGAAACTTCGATCTCCCCTTCAAGAATCGGCGCATTCGACTACAGACTTTTCCTTCGGAAAAATCGCAGGCAATAAAAAACGGCCCGCTTCCTGTAGGACGCGGGCCGTTTTCTTGTGAGCCTCAGCTCATTCCCATCACTTGTTCAGATGGAAGTCCTTCTCGGCCGCTTCAAAGCGCTGAACCATGCCGGCGCTCGGCTGGCCCATCAGGCTGACCAGGTAGATCGCCAGGCTGGCGAAGATGAAGCCCGGGATGATTTCGTACAGACCCAGCAGCTCGAAGTGCTTCCACACGATCACGGTGATCGCGCCGACCAGGATGCCGGCCAGAGCGCCGTCACGGGTCATCTTCTTCCAGATCACCGAGATCAGCACCACAGGACCGAACGCTGCACCGAAACCGGCCCAGGCGTAGGACACCAGACCCAGCACACGGTTATCCGGGTTGGCGGCCATCGCGATGGCGATCAGTGCAACCAGCAACACCATGGCACGACCGACCCATACCAGCTCAACCTGCGAAGCGTTCTTGCGCAGGAAAGCCTTGTAGAAGTCTTCGGTCAGGGCGCTCGAGCACACCAGCAACTGGCAGCTCAGGGTGCTCATCACCGCCGCCAGAATGGCCGACAGCAGCACACCGGCGATCCAAGGGTTGAACAGCAGCTTCGCCAGTTCGATGAACACACGCTCGTGGTTCTCGGTCACTGGACCCGCGACTTCCGGGTGCGCCGAGAAGTAGGCGATACCGAAGAAGCCCACGGCCACGGTGCCGCCCAGGCACAGGATCATCCAGGTCATGGAGATGCGACGGGCGTTGGCGATCGATTTCACCGAATCAGCGGCCATGAAGCGCGCAAGGATGTGCGGCTGGCCGAAGTAGCCCAGACCCCAACCCATCAGCGAGATGATGCCGATGAAAGTGGTGCCTTTGAGCATGTCGAAGTTGCTCGGGTCCTGTGCTTCGATGGCCAGGAACGTGGTGTCGACGCCGCCGGTAGCCAGCAGCACGATGATCGGCGTCAGCAGCAGGGCGAAGATCATCAGCGTGGCTTGTACGGTATCGGTCCAGCTCACCGCGAGGAAACCGCCGACGAAGGTGTAGGCAATCGTCGCCGCAGCACCGGCCCACAGCGCGGTCTCGTAGGACATGCCGAAGGTGCTTTCGAACAGGCGGGCCCCGGCCACGATGCCGGAAGCGCAGTAGATGGTGAAGAACACCAGAATCACTACTGCCGAAATGATGCGCAGCAGACCACTTTTGTCTTCGAAACGGCTGGAGAAGTAGTCCGGCAGGGTCAGCGCATCGCCGTTGTGCTCGGTTTGAACACGCAGACGGCCGGCGACGAACAGCCAGTTCAGGTAGGCACCGACGATCAGGCCGATGGCGATCCAGCTTTCGGACAGGCCGGACATATAGATGGCGCCCGGCAGGCCCATCAGCAACCAGCCGCTCATGTCGGAAGCGCCGGCGGACAATGCCGTCACCACGCTGCCCAGGCTGCGGCCACCGAGAATGTAGTCAGAAAGGTTGTTGGTGGAGCGATAGGCCATGAAGCCGATCAGGACCATTGCTGCGATGTAGATCACGAACGTGATCAGGGTTGGATTGCTTGCGCTCATTACGTACGTGCCCTGGCTTTGTTTTTATGTAGCGGCGGCGGTTGCACCGTTTGCAGACTGACGTCTGACAGACGATTCGCACGGCCGCGCATTTATGACCAATGTTTCCCCAGGAAAGCCATTGGCCGGTGCGTCGGGTTTCCCCGGTTGCACCTTGGGCGCGAATCCTATGCAACAAAGTAAAACAGGTGCAACCAGTTTCTTGAGAATTAGTTGCACCCAGTCGGATTTATCCTACGGAAGTGGCTTTTTGCTCCCTTTTAACGCAGTGACAACGCTTTTCTAGAAGCAAAAGCACCAAGCAAGAGCAGCACTTTCGTACCAGAAATTATTTCCTGACGAGCTGCAGAATATTCCGACAAAAAAGGGTTGCACCCGGTTGCACCTGTTTCGGCTCGCGGCTAATCTTGCCGCCAGCTGTTGTCGCGCAACTGCGGCACCTATGAGGATAAAAATATGGCTACCACCACCCTTGGGGTCAAACTTGACGACCCGACCCGCGAGCGCCTGAAGGCCGCCGCAACCTCGATTGATCGCACACCGCACTGGCTGATCAAGCAGGCAATTTTCAATTACCTGGAAAAACTCGAGGGTGGTGCAACCCTGACCGAGCTGAACGGTTTGTCCGCCAAGGACACCGACGACGCAGGTGAAGTCCACACCGATCACGCGCACCAATGCTTCCTCGAATTTGCTGAAAGCATCCTGCCGCAATCGGTGCTGCGCGCCTCGATCACCGCCGCTTACCGTCGCCCCGAGCCGGAAGTGGTGCCGATGCTGATCGAGCAGGCGCGCCTGCCGGCGCCGATGGCCGAAGCTACCAACAAACTCGCCGCAACCATCGCGGAAAAACTGCGTAACCAGAAGAGTGCCGGCGGTCGTGCAGGCATTGTTCAGGGCCTGTTGCAGGAATTTTCCCTGTCGTCCCAGGAAGGCGTGGCGCTGATGTGCCTGGCCGAAGCACTGCTGCGGATCCCGGACAAAGGCACTCGCGATGCGCTGATCCGCGACAAGATCAGCACCGGCAACTGGCAGCCGCACTTGGGCAACAGCCCGTCGTTGTTCGTCAACGCCGCAACCTGGGGCCTGCTGCTGACCGGCAAACTGGTCTCCACCCACAACGAAGCCGGCCTGACTTCTTCCCTGAGCCGCATCATCGGCAAGAGCGGCGAGCCGATGATCCGCAAGGGCGTCGACATGGCCATGCGCCTGATGGGCGAGCAGTTCGTCACCGGCGAAACCATCGCCGAAGCCCTGGCCAACGCGAGCAAGTTCGAAGCCAAGGGCTTCCGCTATTCCTACGACATGCTCGGTGAAGCGGCGCTGACCGAACACGACGCCCAGAAGTACCTGGCCTCGTACGAACAAGCCATTCACTCGATCGGCAAAGCGTCCCACGGCCGTGGGATTTATGAAGGCCCGGGCATCTCGATCAAACTGTCGGCCCTGCACCCGCGTTATAGCCGTGCCCAGTACGAGCGCGTGATGGACGAGCTGTACCCGCGCCTGCTGTCGCTGACCCTGCTGGCCAAGCAATACGACATCGGCCTGAACATCGACGCCGAAGAAGCCGACCGCCTGGAGCTGTCGCTGGATCTGCTCGAGCGCCTGTGCTTCGAGCCGCAACTGACCGGCTGGAACGGCATCGGTTTCGTGATCCAGGCTTACCAGAAGCGCTGCCCGTACGTGATCGACTACGTGATCGACCTCGCTCGCCGCAGCCGTCATCGCCTGATGATCCGTCTGGTGAAAGGCGCTTACTGGGACAGCGAAATCAAGCGCGCCCAGGTCGAAGGCCTGGAAGGCTATCCGGTCTACACCCGCAAGGTGTACACCGACGTTTCCTATATCGCCTGCGCGCGCAAACTGCTGTCGGTGCCGGAAGTCATCTACCCGCAATTCGCCACGCATAACGCCCACACGCTGTCGGCGATTTATCACATTGCCGGTCAGAACTATTACCCGGGCCAGTACGAATTCCAGTGCCTGCACGGCATGGGCGAACCGTTGTACGAGCAGGTTGTAGGCAAAGTTTCCGAAGGCAAGCTGAACCGTCCGTGCCGTGTGTACGCTCCGGTCGGCACCCACGAAACCCTGCTGGCGTACCTCGTACGTCGTCTGCTGGAAAACGGCGCCAACACTTCGTTCGTCAACCGCATTGCCGACCAGTCGATTTCGATCCAGGAACTGGTGGCTGATCCAGTTGCACAGATCGAGCAGATGGCGACCGTGGAAGGTGGTTTCGGCCTGCCGCACCCGCGCATTCCGCTGCCGCGTGACCTGTATGGTTCCGAGCGCGCCAACTCCGCCGGCATCGACATGGCCAACGAACATCGTCTGGCCTCGCTGTCCTGCGCCCTCCTGGCGACCGCGCACAACAACTGGAAAGCCGCGCCGATGCTCGGTTGCGCCTCCAGCAACGAAGCGCCGGCACCGGTGCTGAACCCGTCCGATCTGCGTGACGTGGTCGGCCATGTGCAGGAAGCCACGGTCGAAGACGTCGACAACGCCATTCAATGCGCCCTGAACGCCGCACCGATCTGGCAGGCCACCCCGCCGGCCGAACGTGCCGCGATTCTGGAACGTGCCGCTGACTTGATGGAAGGCGAGATCCAGCCGCTGATGGGCCTGCTGGCCCGCGAAGCCGGCAAGACCTTCGCCAACGCCATCGCCGAAGTCCGCGAAGCGGTCGACTTCCTGCGTTATTACGCGGTGCAGGCTCGCAACGACTTCAGCAACGACGCCCACCGCCCACTGGGCCCGGTGGTCTGCATCAGCCCGTGGAACTTCCCACTGGCGATCTTCAGCGGTCAGGTTGCCGCCGCACTGGCCGCCGGTAACCCGGTGCTGGCCAAACCGGCCGAACAGACTCCGCTGGTCGCCGCACAAGCTGTGCGTCTGCTGCTCGAAGCCGGGATTCCGGAAGGCGTGCTGCAACTGCTGCCGGGTCGCGGTGAAACCGTCGGCGCCGGTCTGGTTGGCGATGAGCGCGTCAAAGGCGTGATGTTCACCGGCTCCACCGAAGTCGCCCGTCTGCTGCAACGCAACATCGCCGGTCGCCTCGACAACCAGGGCCGTCCGATTCCGCTGATCGCCGAAACTGGCGGCCAGAACGCGATGATCGTCGACTCTTCGGCACTGACCGAACAGGTGGTGATCGACGTGGTGTCGTCGGCCTTCGACAGCGCCGGCCAGCGTTGCTCGGCCCTGCGCGTCCTGTGCTTGCAGGAAGATTCCGCAGATCGCGTCATCGAAATGCTTAAAGGTGCGATGGCTGAAAGCCGTCTCGGCAACCCGGAGCGTCTGTCCGTGGACATCGGCCCGGTGATCGACGCCGAAGCCAAGGCCGGTATCGAGAAGCACATCCAGGGCATGCGCGACAAAGGTCGCAACGTGTATCAGGTGGCCATCGCCGATGCCGAGGAAGTCAAACGCGGCACCTTCGTCATGCCGACCCTGATCGAACTGGAAAGCTTCGACGAGCTGCAACGCGAGATCTTCGGCCCGGTGCTGCACGTGGTGCGCTACAAGCGTAAAGAGATCGACCAGTTGATCGCCCAGATCAACGCCTCCGGTTACGGCCTGACCCTCGGCGTGCACACCCGCATCGACGAGACCATCGCCAAGGTGATCGACAACGTCAACGCCGGTAACGTCTACGTCAACCGCAACATCGTCGGTGCGGTGGTCGGCGTCCAGCCGTTCGGTGGCGAAGGCCTGTCGGGTACGGGTCCGAAAGCCGGTGGCCCGCTGTACCTGTACCGCCTGCTGTCGACGCGTCCTACGGATGCCATCGAACAGTCCTTCGCTCGCGGTGATGCTGCCGTGGCGCCGGACGTTCGTCTGCGCGACGCCATGAGCAAACCGCTGACCGCTCTGAAAGCCTGGGCCGACAGCAACAAGTTCGCCGATCTGAGCACTCTGTGCGTGCAGTACGCAGCCCAGTCGCAAAGCGGTATCACCCGCGTGCTGGCCGGCCCGACCGGCGAGAAGAACAGCTACGCGATCCTGCCGCGCGAGCACGTGCTGTGCCTGGCGGACATCGAAGGTGATCTGCTGACCCAACTCGCGGCGGTACTGGCTGTAGGCGGTTCGGCGGTCTGGCCGGAATCCGACACCAGCAAGGCATTGTTCGCACGCCTGCCGAAGGAAATTCAGGCGCGGATCAAACTGGTTTCCGACTGGAACAAGGACGACGTGGTGTTCGATGCGGTTCTGCATCACGGCCATTCCGACCAGTTGCGCGCGGTCTGCCAGCAGATCGCCAAGCGTGCCGGCGCCATCGTCGGGGTTCAGGGCCTGTCCCAGGGCGAGACCAACATTGCGCTGGAGCGTCTGGTGATCGAGCGCGCGTTGAGCGTCAACACCGCGGCGGCGGGCGGTAACGCCAGCCTGATGACCATCGGTTAATCAGCAACTCTGTCAGCAACATAAAAATGGGCGCCCTCACCGGCGCCCATTTTTTTGGCCTCTCCATCACCGTTATCAATCTTCCTGTTCAGCCTTTATTCGCACGCCTAGACTCGGCCCATTCCAAAAAAAGGTAGGCCGCCATGTCCGAGACGCTGCTCAGTTCCCGCAATCTGGCTTTCGAGCTGTACGAAGTCCTCGATGCCGAGGGCCTGACCCGGCGCGAGCGGTTTGCCGAGCACAATCGCGAAACCTTCGATGCCGCCATCGGTACAGCGCGCAACATTGCCGAGAAGTACTTCGCGCCGCACAACCGCAAGGGCGACGAGAACGAACCGCGCTACGAGAACGGTCAGGCGATTCTGATTCCCGAGGTGAAACCGGCGGTGGATGCGTTCCTCGAAGCCGGATTCCTCAACGCGGCGCGCAGTTTCGACGCCGGCGGCATGCAACTTCCTACATTGTTGTCCCAGGCCTGCTTCGCCCACTTCCAATCGGCCAACGCGGCGTCGACTTCCTATCCGTTCCTGACCATGGGCGCGGCCAACCTGATCGAAAGCTTCGGCACCGAAGAGCAGAAGCAACGCTTCCTGCAACCGATGATCGACGGCCGCTTCTTCGGCACCATGGCCCTGACCGAGCCCCACGCCGGCTCGTCGCTGTCGGATATTCGTACCCGCGCCGAGCCTTCGTCCGACGGCACTTATCGCCTCAAGGGCAACAAGATCTTCATCTCCGGCGGTGATCACCCGCTCTCGGAAAACATCGTGCACATGGTGCTGGCCAAACTGCCGGACGCGCCGGCCGGGGTGAAAGGTATTTCGCTGTTTATCGTGCCGAAGTTTCTGGTCAACGATGACGGCAGTTTGGGCAAACGTAATGACGTGTTGCTGGCCGGGCTGTTCCACAAGATGGGTTGGCGCGGCACCACGTCAACGGCGCTGAACTTCGGCGATAACGGCGAGTGCGTCGGTTATCTGGTGGGCAAGCCGCATCACGGCTTGAGCTACATGTTCCAGATGATGAACGAGGCGCGGATCGGCGTCGGCATGGGCGCGGTGATGCTCGGTTATGCCGGTTATCTGTACTCGCTGGAATACGCTCGCGAACGTCCGCAGGGCCGAGTGCCGGACAGCAAGGATCCGACGACGGCGCCGGTAGCGATCATTCAGCACGCGGATGTCAGACGGATGCTGCTGACGCAGAAATCCTACGTCGAAGGTGCGTTCGATCTCGGTCTGTATGCGGCACGGCTGTTCGATGACACCACCACGCTTGAGACTGAAGCGGAGCGCAAACAGGCTCATGAGCTATTGGACTTGCTGACACCGATCGTCAAATCCTGGCCCTCCGAGTTCTGCCTGAAGGCTAACGAACTGGCGATCCAGATTCTCGGCGGCCACGGTTACACCCGCGAGTACCCGGTGGAGCAGTACTACCGCGACAACCGCCTGAACCCGATCCACGAAGGCACCCACGGCATTCAGTCGCTGGACCTGCTGGGACGCAAACTGGCGCAGAACGGTGGTGCCGGACTCAAGCAACTGATCCGCCTGATCGCCGACACCGCCGAGCGCGCGGTGGCGTACGAATCGTTGACCGCACTGCGTGAGCCACTGGAGAAACTGGTGGCGCGCCTACAGACGGTGACCATCGGTCTGCTGACCGACCTGGCTCAGGGCAAGGTCAACAGCAGTCTGGCGAATTCGGCGCTGTACCTGAAGGTGTTCGGGCACGCGGTGATTGGCTGGCGCTGGCTGGAGCAGGCGATTCGCGCCGAGGAAGGGTTGGCCAAGGGAAACACGGCGGACGCCGACTTCTATAAGGGCAAGTTGCAGGCGGCGCGGTATTTCCTGACGTGGGAAGTGCCGGGGTGCCAGCATGAGCTGGCGTTGCTGGAGGCGCGGGATGATACGTGTCTGGGGATGCAGGATGCGTGGTTCTAAAGCCGGCCCTCACCCCAGCCCTCTCCCGGAGGGAGAGGGAGCCGACCGAGGTGTCTTGCGCCGTACATCGACCTGAAAAACCGATTTGATTATGGATTCGGCAAAGCACTTTCAGGTCGACGCATCTCCAGAGCATCCCCCAATCGGTCCCCTCTCCCTTTGGGAGAGGGCTAGGGTGAGGGGCTCTTTGGATCTTGGCACTTAACTCAACTCAACTTGAACCCACCCATCTGCCGCGCCAGATCATCCGCCAGCTTCTGCAACATCTGACAATCCTCACGACAGGCGCGGACCTCCCCCGCCGTCGCCCGGGCCAGATCGGAAATGCCCTGCACGTTGCGGTTGATCTCCTCGGTCACCACCGACTGTTCCTCGGTCGCCGTCGCCACCTGATGGTTCATGTCGCTGATGCGCTCGACCTGCCCGGTGATCGCAGTCAAAGACGCCCCGGTACGCTGGCTCGATTCGACTCCAGTACCCGTCGCAGCCTGCCCGGTGCGCATCGACGACACCGCATTCTCCGCACCCTGTTTGAGGCTGCCGATCATCTGCTGAATTTCGTCGGTAGACGCCTGAGTCCGGCGCGCCAAAGTTCGCACTTCATCGGCCACCACCGCAAAACCACGCCCCATGTCCCCGGCCCGCGCCGCTTCAATCGCCGCGTTCAGCGCCAACAGATTGGTCTGCTCCGACACCCCGCGAATCACCGCCAGCACCTGATCAATCGACGCCACCTGATGCGCCAACTCACCCACCGCGCCGGCCGCAACGCCAATTTCATCGGACATGCTTTCTATATGGCGAATCGAACCGCCAACCACTTCCCGCGCCTGCATCGCTTCATCGCGGGCGGTTTGCGAGGCGAGCGCGGCGTTGCCGGCGTTCTGGGCGATCTCCTGCACGGTCAGGCCCATTTCGTGGACGGCAGTGGCGACCATGTCGGTCATTTCCTGCTGGCGACCGGAGCGTTCGGCGGTGTTATCCACAACCCTGGCCACCTGGCCGACCGCGACACGCAGGCGTTCACTGGTGGTCAGCACTTCGCCGATCATCCCGCGCTGGCTGTCGAGGAAACGGTTGAAGCCCCGCGCAAGGTCGCCCAGTTCATCGGCGCGGCTGGAATCTAACCGGTGAGTCAAATCTCCACCACCGCTACCGATTGCTACCAATGCAGCTGTTACCTGGCGAATCGGTCGCACCAACCCCTGAGCCAGCCAGATCACCAGCGCCAGGCAAACCAGCGCCACCGCCAGACCGATGCCGCTGCTCATCCACATCGCCCGGCGGGCTTCGGCGTAGATCTGCGACTGTGGCACTTCGGCCACCAGGGTCCAGCCGAGGTCGCGCAAAGGCAGGCTGAAGGCGAGGAAATCTTCGCCGTCGCGCTGGAAGCTGCTGTTGCTCGCCACTTTATGGCCCATGACCGCTTGCGCTGCGGACTCGCCAATCTGCTCGCTCAAAGTGCGCTTGCCGCTGAACTGTGCCTCGGGATGGACCTGGATCAAGCCGTCGGAACGCACAAGATAGACCTTGCCGCGCTCGCCGAAGCTGAAGTTGTGGATCAGCTCCGACAGCTCTTTCATGCTCAACCCGAGTCCCGCGACGCCGACCACTTTGCCGGCCTGCTCCACCTTCAAATCGATGAACAGCGCCAACTCTCCGGTGGCCCCGTCGTTGTCGATGTTCAGAGTTCGCGGCTGATTGCTGTCGAGGAAGGAGTAGAACCACGCATCGGCCGGTTTGTCGCGACTCAGGGTGCGATCCAGGCCTTTCTCGGTGATGTAGTGATTGGATTCGGTGCCGATGATCAGCGCGGTAAACGCCTTGTGTTCGGCGCGGATACCTTCCAGATACTGCGCGAAGCCTGCCGTTTTACCGGAGTCTTCACCATTGGCCAACCAGTCGCGGACCATGGTGTTGCTGGCGATGTCTTTGGCGGCGGTGAGGGGTTGAACGAGGATTCGTTCGATGTCGTTGCGCGTCGCTTCGATGCTCGACGGCAGCGCCTGTTCGACCAGATAGCTCTGGGCGAGGCGGTTGACCACCAGGGTATAAATGCCAACCACGATCAGAATGCTGACCAGCAGGGCGGTGCCCATACCGAGGATCAGCTGCCATTGAATACTGCGACGCCAGAACTGCATGGAGCACCCCCAAAGAATAAGAGACTGAAACACTGCAACAGCCGTGCCGATTGTATACAGCGCAATCGACAATCTTATTCTTTGGTTGTGCGCAACCCATCAACCCTGATTGATGGTCTTGGCGATGGTCTCGACCGTGGCGCTGACTTGCTCTTGGTAACGCTCGAGTTCTTCCTGATGCTGCTTCTTCATTTCAATCTGCTGCGAGCACAGATTCATCGCCGCCAGCACCAGCAGGCGGTCACCGATCAGGGTCGGGTATTTCTTCTTGGTGTCGGCCAGTGCGGCCTTGAGCATCAACGCAGCGTCCAGCAGGGTCTGTTCTTCCCCGGCCGGTGCCTTGATCGAATAGTCCTCCCCCATGATGGAGATGACTTTTACCCCTGCTGTGCCATGGTTCATGCGCTGACAGGACCTGCGTTGACGCGATCAACCAGGGCCTGGATGCGCGCGGCGGTGGCGCCGTGCTTTTCTTCCTGTTCCATCAGGCTCAGTTGCAGGCTTTCGTTTTCATCCTTGGCCTGGGCCAGTTCCGTGGACAGGGTCTGGTTGGTTTGCGACAGGGTCTGGTTTTGTTGCACCAGGTCGCTGACGAGCTGTTCCAATTGGCTGAGGGATGCTTCCAACATTTTGATCTTCCAGGGCTTTTTCAAAGGGCGCGTACGATAAAGAAAAGTCGTCGTTGACGCCAGGGTTAAACCGGCGCAAGGCCTTGATTTTCCTGGCGGCCGACCGTTCTTGCGAGTGTTAGAGACTGTGATCTGCCGATCTGGTTCCTGCACTTCGTCGCCCGACGCCCCATGCGACAAATACGCACACCGCCTCAAGACTTTAGTCGTATGACCGATAAGTCACCCAACAGCAGTCTCAGCCCGCACGGATGCGGCCCTTCCCTGGTATCCGCCTCCATGTCCCTTCGCAATATGAACATCGCCCCCCGGGCGTTCACCGGTTTCGCCCTGATCGGCGGCCTGATGCTGATTCTCGGCGTGTTCGCCCTGAATCAGATGAGCAAGATCCGCGCGGCAGGCGAAGACATTGCCACCGCCAGCGTGCCTTCGATCAAGGCCCTCGACGAATTCACCCAGTTGACCCTGCGCCTGCGCGTGCTGTCGTATCGGTTGCTGATCAACCGAGAGCCAGACGTCCAGCAAAAAACTATCGAACTGTTCGATTTGCGCAACCGGCAGATCGCCGACGCGCAACGCGCCTACGAGCCGCTGATCGATGGCCCGCAAGAACGCGCGGCTTACGATCAGTACGTGCAGTTGCTGGCGCAGTACCGTCAACTCGAAGACCGCATGAAAACCCTGTCGCGCAACAATCAGGTCGACGAATTGCGACAGATGCTCAACACCGATTTGCTCGCCAACTCCGAAGCGGTGAATACCGCCCTCGCGCGTTTGCTGGAGATCAACACCCAACAGATCGCCGAGACCAATCAGGGCGCCACTGATCAGTATTCCATGTCGTTCAATCTGGTGGTGACCCTGTTGGTGATTGCCACCGGCCTGACCTTGCTGTTCGCCTGGCTGTTGACCAGCAGCATCACCAAGCCGATCGCCAAGGCGCTGGATGCAGCGGAAACCATCGCCGAGGGCAACCTGACCCAGCCGATCCACGTTGACGGCACCGACGAAGCCGGACGCCTGCTGGCGGCCATGGCCAAGATGCAGTCGAAGCTGCGCGACACGCTGCAGCGGATTTCCGGCTCGGCCACCCAACTGGCCTCCGCCGCCGAAGAGCTGAACAGCGTCACCGACGAAAGCGCCCGTGGCCTGACCCAGCAGAACAACGAAATCGAGCAGGCCGCCACCGCCGTCAACGAGATGACCAGCGCCGTTGAGGAAGTAGCGCGCAACGCGGTCAGCACCTCGGAAGCCTCGAAGAACGCCACCACCTCCGCCGGCGACGGCCGCGATCTGGTGCAGGAGACCGTCAGCGCCATCGAACGCATGAGCGCCGACGTGCAGAGCACTGCGACCCTGATCGGCGATCTGGCCAACGAATCCCGTGACATCGGCAAGGTGCTGGACGTGATTCGCGGCCTGGCTGACCAGACCAACCTGCTGGCGCTCAACGCGGCAATTGAAGCGGCCCGTGCCGGTGAAGCGGGTCGTGGTTTTGCCGTGGTGGCTGATGAGGTCCGTGCCCTGGCCCACCGCACCCAACAGTCGACCAGCGAAATCGAGCGCATGATCGGCAGCATCCAGAGCGGTACCGAACACGCCGTGGATTCGATGCGCAACAGCACCGAACGCGCCGAATCGACCCTGAACATTGCCCGTGGCGCGGGCCTGTCGCTGGACACCATCAACAACGCCATCGTCGAAATCAACGAGCGCAACCTGGTGATCGCCAGCGCCGCCGAAGAACAGGCGCAAGTCGCACGGGAAGTGGATCGCAACCTGGTAAACATCCGCGATCTGTCGGTGCAATCGGCGACCGGCGCGAATCAGACCAGTGCGGCTAGTAATGAGCTGTCGCGATTGGCGCTGGATCTGAACAATATGGTTGGGCGGTTTAGCCTGTAATTTTGAGATCAAGATCAAAAGCTACCCCCTCACCCCAGCCCTCCCGAAACGTCGGACCGCCCCCAAGGGGGCGAGGGGGAAAGGGAGCAGATCGGGGCCTTTGCAGATCGTGAGTTCGACTCGCAATTGCAAGTCGGTGCAACTCGCATAAACGCCGCGATCAGTCCCCTCTCCCTCCGGGAGAGGGTTAGGGTGAGGGCAGCGGTCTGAAGCCAGGCACAACCGCTAATGACTCCGCCGCAAAAAGCTTTTTGACAGCATCACATTTCAACAGGTTAGAATCGCTGGCACGCAGACTGCATGGTCAGTTTGTGCCCGTCTTTCCGCTTCTGGAGTACTGCCTTTGAATGCGACGACCATCAACAGCCTGTTCTTGATCGGCGCGTTGCTGGTAGGCGCAAGTATTCTTGTCAGCTCCCTGTCTTCCCGTCTCGGCATCCCGATTCTGGTGATCATCCTCGCGGTCGGCATGGCTGCCGGGGTCGATGGCGGCGGGATCATTTTCGATAACTACCCGACGGCTTATCTGGTCGGCAACCTCGCGCTGGCGGTGATCCTGCTCGACGGCGGCTTGCGCACCCGGGTGTCCAGTTTCCGCGTGGCGTTGTGGCCGGCCTTGTCGCTGGCCACGGTCGGCGTTCTTATCACCACCGGCCTCACCGGCATGGCCGCCGCCTGGCTGTTCGACCTCAATCTGATTCAAGGCCTGCTGATCGGCGCCATCGTCGGTTCCACGGACGCCGCGGCGGTGTTCTCGCTGCTCGGCGGCAAGGGCCTGAACGAGCGGGTGACCGCCAGCCTGGAAATCGAATCCGGCAGCAACGACCCGATGGCGGTGTTCCTCACCGTGACCCTGATCGACATGCTCGCCAGCGGCCAGACCGGCCTGCACTGGAGCCTGTTGACCCACCTGATCCGCGAGTTCGGCATTGGCGGTGTGATCGGTCTGGGCGGTGGCTGGCTGATGCTGCAACTGGTCAACCGGATCAATCTCGCCGCCGGTCTGTATCCGATTCTGGTGATCGCCGGCGGTCTGGTGGTGTTCGCCCTGACCAACGCCCTGCACGGCAGCGGCTTCCTCGCCGTGTACCTGTGCGGTCTGGTGATCGGCAACCGCCCGGTGCGCAGCCGTCACGGCATTCTGCACATGCTCGACGGCATGGCGTGGCTGGCGCAGATCGGCATGTTCCTGGTGCTGGGGCTGCTGGTCACCCCGCATGATTTGCTGCCGATCGCCCTGCCGGCGCTGGGTCTGGCGCTGTGGATGATTCTGTTCGCACGGCCGCTGTCGGTGCTGGTCGGGCTGTTGCCCTTCAAGGCTTTCCATGGCCGCGAAAAAGCCTTCATTTCCTGGGTTGGCCTGCGTGGCGCGGTACCGATCATTCTGGCGGTGTTCCCGCTGATGGCCGGGCTGCCGAATGCACAGCTGTATTTCAACCTCGCCTTCTTTATCGTGCTGGTGTCGCTGCTGGTGCAGGGCACGAGCCTGCCGTGGGTGGCCAAGCTGCTGAAGGTGACCGTACCGCCGGAGCCGGCGCCGATCTCCCGCGCCGCCCTCGAAGTGCACGTCACCAGCGAGTGGGAGCTGTTCGTCTACAAGCTCGGCGCGGAAAAATGGTGCATCGGTTCGCCCCTGCGCGAACTGAAAATGCCCGAAGGCACCCGTATCGCCGCCCTGTTTCGCGGCCAGCAACTGCTCCATCCGTCGGGTAGTACGGTGCTGGAAGTCGATGATTTGCTGTGTGTTATCGGCCATGAACACAACCTTCCGGCCCTCGGAAAACTGTTCAGCCAGGCGCCGCAACGCGGCCTCGATCTGCGCTTCTTCGGCGACTTCGTACTCGAAGGAGACGCCCAGCTCAAAGCGGTTGCCGCCCTGTACGGCCTGCCCGCCGAAGGCATCGATCCGGACATGACCCTCGGCCACTTCATTGCCCAGAAAGTCGGCGGTGCACCGATCGTTGGCGACCAGGTGGAATGGAACAGCACCCACTGGACGGTTGCGGTCATGGACGGGAACAAGATCGCCAAAGTGGGCGTCAGATTCCCCGAAGGAAGTCGCCCGGGCCCCGGACTCTTCCTCTAAACTGCGTCCACTCTCACTTGCTTGACCGGTCTCTATGCCTACCCTGCGCTCCTTTTTCCTCGCGGCCCTGCTGGGCCTGAGTCTTTCCGTCGGCCCGCTGCAAGCCGCCGAACCACCGTCCAGCGACGCCGTGCAGGCCAGCCTGGACAAGCTCACCGACAGCAAACTGCCCGAGGCCGACAAGAAGGCCCTGCAGACGGTCCTGCAAAACACGCTGAACCAGCTCAACAACCGGCGTGATTACGAGCAGAAGCTGATCGACCTCAAGCAGCAGTTGGCCACTGCGCCGAAGCAGACCATCGAGAATTCGCGCGAACTGACCCGCCTCAAGGCCAGCGCCGTGGTACCGGTAGCACAGCGCTTCCCCAAGGAAAACATCCAGCAGCTGGAGCAGATGCTCACCGAGCGCTCGACCCAGCAAAGCGATCTGCAAAAAGCCCTGGCCGACGCCAATAGCCTGATCATCACCGCCCAGACCCGTCCCGAGCGCGCCCAGGCCGAGATTTCCAGCAGCCAGACGCGCATCCAGCAGATCAACAACATCCTCAAGACCGGCAAGGACGCCGGCAAAACCGTCAGCGCTGAGCAGCGCGACCTGCTCAACGCCGAACTGGCCGCCTTGAACGCGCTGATCCCGCTGCGCCGTCAGGAACTGGCCGGCAACAACCAGTTGCAGGATTTGGGCAACAGTCAGCATGACCTGCTCTCGGAAAAGTCCGACCGTCTGGATCGCGAGATCCAGGAACTGCAAACCCTGATCAACCAGAAGCGCTTGACCCTGTCGCAGGAAACCGTGACGCAGCAGTCGATCGAGGCCCAAAAGTCCGGCAGCAGCGCCCTGCTCGCCACGGAAAGCGCGGCCAACCTCAAGCTCTCCGACTACCTGCTCAAAAGCACCGACCGTCTCAACGAACTCACCCAGCAGAACCTGCAGACCAAGCAGCAACTGGACAGCGTGACCCAGAGCGATTCGGCCCTCGACGAGCAGATCAACGTGCTCAAGGGCAGCCTGCTGCTGTCGAAGATTCTCTATAAGCAGAAGCAAGCGCTGCCGCGCCTCAAGGTCGACCGCGATCTGGCGGACCAGATCGCCGACATTCGCCTGTACCAGTTCGAAATCAACCAACAGCGTGAACAGCTGAGCAATCCGGCGACTTACGTCGACAACCTGCTGTCCACCCAGCCGCCGGAGCAAGTCACGCCACAACTGCGCAAGAGTCTGCTGGAGCTGGCCAACACTCGCGTTGATCTGCTGGAACGGCTAAGCCGCGAACTGAGCGCGATGCTCAACGAGTCGATCACCCTGCAACTGAACCAGAAGCAACTGCTGAGCACCGCGCAAAGCCTGCGCGCAACTCTCGACGAGCAGATGTTCTGGATCCCGAGCAACAAGCCGCTGGACACCGAATGGATGCGCGGCGTGCCGGAGCGCCTGAAGCGTCAGATCGACACCTTGCCGCTGGCCTCGAGCCTCAGCGAACTGACCGACGGCCTGACCCAGCGACCGCTGTTGTTCCTGCCGCTGGCGCTGCTGATCGGCGCGCTACTGTGGCGGCGCAAGCAACTCTATTCGCGCCTGAACAAGGTTCACCAGGACATCGGTCACTTCAAGCGTGACAGTCAGTGGCACACGCCGCAGGCGATCCTGATCAATATTCTGCTGGCGATGCCGGTGGCGCTGGGCCTGGCCCTGTGCGGACTGGCGTTGCAGATCGACGCCCGTGGGCAGAACGCGAACATGGGCGCGGCGCTGCTGCAAATGGCCCAGGCGTGGCTGGTGTTCTACACCGCTTACCGGATCCTCGCGCCGGGCGGCGTTGCCGAACTGCATTTCCGCTGGGAAAAGCCGCAGGTCGAATTCCTGCAAGGCTGGGTGCGTCGCCTCGGACTGGTGGTCATGGCGCTGGTGGCCGTGGTGGCGGTCGCCGAACTGCAACCGGCGGCGCTGGCCGACGATGTACTGGGCATGCCGGTTGTGCTGACCTGCTACGCCCTGATGGCGTGGCTGCTCAGCCGTCTGCTGATCAGCAGCCCGACCCACGAAAACGCCTCGCTGTTTCGCAAGGCCGTGGGCGTGATGTTTACCCTGCTGCCCATCGCGCTGTTCGTCGCCGTGTGCTTCGGCTACTACTACACCGCGCTGAAGCTCAGCGACCGCTTGATCAACACGTTGTACCTGCTGATGTTCTGGTTGGTGATCGAAGCGACCTTCGTCCGTGGCCTCGCGGTCGCGGCACGCCGTCTGGCCTACCAGCGCGCCCTGGCCAAACGTCAGGCAGCGAAGGAAGCCGGCGACGGCGAAGCGGTGATCGAAGAGCCGACCCTGGACATCGAAAAGGTCAACGAACAGTCCCTGCGCCTGATCCGCCTCGCACTGCTCGGCGGTTTCATCGCCGCGCTGTACTGGGTCTGGGCCGACCTGATCACCGTATTCTCGTATCTCGACAACATCACCCTCTACGAATACACCAGCGGCACCGGCGCCAACATGAGCATGGTGCCGATCAGCATCGGCGACATGCTCGGCGCGCTGATCATCATCGGCATCACCTTTGCGCTCGCCCGCAACTTGCCGGGCCTGCTTGAAGTGTTCGTGCTGTCGAAACTCAATCTGGCCCAGGGCAGTGCCTACGCGACGACCACGCTGCTGTCGTACGTGATCGCCGGGGTCGGTTTCGTCTCCACCCTGTCGACCCTCGGCGTCAGCTGGGACAAGTTGCAATGGCTGGTGGCCGCCCTGTCGGTGGGCCTCGGTTTCGGCATGCAGGAGATCTTCGCGAACTTCATCTCCGGCATCATGATCCTGTTCGAACGCCCGGTGCGGATCGGCGACACCATCACCATCGGCAATCTCTCGGGCACGGTGAGCAAGATCCGCATCCGTGCCACGACCATCACCGACTTCGACCGCAAGGACATTATTGTCCCGAACAAGACGTTCATTACCGGGCAACTGATCAACTGGTCGCTGACCGACACCATCACCCGGGTGACCCTGAAACTGGGCGTCGATTACGGTTCGGATCTGGATCTGGTCAAGGAACTGCTGCTCAAGGCCGCCCGGGAAAACCCGCGCGTGCTCAAGGAACCCGAGCCGCATGTGTACTTCCTCAATTTCGGCGAAAGCACCCTCGACCACGAACTGCGGATGCATGTGCGTGATCTCGGCGACCGCAACCCGGTACTCGACGAGGTCAACCGCTTCATCAACCGTGAGTTCAAGAAGCAGCACATCAACATCTCGTTCCGCCAGATGGAGGTTTACCTGAAGAACCTTCACGGCCAGGAATACAAGATGGTGCCGATCGAGCCGGAAACCAAAACCATCGTGCCGGTCAGTGACGACCAGAAACCGTTGCAGGAACCGCCGCCGGCCAAACTCGACTAACCCGGCTAATCCCAGCAGAATGCTCGGACATTCTGCTGGAGCCGGCCCTTGAAAGCCCTCGACGAACTGACCTTCGACAACCGCTTCGCCCGCCTGGGCGATGCGTTCTCGGCCCACGTGTTGCCCGAACCGATCGACAATCCGCGGCTGGTGGTGGCCAGCCCTGCGGCCCTCGCGCTGCTGGATCTCGACCCGGCGGTGGCCGACACACAGGAATTTGCCGAACTGTTCGGCGGCCACAAGCTGTGGGCCGATGCCGAGCCACGGGCGATGGTCTATTCCGGACATCAGTTCGGCGGCTATACCCCGCAACTGGGCGACGGTCGCGGTCTGTTGTTGGGCGAGGTCTACAACGCGGCCGGCGAGCACTGGGACCTGCATCTGAAGGGCGCCGGGCAGACACCGTTCTCGCGCATGGGCGATGGTCGTGCGGTGCTGCGTTCGTCGATCCGCGAGTTTCTCGCTTCCGAAGCGCTGCATGCGCTGAACATCCCGTCTTCGCGCGCCGCCTGCGTGATCGGCTCCGACACCCCGGTCTGGCGTGAGAAACAGGAACGCGCCGCGATGGTGCTGCGCCTGGCGCCGAGCCACATCCGTTTCGGCCACTTCGAATACTTCTATTACACCAAGCGTCCCGAACAGCAGAAGCAACTCGGCGAACACGTGTTGGCGATGCACTACCCCGAGTGCCTGGAGCAGCCGGAACCGTATCTGGCGATGTTCCGCGAGATCGTCGAGCGCAACGCCGAACTGATCGCCAAGTGGCAGGCGTACGGCTTCTGCCACGGGGTGATGAACACCGACAACATGTCGATGCTCGGCATCACCTTCGACTTCGGCCCGTTCGCCTTCCTCGACGATTTCGATGCAAACTTCATCTGTAACCACTCCGACGACCAGGGCCGCTATTCCTTCAGCAATCAGGTGCCGGTCGGCCAGTGGAACCTCAGCGCCCTGGCCCAGGCCCTGACGCCGTTCATCAGCGTTGAAGCCCTGCGCGAAACCCTCGGCCTGTACCTGCCGCTGTTCCAGGCGCACTACCTCGACCTGATGCGCCGCCGCTTCGGCTTCACCACCGCCGAGGACGACGACCAGCAACTGTTGGAACAACTGCTGCAACTGATGCAGAACAGCGGCGTCGACTACACGCTGTTCTTCCGTCGTCTGGGCGAACAGTCAGCCGAACAGGCCGTCGCTCGCCTGCGCGATGACTTCGTCGATATCAAGGGTTTCGATGCCTGGGGCGAGCGCTATGTCGCCCGCGTCGCACGCGATGCCGCGACCGATCAGGAACAGCGCCGTGCGCGCATGCATGCGGTGAATCCGCTGTACATCCTGCGCAACTACCTGGCGCAGAAGGCAATCGATGCTGCCGAGCAGGGTGACTATTCAGAAGTGCGCCGATTGCACGCGGTGCTGAGCAATCCATTCGAGGAACAACCTGGAATGGAGAGTTACGCGCAACGGCCGCCGGAGTGGGGCAAGCATCTGGAGATCAGTTGCTCGTCGTAAGCGGGAACGACTGAACCTTGATAATCGATCCGTACGGCTCCAGATCAGTCGTACGATCCCGTTTTATCCATTGAGCTGATCATGACCGACCCACTCCTCATCCCCTGCCCCTCCTGCAACGGCCTCAACCGCATCCCCGCCGAGCGCCTCAACGACCACCCGAAGTGCGGGCGCTGCAAGTCCGAGGTGCTGTTGAACAAGCCGTTCGAACTCAAGCAAGGCGATTACGCCAGTCAGATCAAGGGTGATCTGCCGTTACTGGTGGACGTATGGGCGGACTGGTGTGGGCCGTGCAAGTCGTTTGCGCCGGTGTTCGAGCAGGCGGCTGCGCAGTTGGCGGGCAAGTGCCGGCTGGCCAAGCTGGATAGCGAGGCCAATCAGCAGTTGTCGGCGCAGTTGGGGATTCGTTCGATTCCGAGCCTGATTCTGTTCCGTAACGGCCGGGAAGTGGCCCGTCAGAGCGGGGCCTTCCCGTTGCCGCAGTTGATGGCCTGGCTGCGCAGCCAGGGCATCTGACAAGGCTTCAGGCGTCTTCGAGCAGGTTATGCAGCTCGACGAACTGTTGCGTCAGCTTGTGCCGTGGGTCGAGGTGAATCAGCGGCGTGTTGGCCTGATGCGATTCGCGCATGCGCACTGAACTGGCGAGGTAGACCGGCAGCACCGGCAGGCCCTCGGCGATCAGTTCGTCGAGGATCTGCTGCGGCAGGCTGGCCCGGGCCTGGAACTGGTTGACCACAATGCCTTCGACTTCCAGGCCTTCGTTGTGGTCTTCCTTCAACTCGTCGATTTCGGCGATCAGACCGTAGAGGGCCTGACGCGAGAAGCTGTCGCAGTCGAAGGGAATCAGTACCCGATCGGCGGCAATCAGTGCCGAGACCGCATAGAAATTCAGCGCTGGCGGCGTATCCAGATAGATCCGGTCGTAATCCTCCGACAACTCGTCGAGCAGCTTTCGCAGCTTGTTGATCTTGTGTTTGGCCTCGAGCTTGGGCTGCAAGTCGGCCAGCTCGGCGGTGGCGGTAATGATGTGGAGGTTGTCGAAGGGCGTTTCGTAGATATCCGCCTGGTTCTTTTTCGAGAATGGTCCGGAAGACAGGGTCTGCTTGAAGAAATCGGCAATGCCCATCGGAATGTCATCACCCGTGAGCCCGGTCAGATACTGAGTGGAATTGGCCTGGGCATCGAGGTCGACCAACAGCGTGCGATAACCCTCGCTGGCGCTTACCGCCGCCAGATTGCAGGCAATACTGGATTTGCCCACGCCACCTTTCTGATTGAACACCACGCGCCGCATGACAAAACCTCCGTGTATCAAAGAATGACCGAGTGTAGTGGTGCCCGGTGCCGGTTCGCTACCTCGATGGACGCGGACTACAAAGTCAGGCGCAAATCTCCCAATGAATACGGCGCAAAGACACTCCTTGATTGCGGATTCGCCTGACAGACAGACACCCGACAATCTGGATAATGG
Source organism: Candidatus Pseudomonas auctus (assembly GCF_048654275.1). Taxonomy (NCBI): domain Bacteria; kingdom Pseudomonadati; phylum Pseudomonadota; class Gammaproteobacteria; order Pseudomonadales; family Pseudomonadaceae; genus Pseudomonas; species Candidatus Pseudomonas auctus. The sequence continues at coordinate 333,454 of NZ_JBJYZK010000002.1, read as the reverse complement.
CCAAGTGACAGCTCTTGCCGCGTACCATTCGGTTCATTTCGTCGTTCAAAACGTAACCAGCATTTGCTACACACTCGTCGCACCGGGATAATGCGCGCCACCCGGCGCCACGCGCCATGCCATTTCAGGCTAAATCAGCTCAGCGGCGACGTTGGCGAAACCGCGTCAACTCAGCCCGCAGGGGCGGGATAAATGTCCGTGATCAACTTCAACATCGCCCAATGGCGCGCCTGGGCTCCCGGGCTCGACAGTGTGGAAGCCTGGCAAGCCTGGAGCCGACAGCCGGTCGTGCTCGAAGGCAGCGATGCCGCACCCGATGTGTCGTTTCTGCCGGCCATGCAGCGCCGTCGTCTCAGCCGTCTGGCGCGGATGGCGTTCAGTGTCGGCTGGCCGCTGGCCGACGGTCGGGAAAATCTGCCGCTGGTGTTCGTCTCCCGGCACGGCGAAACCCCGCGCACCTTTGAAATCCTCAGCGATCTGGCCAACGAACAGCCGCTGTCGCCGACCCAGTTCAGCCTGTCGGTGCACAACGCGATCATCGGCCTGTGGTCGATCATGCGCGGCGAAACCAGCGAAATGACCGCACTCGCCGCGGCCGGCGACGGCCTCGAACACGGCATGCTCGAAGCGGCGACGTTGTTGAACGAAGGGGCCCCCGCCGTGCTGCTGGTGATCACCGAGGAACAACCGCCCGAAGCCTATTCGACGTGGATCGACGACGTACCGTTTCCCTACGCGGTCGGGCTGTTGCTCACCCCCGGTACCGACTGGCGGCTGACCCTGAACAGCGCCCCGCAAGCACGGTCAAAACCGCAGTGGCCCCACGCACTGAATCTGCTGCGAACCCTGCTCGGTCAGCAACCCCATTGCCAACATGCCTGGAAGAATCGTCTATGGACCTGGCAACGCAACCCGTGATCGGAAAAAACCGCGACGCCTATTACTGGCGTCTGCTGGCCACTGCCACCAGCTTCGCCCTGTTCGGGCTCGGTGGTCTGTGCCTGCGCCTGCTGGTATTTCCATTGCTCGGCTGCCTGCCGGGCGACGCCATTGCGCATCGCGAGCGGGCACGCCAGACCGTCAGTCGGCTGTTCTGGTTTTTCGTCCGGTTCATGGCCCGTACCGGCGTGCTGACCTACGACATCCAGGGCGCCGAACGGCTCGGCCGTCCGGGGCAGATGATCATCGCCAACCACCCGTCGCTGATCGACGTGGTATTCCTGATCGGTCTGGTGCGCGGGGCCAATTGCGTGGTGAAGAAAAGCCTGTGGGAAAACCCCTTCACCCGCGGCCCGCTGCGCAGCACCGAATACATCAGTAACGACGGCAGCATGGACATGCTCGACGCCGCCGCCGGCGCATTGCAGAGCGGGCAGACCCTGATCATTTTTCCCGAAGGCACCCGCACCCAGCCAGGTCAGGCGCCGGCCTTTCATCGGGGCGCGGCGGCCATCGCGCTACGCGGTGCGAAAATCCTCACCCCGGTGGTGATCAAGGTCAATCCGACCACCCTGACCAAAGCCGAGCCCTGGTATCGCATTCCCAGTCGCCGCGTGCACTTCAGTTTTCACGTCGGGGCCGATATAGACCCACAGACTTTCGCCGCGCAGGGCCCCCCGCCCCAGGCTTCGCGCAAGCTCAACGACTATTTGCACCAATTCTTTATCAAGGAGCTCGCCGAAGATGAGCGATCTAAACCGTGACATAAAAGAGCTGATCATCGACGCCCTGGGCCTCGAAGACATCAGCCCAGAGGACATCGGCGACGACCAGACGCTGTTCGGCGAAGGCTTGGGCCTGGACTCCGTCGACGCCCTGGAGCTCGGCCTGGCGATCCAGAAAAAGTACGGCATCAAGATCGACGCCGACGCCAAGGACACCCGCAACCATTTCACCAACGTGGCGAGCCTTGCGGCGTTCGTCACGGCAAAACAGGCAGCTTGAGACCGGACCATGCAAACTCGTGACGACATTTTCAACACCCTGCGCGATGCCCTGGTCGAGCTGTTCGAACTGGACCCGGCCCGCGTGAGCCTGGAATCCAACCTGTATCAGGATCTGGAAATCGACAGCATCGACGCCGTCGACCTGATCGATCACATCAAGCGCCAGACCGGCAAGAAAATCGCCGCCGAGGAATTCAAGTCGGTGCGCACCGTCAGCGACGTGGTCGAGGCGGTCTACCGTCTGGTTCAACCGGCCGCATGAGCCGACTGATCGGCCTCGGCCTGCTGCTGGCAGGCCTGCTTTACCCCTTTGCGGTGTATTTCGGCATGGAGCATTTCGCACCATGGCAGTTCGGCCTGCTGCTGGGCGGCCTGTGGCTGGCCCGGGCGCTGACCGGCGAACGCAAGCCCGGCAGCCTGTGGATGGCCTTTGTGGCGATCGTGTTCTGCCTGCTGCTGGCGGTGTTCGACAGCCCTTTGCTGTTGCGCTGGTACCCGGTGCTGATCAGCGGCTTCATGCTGGTGCTGTTCAGCCTGAGCCTGAAATACGGCCCGCCGATGGTCGAGCGTCTGGCGCGCCTGCGTGAACCGCAACTGCCGCCCAAGGCGATTCGTTACACCCGCCAGGTCACCGTGGCCTGGAGCGTGTTTTTCTTTTGCAACGGTTTGTGCGCCGCCCTGCTGACACTGTGGGCGCCGCTGAACTGGTGGATGTTGTACACCGGCCTGATCTCCTACGGATTGATCGGCCTGATGTTTGCCATTGAATGGCTGATACGACAACGGGTAAGAGGTCGCCCATGAATTGGATAAAACTTGAGCAGCTGTTGCTCAAGGCCCTGCCGGCGCGTGCCGTAACCAGCGCACCGGCACTCGATCACGCACAACTGCGCGAACAGGCCCTGGGCCTGGCCGCCGGTCTGCAAGCCAAGGGCGTGCAGCGTCTGGCCGTGCATCTTGAAGATGCCGCCGATCTGGCTATCGCCCTGCTCGGTGCCTGGCGCGCCGGGGTCAGCGTATTGCTGCCTTCGGATCTGCAAGCGCAAACCCGCCAGCGCTGGTCGAACGACGTCGATCTGTGGCTGACCGACCATGCCGGTGACGCTCGCCTGAGCGATCTGCAGCAACCGGCATTGCCCGCTGCCGAATTGGACCTCGACCAATGCCGCCTGAGCCTGTGCACCTCCGGCTCCAGCGGCGAGCCCAAGCGCATCGACAAATCCCTGCAGCAACTGGCCAACGAAGTCGAAGCCCTTGAGCAACTTTGGGGCGCCGATCTCAGTGAGGCCTGCATTCTTGGCAGCGTCGCCACCCAGCACATTTACGGTTTGCTGTTCCGCGTGCTGTGGCCGCTGTGCGCCGGGCGTCCGTTCCTGCGCAAGCAACTGGCCTTCCCGGAAGACCTGCAACGCGCCAGCCGCGAGCACCCGGCCTTCGCCTGGGTCGCCAGCCCGGCGCTGCTCAAACGCATGGGCGACAACCTCGACTGGCCGGCCCTGAGCGCCGTGCGCCGGGTGTTTTCCTCCGGTGGCGCACTGCCGGCAGACGCCGCGCAAAGTTTGCATCAGCGCCTGGGACAATGGCCGACAGAAATCCTCGGCAGCTCGGAAACCGGCGGCATCGCCTGGCGTCAGGGCGAATCGTTGTGGCAGCCGTTTGCCGGTGTCGAGTTGAGCCAGGACAGCGACGGCGCCCTGCTGATCGCTTCGCCTTATCTGCCCGCCGGGCATGTCGAACACACCGCCGATGCGGCACGCATTCAGGCCGATGGCCGCTTTGAATTGCTCGGACGGCTCGACCGGATCGTCAAACTCGAAGAAAAACGTATTTCTCTGCCGATGCTAGAACAGGCGCTGGTGGCCCACGACTGGGTCGCCGAAGCGCGTCTGGGCGTGGTACAGGAAAACCGCGCGTCCCTCGGCGCTCTGCTGGTGCTTAGCGAATCGGGCCTGTTTGCCCTGCGCGAACACGGTCGGCGCAGTCTGACCGAAACCCTGCGCCGTCATCTCGGCGACCACTGCGAAGCCCTGGCCCTGCCCCGCCGCTGGCGCCTGCTGCGACAGTTGCCGCTGAACTCGCAGGGCAAGTTGCCTCAGGCCGACGTCGAAGCCCTGCTGCTGGCACCACGACCGAAGGCGCCGGAGATTCTGGAACAGGCCGAAACCGAGGGCGAATGGAACCTGCAATTGAGCGTTCCGCCGGATCTGGCCTATTTCAGCGGCCACTTCCCCAAGGCCCCGGTGCTGCCCGGCGTGGTACAGGTCGAATGGGCACTGAACCTGGGTCGGCAACTGCTGAACCTGCCCGGCGCGTTCGCCGGCATGGAAGTGCTGAAGTTCCAGCAACTGGTGCGCCCGGGCGATGAAGTCCAGTTGCACCTGCGCTTCGATCCGGAACGCGGCAAGTTGTATTTCGCCTACCGCAACGAAACCGCCACCTGTTCCAGCGGGCGGATTCTGTTGGGGGCTGGCGATGCATAACCCTTGCGCCGTGATCCCGGTCTACAACCACGAAACCGCCATCGGCACGGTGGTCGACGCCCTGCTCGCCGAGGATCTGCCGTGCATCCTGGTGGACGATGCCAGCAGCAAATCCTGCGCGGCGGTGCTGGACGCACTGGCCGAGCGCGAACGGGTTCATCTGGTGCGCCTAACCGCCAACCAGGGCAAGGGCGGCGCGGTGATGACCGGTCTGCGTGAAGCGGCGCGGCTGGGTTTCAGCCATGCCTTGCAGGTCGACGCCGACGGTCAGCATGACCTGCAGGATGTCGCGCGGTTCATCGAAGAATCCCGCGCTCACCCCAAGTCGCTGATCTGCGGTTATCCGCTGTATGACGCCAGCGTGCCGAAAGGCCGTCTGTATGCGCGTTATCTGACCCACGTGATGGTGTGGATCAACACCCTGTCGCTGCAGATCCGCGATTCGATGTGCGGCTTCCGGGTGTATCCGCTGGAACCGACGCTGGGCGTGATCGACTCGGCGCGGATCGGCAAGCGCATGGATTTCGACTCGGACATTCTGGTGCGCCTGGCCTGGCGCAATCAGCCGATGCGCTGGTTGCAGACCAGCGTGCATTACCCGCTGGACGGCGTGTCGCACTTTCGCCTGTTCCACGACAACGTGCTGATCTCGAGCATGCACACGCGCCTGTTCTTTGGCATGTTGCTGCGCCTGCCCGTGATCCTCTGGCGACGGTGGCGCGCATGAACGTCGAGACCGACAAGAAGCACTGGGCCGACCGCGAAGAGCGCGGCAGTTTCCTGCTGATGAAATTCACCGCGTTCGCCGCCAAAGTCCTTGGCCGACGCCTGCTGAGCCCGTTGCTGTACGGCATCGTCCTGTACTTTTTCCTGTTCGGTCGCACCGCCCGGCGCAGTGCCTGGCAGTATCAGCAGCGCCTCGCCGACTGGAGCGGTCGCCACGAATTGCGCCCGACCCGGTGGCGGGTGTTCAGTCAGTTCATGGCATTCGCCGATTCGCTGCTCGACAAGCTCGACGTGTGGAATGGCAAGCTGAAGATCGAGCAGATCGAAATCATCGACCCGGCGCTGTTGCGCAATCAGTTGCGCGGCAGTCGCGGGCAAATGCTGGTGGGCGCACATCTGGGCAACCTCGAGGTGTGCCGGGCGCTGGCGGAGCTGGGCGAAAAGGTCACCATGAACGTGCTGGTGCACACCAAGCACGCCGAACAATTCAATCGCCTGCTGGGCGAGGCCGGGGCGACCAACCTGCGACTGATCCAGGTCAGCGAACTGGATCCGGTGATCATGCTGCAACTGCACGAACGGCTGGAGCGCGGCGAGTGGCTGGCGATTGCCGGCGACCGCGTGCCGCTGCATGGCGGGCGCAGCGTGACCGTGGACTTTCTCGGCCACCCGGCGCCGTTCCCGCAAGGGCCGTGGCTGCTGGCAGGCCTGCTGAAATGCCCGGTCAACCTGCTGATGTGCCTGAAACAGCCCGACGGCCACTATCGCCTGACCCTCGAACCCTTCGCAGACGCCGTGGTGTGGTCACGCCGCGAGCGCGAACAGGTCATTCATCAGTGGGCCACCCGCTATGCGCAACGCCTGAGTCACTATTGCCTCGAAGCACCGTGCCAATGGTTCAACTTTTACCCATTCTGGAAAACCGATGACAACGCCAACTCCTGAGCCGGTCACCTTCGGCGAACGCCCTCTGCGCATCGAAGACGTGTTGGCCCTGGCCAACCGTCAGGCGCCCGTGCAGTTGCAGAGCGACGCGCCTTATCGCGAACGCATCGCCAAGGGCGCGCGGTTCCTCGACTCGCTGCTGGACAAGGAAGGCGTGATCTATGGCGTGACCACCGGTTACGGCGATTCCTGCGTGGTCGCGGTGCCGCTGCATCACGTCGAGGCGCTGCCGCGTCATCTCTACACCTTCCATGGTTGCGGGCTGGGCAAACTGCTCGACGCCCAGGCCACCCGCGCGGTGCTGGCGGCGCGTTTGCAGTCGCTGTGCCACGGCGTGTCCGGGGTGCGCATAGAACTGCTGGAACGCCTGCATGCGTTTCTTGAACACGACATTCTGCCGCTGATCCCCGAAGAGGGTTCGGTGGGCGCCAGCGGCGATCTGACGCCGCTGTCCTACGTCGCCGCAACCCTGTCCGGCGAGCGTGAAGTGATGTTCCGTGGCGAGCGCCGCCAGGCTGCCGATGTGCATCGCGAACTGGGCTGGACACCATTGGTGCTGCGTCCGAAAGAAGCGCTGGCACTGATGAACGGCACCGCCGTAATGACCGGCCTCGCCTGCCTGGCCTATGCCCGCGCCGATTACCTGCTGCAACTGGCCACTCGCATCACCGCGCTGAACGTGGTGGCGCTGCAAGGTAATCCGGAGCACTTCGACGAGCGCCTGTTCGCCGCCAAGCCGCATCCGGGGCAAATGCAGGTCGCCGCGTGGCTGCGCAAGGATCTGGCGATCGACGCGCCGACCGCGCCGCTGCACCGTTTGCAGGATCGCTACTCGCTGCGCTGCGCACCGCACGTGCTCGGCGTGCTGGCCGACAGCCTGAACTGGCTGCGCTCGTTCATCGAAACCGAACTGAACAGCGCCAACGACAACCCGATCATCGACGCCGAAGCCGAGCGCGTGCTGCACGGCGGACACTTCTACGGCGGGCATATCGCGTTCGCCATGGACAGCCTGAAAAACCTCGTGGCCAACGTCGCCGACCTGCTCGACCGACAACTCGCGCTGCTGGTGGACGAACGTTACAACCACGGCTTGCCGAGCAACCTGTCCGGCGCCAGCGCCGACCGCGCGATGCTCAACCACGGCTTCAAGGCCGTGCAGATCGGCGCCAGCGCCTGGACTGCCGAAGCGTTGAAAAACACCATGCCGGCCAGCGTGTTCTCGCGTTCCACCGAGTGCCACAACCAGGACAAGGTGAGCATGGGCACCATCGCCGCCCGCGACGCCATTCGCGTGCTGGAGCTGACCGAACAGGTCGCCGCCGCCACGCTGCTCGCGGCCAATCAAGGCGTATGGCTGCGTAGCCGCGATGAAGATGCACGACCACTGCCGCCATCGCTGGCCGCCATGCATGAACAACTGGCCCAGGACTTCCCGCCGGTGATCGAAGACCGCGCCCTGGAAAGCGAATTGCGCCTGTGCCTGCAACGCATCGCCGAGCAACACTGGAGGCTGCATGCGTAGTGCCGGAGTGCTTCACGCCGATACAGAAATCCTCGTGCCGTTCTTTGACGTCGACACCATGCACGTCGTCTGGCACGGCCATTACGTGAAATACCTGGAAGTGGCGCGTTGCGCATTGCTCGACAAGATCGGCCACAACTACAACCAGATGGTCGACTCGGGCTATGCCTGGCCGGTGATCGACCTGCAACTGCGCTACGTGCGCGGCGCAGTGTTCGGCCAGCGGCTGAACGTGCGCGCCAGTCTGGTGGAGTGGGAAAACCGCCTGAAGATTAACTACCTCATCACCGACGCCGAGACCGGCGAGCGCCTGACCCGCGCCAGCTCGGTGCAGGTCGCCGTCGAAGTGAGCAGCCGCGAGATGCAACTGGCTTCGCCAAAAGTCTTCACCGATGCCGTGGAAAGGATGCTGCGATGAATGTGTGGTTGAAATCCCTTGGGGCCCTGGCGCTACTGACGCTGTCGTCGCTGGCCAACGCCTTCGATCTGCAACAGTTGAGCGAGCAACTGGCGAAACCGGACGTGATCCACGGCCAGTTCACCCAGGAAAAACACCTGCGCGCCCTGCCCCAGCCGCTGATCAGCAAGGGCAGCTTCGTGCTGGCGAAAAACCACGGCCTGCTGTGGCTGCTGAAAACCCCGCTGCAACAGGATTACCGGATCAGCGCCAAGGGTATCGCCCGGCGTGATGCCACCGGCTGGCAACTGCTGCCGAACAAGAGCGCCGGGGCCGAGCAGAACCGCTTGTTCCTGGCGGTACTGCAAGGCGACAGCAGCGGTCTGCAACGGGATTTCGAACTGGCCCTGAGCGGCGATGCGCAGCAATGGCAACTGACCCTGACCCCGCGCTCGGTGCTGCTCAAGCAGGTCTTCAACCAGATCAACATCAGCGGCGGCACGTTGGTGAACACCATCGAACTGCTGGAAACCCAGGGCGACAGCACCGTGCTGCGCATGCAGGACAGCACTGCCGGCCAACCTCTGAGCGACGCGGAGCAACATGACTTTGCCGAGTGAACGCAGGCTGCCCTGGCTGTTCCTGATCCTGCTGCTGGCCGTCGTCGCACTCGGCGCCTGGCAGTGGCGCAACGGTGCGCCGCTGTCGGCCAACCTGATGGAACTGGTGCCCGGCACCCACCCGGACGCCCTCGAACTGCGCGCCGAACAACGCATGCAGGAACCGCTCAACCGCGACATGCTGGTGCTGGTCGGCCACGCCGATCGCCAGCAAGCCGTCGCCATGGCCCAGACCCTGGGCGAGCAATGGCAGGCCAGCGGGCTGTTCGAAAAGGTCCAGTGGAACCTGCAAGCCGATCTGCCGGCCCTGCGCACGCAACTGCTGCAAGGACGGCTGGCGATGCTCTCGGCGGATGACCGACAACTGCTGATCGAACATCCCGACGCCTTTATCCAGCAACGGGTACAGGCGCTGTTCGACCCGTTCACCGGGTTCAGTCTGGTGCCGAGCCAGGACGACTGGCTGGGCCTGACCGGACGCATCCAGAACAGCCAGCCGCAACATGGCGCGGTGCAACTGGACATCGGCAGCGGCGCGTTGATCGCCGACGCCGATGGCAAGAGCTGGGTGCTGCTGCGCGCACGCACCACCGGCAGCGCCTTCGACATGAATCAACCGCTGCAAGTCGCCGCCCTGTTGCAACACAGCCGTGAGCAAGCGGCTCGCGCGGACGTGCAATTGCTGGCCGCCAGCGGCCTGCTGTACGCCGCCAACGGTCAGCAGCAGGCGACCCGGGAAATGACCTGGGTCGGCGGCGGCGCCACCATCGGCATCCTGTTGCTGTTGCTGCTCGCCTTCCGCCGCTGGCGGGTGCTGCTGGCATTCATTCCGGTGCTGGTGGGCATGCTGTTCGGTGCAGTGGCTTGTGTGGCGCTGTTCGGGCACATGCACGTGATGACGCTTGTGCTTGGTTCCAGCCTGATCGGCGTGGCAGTGGATTACCCGCTGCACTACCTGTCCAAGAGCTGGAGCCTCAAGCCATGGCACAGCTGGCCGGCGTTGCGCCTGACCCTGTCCGGGCTGACATTGAGCCTGATCACCAGCGCCATCGGTTACCTGGCGCTGGCCTGGACGCCCTTCCCGGCCCTGACCCAAATCGCCGTGTTCTCCGCCGCCGGTTTGCTCGGCGCCTACCTGTCGGCGGTGTGCCTGTTGCCGGCGCTGCTGAAAAACGTCGAACTGCGCCCGGCGCAATGGCCGCTGCAACTGGCCGAGCGTCTGGTGCGGCTGCGGGAAAACCTGCTCGAACACGTCAGGACGCCGGTGTTGCTGGCCCTGCTGATCGCCTTCTGCGTCGGCGGCCTGCTGCAACTGGAGAGCAAGAACGACATTCGCCAGTGGGTCGGCGCGCCGCAACGCCTGACCGATGAAGCGCAGACCATCGCGCGGATTACCGGCTATCAGCCGACCAGCCAATTCTTCCTGGTGCGCGCCGCCGATCAGCAGCAATTGCTGGAGCGGCAAGCGGCCCTGAGCGAGCGGCTGGATCAACTGGTCAACCTCGACAAGTTGCAGGGTTATCTGGCACTTAATCAATTGGTCAGCCCGCCGGCTCAGCAGCAACAGGTGCGGGAAGCGCTGAGCAAGTTGCCGCAATTCTGGCAGCCGTTGCTGGAGGTCGGCGTACCGCTGGCGGCGCTGCAAACCGAACTGCAACAGTTGCAGGCCCTGCCCGCCGAGGACATCGATGCGGCGCTGGCCGGCCCGCTCGGCGAGCCCTACCGAACGCTGTGGCTCGGCCCGACCGAGGATGGCGTGGTGGCGATGGTCAGCCTGCAAGGCCTGAACAATCCTTCGCTGCTGCGGGTGCAGGCGCTGGATCTGCCGGGGGTGATGCTGGTGGATCGGCTCGGCGATCTGAACAAGGTGTTCGCCCAGACCCAGATCAGCGCCGCGGAACTGAAACTCGCGTCCTGCGTGTTGATCGTGCTGGTGCTGATGCTGCCGTTCGGTCTCGGTGGCGCCCTGCGAATCGTTGCTCTACCGCTGCTCGCTGCGTTGTGCAGCCTGGCCAGCCTGGGCTGGCTCGGTCAGCCGCTGACCCTGTTCAGCCTGTTCGGCCTGTTGCTGGTAACGGCGATCAGCGTCGACTACGCGATCCTCATGCGCGAACAGGTCGGCGGCGCGGCCGTCAGCCTGCTCGGCACTTTGCTCGCAGCCGCCACCACCTGGCTGTCGTTCGGCCTGCTGGCGGTGTCGAGCACCCCGGCGGTGAGTAACTTCGGCCTGTCGGTGAGCCTCGGCCTGGCGTTCAGCTTCATGCTCGCGCCGTGGGCCGGGCGTCAGACCCATGCGGTTGCCGTCACGGAGCCTGCAGCATGATGGTGGTGATTTTCTGGCTGATGGCCCTGGCGCTGTTCTTCGTCGCCACCCGGGTCGGCCGGCATTTCGGGCTGATCCCGATCGTCAGTCAATTGCTGCTGGCCAGCTTCGGCCTGCCGCTGCTGATGTACTTCTGGATCGAACCGGGCTGGCAACTCAACGGCGCCGAACTGATCGCGCCGGGCTGGCTGAAAAACCTCTACAGCCTGAGCTTCGCCCTGTTGCTGGGGCACATCCTCAGTGACGTGATCGACCTGCGCCTGGACCGTCAGAGCGTGAAGATCGCCCTGCCGAGTTTCGCCGTGCCGTTCGCCTGCGGTCTGGCGACGGCGTACTGGCTGCTGCCGACACAACCGTGGATCAACTCGCTGGCCATCGGTCTGGTGTTCGCCATCACCGCGATCCCGGTGTTGTACCTGTACCTGCGCCACATCGACTACCCGCCCGCCGCCACCCGGCGTCTGGTGCAGACCGCGATCCTGATCGACCTGACCTGCTGGACGCTGTTCGGCCTCGCCCAGGGCAGCCTGCACCTGAGCAGTCTGTTGCTGCCGCTGGGGCTGGCCTGCGTGCCGGTGCTGCTGCGGATGTTCGGCATCCGCCGGCCATTGACCTACAGCCTCGGCTTTTTTGCGCTGCTGGTGCTGGCCGAACACTACAAACTCAACGCGCTGATTTTTGGCATCGGCTATCTGCTGTGCATGGCCGCGCTCAAGGTGCCACTGGTGTTGCCGATCCCGGCGCACTGGATGAACCGCTTGCAGACCTGGGTCGCGATTCCGCTGATCCTGACTTTCGGCATCGTCCAGATCGACGTGCACAGCGCCCTTGCCAGCCTCGGTGCCGTGCAATGGGCGGCGCTGCTGCTGTTGCCGGTCGCCAGCAAAATCCTGGGTAACTGGCTCGGCCTCGGCTGGGCCGGCGCGTCGTTCGAAGGCGCCAGCCGCTGGCGCGAGAGCGTGCTGCTGAACATTCGCGGCTTGAGCGAAATCGTCTTTCTCAACCTGCTGTTGCAACAACAACTCATCAGCCCGGCGCTGTACTTTGCGCTGATGCTGATGGGTCTGATCGCGACGCTGTTGCCGGCCTTCATCGGCCTGCACCGGGCGTCACTGAACCCTATTGCCGTACCCAGGAGCTCACGTGCCAATCGTTGAAATGGAATCCCGTCAGGTCGTGATCATCGGCGCCGGCCCCTCCGGCGCCATCGCCGCCGCATTGCTCAAGCGCAAGGGGCACGACGTGCTGGTGATCGAGCGTCAGCATTTCCCGAGGTTCTCCATCGGTGAAAGCCTGCTCTGCCATTGCCTGGATTTCGTCGAAGAGGCCGGCATGCTTGAGGCGGTGAATGCCGCCGGTTTCCAACGCAAGAACGGTGCGGCGTTCGCCTGGGGCGAGCGCTACAGCGCCTTCGATTTTGGCGACACCTTCACCGCCGGCAAGCCCACGACTCTGCAGGTGCAACGCGCCGACTTCGACAAATTGCTGGCCGATCAGGCGGCATTGCAGGGTGCGGAAATCCGCTATGGCGACGCGATTGTCAGCGTCGATTTCGAACGCCCGCGACCGTTGCTGGACGTGCGCCGCGAAGACGCCAGCGAGTACCGCGTCGAAGCCGATTTTGTCCTCGATGCCAGCGGCTACGGCCGCGTGCTGTCGCGCCTGCTCGACCTGGAAGCGCCGTCGAATTTCCCGGTTCGCCAGGCCGTGTTCACTCACGTCGAGGACCACATCGATCACCCCGGTTTCGACCGGGAAAAAATCCTCATCACCACCCACCCACAGCACCGCGATATCTGGTTCTGGTCGATCCCGTTCAGCAACGGTCGCTGCTCCGTCGGCGTGGTGGCTGCCGCTGAACATTTCGCAGGTCGTGATGCCGACCTCGACGCCTGCCTGCGCGGTTTCATCGCCGAAACCCCGAGCTTGGCCAAGGTGCTGAACAACGCCGTGTGGGACACCCCGGCGCGCACTCTCGGCGGCTATGCGGCCAACGTCAAAACCCTGCACGGCCCGGGCTTTGCGCTGCTGGGTAACGCGGCGGAATTTCTCGACCCGGTGTTCTCTTCGGGCGTGACCATCGCCATGCGTTCGGCGAGCATGGCCGCCGCTGTGCTGCATCGACAGTTGCAGGGCGAAACGGTGGACTGGCAACGGGAATTCGCCGAGCCGCTGAAACGCGGGGTCGACACTTTCCGCTGCTACGTCGAAGGCTGGTACGCCGGCACTTTCCAGGACGTGATTTTCCACGAGCAAGGCTCCCCGGAAATCCGCCGCATGATCTGCTCGATCCTCGCCGGTTACGCCTGGGACGAACGCAACCCGTTCGTCAGTGAAGCGCGCCGTCGGCTGAAGACGATCTCCGAACTCTGTGCAAGGGACGACACTTGAATTACTTGAGCGACAACTACGTCGAGGAAACCCGCTTCGGCTTCTGGTTCCTGCGCAGCCACACCTGGCAGCACCATGTGCTGCGCGTGGCAATCAACGATCTGCGCGGGCTGTTCAGCGAATCATTGCCCGCCAACCCGGTGCTGCTGGATGCCGGCTGCGGTCAGGGCAAGTCGTTCGGCCATCTGCGCCAGACCTTCGCGCCACAGCGCCTGATCGGCGTCGATGCCGACCCGCACAGCCTTGAACTGAGCGCCGCCGAGGCCGCGCGTCTGGGCTTCGACGTCGAGCTGATCGGCAGCGACTGCGCGACGCTCAATGTGCCGGACGCCAGCGTCGACCTGCTGTTTTGTCACCAGACCTTCCATCATCTGGTGGAGCAGGAAAAAGCCCTCGCCGAGTTCTATCGGGTGCTCAAGCCGGGCGGTTATCTGCTGTTCGCCGAGTCCACCGAGGCTTACATTGATACGTGGGTGATTCGCTGGCTGTTCCGGCATCCGATGCACGTGCAAAAGAGCGCGGCGCAGTACCTGGAGATGATTCGCCAACAGGGTTTCGAGTTCGCCGAACAGAACGTTTCGTACCCGTATCTGTGGTGGAGCCGGTCGAAGGATTTCGGTCTGCTCGAGCGTTTTGGATTGCACAAACCAAAACCATTCGGCCAGCGGGAAGAAACCCTGGTCAACGTGGTAGCCCGCAAACCGCTTGAAGGGATTTGCTGATGTCGCACTTTACTGGTGGGAGCGAGCCTGCTCGCGATAGCGGTGGATCAGCTGGCTTCAATGCTGGATGTTCCGACGCCATCGCGAGCAGGCTCGCTCCCACATTGTCCGCAGTGATACGACTTATTCTGCTGGCTTGCATCAGCCTGCTCGGTTCCTGCGCCAGTCAGGCGCCGCTGCCGGCCGGCAACCCGAGCCTGCCGCTGCCGATGCAACTGCATATCGAACGTCACCTGGCCGGGCAACAGCAAGACTGGTTGCTGGTAATTCAGCGCGAAGGGCCCGGCATCCGCTGGTCGATGATGGATCCGCTGGGCATTCCCCAGGCCCGTCAGCAGTTGATCGACGGGCACTGGCAGGCCGACGGCCTGCTGCCGCCCAACCCGGAAGCACGGGAGCTGTTCGCCGCGCTGCTGTTCGCCCTGACCCCGGCGGGCGAGCTGTCGCGCAACTACCCCGAGGCGCAGCAACAGGGCGGCCAACGTTCCCTGCCGGCGCGCTGGGACATCCGTTACACCCAACCCTTGAGCTTCGAATTGAACCTGCCACAAGGCCCGCACTATCGCGTAACGCCACTCGGTGAACCGACGTCATGACCGCCTACCTCAATGCCCTCGGCGTGATCTGCGCCCTGGGGCGCGACAAGCCAGCCGTGGCACGCAACCTGTTTGCCGGCGACTGCTCGGGCATGCGCCGCGAGTCCGGCTGGGTGCCGGAGCGCGAACTGCCGGTGGCCGCCGTGCACGGCGATCTGGCGCCGATTCCCGATGCATTGGCCGACCAGCGCAGCCGCAACAATCAGCTGTTGCTGGAGGCGGCGTTGCAGATTCGCGACGACATCGAGCACGCCATCCAGACTTACGGCCGCGAGCGCATCGGCGTGGTGCTGGGCACCAGCACTTCGGGCATCGACGAAGCCAGCCGAGGTCTCGCGCACTACATCCGCGACCAACAGTTCCCGGCCGATTACGACTACCGGCAACAGGAGCTCGGCGCCCCGGCGAATTTCCTCGCCGACTGGCTGCAACTGAGCGGCCCGACCTATGTGATTTCCACCGCCTGCACCTCCAGCGCACGCGCGCTGATGAGCGCCCGACGCCTGCTCGATCTGGGCCTGTGCGACGCGGTGCTGTGCGGCGGTGTCGACAGTCTGTGCAAACTGACCCTCAACGGTTTCAGTGCGCTGGAAGCGGTGTCGGACGAGCGCTGCAATCCGTTTTCCGCCAACCGCAACGGCATCAACATCGGCGAAGCGGCAGTGCTGTTCGTGATGAGCAAACAGCGCGGTGCTGGGCCGGGCATCGCCCTGCTCGGCGCCGGCGCCAGCTCCGACGCGCACCACATTTCCGCACCGGAACCGACCGGCCGTGGCGCCCTGCAATCGATGCAGAAAGCCCTCGACCAAGCCCATCTGCAAGCCGGCGACATCAGTTACCTGAACCTGCACGGCACCGCGACCCAGCACAACGACGCGATGGAAAGTCTGGCCGTCGCCACCTTGTTTCCCGAAGGCGTGCCGTGTTCCTCGACCAAACCGATGACCGGCCACACCCTCGGCGCCGCCGGCGCACTGGAAGCGGCGTTCTGCTGGTTGAGCCTCACTGCCGACAACCCCGATCACGCCTTGCCGCCGCACGTCTGGGATGGCCAGGCCGATCCCGACCTGCCAGCGCTGAAGTGGGTGACCGCAAGCGAACGCCTGGCGTCCATTGCACCCCGCTACCTGATGAGCAACTCGTTTGCCTTCGGTGGCAATAACGTCAGCCTGATTATCGGAGACGCCCCATGAGCCACTGGCCGCTCGCCGAACTGCTGCCCCACGCTGGCGACATGATCCTGATCGACCGGATCCTGAGCTTTGACGACGAACAGATCCACACCACCCTCACCGTCCGCCCCGGCGGCCTGTTCAGCCTGCCCGACGGCAGCCTGCCGGCGTGGGTCGGCGTCGAGCTGATGGCGCAAAGCGTCGCCGCGTTCGCCGGCTGCCATGCGCGGCAGAAAGGCAACCCGGTGGAGCTGGGTTTTCTGCTCGGCACACGCAAGTTCGAATGCAATGTCGCAGCCTTTCCGGTCGGCAGCGAACTGACCATCCATGGCTTGCGCTCGCTGGAAGACGACAACGGCATGGGCGTATTCGAATGCCATATCAACGCGCCCGGCATCGAGGCCAGCGCCCGGCTGAACGTGTTCCGCCCGCCCCAGGCAGCGGACTATCTGGAACAATCCCGCGACGAAACCAACAAGGAGTCGAACGATGACTGAATCAATACTGGTCACCGGCTCCAGCCGTGGCATCGGCCGCGCCATCGCCCTGCGTCTGGCTCAGGCCGGGCATGACATCGTCGTGCATTGCCGCAGTGGTCTGAGCGACGCGCAGGCGGTGCAGGCTGAAATCCAGGCCCTAGGCCGCCAAGCGCGCATCCTGCAATTCGACGTGGCGGATCGCGAAACCTGCAAAGCCATCCTCGAAGCCGACGTTGAAGCCCACGGCGCCTACTACGGCGTTGTGCTCAATGCCGGCCTGACCCGCGACGGCGCGTTTCCGGCCCTGAGCGACGATGACTGGGACGTGGTGTTGCGCACCAACCTCGACGGTTTCTACAACGTCCTGCACCCGGTGATGATGCCGATGATCCGCCGCCGCGCCGCTGGTCGCATCGTGTGCATTACCTCGGTGTCGGGGCTGATCGGCAACCGTGGTCAGGTCAATTACAGCGCCTCGAAGGCCGGCGTGATCGGCGCCGCGAAAGCCTTGGCGATCGAACTGGCCAAGCGCAAGATCACGGTCAACTGCGTCGCGCCCGGTCTGATCGATACGGCGATGCTCGATGAAAACGTGCCGGTGGAAGAACTGCTGAAAATGATCCCCGCACAACGCATGGGCACGCCTGAAGAGGTGGCCGGTGCGGTGAATTTCCTGATGTCGGCGGAAGCGTCGTACATCACCCGCCAGGTGCTGGCGGTCAACGGAGGCTTGTGTTGATGAAGCGCGTCGTCGTCACCGGCATGGCCGGCATTACCTCGCTGGGCAGCGACTGGGACACCATCGCCGGCAATTTCGCCGCCAACCGCAGCGGCATCCGCCGAATGGACGAGTGGGATCGCTTCAGCGAGCTCAACACCCGTCTGGCCGGGCCTATCGACGATTTCCAGGTGCCGGCGCACTGGACCCGCAAACAGTTGCGCAGCATGGGCCGTGTTTCGCGGCTGGCCGTCGGCGCAGCGGAAAAAGCGCTGGCCGACGCCGGCCTGCTCGGCGACGAGTCGATCAAGGACGGGCGCATGGGCGTGGCCTGTGGTTCTTCCACCGGCAGCACCGACGAGATCAAGGCGTTCGGCAACATGCTGCTCAACTCGGTGGCCGAAGGTCTCAACGCCAACTCCTATGTGCGGATGATGCCGCACACCACGGCGGCGAACATCAGCATCTTCTTCGGCCTCACCGGCCGCTTGATCCCGACCTCCAGCGCCTGCACCAGCGGTAGCCAAGGCATCGGCTACGCCTACGAGGCGATCAAGTTCGGACGCCTGCCGCTGATGCTCGCCGGCGGCGCCGAAGAGCTGTGCCCGACCGAAGCCATGGTGTTCGACGCGCTGTACGCCACCAGCCTGAAAAACGATGCACCGCACACCTCGCCACGCCCGTACGACAAGGGCCGCGACGGTCTGGTGATCGGTGAGGGCGGCGGCATGCTGGTACTTGAAGAACTGGAACATGCCCTGGCGCGCGGTGCGCACATTCACGCCGAGATCGTCGGCTTCGGCAGCAACGCCGACGGCCAGCACACCACCCGCCCAGAACAAGTCACCATGCGCCGGGCAATGGAACTGGCGCTGGAGGACGCAGGCCTTGCGCCGGACGTCATCGGCTACGTCAACGGCCACGGCACCGCCACCGAACAGGGCGATGTCGCCGAAACCCTGGCCACCAGTGCCCTGTTCGGCGAGCGCATGCCGATCAGTTCGCAAAAGAGCTTCCTGGGCCACACCCTCGGCGCCTGCGGGGCGCTGGAATCGTGGTTCAGCATCGAGATGCTCAACCGCGACCTGTACGTGCACACGCTCAACCTCGACGAGGTCGATCCGCACTGCGGCAAGCTCGACTACCTGCGCGGCGAGTTCCGCCAGATGAGCCACGAATACGTGATGAACAACAACTTCGCTTTCGGCGGGGTCAACACCTCGCTGATTTTCCGTCGCTGGCCCCAACCGAATTAATCCAGGTCAAGGAGACCTCCATGCACTTCAAAAAACTCGCTGCCACCCTGCTCATCTGCGCCTTGCCGGCCGTCAGCCAGGCCCGTGACACGGCGGTCTATCTGCCGTTCGACAAGGCCGTCGCCGAAGCGACCCGCACCGGCAAGATCGATGGCAGCGTGAAGTTCTATCTGGCGGGCAACGCCCCGGCTGGCAAAGTCACCGTTGTCAGCCCCGGCGCCGTGACCAACAAAAAGACCAACGCCTTCAACAAGACCGACCAGGAAGCCTGCGAGTGGGTCGTGCAATCGGCGATCATCAGCCTGCACCAGGCCGCGAAAAACGCCGGCGCCAACGCCGTGACCAACATCGTCAGCTTCTACAAGAGCAACGAGCGCAAGGATGCGAAAACCTACGAATGCCACGCAGGCGCCATCATGGCGGGCGTAGCGTTGAAGGGCGATCTGGCGACGGTTCAGTAACGGCCGGAACGACGAAGGGCGCCTTTCGGCGCCCTTTCACAAACAGGTTGGCTTGTCATCGCCTGTCACCTGTCTGGCTCTGCGATGGCTGGTTGCCCAGGATCCTCAGAGTCTCACAAGCCCCTTTCGGGAACGCCGGCAGTATTGCCTGAAACCTCCTGTCGAGCAACGGCTGGCATTTGGCTTCGATGCGCCACTTCCGTTGCCATCACAGTCCCAACGCCCGTCTGACCGCGGTTTTAATGGCGTGAAACTCGTCTGTTGCAAGATGTGAGATCAGGTAAATGCGCTTGCCTTGCCGATCCCGGCATTTAATCCGATCAAGCCGCGAAAGACTGACCGTGGCAATCATGTCGCACTTTGCCCAACAGGTCGGGCTGGCTCCCTGAAGGTGACTTGCAAGTTCAAGATGGTGCCCAAGCAAGCAATCAGGGGCAGTGGTACTCAACGGCACTACTGTTACCAGCAAGCTGTTGGTTCGATGTTTACGTATCACAACAACAGGTCTGACTTTGACCATCTCGGGGATTTCATAACCCCTGAAATCGCAAATCAAAACGCTGCCCTCCTTAGGCTGATATCGAAGTGGCATCCGTGACACTCGTTTGAAAAAGAACTGATTTTGCGCAACAACGGCCTTATTCCCTACGACAGTTCCGTTACTCGAAATGTACGGAGTCGAGTCAACCAAACCTGTTCACCACAACTACACTCGCTCAAACAGGCCGATACACAGTGCCTGCCGGAACGGCGAGCCCGGTCGGTCAAGTACTCGCGGTTCTCTTTCACCGTCAAGGAGACAACCATGCAAGCGAAAGCCCTGATCGCCGCCGCCCTTCTCGGCCTGCTGCCCGGCGCCAGCCACGCCACCAATCTGATGTACATGCCGTTCGAAACAGTCGTGTCGGATGCGATGCGCGCCGGGCGGCTGGATGGCAGTGTGAAGTTTTATCTGGTCGGCAACGGGCCTCAGGGCACTCAGCGGTTGTTGCGGCGCGGGGTGGTCAGCGATCTGAAGACCAACGGCTTCAACAAGAGCGATCACGACTCCTGCGAGTGGGTGTTGCAGTCAAATCTGATTGCGCTGCAGGCCGAGGCCAAGCGTGTCGGGGCGAATGCGGTGACCAACATCGTCAGCTACTACGACCAGCATGTGCGTAAGGATCTGAACACTTACGAATGTCGGGCCGGCATCTTTGTCACACGAGTGGCGTTGAAGGGTGATCTGGTGCGGCTGCCCTGATCAACCGGCTTCAACCTTGCGCGTGAGCAGTTCGACAAATGCCTTGGCCATCGGTGATTTCTGATCCTTGCGCTGCACCAGCCACACCGCCGTCACGGCCTCGGGATCGAGCAGCGGTCGATAGACCACGCCGTCGATGCGCATCCGCTGATACGACGCCGGCATCACTGACACGCCCAAACCGGCTGCCACCAGACCGATGATGGTCATGGCTTCGCCGGCCTCCTGGGCGAAGTGCGGGCTGAACCCCGCATCGCGGGCCAGGCTTATCAACTGCGAATACAGGCCACTACCGTAGCTGCGCGGGAAGAACACGAACGGTTCGAGGGCCAGCGCCGAGAGGAACAGTCCCTCTTCAGAGCCCTGCGCCAGCGGATGTTTGGAGCTGAGCACCGCCACCAAGGGCTCGCGCATCAGTTCGACCACGCTGAGCGAATCCGGCAAACCCAGCGGTCGCATGATGCCGACTTCGATCGATTCGTCCACCAACGCGTCGGCGACCATGGTGCTGCTCATCTCCCGTAGATTCAGGTGCACGGCGGGGAAGCGCTGGCGGAAGGAAAAAATCGCCTGGGGAATGGTCGAGTTGAACGGCGCCGACGAGGTGAAGCCAATCTTCAGTTCACCCAACTCGCCGAGTTGCGCGCGGCGGGCCACGTCCGCCGCTTTATCGACCTGAGCCAGCACCAGCCGCGCTTCCTCCAGAAACAGTCGCCCGGCCTCGCTGAGCTCGACCCGACGATTGGTACGCTCGAACAGTCGCGCGCCGACTTCCTGTTCCAGCGCCTGAATCTGCTGGCTCAGCGGTGGCTGGGAGATGCCCAGCACTTGTGCGGCGCGGCCGAAGTGCAGTTCTTCGGCGACGGCGATGAAGTAGCGCAGATGACGCAATTCCATGAACACCCCATTAGGTCGTGAAAGCTATCAAACAGGTCGAACAATATATTGGATAGAAATATTAGCCAGCTATATGATTTTTTCATTGCCTGCCTGCCCGCGCCCTCCGAGGTCTGATGTGAAAACCGCCGTCGCTCCACTGGCCCATGAAGTTCCGCCCGCTGCGGCGGACGATGTACTGACCGAACTGCAAGAGATCTACATCGAGAAAGGCACGCCCGCGTTCATGCGCACGGTACTCGCGCTGTTCAGCGGCGGCTTCGCCACCTTCGCCCTGCTGTACTGCGTGCAGCCGATGATGCCGCTGCTGTCCCACGAATATTCGATCAACGCCGCGCAGAGCAGCCTGATCCTGTCAGTGGCCACCGGCATGCTGGCGTTCGGTCTGCTGATCACCGGCCCGATTTCCGATCGGGTCGGGCGCAAACCGGTGATGGTCGCCGCACTGTTCGCCGCGGCGCTGTGCACCATCGCCAGTTCGATGATGCCGAGCTGGCACGGCGTGCTGATCATGCGTGCGTTGATCGGGCTGTCATTGAGCGGCCTGGCGGCGGTGGCAATGACTTACCTCAGCGAGGAAATCCATCCCCAGCACATCGGTCTGGCGATGGGTTTGTATATCGGTGGCAACGCGATTGGCGGGATGAGCGGGCGGTTGATCACCGGCGTGCTGATCGACTTCGTCAGCTGGCACGCGGCGATGATGGTGATCGGCGGCCTGGCGTTGATCGCCGCAGCAGTGTTCTGGAAGATCCTGCCGGAGTCGCGCAACTTCCGCTCCCGCTCGCTGCATCCGCGTAGCCTGCTCGACGGCTTCACCATGCACTTTCGCGATGCCGGCCTGCCGCTGCTGTTCCTCGAAGCGTTCGTGCTGATGGGCGCGTTCGTCACCCTATTCAACTACATCGGTTACCGCCTGCTGGCGGAGCCGTACCACATGGATCAGGTTTTCGTGGGGCTGTTGTCGGTGGTGTACCTCTCGGGTATCTACAGCTCGGCAAAAATCGGTTCGCTGGCCGACAA
Source organism: Candidatus Pseudomonas auctus (assembly GCF_048654275.1). NCBI lineage: Bacteria > Pseudomonadati > Pseudomonadota > Gammaproteobacteria > Pseudomonadales > Pseudomonadaceae > Pseudomonas > Candidatus Pseudomonas auctus. Next base: position 311,534 of record NZ_JBJYZK010000002.1, on the reverse strand, counting down.
ACTGGGCCGCCGCAAAGTGCTCTGGGCGACCATCGCCCTGATGTTCGCCGGCCTCGCCCTGACGATGTTCACACCGCTGCCGCTGGTGATCGTCGGCATGCTGATCTTCACCTTCGGCTTCTTCGCCGCCCACTCGGTGGCCAGCAGCTGGATCGGCCGCCGGGCGCTCAAGGCCAAGGGCCAGGCGTCGTCGTTGTACCTGTTCAGCTATTACGCCGGCTCGAGCATCGCCGGGACGGCAGGCGGTGTGTTCTGGCACCTGGCCGGGTGGAACGGGATTGGCCTGTTTATCGGCGCGCTGTTGCTGGTGGCACTGTTGGTGGCGTTGAAGCTGGCGAAGTTGCCGCCGCTGGGTGGCGTCAAAGCCTGATTCACGCCCATAAAAAACGCCCGGCATAAGCCGGGCGTTTTAGTTTTCTACCCTTAGAGCTGAGCGCCGATTACTCGTGATACTGCGCCGACAACTCGTGCACCGCACGCAGGAACGCGCCAGCGTGCTCCGGATCGACTTCCGGCGTGATGCCGTGGCCGAGGTTGAACACGTGGCCGCTGCCCTTGCCGTAGCTGGCGAGGATGCGCCCGACTTCGGTGCGGATCGCTTCAGGTTTGGCGTAGAGCACGGTCGGGTCCATGTTGCCTTGCAGCGCGACCTTGTCACCGACGCGGGCGCGGGCGTTGCCGATGTCGCAGGTCCAGTCCAGGCCCAGTGCGTCAGCGCCGGCCTCGGCGATGCTTTCCAGCCACAGGCCGCCGTTCTTGGTGAAGAGGATCACCGGCACTTTGCGACCGTCGTGCTCGCGGATCAGGCCGCTGACGATTTTCTTCATGTAGGCCAGGGAGAATTCCTGATACGCCGCCGCCGACAGGTTGCCGCCCCAGGTATCGAAGATCTGCACCGCTTGTGCACCGGCCTGGATCTGGCCGTTCAGGTACGAAGTCACCGATTGCGCCAGCTTGTCCAGCAGCAGGTGCATGGCTTGCGGGTTGTCGTAGAGCATCGCCTTGGTCTTGCGGAAGTCTTTCGACGAACCGCCTTCGACCATGTACGTGGCGAGGGTCCACGGGCTGCCGGAGAAACCGATCAGCGGTACACGGCCGTTCAGTTCGCGGCGGATGGTGCTGACCGCGTCCATCACGTAGCCGAGGTCTTTGTGCGGATCGGGGATCGGCAGAGCTTCGATGTCGGCCAGGGTGCTGACGACTTTCTTGAAGCGCGGACCTTCACCGGTCTCGAAGTACAGGCCCTGGCCCATGGCATCGGGAATGGTGAGGATGTCGGAGAACAGGATCGCCGCGTCCAGTTGCGGATAGCGGTCGAGGGGTTGCAGCGTGACTTCGCAGGCGAATTCCGGATTCATGCACAGGCTCATGAAATCACCGGCCTGGGCGCGGCTGGCGCGGTATTCCGGCAGGTAACGGCCGGCCTGGCGCATCATCCACACTGGGGTGACGTCTACGGGTTGCTTGAGCAGGGCGCGGAGGAAACGGTCGTTCTTCAGGGCAGTCATGTCGGCATCCGGAAAAAAAGTGCGGGCATTTTCTCAGAGCGCGACGCAAAAGGCACGGATGCAGGTCAGCCTTTTGTCTATCGGGTCAATTTGTCGCAATAAATACGGGGCATCAGCAACAGCGAGAAACAACTGTGGGAGCGAGCCTGCTCGCGATAGCGGATTGTCAGCCAATACGTCTGGTGACTGATTCACCGCCATCGCGAGCAGGCTCGCTCCCACAGGGTTATTGCTTTTGGCTCAGGATCCGGGTTTAGACGCCCAGGTAATCCAGGATCCCTTCAGCCGCATTGCGGCCTTCGAAGATCGCCGTCACCACCAGGTCGGAACCGCGCACCATGTCGCCACCGGCGAAGATTTTCGGGTTGCTGGTCTGGTGCTTGTACTGACCTTGCTCGGGCGCAACGACGCGGCCCTGGCTGTCGGTCTGGATTTCGAACTGCTCGAACCATGGGGCCGGACTTGGACGGAAACCGAAAGCGATGACCACGGCGTCAGCCGGGATGATCTCTTCGGAGCCCGGGATCGGCTCGGGGCTGCGACGGCCACGGGCGTCCGGCTCGCCGAGACGGGTCTCGACCACCTTCACGCCTTCGACCTTGTCTTCGCCAACGATGGCGATCGGCTGACGGTTGTAGAGGAATTTCACGCCTTCTTCCTTGGCGTTTTTCACCTCTTTGCGTGAGCCGGGCATGTTTGCTTCGTCACGACGATAGGCGCAGGTCACCGATTTGGCGCCCTGGCGGATCGACGTGCGGTTGCAGTCCATCGCCGTGTCGCCGCCGCCCAGCACCACGACCTTCTTGCCTTTCATGTCGACGAAATCTTCCGGCGACTTTTCAAAGCCCAGGTTGCGGTTGACGTTGGCGATCAGGAAATCCAGCGCGTCATAGACGCCCGGCAGGTCCTCACCGGCAAAACCGCCCTTCATGTAGGTGTAGGTGCCCATGCCCATGAACACGGCATCGTATTCGGCGAGCAGTTGCTCCATGGTCACGTCCTTGCCGACCTCGGTGTTGAGGCGGAATTCGATGCCCATGCCGGTGAAGACTTCGCGGCGATTGCTCAGCACGGTCTTCTCGAGCTTGAACTCGGGGATGCCGAAGGTCAGCAGACCGCCGATTTCCGGGTTCTTGTCGAACACCACCGGGGTCACGCCGCCACGCACCAGCACGTCGGCACAACCCAGACCCGCCGGGCCCGCGCCGATGATCGCGACACGCTTGCCGGTCGGCTTGACCTTGGACATGTCCGGGCGCCAGCCCATGGCGAACGCGGTGTCGGTGATGTACTTCTCGACCGAACCGATGGTCACCGCGCCAAAACCGTCGTTAAGGGTGCAGGCACCCTCGCACAGACGATCCTGCGGGCACACCCGGCCGCAGACTTCCGGCAGGGTGTTGGTCTGGTGCGACAGCTCGGCGGCCTGGAGGATGTTGCCCTCGGCCACCAGCTTCAGCCAGTTCGGAATGAAGTTGTGCACCGGGCACTTCCATTCGCAATACGGGTTGCCGCAACCCAGGCAGCGGTGGGCCTGGTCGGCCGACTGCTGGGGTTTGAACGGTTCGTAGATTTCCACGAACTCTTTCTTGCGTTGACGCAACAGTTTCTTCTTCGGATCCTTGCGCCCGACATCGATGAACTGGAAGTCGTTATTCAGACGTTCAGCCATTGTTAAAACCTCATCAAACTCTTCAGGCGCATATCACTGCGGGTTGGCACGGGTGCTGGAAAGCAACGACTTCAGGTTGGCAGCCTTCGGCTTGACCAACCAGAAACGGCGCAAGTAGTCATCGAGGTTCTCGGCGAGTTCACGACCCCACTCGCTGTCGGTTTCCGCGACGTACTCGTTCAGCACGTTCTGCAGGTGGCTGCGATAGGCTTCCATCGCCTCGCCGCTGATCCGCTGGATTTCCACCAGTTCGTGGTTGACCCGGTCAACGAAGGTGTTGTCCTGGTCGAGCACGTAGGCGAAACCGCCGGTCATGCCAGAGCCGAAGTTGTAACCGGTCTTGCCCAGAACGCAGACAAAACCACCGGTCATGTACTCACAGCAGTGATCGCCAGTGCCTTCCACAACCGTGTGGGCACCGGAGTTGCGCACGGCGAAACGCTCGCCTGCGGTGCCGGCGGCGAACAGCTTGCCGCCCGTGGCGCCGTACAGGCAGGTGTTGCCGATGATGGCGCTTTCCTGAGTCTTATAAACGCTGCCCTTCGGCGGCACGATGGTCAGCTTGCCACCGGTCATGCCTTTGCCGACGTAGTCGTTGGCGTCGCCTTCCAGATACATGTTCAGACCGCCGGCGTTCCACACGCCGAAGCTCTGACCCGCCGTGCCCTTGAAGCGGAAGGTGATTGGCGCTTTGGCCATGCCCTGGTTGCCGTGCTTGCGCGCGATTTCGCCGGAGATCCGTGCGCCGATCGAACGGTCGCAGTTGCAGATGTCCAGATCGAACTCGGCGCCGCTGAGGTCGTTGATCGCCGACGTCGCCATCTCGACCATTTTCTCGGCCAGCAGGCCCTGGTCGAAGGGCGGGTTGCGCTCGACGCCGCAGAACTGAGGCTTGTCCGCCGGGATGTGATCGCTGCCCAGCAGCGGGGTCAGATCCAGGTGATGCTGCTTGGCGGTCTGGCCTTCGAGGATTTCCAGCAGATCGGTACGGCCGATCAGCTCTTCGAGGGAGCGCACGCCGAGCTTGGCCAGCCACTCACGGGTTTCTTCGGCGACGTAGGTGAAGAAATTCACCACCATGTCGACGGTGCCGATGTAGTGATCTTTGCGCAGCTTCTCGTTCTGGGTCGCGACGCCGGTAGCGCAGTTGTTCAGGTGGCAGATACGCAGGTATTTGCAGCCCAGCGCGATCATCGGCGCGGTGCCGAAGCCGAAGCTTTCGGCGCCAAGGATCGCAGCCTTGATCACGTCGAGGCCGGTTTTCAGGCCGCCGTCGGTCTGTACCCGAACCTTGCCGCGCAGGTCGTTGCCGCGCAGGGTCTGGTGGGTTTCGGCCAGGCCGAGTTCCCACGGAGCGCCAGCGTATTTGATCGAGGTTAGCGGCGATGCACCGGTACCGCCGTCGTAGCCGGAGATGGTGATCAAGTCCGCGTAGGCCTTGGCCACACCGGCAGCGATGGTGCCGACGCCTGCTTCAGCCACGAGTTTCACCGAAACCAGCGCCTTCGGGTTGACCTGTTTCAGGTCGAAGATCAACTGCGACAAGTCTTCAATCGAATAGATGTCGTGATGCGGTGGTGGCGAAATCAGGGTCACGCCCGGCACTGCGTAACGCAGCTTGGCGATCAGCCCGTTCACTTTGCCGCCCGGCAGTTGCCCGCCCTCACCCGGCTTGGCGCCCTGGGCGACCTTGATCTGCAGCACTTCGGCGTTGACCAGGTATTCCGGGGTCACCCCGAAACGGCCGGTCGCGACCTGTTTGATTTTCGAGCTCTTGATGGTGCCGTAACGCGCCGGGTCTTCGCCGCCTTCGCCGGAGTTGGAACGCGCACCGAGGCGGTTCATGGCTTCGGCCAGGGCTTCGTGAGCTTCCGGCGACAGGGCGCCCAGCGAGATACCGGCGGAGTCGAAGCGCTTGAGCACCGATTCCAGCGGCTCGACTTCACTGATGTCCAGCGGCGTGTCGAGGGTCTTGACCTTGAACAGGTCGCGGATCATCGACACCGGACGGTTGTCCACCAGCGAGGTGTATTCCTTGAATTTGGCGTAGTCGCCCTGCTGCACGGCGGCTTGCAGGGTGTTGACCACGTCCGGGTTGTACGCGTGATATTCGCCACCGTGGACAAACTTCAGCAGACCGCCCTGCTGGATCGGCTTGCGCGGACTCCAGGCTTCGGTGGCCAGTGCTTTCTGCTCGGCTTCGATGTCGACGAAACGCGCCCCCTTGATACGGCTCGGCACGCCCCGGAAGCTCAGCTCGCAGACTTCTTCGGACAGACCGATCGCTTCAAACAGCTGCGCACCGCGGTACGAGGCGATGGTCGAGATGCCCATCTTCGACAGGATCTTCAACAGACCTTTGGTGATGCCTTTGCGGTAGTTCTTGAACACCTCGTAGAGGTCGCCCAATACTTCACCGGTCCGGATCAGGTCGCCCAGCACTTCGTAGGCCAGGAACGGATAGACCGCCGAGGCGCCGAAGCCGATCAGCACCGCGAAGTGGTGCGGATCCCGTGCGGTGGCGGTTTCAACCAGGATGTTGGAGTCGCAGCGCAGGCCTTTTTCGGTCAGGCGGTGGTGCACCGCGCCGGTGGCCAGCGAGGCGTGGATCGGCAGCTTGCCCGGAGCGATATGACGGTCGCTCAGAACGATCTGGGTACGACCGGCACGCACGGCTTCTTCAGCCTGATCGGCGACGTTACGGATCGCCGCTTCGAGGCCGACGCTTTCGTCGTAGTTGAGGTCGATGATCTGCCGCTCGAAACCCGGGCGGTCGAGGTTCATCAGCGAACGCCACTTGGCCGGGGAAATGACCGGCGAGCTGAGGATCACGCGCGAGGCGTGTTCCGGCGATTCCTGGAAGATGTTGCGCTCGGCACCGAGGCAGATTTCCAGCGACATCACGATCGCTTCACGCAGCGGGTCGATCGGCGGGTTGGTCACCTGTGCGAACTGCTGACGGAAATAGTCGTACGGCGTGCGCACGCGCTGGGACAGCACGGCCATCGGCGTGTCGTCGCCCATTGAGCCGACGGCTTCATAGCCTTGCTCGCCAAGTGGACGCAGTACCTGATCGCGCTCTTCGAACGTGACCTGATACATCTTCATGTATTGCTTGAGCTGATCGACGTCGTAGAAAGCCGAACCGTGATCGTTGTCTTCCATGGTCGCCTGGATGCGCAGGGCGTTCTTGCGCAGCCATTGCTTGTACGGATGACGGGATTTGAGACGGTTGTCGATTGCGTCGGTGTCGAGGATCTGCCCGGTTTCGGTGTCCACGGCGAAGATCTGGCCCGGGCCGACACGGCCCTTGGCGAGCACGTCTTCAGGCTGGTAGTTCCAGACGCCGATTTCCGAAGCCAGGGTGATGAAACCGTTCTTGGTGGTGACCCAGCGCGCCGGGCGCAGACCGTTACGGTCGAGCAGGCACACCGCGTAGCGACCATCGGTCATTACCACGCCGGCCGGGCCGTCCCACGGCTCCATGTGCATCGAGTTGTACTCGTAGAACGCACGCAGATCCGGGTCCATGGTTTCGACGTTCTGCCACGCTGGCGGAATGATCATCCGCACGCCACGGAACAGGTCGATGCCGCCGGTGACCATCAGTTCGAGCATGTTGTCCATGCTCGAAGAGTCGGAACCGACACGGTTGACCAGCGGGCCGAGTTCTTCCAGATCCATCAGATCGTTGGTGAACTTGGTCCGACGGGCCTGCGCCCAGTTGCGGTTGCCGGTGATGGTGTTGATCTCGCCGTTGTGGGCGAGGAAGCGGAATGGCTGAGCCAGCGGCCATTTCGGCAGGGTGTTGGTGGAGAAGCGCTGGTGGAACACGCAGATTGCGGTTTGCAGGCGCTGGTCACCCAGGTCCGGATAGAACGCGGCCAGGTCGGCCGGCATCATCAGGCCTTTATAGATGATGGTCTTGTGGGAAAAGCTGCAGATGTAGTGGTCGGTGTCGGCGGCATTGGCCACGGACGAGCGACGACGGGCGCTGAACAGCTTGACCGCCATGTCCTGATCGCTCAGGCCTTCGCCGCCGATGTACACCTGCTCGATCTGCGGCAGGCGCTCAAGGGCCAGGCGGCCGAGGACGCTGGTGTCGATCGGCACTTTGCGCCAGCCGATCAGTTGCAGGCCTTCGGCCAGGATCTCGCGGTTCATGTTCTCGCGAGCGGCTTCGGCCTTGGCCGGATCCTGATTGAAGAAGACCATGCCCACGGCATATTGCTTGGGCAGCTCGACGCTGAAGGTTTCCTGGGCAATGGCACGCAGGAAGGCGTCGGGTTTTTGAATCAGCAGACCGCAACCGTCACCGGTCTTGCCGTCGGCATTAATCCCACCGCGGTGGGTCATGCAGGTCAGGGCCTCGATGGCCGTTTGCAAAAGGGTATGACTGGGTTCGCCCTGCATATGGGCTATCAGGCCGAAACCGCAGTTATCCTTGAATTCATCTGGTTGGTACAGACCTGCTTTCATAGACACTTTCTCACCAGGCTGCCTCTTAACGAGGCAAATTTCTTTTCAATTCAACCACTTGCTTGCCGCGCCGAACGTACGCCGGCTTTGCGGGGGCAAAAGGGTGGTCATTGTACACAGCGACACAGAGGCTCACAAATTTGACGACGAAATGTCGCAAATTCATGTCGCATTTGTGAAAGGTTTAAAGCGATCTGCTGTGCTAGTCAAAACTTTTTTAATTTTGACCGCAACGACTCAAAGACTACTGTGACGCAGACACCACAAGGCACGCGGTCTGTAGAGACGGCGCGCACTTGTAGAGATTTTGAGGTGCTTGGAGAGGCGGCCTGGGTAAGGCCGCCGAATCTTCAGCGAGTTGTTGCCAGTTCCTGTTGGACGCTGGCGACAGTGCGAGGCCAAGGTTTACCAGCCTGAACCTTCGCTGGCAAGGCCTTGATGGCAGAAACGGCTGCATCACGATTGGCGAAGTTGCCGTAGGTGATCACGTAGAGAGGCTTGCCGTTGAGGACTTTCTTGAAATAACGGTACTCGCCACCCTGCTCCTTGACGAAGTTTTGCGCGGTCGCTTCGGAGCTGGTACCGAGGATCTGCACCACGTAGTTGCTGGTCGGCTGACCGGCGTACCAGCTGCCACCGGCAGCCTTGGCGACGGTGACCGGCTTCTCGGCAGATTTCGCGGCGGCAACAGGCTTGGCAGGTGCCGGAGCTGGTTTGGCCACTGGAGCGGCCGGAGCAGGCTTGGCGGTCGCGACCTGGGTCGGCGCCGGGGTCGGCTTGGCCGCCGGGACTGGAACCGGAACCGGTGTCGGCGCAGGGCCGGCCTGAACGCCCGCAGGTGGCGCGGTGGTGGTCACGGTCGGTGGCGTGTTGCTGGAACCTTCGACCGGCACGCCGTCGTCGCCTTCAGTGATGCCCCCAGCGGCTTCAGCCAGCGGACCGCGCATTACCGGCTGCGAGTTGCCGACCAGCGGCAGCGGCATCGGCTGGGTATTGCCGTTGAATTCGACGGACGGCGCGCCACCCGCCTGCGGCGTGCCTTGGCCCAATGGCAGTTGCGCCTGCTCGTTGGCCGGCGCACCGGTGGTCGGTGCCTTGTTGCGACCCGGCATCAGCCAGGCGGCAGCGACCGCGACCACAACGACGGCGGAAATCGCCAATACGTGTTTCTTCGGCATGTTGAACCCCATACTTGGACGCTTGACCGCTGAGCGGCTGGCAATCATGACTTCGATCAGAGCATCGCGAGCGACCTGGTTGATGTTGCCCGGCCAACCCTCGGAGCTTTCGTGAATATCAGAGATCTGATCCGCGGTGAAAAGTTCGACACCCCGGCCGGCACCTTCGAGCCGCTGGTCAAGATACTCGCGGGTTTCTTCTTCGGTGTACGGCTGCAGTTCGATGACGTGAAAGCGCTCTTCCTCAAGGTGCAAAGCCTCGAGCTGCGCGATCAGCGACGACTCGCCGAACAGGAACACATGCGGGCGACCTTCCGGCGCGCCGGCGCCCAGCGCCATCAGGGCTTCAAGGGCGGACTCGTCGAGCTGCTCGGCATCGTCCACCAGCAGATAGACTTCCTGACCGGTCAGGGCCAGTTGTACGACCTGATCGAGGATCGCCCCGACTTCGGCCTGGGCCACGTCCAGCGCCTGGGCGATCTGGCGCAGCACACCGGCGGCATCGCCGGCGCCACGGGCGGAAACGACGACGCTCTGCACCGATTGCTTGTTGGTGCTGGCCACCAGCGCCTGACGCAGCAGGGTCTTGCCGCTGCCCTGCGGGCCGGTGACCACCAGCAGCAACTGGCTGTAACGCGCCAGATGATGCAACTGACCCAGCACCGGCTTGCGCTGGGCCGGGAAGAATTTGAAGCCCGGCACCCGCGGCGCGAAAGGGTCGTGACTTAACTGGAAATGGCCGAGGAACGCCTCGTCGGCATGCAAACTAGTCATCGGAATCTTATTAACCTTTAAGCTGAGCCAGAGCGCGGTAATCCGCTCCCAGCGTGGCCTGTAGAACCTCTTTCGGATAATCGTCGGTCACCACCGCTTCGCCCATCCGGCGCAGCAGCACCAGGCGCAAGCGACCGTCGATCACTTTTTTGTCAATTGCCATGTGTTCAAGAAAATCGGCTTCGGTCATCTCTTCCGGCGGGATCACCGGCAGACCGGCACGCTGGAACAGCCGGATGCCGCGATCACGCTCCTGCTCGCTGATCCAGCCCAGACGCGCGGACATTTCCAGCGCCATCACGGTGCCAGCAGCGACCGCTTCGCCATGCAACCAGACACCATAGCCCATGTGGGTTTCGATAGCGTGGCCAAAGGTGTGGCCGAGGTTGAGTGTGGCCCGTACACCGGTTTCCTTCTCATCGGCGCCGACCACTGCAGCCTTGGCGGCGCAAGAGCGCTCGATGGCATAGGTCAGGGCCGTTTGATCCAGTGCACGCAGGGCGTCGACGTTGTCTTCGAGCCAGGTCAGGAACGGTTCATCGCAGATCAGACCGTACTTGATGACTTCCGCCAGACCTGCCGACAGCTCGCGCGCTGGCAGGGTTTTCAGGGACGCGGTATCGATCAGCACCACGTTCGGCTGATAGAACGCGCCGACCATGTTCTTGCCCAGCGGATGGTTGATCCCGGTCTTGCCGCCCACCGACGAATCAACCTGGGACAGCAGCGTGGTAGGGATCTGGATGAAATCGACGCCGCGCTGGTAGCAGGCGGCCGCGAAACCGGCCATGTCGCCGATCACGCCGCCACCGAGGGCGATCACTGTGGTGCGGCGGTCATGACGGGCGGTCAGCAGTCCGTCGAAGATCAGTTGCAGGGTTTCCCAGTTCTTGAAGGCTTCGCCGTCGGGCAACACCACGGAAACCACTGAAAACTGCGCCAGGCTGCGGGTCAGACGCTCGAGATAGAGCGGCGCAACGGTCTCGTTGGAGATGATTGCCACCTGCCGCCCATGGATATGCGGGGCCAGCAGCTCTGGCTGGTCCAGCAGTCCCTCGCCAATGTGAATCGGGTAGCTGCGCTCGCCTAGGTCGACCTTGAGTGTCTGCATGTGTCCCCACAGTGAAGATGGAAGCAGGCGTCCTGCCCTGAATTATTGGTTGTCTGCGGCCTATAGCGGGTATGACGCCGCTCGCACGTCATCCGCCACAACCTCGGCGGGCGTGACAGGACGCCGAGGATAGCGCATTTCGAGCAATGCTTTAACGGGGCGGAAGCTGCGCCAGGCGGTCGAGAATATCGAGCACGACCATGCGCGGTGGCCGCTCGTCGGTTTCCACTACCAGGTCGGCGATTTCCCGATAAAGCGGATCACGGATCGCCAGCAGATCGCGCAAGGTTTTCTCCGGATTGGCGGTGCGCAGCAACGGCCGGTTGCGATCGCGAGAGGTACGACCGACCTGCTGCTCGACGGAGGCGTGCAGATACACCACCCGCCCGCCCTCGTGCAGGGCCTTGCGGTTGGCATCGCGCATCACCGCGCCGCCGCCGGTCGCCAGCACCACGCCGTCGAACGCGCACAGCTCTGCGATCATCGCCTGCTCACGGTCACGAAAGCCGGGCTCGCCTTCCTTGTCGAAGATCCACGGAATATTGGCGCCCGTACGCAGTTCAATTTCCTTGTCGGAATCCTTGAACGGCAGGCGCAGCTCTTTGGCCAGTAATCGGCCGATGGTGCTTTTTCCAGCCCCCATCGGTCCTACAAGAATCAAATTTCGCACAGAATCAACGACTCACAGCAATCGCCTGGTTATTCATGATACGCGGAGTGAGAAATACCAGCAGCTCGGATTTTTTCTCCGAAACCACATCACGCCGGAAAAGGCGGCCAAGATACGGCACATCGCCAAGAAATGGCACCTTATCTACAACCTTGCTTTGAGTATTTGAGAACACGCCCCCAATCACGATGGTCTCGCCGTCGTTCACCAGCACCTTGGCATTGACCTCGTTTTTCTTGATCGGCGGTACATCCTGCACTTTGTTCAGGTAGTCCGGTTCGTCCTTGGTGACCTTGACCTCCATGATGATGCGGTTGTCCGGGGTGATCTGCGGCGTCACTTCCAGCGACAGCGACGCCTCTTTGAAGGACACCGACGTAGCGCCGCTGGAGCTGGCTTCCTGATACGGAATCTCGGTGCCCTTGAGGATCTTCGCGGTTTCCTTGTCGGAGGTGACCACCTTGGGCTGCGAGACGATTTCGCCGTTGCCGGTCTTCTCCATGGCGGTCAGCTCAAGGTCGAGCAAGACGTTGTCGGTGATAAAGGCGATGCCGATCCCGGAGGTGTTGTTGACCGTGCCCATGTCGACGAACGGCGAGTTGGTACTAGTGCTGCCCGGCGTGCCAATGGTGGTCGACGAACCGTTGCTGACCCCGGAAGTGTTCCAGTTGCCCTTGTTCTGAATCGAACCGCCCCAGCGCACGCCCAGACTCTTGTCGTAGTCGACGTTGGCCTCGACGATCCGTGCCTCGATCATCACCTGACGCACCGGAATATCCAGCTGCGCCACGATCCGCCGCAGTTCGTCGAGACGATCCTGGGTCTGGTAGGCAATGATGTTATTGGTCCGCTCATCGACGGTGATCGAACCCCGCTCGTCGACCTTCGCCTCGGCGCTGGTGACAGACTGGAACAGCTTGGCGATGTCGGCGGCCTTGGCGTAGTTCACCTGCAATAGCTCACGACGCAGCGGCGCCAGTTCGGCGATCTGTTTCTGCGATTCCAGTTCCTGCCGCTCGCGCGCAGCAATTTCATCCGCCGGCGCCACCAGCAACACGTTGCCGACCTTGCGCTTGTCCAGGCCTTTGGTCTTGAGCACCAGATCCAGCGCCTGATCCCACGGCACGTTCTGCAGGCGCAAGGTGATCCCGCCCTGCACCGTATCGCTGGCCACCAGATTGAGGTTGGTGAAGTCGGCGATCAGTTGCAGCACCGAACGCACATCGATGTCCTGGAAATTCAGCGAGAGCTTTTCGCCGTTATAGCTGTTGCGATCGGCGTTGCGTTTTTGCAGGTCATCGACGGTCAACGGCCGGATGCTGACGGTCAGCTTGTTGTCGGTCTGGTAAGTGGAATAGTCGAAAGTACCGCTGGGTTCGACGGTGATCGTCGCCCGATCACCGCTGACCCCGGCATTGACGAACTGCACCGGGGTGGCGAAGTCCTTGACGTCGAGGCGCACCCGCAGCGGTTCTGGCAATTGGGTACGGGCGAAATTGAGGATGACCTTGCCGTCGTGCTCCTGGATGTCCGGGGCGATAGCCGGGTCGGACAAGTCGATGACCACGTTGCCCTCGCCCGCCGTACCACGCTGGAAATCCACGCCGCGAATGGCTCTGGCGGTCGGCGTAAACGTGCGGACCGGCGCTGCCGCAGGTGCTGCGCGCGGGGCACGAGCGGCCGTACGTGGGGCAGCGGCTTTACTGCCTTGCCCTACCACCACGAACACCGTATTGCCCTCGACCCGGGTGTCGTACGGCGCCAGTTGCGTCAGGCTGATGATCAGCCGCGTACGATTATTGGCCTCGACCACCGTGGCCGTGCGGGCATTGCCACTGCCCAGGTCACGGGTCTTGCTTGCCAGCTGACTGGCGACACCCGGCAGATCGAGTGCGATCCGCGCCGGCGAATCGGTGGTGTAGCCCTTGGGCTGCGGAGGAGGGCCATCGAACGACAGCTTCAGCTCGACCCGGTCCCCCGGCAGTGCCGCGACGTCCAGCGCCTTCAGATTGGCTGCCTGTACCATCGGCGAAAGCAGCGCTATCCATAGCGAAAAACCGAGGGTGGAGAAAATCCTGTTCATTGTTCGACTTCCACTTATGAATGCTCTTTCAAAGGAATGGTGCGCGGCCGCTCAAGCCAGGCGCCCTGGCCGTCCGGAACGATCTCCACCACTTCGACCTGTGAAGCGCTGATGGCGACGATGCGCCCGTCGTTGCGCCCCAGATAGTCGCCGACCTTGAGCCGATGGACGCCGCCCGCGCCTCGCAGCAGGGCGAAGGAACCGGAGGCGTTGGCAATCGTGCCGACCATTTCAAACTGCTCGATGTTGAAACCTTCGAGGTATTGCTTGACCCGGTTGGGATCGGGTTTCACGTCGCGCGAGCCATGTTTCTGCCCGGCCAGATCGACCCGCAGCTGGCGCGAAAACGGACTGCGCAGGTTGGCGGCGCTGTAGGTGAACGTCGGGTAGGAGCGGAAGGTCGGAGTCGGCTCGATCTTGCCCGGCGGACGCAGGCGCACTTCATTCATGTAGGCGTCGAGGTCGCTGAAGTCATCGCCGCCACAGCCACCGAGCACCAATAACAATGCCGACAGGGCGATAAAACGGATCGGGCTCATTTCGGCAGCCCCTTGTCGTTGTAGCGGTAGGTCTTGGCGAGGATGCTCATGCGCAGCTTCGGCCCGCCTTCAGGATTGGCTGGCGCCAGCTCGAAATCGTGCAGGGTGACGATGCGCGGCAGCCCGGCCACGCCACTGACGAAGGTCGCGAGGTCGTGATAGGCCCCGGTCACGGTGATCTGGATGGGCAACTCGATGTAGAACTGCTGGGTAACCTCCGGCAGCAGTTTGATCTCTTCGAACTCAAGGCCGCTGCCCAGTCCGGTGCGGGTGATGTCTTCCAGCAACCCCGGCACTTCGGTGTCACTGGGCAGTTGTCGCAACAGCACGCCGAACGAGTTTTCCATCTCTTTCATCTGCTGGGTGTACAGCTCCAGATTGGCCGCCATGCGCGCCTTGCTCGCGAACTGCTCCTTGAGGGTGATTTCCTCCTCACGTTTGAGTTCGAGCTGGTTCTCCAGGTCACTGATGAAAAAGTTATAGCCAAGCGCCAGGACCAGCACCATCAACAGCCCGCCGGCCAGGCTTTTGACCACTGGCGGCCAGGAGCCGATGTTGCTGGTGTCCAGATCGTTGAAATCGACATTGCGCAGGCTTTCCAGCCACTCGGACGGCTTCATTGGTCGTCCTCCTCGAGCCGGGGTCGAGTCTGGCGAACGGTCAGCTGAAAGACGTTGGCCTGATCCACTTGTCCGGCAGTGGTGGCTTTCACTTCATTGAGGTTGGGCGCATCGAACCAGTCCGAAGCATCAAGATTGCGCATCAGGTCGGACACCCGATTGTTGGACTCCGCCGCGCCGCTTATCGACAGGGTCTTGCCGACCATTTTCACGTCGGTGAAATACACCCCGTCGGGCAAGGTGCGCGCCAGCTGATCGAAGATCCGCCCGCTGATCTGCCGGTTGCCCTGCAAGTCCTGGATGATGCGCATGCGCTCCACCAGTTGCTGGCGATGGGCCTTGAGGTCGCTGATCTGCTTGATCCTCTCGTCGACCACGGCGATCTGCTTGCCGATGTAGTCATTGCGCGCCACCTGCCGGGCAATGGCGCCGCTGATGATCTGATCAGCGATGAGCACCGCCCCCACCGAACCGACCACCACACCGATCAAGACCAGCAGGAAGCGTTTGCGCCGTTCCTCACGACGCTCCTCGCGCCAGGGTAAAAGGTTGATCCGCGCCATCAGTCGAAACTCCTGAGCGCGAGCCCGCAGGCAATCATCAGGGCCGGCGCATCGCTCGCCAAAGCCCCGGCGTTGACCTTGCTGCTCAAGGCCATGTCGGAAAACGGATTGGCAACCTGGGTCGGGGTGTTCAGGCGCTCTTCGATCAGCCGGTCGAGGCCGGGCACCGACGCCGTGCCGCCGGCCAGCAGAATGTGGTCGACGGCGTTGTACTGACCGGAAGCGAAAAAGAACTGCAGGGAGCGCGACACCTGCTGCACCAGCGCCTCACGAAATGGCTGCAGCACCTCGCTGACGTAATCGTCCGGCAGGCCGCCCTGCTTCTTGGCAAGTCCCGCCTGTTCAAGGGTGAGGCCATAACGGCGCTGGATTTCCTCGGTCAGCTGTCGACCGCCGAACAGCTGTTCGCGGGTATAGATGATCCGGCCGTTGTGCAGGACGCTGAGGGTGGTCATGGTGGCGCCGATGTCGACCACCGCCACCGTCAACCGATCCTGGGACGCGGCCAGTTGCGTGGCCAGCAGGCCGAACGAGCGCTCCAGCGCATACGCCTCTACATCTACCACCCGCGCGGTCAGCCCGGCGAGAGCGAGCGCCGCTTCGCGGACTTCGACATTTTCCTTGCGACAGGCGGCCAGCAGTACGTTGACCCGCTCGGGGTTGCGCGGCGAAACGCCCTGGACTTCAAAGTCGATGGCGACCTCGTCCAGCGGGTAGGGAATGTATTGATCGGCCTCGATCTTGAGCTGGTTTTCCAGTTCATCGTCGGACAGCCCGGCGTCCATCTCGATGACCTTGGTGATCACCGCCGAGCCGGCCACGGCCACCGCCACGGTTTTCAACCCGGTACGCGCCTTGACCAGCACCCGGGACAGGGCCTGGCCGACGCCCTCGAGTTCGGCGATGTTCTTTTCGACCACGGCACTCGCCGGCAACGGCTCTACCGCATACGCCTCGACCCGGTAGCGTTCACCCTGACGGCTCAGCTCCAGCAGCTTCACCGACGTGGAGCTGATGTCGATCCCCAGTAACGTATTGGCCTTTTTATTGAAGAGTCCTAGCACTACCAATTCCCTATGACTTTCCGTGAGTTACGGACTCTGTAATGCGCATTGCGTTCCCTCGCCCCGTCTTGACAGAAGCGCAAATGACGCCCCCTGCGGAAAAGTGCTTATAATGCCCAGCGATTTTTTCCGCCTTTTACTGCCGGCGCGGGTCGTTCTGTGTTACCCGGAACCCTGTCGCCCAATTCATTCTTTGCCGTGGATGTCCAAAAGCCTTGATTCGTCTGCTGAAATTTTTCGGTTGGTCCATCGTCGCCGTTTTCTGCGGACTGCTTTTAGGTCTCAGCGGCGCGTTTCTTTACCTTAGTCCGGGTTTGCCATCTGTGGAGGCGCTGAGAAGCATTCAGTTGCAGATTCCACTGCGGGTGTACAGCAGCGACAACAAGTTGATCGCAGAATTTGGCGAAATGCGCCGCACACCGATCCGTTTCGCCGACATTCCCCCCAATTTCATCAATGCGTTACTAAGTGCTGAAGACGACAACTTCGCCAACCACTATGGCGTCGATCCGAGCAGCCTGATGCGTGCCGCGACCCAATTGGTCAAGAGCGGTCACATCCAGTCCGGCGGCAGCACCATCACCATGCAGGTGGCGAAGAACTTCTTCCTGACCAGCGAACGCAGCTTCTCGCGCAAGACCACGGAAATCCTTCTGGCCCTGCAGATCGAACGCCAGCTGACCAAGGACGAGATCCTTGAGCTGTACGTGAACAAGATCTATCTGGGCAACCGCGCCTACGGCATCGAGGCGGCGGCGCAGGTGTATTACGGCAAGTCGATCCGCGAAGTCAGCCTGGCACAGATGGCGATGATCGCCGGCCTGCCGAAAGCCCCGTCGCGCTTCAACCCGCTGGCCAACCCGGCGCGCAGCAAGGAGCGTCGCGACTGGATCCTCGGCCGCATGTACAAGCTCGGCAAGATCACCGAAGCCGACTACACCGCCGCGATCAACGAGCCGCTGAACGCCAGCTATCACGTGCCGACCCCGGAAGTGAACGCGCCGTACATCGCCGAGATGGCTCGCGCGGAAATGGTCGGCCGCTACGGCAGCGACGCCTATACCGAAGGTTTCCGCGTCACCACCACGGTGCCGAGCAACCTCCAGGAAATGGCCAACACCGCGCTGCACGAAGGTCTGATGACCTACGATCAGCGTCACGGCTACCGTGGCCCCGAGTCGCGCCTGCCGGGCAAGACCCGCGAAGCCTGGGCCACTGAACTGACCAAGCAGCGCACCATCAGCAGCCTCGAGCCGGCCATCGTCACCCAGGTCGACAAGAACGGCCTGCAAGTGCTGACCCGCACCGGCGAAGAGCACGTGGCGTGGGACACCATGAAATGGGCGCGACCGTTCCTCAATACCAACAGCATGGGTGCCGCGCCGCGCCAGCCGTCGGATGTGGCACAGATCGGCGATCTGATTCGCGTGCAGCGCCAGCCGAACAATTCGCTGAAGTTCAGCCAGATTCCACAGGCGCAGGGCGCGCTGGTGTCGCTGGATCCACAGAACGGCGCGATCCGCTCGCTGGTCGGCGGCTTCGCCTTCGAGCAGAGCAACTACAACCGTGCGATGCAGGCCAAGCGTCAGCCGGGCTCGAGCTTCAAGCCGTTCGTCTACAGCGCCGCACTGGATAACGGCTACACCGCCGCCAGCCTGGTCAACGACGCGCCGATCGTGTTCGTCGACGAGTACCTGGACAAGGTCTGGCGTCCGAAGAACGACACCAACACCTTCCTCGGCCCGATCCGTCTGCGTGAGGCGCTGTACAAGTCGCGCAACCTGGTGTCGATCCGCTTGTTGCAGGCGATGGGCGTGGGCAAGACCATCGATTACATCACCCGCTTCGGCTTCAACAAGCAGGACCTGCCGCCAAACCTGTCCCTGGCGCTGGGCACCGCGACCCTGACGCCGATGGAGATCGCCACCGGCTGGAGCACCTTCGCCAACGGCGGCTACAAGATCACCCCGTACATCATCGACAAGATCGAAAGCCGCAACGGCGACACGCTGTTCGTCGCCAACCCGCCGACCGTACCGCAGGGCGGCGCGGCCACCGACGGTATCGCGGCACCGGCAACGCAATCGATCACCGTCGACGCAGCGCCGGTTCCAGGGGAGGCGCCAGGCAACGCCGCTGTACCGCAAGCCCCCGCAGTTGCCGAGCGCATCGTCGATGGCCGTACCACCTACATCCTCAACAGCATGCTGCAGGACGTGATCAAGCTCGGCACCGGCCGTCGCGCACTGGCCCTGGGCCGCAGCGACATCGCCGGCAAGACCGGTACCACCAACGAATCCAAGGATGCGTGGTTCTCTGGCTATAACGCCGATTACGTGACCACCGTGTGGACCGGTTTCGACCAGCCGGAAAGCCTCGGTCGCCGGGAGTTCGGCGGCACCGTGGCACTGCCGATCTGGATGAACTACATGGCCGCCGCGCTCAAGGACAAGCCACCGCATGTCCAGCCGGAGCCGGAAGGCATTCTCAGCCTGCGGGTGGATCCGGTCAGCGGTCGCGCGGCATCGCCGAGCACGCCGGGCGCCTATTTCGAGCTGTTCAAGGCCGAAGACACGCCACCGTCGGTCAACGAGATCGGCAATGGCACCGTGCCGGGCAGTCCGCTGCCGGCGGATGAGCAGGCACCGATCGATTTGTTCTGATCCGCAACTGCCAAAAAGCCCCGCCTTCGTGAGAAGTGCGGGGCTTTTTGTTTTCTGTCGTACTGAGAATGGCATTTCACATCAAGAGCGGCCCTCACTAGCCCTCTCCCAGGGGGAGAGGGAACCGACCGAGGTGTCTGGCGCTGTACGTCGACCTGAATAACCGAGTCGATTATGGATTCACAGCAAGGCCTTCACGTCGGCGTACCTCTAAAGCATCCCACGGTCAGTCCCCTCTCCCCCTGGGAGAGGGTTAGGGTGAGGGCCGCCCTTGAAGCCGGAACGCATTTTCACGACCAAAAAAAACCCCGCTTAAAAAGCGGGGCTCTTCATGAAGCGCTACAACGACTTAGCCGTTGAACACGTCATCCACGCTTTTCAGCGGGTAGTTCTTCGGATACGGCAGGGTCGCCACACCGGTCTCGATCGCAGCCTTGGCCACGGCGTCGGAGATCACGGTGATCAGGCGCTTGTCCATTGGCTTCGGAATGATGTACTCACGACCGAATTCCAGGGAGATACCGCCGTAGGCGTCGCAGACTTCCTGAGGAACCGGCAGCTTGGCCAGTTCGCGCAGGGCGTTGGCGGCAGCGATCTTCATTTCTTCGTTGATGCGCTTGGCGCGAACGTCCAGGGCACCACGGAAGATGAACGGGAAGCCCAGTACGTTGTTGACCTGGTTCGGGTAGTCCGAACGGCCGGTGGCCATGATCACGTCGTTACGGGTGGCGTGAGCCAGTTCCGGGGAGATTTCCGGATCCGGGTTGGAGCAGGCGAAGACGATCGGGTTGGCGGCCATGCGCTTGAGTTGCTCGGCGCTCAGCAGGTTCGGGCCCGACAGGCCGACGAATACGTCAGCGCCTTCGATGGCGTCGTCCAGGGTGCGCTTCTCGGTAGGGTGAGCGAACACAGCCTTGTACTGGTTCAGGTCGTCACGGCCAGCGTGGATCACGCCAGTACGGTCAACCATGAAGATGTTCTCGACCTTGGCGCCCATGCTCACCAGCAATTTCATGCAGGAGATGGCGGCTGCGCCGGCGCCCAGGCAGACGATCTTGGCGTCGGCCAGGGTTTTGCCAGCGATTTCCAGGGCGTTGATCATGCCCGCAGCGGTCACGATCGCGGTGCCGTGCTGGTCATCGTGGAAGACCGGAATGTCGCACTGCTCGATCAGAGCACGTTCGATCTCAAAGCACTCAGGTGCCTTGATGTCTTCCAGATTGATGCCACCGAAGGTGATGGAAATGCGTTTTACGGTGTCGATGAAGGCTTGCGGGCTTTCGGAGTCGACTTCGATGTCGAAGACGTCGATGCCGGCGAAGCGCTTGAACAGCACGCCTTTACCTTCCATCACAGGCTTGGAAGCCAGTGGGCCGAGGTTACCCAGGCCCAGAATCGCGGTGCCATCGGAAATGACTGCAACCAGGTTGCCCTTGCCGGTGTACTTGTAGGCCAGTTCAGGATCGCGGGCGATCTCGCGCACTGGTTCAGCTACGCCGGGGCTGTAGGCCAGCGACAGGTCGCGGGCGGTAGCAGTGGCCTTGGTGAGCTCGACACTCAGCTTTCCTGGACGAGGATTGGCATGATATTCGAGAGCGGCAGTTTTCAGATCAGACATTTTGGCATTCCGCTTTTTACTGTTGGACAGACTGGTCAGCGAGGATACGCGCCTCGCAAAGTCCCCACAAGACTGCCCGGTCACCCCTGTCAAGCGCCCTGCCCTACGACTTTGGGCCAAGAGCCACGGCGCACAAGGGCTGGACTGTTCACAATCGACAGAAAAAATGTCTACAACTTTTTCTTCAGCGGGACGACTGGAGCATCGAAGGATCAGTCAGCGGCAACAGCCAGCGCGCCTGACCTGATTTCAGTCCACCGCGCCGGGAACGGTCGACCACCCAGCCACGGGCCTCGATCTGTCTGCCCTTCAGCGCCTGCAGAGAAGCGGCGTCGAAGCGATCCAGCAGATTGGGTGCAACGCGCAGTACAAGCTTGTCCTGCAACTCGATCCAGATTCCGCCGCGATTGCGCTGAACCTTGCTCACACGACCGCTGACGAGCGCGAAACCCGAGCGCTCGATCTGCTGCTCCGCTTTCAGTACAGGTGAGCGCTTCCAAAGACCGAGCCCGGCCTGTCGCGCGCGGCGTTCGGCAGCTTGCTGGCAATCGACCAGATCGACATTCGGCGCCACCGCGACCTGGAAACCGAGGCCATCGGCGAGCATCTGCGCTTCGAGGTTCTCACCCTTGGCGCTGAAAACATGGGCCAGGGTGCGGCCGTAACGGTCCTTGGACTCGGCGCCGAGTTGCAGGCCGACCCGCCCGTCGCTCTCGGCGACCAGGGCTTCGAGACGCTTGCGCGCGGCCACTGCAAACGGCTCGTCGCTGCGGCCCTGCTTGCCGAGCTCGGGCGTATTGAGGCCGATCATCCGCACATTGCGCCCGTCGCTCAGGCGCAGGGTGTCGCCATCGACCACCAGCTGCACCGTGGCGCTGTCCAGCCCTACAGGTGCCGGGCAAAAGGCCTGAGCGGAGGAGAACCAAATCGCGGACACAAAAAAGGCGCCCGCAAGGGACGCCTTTTTCATCAGACCGGAAAAGCCGCTGAGGTTTTCCAGAATGAAGGGCCTTAGGCCTTTTTCGCGCCGAAAGCACCGAAACGGTCGGCGAACTTCTGAACGCGACCACCGGTGTCCAGAGTCTTCTGCTTACCGGTGTAGAACGGGTGGCACTCGTTGCAAACGTCGATCGACAAGGCTTTGCCGAAGGTCGAACGGGTTTCGAACTTGTTGCCGCAGCTGCAAGTTACTGCAACTTCTGGGTAATTCGGGTGGATATCGGCTTTCATGGTGTTTTCCTCAGCTGGCGTGCCGCCATCCAACACGATTGTTGAATACCGCACGTAATTAGGCCGCGGATTCTACCAGACAATCCCGATCACGCAAGCTGTCACTGAGACCGACCGTCTGCTAGGCTCCCGCCCTTCTCCACCGCCCCGCCTATGAGAATCCCCCGCGTGCCCGACGCCATTCTGCGCCTCGCCCTGCCTTCGCCCCTGCGCCGCCTGTTCGATTACCGGGCCCCGGCCGGCGTGCTGCGTTCGCAGTTGCAACCGGGCATGCGCCTGCGGGTGCCGTTCGGCCGGCGGGAGATGATCGGGATTCTGGTGGAGGTCACCGACACCAGTGAAGTGCCGGTGGAAAAGCTCAAACCGGCGCTGGCCCTGCTCGACGCCACCGCACCGCTGCCGCCGGCGCTGTTCAAGCTGTGCCTGTGGACCGCCCAGTATTATCAGCACAGCCTCGGCGACACTCTGAGCTGGGCGTTGCCAGTGCTGCTGCGTCAGGGCGAATTGGCCGAGGCTCGTCAGGAGCGCTTCTGGTCCGCCGCTCCCGGCGCCAGCCTCGATGACCCACGCATCGCCCGCGCCCCGCGCCAGCGTGAAGCCCTGGCGACGCTGGCCCAGCACCCTCACGGCGTCGCCCATCAGTTGCTGAGCAAACTGATGCTGAGCAAGGACAGCCTCGATCTGCTGCTGGCCAAGGATCTGGTGCAGGTCGAGGTGCGCCGTCACGCCCCCGGCGCGCGCCATGAACACTGGCTGGCCCAGCCCGAACTGCCGCTCAACAGCGAACAGCGCGCCGCGTATGAGGCAATTCGCGCCGGGTTCGACAGTTATCACGCGTTCCTGCTGGCCGGGGTCACCGGCAGCGGCAAGACTGAAGTCTATTTGCAGTTGATCCGCGAAACCCTCGAGGCCGGCAAACAGGCGCTGGTGCTGATCCCGGAGATCAACCTCGGCCCGCAGACCCTGGCCCGTTTCGAACAACGCTTCAACGCCCGGATCGCCCTGCTGCACTCGGCGGTCAATGACCGCGATCGTCTGGACGCCTGGCTCGCCGCCCGTGACGGCGAGGCCGACATTATTATCGGCACCCGCTCGGCGCTGTTCACCCCGATGAAGAATCCGGGGCTGATCATCATCGATGAAGAACACGACGGCTCCTATAAACAGCAGGAAGGCCTGCGCTACCACGCGCGGGATCTGGCGCTGGTGCGGGCGCGGCAGGAAAACATCCCGATCGTGCTCGGTTCCGCGACGCCATCCCTGGAAAGCCTGCACAACGCCTACACCGGCCGTTACGGACTCCTGCGCCTGAACGAACGCGCCGGTGGCGCCAAGCAACCGCGTTTCCTGCGCCTGGATGTGAAAAGCCGTCCACTGGACAGCGGCATTTCCGGGCCGATGCAGCAAGCCATCGGCCAGACCCTCGCCGCCGGCCAGCAGGTATTGGTGTTCCTCAACCGCCGGGGGTTTGCCCCGACGCTGCTGTGCCACGACTGCGGCTGGATGTCCGAGTGCCAGCGCTGCGATGCGCGGATGACCGTGCACCAGCGTTACGGCGAACTGCGCTGCCACCACTGCGGTTACGTCGAGCGCGTGCCGCGCCAATGCCCGAAGTGCAACAAGGTCGATCTCCGGCCTGTGGGCGCCGGCACCGAGCGGGCCGAGGAACGGCTGGCAATTCTGTTCCCGGACTATCCGGTGTTGCGCGTCGACCGTGACAGCACGTCGCGCAAGGATGCGATGAACCAGCTGTTCGCCACGATCCAGAAAGGCCAGCCGTGCATTCTGGTCGGCACCCAGATGTTGGCCAAGGGTCACCACTTCCCTCGGGTGACGCTGGTGTCGATCCTCGATGCCGACGGTGGGCTGTTCTCCGGCGACTTCCGCGCCAGCGAGCGCATGGCGCAACTGATCGTGCAGGTCGCCGGCCGCGCCGGGCGGGCGGAAGAACCGGGCAAGGTGATCATCCAGACGCATCTGGCCGACCATCCTTTATTGGTGCAACTGACCGAGCAGGGTTACTTCGCCTTCGCCGAACAGGCCCTGAGCGAACGCCGCGCAGCCGGCCTGCCGCCGTTCGCCCATCTCGCCCTGCTGCGCGCCGAAGCGCACAAGCCGGGGCAGGCCGAAGGTTTTCTCGATGAGGCATGCAGCGAGGCCGAGCGTTTGCTGGCCGAACAGAATCTGACCGGCATTGAACTGCTGGGGCCAGTGCCGGCGCCAATGGAACGCCGGGCCGGGCGCTTCCGCGCGCAGCTGCTGTTGCAGGCCACGGCCCGGGCGCCGCTGCACCGATTGCTGGCGAGCTGGCTGCTGGTGCTGGAACAGATGCCAAGCGGCCGGGCGGTGCGCTGGTCGCTGGATGTCGATCCGGTGGATCTGTACTGACCGGGCAAAACCGGCCGAATTGTCACCACACATCCACATCCTGCCTGCTAAGGTTGGCAAGCCCGTCTTCGCAACGGATAATGCCCAGTTTTTCCACCCGCGCATCGATGCGCCGCCGCGCTTGCGGTCGAAAGAGAAGACCATGAAAGACACCATTCGCCAGCTGATCCAACAAGCCCTCACCCAACTCGTCAACGAAGGTGTGTTGCCTGAAGGCCTGACGCCGGCGATCCAGGTGGAAAATGCCCGGGACAAGACCCACGGCGACTTTGCCACCAACATCGCCATGATGCTGGCCAAGCCTGCGGGCATGAAGCCACGCGATCTGGCGGAAAAAATCATCGCCGCCCTGCCGGCTGACGAAAACGTCACCAAGGCCGAAATCGCCGGCCCCGGTTTCATCAACTTCTTCCAGAACACTCAAGCACTGGCCTCGCGCCTCGACGCCGCCCTGGCCGACGATCACGTTGGCGTGCGCAAGGCCGGCCCGGCGCAACGCACCGTGGTCGATCTGTCGGCGCCGAACCTGGCCAAAGAGATGCACGTCGGCCACTTGCGCTCGACCATCATTGGCGATGGCGTGGCGCGGGTACTCGAATTCCTCGGCGACACCGTCATCCGTCAGAACCACGTTGGCGACTGGGGCACCCAGTTCGGCATGCTGATGGCCTACCTGCAGGAAAACCCGATCACCAGCGACGAGCTGTCGGACCTGGAAAACTTCTACCGCGCCGCCAAGCAACGCTTCGACGAATCGCCGGAATTCGCCGACCGCGCCCGTGGCCTGGTGGTCAAGTTGCAGGCCGGCGACGCTGAATGCCTGGCACTGTGGACCAAGTTCAAAGACATCTCGCTGTCGCACTGCCAGAAGATCTACGAACTGCTCAACGTCAAACTGACCATGGCCGACGTGATGGGCGAAAGCGCCTACAACGACGACCTGATCAACGTGGTCAACGACCTGAAAGCCGCCGGCATGCTGGTCGAAAGCAACGGCGCCCAGTGCGTGTTCCTCGACGAATTCAAGAACGCCGAAGGCGAGCCGCTGCCGGTGATCATCGTCAAGGCTGACGGCGGCTACCTGTACGCCACCACCGACCTGGCGGCCGTGCGCTACCGCAGCGGCAAACTGAAGGCCGACCGTGCGCTGTACTTCGTCGACCAGCGTCAGGCCCTGCACTTCCAGCAAGTGTTTGCCGTGGCACGCAAGGCCGGGTTCGTGACCCATCCGATGGAAATGGAGCACATGGGCTTCGGCACCATGAACGGCGCCGACGGCCGTCCGTTCAAGACCCGTGACGGCGGCACCGTGAAGCTGATCGACCTGCTGACCGAAGCGCAGGAACGTGCCTACAGCCTGGTGAAGGAAAAGAACCCGACACTTGCCGAAGACGAACTGCGCGCCATCGCCAAAGTAGTCGGCATCGGCGCGGTGAAATACGCCGACCTGTCGAAACACCGCACCAGCGACTACAGCTTCAACTTCGACCTGATGCTCAACTTCGAAGGCAACACCGCGCCGTACCTGCTGTACGCCTACACCCGCGTGGCCGGCGTGTTCCGCAAACTGGGCAAGGATTTCAGCGAAGTCGACGGCCAGATCGTCCTCGAAGCGGCGCACGAACAGGAACTGGCGGCGAAACTGGCGCAGTTCGGTGAAGTGCTGAACAACGTTGCGGAAAAGGGCACGCCACACACTCTCTGCACCTACCTGTACGACGTGGCCGGCCTGTTCTCCAGCTTTTACGAGAACTGCCCGATCCTCGCCGCCGACACCCCGGCACAAATGCAAAGCCGTCTGCGCCTCGCCGCGTTGACCGGCCGTACCCTCAAGCAAGGCCTGGAACTGCTCGGCCTGGAAACCCGGGAGCGCATGTAAGTTGGCTGCCAAGAAAAAACCTGCACCCAAGCGTGGCGCCAGCCGTTACCAAGCTCCAGCGAAGCAGCCGATTCCGGGCTGGCTGTGGATGGCCATCGGCCTGACGGTCGGCGCGTTCATCGTGTTCCTGATGAAACTGGAGCCGGGCAAGGGCAGCGACACGGTCAAGCGCGAGAAGGTCGAGCAACAGCAGCAACAGAAAGCCTCCAAGATCGCCGAGGCTAACAAGACCCCGCCGAGCCCGACGCAACCGGTGAAGCCGAAGTACGACTTCTACACCCTGCTGCCGGAATCGGAAGTGATCGTGCCGCCTGATGCCGTGCCGGAGAAAACCCTGCCGACGCCACAGGTGCCGGCAATCCCGACCACGCCGGTGACCCCGGCCGAAGCGGCGAAGATCGACACCGCACGGGCGCAGGCTGCGCTGGCCGGAATCACCCCGCCGCCAGCGCCGCCGGTGACCAAGGCTGCACCGGTGACCAAGTTCTTCCTGCAGGCCGGCTCGTTCCGCAAAGAGACGGATGCCGACAAGGTCCGCGCGCAGATCATTCTGCTCGGCCAGGCAGTCGCGGTTGAGTCCGGGACGGTCAAGGATGAAACCTGGTATCGCGTACTGGTCGGCCCGTTCAGCAACCGCGAACAGCTGACCACCGCCCAGAAACAACTGGCGGGCGCCGGCTTCAGCAACCTGCTGTTACAACAACGCCAGAGCCGCTGACAGCTCCCCACTGATCGTTCCCACGCTCTGCGTGGGAACGATCATGCACAAATCACCGCTCGTCCCCTCTCCCGCCCCGCAGTTGAAATCCTCTCCACCACCCCCATATGAATGGGCATAAGGCATTTTCGCCCTGCAGTGTGGAGACTCTTCCCTTGACCACCATCGTTTCAGTCCGCCGCCACGGCAAAGTCGTCATGGGCGGCGACGGCCAGGTTTCTCTCGGCAACACCGTGATGAAAGGCAACGCGAAGAAAGTTCGTCGCCTGTACCACGGCGAAGTCATCGCCGGTTTCGCCGGTGCCACCGCCGACGCCTTCACCCTGTTCGAACGTTTCGAAGGCCAGCTTGAAAAACACCAGGGTCATCTGGTTCGCGCCGCCGTCGAACTCGCCAAAGAATGGCGCACCGACCGTTCCCTGAGCCGCCTCGAAGCGATGCTCGCGGTCGCCAACAAGGACGCCTCGCTGATCATCACCGGCAACGGTGACGTGGTCGAACCCGAAGACGGCCTGATCGCCATGGGTTCCGGTGGCGCCTATGCGCAAGCCGCCGCCAGCGCCCTGCTGAAGAAGACCGACCTGTCGGCCCGCGAAATCGTCGAGACCGCTCTCGGCATCGCCGGCGACATCTGCGTATTCACCAACCACACCCAGACCATTGAGGAGCAGGATCTCGCTGAATGAGCCTGACGCGGCCCCTGTGCCACGGCTTGTTTCTGCTTGAGGACCGTCAATTATTATGTCCATGACTCCCCGCGAAATCGTCCACGAACTCAACCGCCACATCATCGGCCAGGACGATGCCAAGCGCGCTGTCGCGATTGCCCTGCGCAACCGCTGGCGCCGCATGCAGCTGCCTGAAGAGCTGCGCGTTGAAGTGACCCCGAAGAACATTCTGATGATCGGCCCGACCGGCGTCGGTAAAACCGAGATCGCCCGTCGCCTGGCCAAGCTGGCCAACGCGCCGTTCATCAAGGTCGAAGCGACCAAGTTCACCGAAGTCGGCTACGTCGGCCGTGACGTCGAATCGATCATCCGTGATCTGGCCGATGCTGCGATCAAGATGCTGCGCGAGCAGGAAATGACCCGCGTTCGCCACCGCGCCGAAGACGCCGCCGAGGACCGTATCCTCGATGCCCTGCTGCCACCGGCACGCATGGGCTTCAGCAACGAAGAAGCGCCGACCCAGGATTCCAACACCCGCCAGCTGTTCCGCAAACGCCTGCGCGAAGGTCAGCTGGACGACAAGGAAATCGAGATCGAAGTCGCCGAAATGGCCGGCATCGAAATCGCCACGCCTCCGGGCATGGAAGAAATGACCAACCAGTTGCAGAACTTGTTCGCCAACATGGGCAAGGGCAAGAAGAAGGCCCGCAAGCTCAAGGTCAAGGAAGCGCTGAAACTGGTACGCGATGAAGAAGCCGGTCGCCTGGTCAACGAAGAAGAGTTGAAGGCCAAGGCCCTGGAAGCCGTCGAGCAGCACGGCATCGTGTTCATCGACGAAATCGACAAGGTCGCCAAGCGCGGCAATGTCGGCGGCGCTGATGTGTCCCGCGAAGGCGTGCAACGTGACCTGCTGCCGCTGATCGAAGGCTGCACCGTCAACACCAAGCTGGGCATGGTCAAGACCGACCACATCCTGTTCATCGCCTCCGGTGCGTTCCACCTGAGCAAGCCGAGCGATCTGGTGCCGGAGCTGCAAGGCCGTCTGCCGATCCGTGTGGAACTCAAGGCCCTGAGCCCGCAGGACTTCGAACGCATCCTCAGCGAACCGCACGCCTCGCTCACCGAGCAATACTGCGCGCTGCTGAAAACCGAAGGCCTGAACATCCAGTTCCAGCCGGAAGGCATCAAGCGTCTGGCGGAGATTGCCTGGCAGGTCAACGAGAAGACCGAGAACATCGGTGCCCGTCGCCTGCACACGCTGCTCGAGCGACTGCTGGAAGAGGTGTCGTTCAGTGCCGGCGACCTGGCCAGCGCCCACGACGACAAGGCGATCGAGATCGACGCCGAATACGTCAACAGCCACCTGGGCGAATTGGCGCAGAACGAAGACCTGTCCCGTTATATCCTGTAAGCCATACTTACAGTGGTCGTGAAACTGTGGGAGCCATCGGCTCCCACAATTTTTTCCACCTGACGGAACGCCGGCGATGACCCAACTCCCCACCGACATCAAACTGCACAAAGCCTCGAAAACCCTGTCGCTCAAATACGCGTCCGGCGAGGAATACACCCTGCCCGCCGAATTCCTGCGCGTGCACTCCCCCTCCGCCGAGGTCCAGGGCCACGGCAAACCGATCCTGCAATTCGGCAAGCTGCACGTCGGCCTGACCAAGGTAGAACCGGCCGGTCAGTACGCACTGAAACTGACCTTCGACGACGGTCACGACAGCGGTCTGTTCACCTGGGATTACCTGTACGAGCTGGGGCGACGTCATGACGCACTCTGGGCGGATTATCTGGCCGAGCTCAAAGCCGCCGGCAAAACCCGCGACCCGGACCAGTCCGTCGTCAAGCTGATGCTCTAGTCCGCGGCTCGGACTGTTTAGAGGGCATTTTCTAGATTCATCTGTTTGAATGCTCCGCTAAAGCGGCCCGGGATCGGCTGCTTGCGAAAAAAATCATTCTCGGGTAACCAATGGAACTGGCAAGTTCCCTGCAATGCTCTACGACTGTAAAGCAGCTATGCAGAATCAACGGTCACCCGAGCAGTAGTACCTGGCATTGGCTGTGGAACTGCACAGCAGAAAACCGGGTACTCGTCTCAGGACAATGGAGCGTCGTAGATGAGTAACAAGAATAACGATGATTTGAAGTACCAGGCCTCGGAGAACACCCTGGGGCTGAATCCTGTCGTTGGGCTACGCGGAAAGGATCTGCTGGCCTCTGCTCGAATGGTGCTGACCCAGGCCATCAAACAACCGATCCATAGTGTCAAACACGTCACCCAGTTCGGCCTCGAACTGAAGAACGTGCTGTTCGGCAAATCCGACCTGCAACCGGCGGGCGATGACCGTCGCTTCGTCGATCCGGCGTGGAGTCAGAACCCGCTGTACAAACGTTATCTGCAAACCTATCTGGCGTGGCGCAAGGAACTCCATGCCTGGATCGACGACAGCAGTCTCTCGCCCAAGGACATCGCGCGCGGCCACTTCGTGATCAACCTGATGACCGAGGCCATGGCGCCGACCAACACCGCGGCCAACCCGGCGGCGGTCAAACGCTTCTTCGAGACCGGTGGCAAGAGCCTGCTCGACGGCCTCTCGCATCTGGCCAAGGATCTGGTGCACAACGGCGGCATGCCGAGCCAGGTCAACATGGGCGCGTTCGAGGTCGGCAAGAGCCTGGGCGTGACCGAAGGTGCGGTGGTGTTTCGCAACGACGTGCTGGAGCTGATCCAGTACAAGCCGATCACCGAGCAAGTGCACGAGCGCCCGCTGCTGGTGGTGCCGCCGCAGATCAACAAGTTCTATGTATTCGACCTGAGCCCGGACAAGAGCCTGGCGCGTTTCTGCCTGCGCAACAATGTGCAGACCTTCATCGTCAGCTGGCGCAACCCGACCAAGGAACAGCGCGAGTGGGGCCTTTCCACCTACATCGAAGCCCTGAAGGAAGCAGTCGACGTGGTCACTGCGATCACCGGCAGCAAGGACGTCAACATGCTCGGCGCCTGCTCCGGCGGCATCACCTGCACCGCCCTGCTCGGCCACTACGCGGCAATCGGCGAGAACAAGGTCAACGCCCTGACCCTGCTGGTCAGCGTGCTCGATACAACGCTGGACAGCGACGTCGCCCTGTTCGTCGACGAGCAGACACTGGAGACCGCCAAGCGCCATTCGTATCAGGCCGGCGTGCTCGAAGGCAAAGACATGGCCAAGGTCTTCGCCTGGATGCGCCCGAATGACCTGATCTGGAACTACTGGGTCAACAACTACCTGCTCGGCAACGAACCGCCGGTGTTCGACATCCTGTTCTGGAACAACGATACGACTCGACTGCCGGCCGCGTTCCACGGCGACCTGATCGAGATGTTCAAAAACAACCCACTGATCCGCCCCAATGCACTGGAAGTGTGCGGCACGCCGATCGACCTCAAGCAGGTGACCGCCGACATCTTCTCGCTGGCCGGCACCAACGACCACATCACCCCGTGGAAGTCCTGCTACAAGTCGGCGCAGCTGTTTGGTGGCAAGGTCGAATTCGTGCTGTCCAGCAGCGGGCATATCCAGAGCATTCTGAACCCGCCGGGCAACCCGAAATCGCGCTACATGACCAGCGACGAAATGACCGCCAATGCCGATGACTGGCAGGAAAACTCGACCAAGCACGCCGACTCCTGGTGGCTGTACTGGCAGGCCTGGCAGGCGGCCCGTTCGGGCGAATTGAAGAAAGCACCAACGAAACTGGGCAACAAGGCGTATCCGGCAGGCGAAGCTTCACCGGGCACTTACGTTCACGAGCGGTAACCGACACACCTCATTCCCCCTGTGGGAGCGGGCTTGCTCGCGAAAGCGGTTGATCAGCCAACATCAATGGCGACTGACACGACGCCTTCGCGAGCAAGCCCGCTCCCACAACGGGTACGAGGTGACATTGAGATCGACCCACAGGGCCCTGAAGCATGCCGCACCCGTTCATCTTTCGAACCGTCGAGCTGGATGGCCAGACCATCCGCACGGCGGTCCGCCCCGGCAAGCCTCACTTGACGCCCTTGCTGATATTCAACGGCATCGGCGCCAACCTGGAGCTGGTGTTTCCTTTTGTCGCGGCGCTGGATCCGGACCTGGAAGTGATCGCCTTCGACGTGCCCGGTGTCGGTGGTTCCTCGACGCCGAGCCGTCCATATCGCTTTCCCGGGCTGGCGAAGCTCACCGCGCGGATGCTCGATTATCTCGACTACGGACAGGTCAACGTGATCGGCGTGTCCTGGGGTGGCGCGCTGGCGCAGCAGTTCGCCTACGACTATCCCGAGCGCTGCAAGAAGCTGGTGCTGGCGGCGACCGCCGCCGGTGCGGTGATGGTGCCGGGCAAGCCGAAGGTGCTGTGGATGATGGCCAGCCCACGGCGCTACATCCAGCCGTCCCATGTGATCCGCATCGCCCCGATGATCTACGGCGGCTCGTTCCGCCGCGACCCGACACTCGCAGCCAGCCATGCGGCCAAGGTGCGTTCGGCGGGCAAACTCGGCTACTACTGGCAACTGTTCGCGGGCCTGGGCTGGACCAGCATTCACTGGCTGCACAAGATCCATCAGCCGACGCTAGTGCTGGCCGGTGATGACGATCCGCTGATCCCACTGATCAACATGCGCATGCTCGCCTGGCGAATCCCCAACGCGCAGCTGCACATCATCGACGACGGGCATCTGTTCCTGATTACCCGGGCCGAGGCGGTGGCGCCGATCATCATGAAATTCCTCCAGGAGGAACGTCAGCGTGCGGTGATGCATCCGCACCCGACACCGCTGGGCGGATAACCGTCCCGGCACGGATTTCTGGACAGCGTCTTGCAACGTGTCCACACAGGTGCGCGGCAGGAGGCCGCGCAGGCAACAACCCGCAACAGCGTCTATGGTGTTCTGGTTCGGTGTGTTTGTTTTTGGCCTGAAGACGAAGGAGTGTTGAGTCATGCGTGACAAACCAGCGACGGGCGTCGTGCCCAGCCCCGCCGTGTTCATCAATGCACAGAGTGCCATGACCGGTCTGCGTGGCCGCGACCTGATCTCGACCTTGCGCAGCGTGGCAGCCCACGGCTTGCGCAATCCGATCCACAGTGCAAAACACGCCTTGAAGCTGGGAGGTGCGCTCGGACGCGTGCTGCTCGGCGAAACCCTGCACCCGACCAATCCGCAGGACAGCCGCTTCGCCGATCCGGCGTGGAGCCTGAACCCGTTCTATCGGCGCAGCCTTCAGGCCTATCTGGCCTGGCAGAAACAGGTCAAGAGCTGGATCGACGAGAGCAGCATGAGCGACGACGACCGCGCCCGCGCGCACTTCGCCTTCACCCTGCTCAACGACGCCGTGGCGCCCTCCAACACACTGCTCAATCCGCTGGCGGTCAAGGAGCTGTTCAACTCCGGCGGCCACAGTCTGGTGCGCGGCCTCAGCCATCTGATCGACGACCTGCTGCACAACGACGGCCTGCCACGCCAGGTCACCAAACAGGCTTTCGAAGTCGGCAAGACCGTCGCCACCACCACAGGGTCAGTGGTGTTTCGCAACGAAATGCTCGAGCTGATCCAGTACCGGCCGATGAGCGAAAAACAGTATTCGAAACCGCTGCTGGTGGTGCCGCCGCAAATCAACAAGTACTACATTTTCGACCTCAGCCCGAGCAACAGCTTCGTCCAGTTCGCCCTGAAGAACGGCTTGCAGACCTTCATGATCAGCTGGCGCAACCCGGATGTACGGCATCGCGAATGGGGCCTGTCGACCTACGTCGAAGCCGTGGAAGAAGCGATGAACATCTGCCGGGCGATCACCGGCGCCCGTGAGGTCAACCTGATGGGCGCCTGCGCCGGCGGGCTGACCATTGCCGCGCTGCAAGGGCATCTGCAGGCCAAGCGGCAGTTGCGACGAGTATCCAGCGCCACCTATCTGGTGAGCCTGCTCGACAGTGAAATGAACACCCCGGCCACACTGTTCGCCGATGAGCAAACGCTCGAAGCGGCCAAGCGGCGCTCCTATCAGAAAGGCGTGCTGGACGGTCGCGACATGGCCAAGGTGTTTGCCTGGATGCGTCCCAACGATCTGATCTGGAGTTACTTCGTCAACAACTACCTGCTGGGCAAGGAGCCGCCGGCGTTCGACATCCTCTACTGGAACAACGACAGCACTCGTCTGCCCGCCGCGTTTCACGGCGACATTCTGGACTTCTTCAAGCACAACCCGTTGACCCATCCGGGGGGCCTGGAAGTGTGCGGCACGCCGATCGACCTGCAGAAGGTCACGGTCGACAGCTTCAGCGTGGCCGGCATGAACGACCACATCACGCCGTGGGACGCGGTGTACCGCTCGACGCTGTTGCTGGGTGGTGAGCGGCGCTTCGTGCTGTCCAACAGCGGCCACGTGCAGAGCATCCTCAACCCGCCGGGCAACCCGAAAGCCCATTACGTCGAGAACGGAAAGCTCAGCGGCGATCCGCGCGCCTGGTACTACGACGCCAAGAAAGTCGACGGCAGCTGGTGGCCGCAATGGCTGGAGTGGGTGCAGCAGCGCTCTGGCACCCTGCGCGAAACCCAGATGACCCTCGGCAACGCCAATTATCCACCGATGGAAGCAGCACCCGGCACCTATGTGCGTGTGCGCTGACTGACTCAAGCCCTTTTAAGAAGACTGGATGAAAACAAGCGAACGGATCCTCGAATGTGCCCTGCAGTTGTTCAATGAAAAGGGCGAGCCGAACGTCTCCACCATGGAGGTTGCCAATGAAATGGGGATCAGCCCCGGCAACCTCTACTACCACTTCCACGGCAAGGAACCGCTGATTCTCGGACTGTTCGAGCGCTTCCAGAACGACCTCGCCCCGCTGCTCGACCCGCCCGCCGATGTCGAACTGGCGCCGGAGGATTACTGGCTGTTCCTGCACCTGATCGTCGAACGGCTGGCGCAGTACCGTTTTCTGTTCCAGGACCTGTCGAACCTGGCCGGCCGCCTGCCGAAACTGGCCAAGGGTATTCGCCAGTTCCTCAACGTGCTCAAGCGTACGCTGGCGTCACTGCTGGCGCGGCTGAAGGCGTCGGGGCAGTTGGTCAGCGACACCCAGGCGCTGGGGCAACTGGTGGAGCAGATCACCATGACGCTGCTGTTCTCGCTGGACTATCAACGGATTCTTGATCGCGAAGGCGAAGTGCGGCTGGTGGTGTACCAGATCATGATGCTGGTGGCGCCGCATCTGTTGCCGCCGGTGAAGGTGGCGACGGAGAGGATGGCTTTGCAGTACCTCGAAGATCACGAGTAATCCGACGGCTTTTACCCTAACAAAAACGCCCGACCTTCACAGGCCGGGCGTTTTTTTGAGCCCTGAAAAATCAGGACTGACTGGTTGGCGTCGACGGCGTCGATGCAGCAGTCGGAGCAGGCGCCGGGGTTGGAGCCGAGGCCGAGTTCGACGTGCTTGCCAGTGCTTGCGGTGTGGTCACCGGTTTTGGAGCAGCAACTTTCGGCGCAGCGGCTTTCGGCGCGGCCGGTTTTTTCACTGCCGGTTTTTTCGCCGCAGCCGGTTTGGCGGCAGGCTTGGCAGCGGGTTTGGCGGCCGCGGTTTTCGCTGCTGGCTTGGCCACCGGTTTGGCAGCTGGTTTTGCTGCCGTTTTTGCAGCTGGCTTGGCGGCAACCGGTTTGGCCGCGGCTTTCGCTGCTGGCTTGGCGGCAGCGGTTTTGGCTGCTGGTTTTGCGGCCGGTTTGGCGGCGGCTTTAGCCAGTGGCTTGGCAGCGGTTTTGGCCGCAGGCTTGGCTGCTGCGGTTTTGGCCGCGACAGGCTGAGCTTTCAGGCCGGTGAGTTTTTCGATCTGCCTGGTCAGGGTATCGACCTTCTTGTGCAGATCCTTCACCTCGTTGCGGCTCGGTACGCCCAGGCGCGAAATCGCACTGTTCAGGCGCTTGTCGAAAGCCCCCTCCAGCTGATCCCAGGTGCCCAGTGCGCGATCTTTCACGCCGCTGATGCGCGATTTTGCCGAGCTTGCAGAGTCCTTGGCAGCATCGACTTTTTTGCCGACTGCAGCCTTGGTGAGCTTCTCGGCTTTCTCGCCGTCTTTGACCAATGTATCGAAGAGCTTGCTGCCGTCAGTGTCGATCTTCGAGTACACGCCTAAACCAGCCAGCCAGATCTTGCGGGAATAGTCTTCGACTTTTCCGATCCACGAGCTGCCTTCTTTATCGGTGTTCTTTTTACCAGCCATCCCGTTCTCCTTAAGATTTACGCGCGACGCGTTCGAGCAATGCCGTCAGCTCATCGAGCTTAGCAGAGAGTGTCTCAACGTCATGTTTAGACGGAATGCCGATACGATTCAAGGCACTGGCGACACGTGTGTCGAACGCCTTCTCGACCTTGTCGAGCTGAACTTCGACCCGGCCTTTGAAAGAGCTGACTTCGCTCTTGGCTTCATCGATCTCGGCGTTGGCCGCTTCGAGTTTTTCGGTGACGGCTTTTTTGCCTTTCTTTTCAACAGTTTGACCAGCCTTGATCAACTCCTGAAAGTACTCGCTGCCCTCCTGACCGACCTTGGTGTAGGCACCCAGGCCTGCCAGCCAGATCTTGCGGGCATAGGATTTGACGTCGCTCAGAGCGGAAGTCGAAGCGTCGATTTTTTTCTTCAAAATGACTTTGGCCATGGTGCACCTCACGCGCAGAAGGTTTGAGGAACTGCCCTGACGAGTGTCGGGCTCAGGCACAAAGTAGGGAGAAAAATTAGAAACGGCACCCTAACAACTGACATAAAAGGCAGGTGCAGGAGAAAAAAACGGGGAGCCCGAAGCTCCCCGTTTTGTCCTGATCAGACCAGCGCTTTATCCAGCGCCTTTTCGATCTCGGCTTTGATCATGCCGCTCATGGCCGACATCATCAGGCCCAGTTCCACGTCGACCCGGATCGAATCCTCGGCCACGTGCACCGCGCCCTTCACGCCCGAACGCTTGAGGTTCAGGACATCGCCCGACCACTGCGGCTCCAGGCCATATTGATCGGAGAGTTTCTGCGCCAGTTTGTCGGCTTTCTCGCGGGCCGCTTCCTTGCCCAGGCTGTGGGCACGCTCAACACTGATATGGGCCATTGAATGACTCCTGCTTTTTGAATGGGGCTATGAATGCCTGCAACGAATCTTGACCGCCACTGCGGCAAATCGTCCCGAAGGTTGCCCATCTTACCTTTAGCCATTCCAAGACAAAGCATGGCTTGGGGATTAGAATGTCGCGCATTCTCTTTTGGTGACAGCGATATGACTGATCAGCGCAAAGGCAGCGATGCCGAACCCACCACTCACTTCGGCTTCAAAAACGTTCCGGAAAGCCAGAAAGCGGAAAAAGTCGCTGAGGTGTTCCACTCCGTGGCCGCCAAGTACGACCTGATGAACGACCTTCTGTCGGGCGGCATGCACCGTCTGTGGAAGCGTTTCGCGATCGAACTGTCGGGCGTACGCGCCGGCAACCGCGTGCTGGACATCGCCGGCGGTACGGGTGACCTGACCAAGAAATTCTCGCACCTGGTCGGCCCGACCGGTCAGGTGGTGCTGGCCGACATCAACGAATCCATGCTCAAGGTCGGTCGTGACCGCCTGCTGGATGTCGGCGTGTCGGGCAATGTCGAGTTCGTTCAGGCCGACGCTGAAAAGCTGCCGTTCCCGGACAACCATTTCGACTGCGTGACCATCGCCTTCGGCCTGCGCAACGTGACGCACAAGGAAGACGCCCTGCGCTCGATGCTGCGCGTCCTCAAGCCGGGCGGCCGCCTGCTGGTGCTGGAATTCTCCAAGCCGACCAATGCGCTGATGTCCAAGGCCTACGACGCCTACTCGTTCGCCTTCATGCCGTTGATGGGCAAGCTGATCACCAACGACTCGGAAAGCTATCGCTACCTGGCCGAATCGATCCGCATGCACCCGAATCAGGAAACCCTGAAGTCGATGATGGTCGACGCCGGTTTCGATCGCGTGACCTATCACAACATGACCGCAGGCATCGTCGCCCTGCACCGCGGCATCAAACCCTGATGCTGCTGACCGGGCTGCTCGCCAGCGTCGAACTCGGCCTGAACCGCGTGCTGCGTCTCGACAGCACGGCGCTGCCGCGACTGGCGCACCTGACCGGCAAAGTGATTGCCGTGGATTGCCGCAGCCCGGCGCTGCAACTGTTCATTCTGCCGAGCGACGAAGGCCTGATGCTGGCGTCCCACTGGGAAACCGGCGTCGACTGCACCCTGCGCGCCCCGGCCTCGAGTCTGGTGAAACTGGCCCTGAGCAAGGACAAGACGGCGGTGCTGCACGCGCCGGAAGTCGAACTCGACGGCGACAGCGGCGTGCTGCTGGAGCTGGCGGGCGTGCTGCAGGACCTGGAGCTGGACTGGGAGTACGAACTCTCGCGCTGGCTGGGACCTGTCGCCACGCAACTGGTCGGCGGCCACCTGCGCAGCCGCGCCCGCTGGTATCAACAAGGATTTGCCAGCCTCAACCAGAACCTCGCCGAATACCTGGCCGAAGAATCGCGCACCCTCGTCGGGCAGCGCGAAGCCGAAGCCCGCTTCAGCGAACTGGACCGGATCAAACTCGATCTGGAACGTCTCGAGGCGCGCTTCGAGCGCCTTTCCCGATCCCTCGACCCAAGCGATAACGCATGAAGCTGCTCGCCGTCCGCCGTCTGTTGCGCATCCAGCGCGTCGTGATCCGCTACCGCCTCGATGACCTGTTGTTCGACCTGCCTTTGCCGTGGTTTCTGCTGGCGCTGCGCTACGTTCTGCCGTGGCGCTGGTTCCCGCGCAAGCCGCTCGACCTGAGCCGTGGCGCACGCCTGCGCCTGGCCTTGCAGGACCTGGGGCCGATCTTCATCAAGTTCGGGCAGATCCTCTCGACCCGCCGCGACCTGCTGCCGGAAGACATCGCCGATGAACTGATGCGGCTGCAGGACCGTGTGCCGCCGTTCGATTCGCAGCTGTCGGTCAAACTGATCGAAGAGCAACTGGGCAAGAAGATCAGCGAAGTGTTCAGCCGCTTCGACGTCGAACCGCTGGCCTCGGCCTCGGTGGCGCAGGTGCACGCCGCGCAACTGAAGACCGGTGAAGAAGTGGTGGTCAAGGTGATCCGCCCGGGCCTGAAACCGATCATCGCCCAGGATCTGGCGTGGCTGTTCATCCTCGCCCGCGCCGCCGAGAAGGTCTCCGCCGACGCCCGTCTGCTGCACCCGGTGGACGTGGTCAGCGACTACGAAAAAACCATCTACGACGAACTCGACCTGTTGCGCGAGGCGGCCAACGCCAGCCAGTTGAAGCGCAACTTCGAAGGCTCGCCGCTGTTGTATGTGCCGCAAGTCTATTGGGACTGGTGCCGGCCGAAAGTGCTGGTGATGGAGCGCATCTACGGGATTCAGGTGACGGATCTGGCGACCCTCGCCGACCAGCGCACCGACATGAAAATGCTCGCCGAGCGCGGCGTGGAGATCTTCTTCACCCAGGTGTTCCGCGACAGTTTCTTCCACGCCGACATGCACCCGGGCAACATCTTCGTCAGCACCGTCAACCCGTGGAGCCCGCAGTACATCGCGATCGACTGCGGCATCGTCGGCAGCCTGACCCCGGAAGACCAGGATTATCTGGCGCGCAACCTGTTCGCCTTCTTCAAACGCGACTACCGCCGCGTGGCGCAATTGCACATCGATTCGGGCTGGGTGCCGGCGGAAACCAAATTGAATGAATTCGAAGCGGCGATCCGGACCGTGTGCGAGCCGATCTTCGAAAAACCATTAAAAGATATTTCATTTGGCCAGGTGCTGATGCGCCTGTTCCAGACCGCGCGCCGCTTCAACATGGAAGTGCAGCCGCAACTCGTATTGCTGCAAAAGACCCTGCTGAACATCGAAGGCCTGGGCCGCCAGCTGTACCCGGATCTGGATCTGTGGAACACCGCGCAGCCGTTCCTCGAACGCTGGATGCGCGAGCGCGTCAGCCCGAAAGCCTTGCTCGGCAACGTTCAGAGCCAGTTCGAACAACTGCCGCACCTGGCCAACATGGCCCGCGATCTGCTCGAACGCATGTCCCAGCCCCACGCCAACGACCCGCCGCCGTGGAAAAAACGCAAGGACGACTGGTTCCTGCGCCTGCTCGGCAGCGCCCATCTGGCGGGCGGTACGATCCTCGCTGCCGGGGGCCCGATGCACGAACTGGGGCATTGGCCCGCCGGGATCATGGTGGCCGTCGGCTTGTATCTGGTCGTTCGCCGATAGCCAGTTCCGTGATCGGCTGGCACACTGTTTCAACGCCTGAGCCCGACTATTGAAGTGTGGGTTCGCTGTCGGAGTCGAAGATGAAAAACTGGCTGGACGAGATCAAGTGGGACGCCGATGGCCTGGTGCCGGCGATTGCTCAGGATCACAAGACCGGACGCGTATTGATGATGGCCTGGATGAACCGCGAAGCCCTGGAGCTGACCGCGGCGGAAAACCGTGCCATCTATTGGTCACGTTCCCGTGGCAAGCTGTGGCGCAAGGGCGAAGAGTCCGGCCACGTACAGACGCTGCATGAAATGCGTCTGGACTGCGACGCCGACGTCATCATCCTGATGGTCGAACAGATCGGCGACATCGCTTGCCATACCGGCCGTCAAAGCTGCTTCTACCGCGTCTTCGAAAACGGCGACTGGAAAACGGTCGACCCGGTCCTGAAAGACCCGCACGCCATCTATTCCGCAGGACACAAACATGAGTGACACCCTGACTCGCCTTGCTCAGGTGCTGGAAGAGCGCAAAGGCGCAGCCGCCGACAGCTCGTATGTCGCCAGTCTGTACCACAAGGGTCTGAACAAGATTCTGGAGAAAGTCGGCGAAGAGTCGGTCGAAACGATCATTGCCGCCAAGGACGCCGCCGTCAGCGGCGACTGCAGCGACGTGATCTACGAGACCGCCGACCTGTGGTTCCACAGCATGGTCATGCTTGCCCAGCTGGGGCAGCATCCGCAGGCGGTGCTGGATGAACTGGATCGCCGTTTCGGCCTGTCCGGACACGTCGAGAAAGCCTCGCGCCCGTCCGCCTGAACAACTTCAAAAGAGGAACAGCAACATGGGCATTTTTGACTGGAAACACTGGATCGTCATCCTGGTGGTCGTGGTACTGGTGTTCGGTACCAAGAAACTGAAGAACCTCGGCACCGACGTTGGCGAGTCGATCAAGGGCTTCCGTAAAGCCATGAACGACGACGAAAAACCGGCCGATCCGACCGTCACGCCTGCGCAACCGGTGCCACCGGTACAGCCGCAAGCCACCGCTCAGGCCAACCCGCCGCACACCATCGACGTGCAGGCGCAGAAAGTCGAAGAGCCGATCCGCAAAGACGTGTGAGCACTGACTAATGTTTGGTATCAGCTTCTCTGAACTGCTGCTCGTCGGCCTCGTCGCCCTGCTGGTGCTGGGCCCCGAGCGTCTGCCGGGCGCTGCACGCACCGCCGGCCTGTGGGTCGGACGGCTGAAGCGCAGCTTCAACGCGATCAAACAGGAAGTTGAGCGTGAAATCGGTGCCGACGAAATCCGCCGGCAACTGCACAACGAGCACATCCTGTCGCTGGAACAGGAGGCGCGGAAGATTTTCACGCCGGTTCAGCAGGAGCCGACGCCGGTCGAGCATGTGGGTGAGCAGACGATTCACAGCCCTGCCGCTCCAACGCCAGCGGCACCTGCTGTAGCGCCAACCGAATCAGCGCCTGTCGTCGCGCCAGCCTCGGTTGAACACGTAGCCCAAACCGCCGCGCCGACCACACCAGCGCCAAACGACACCACTCTGCCGCCGCGAGCCCCATGAGCGATCTCCCCGAAAACGACCAGCACATGCCGCTGGTTTCGCACCTCACCGAGTTGCGCACCCGCCTGCTGCGTTGCGTGGCGGCGATCTTCATCATCTTCGCCGGGCTGTTTGCCTTCACCCAGCAGATCTACACCTTTGTTTCGACGCCGCTGCGTGAATACCTGCCGGCCGGCGCGACAATGATCGCCACCGACGTGTCGTCGCCGTTCCTGACGCCGCTGAAACTGACGATGATGGTCTCGCTGTTCCTGGCGATTCCGGTGATCCTGCATCAGATCTGGGGCTTCATCGCACCGGGCCTGTACAAGCACGAGAAGCGTGTCGCAGTGCCGTTGCTGATCTCCAGCATCCTGCTGTTCTACACCGGCATGGCGTTCGCCTACTTCTTCGTGTTCCCGCTGATCTTCAAGTTCTTCGCCTCGGCCACCCCGGCCGGTGTGGAAATGATGACCGACATCACCAGTTACCTCGATTTCGTCATGACGCTGTTCTTCGCCTTCGGCGTGGCGTTCGAAATCCCGGTGGCCGTGGTGCTGCTGGTGTGGATCGGCGTGGTCGACGTCAAATACCTGAAGAAGATCCGCCCGTACGTGATCATCGGCTGCTTCGTGGTCGGCATGATCCTGACCCCGCCGGACATCTTTTCCCAGACCCTGCTGGCCGTGCCGATGTGGATGCTGTTCGAAGTCGGCATCCTGTTCGGCAGTCTGGTCAGCAAGCGCGAGCGCCCGGAAGAAACCGCCGACGATCACAACGATCAGCCGCCAGCGACTCAGCCATGAACCTGCTGCTGCTCGAAGAGGCCGACTTCATCGCGGCCGACCGGGTCGTGCTGCGCGATCGGCGCCTGACCCACATGCAGGAAGTCCACCGTTCGGAAGTCGGCGACAGCCTGCGGGTCGGGCGCATCAACGGGTTGATGGGCTCGGCCGAGCTGCTGCGCCTGGACGCGGGTGAGGCCGAACTGCGGGTCACCCTCGATCAACCGCCGCCGGCCA
The DNA here is from genome assembly GCF_048654275.1 of Candidatus Pseudomonas auctus. Taxonomy (NCBI): domain Bacteria; kingdom Pseudomonadati; phylum Pseudomonadota; class Gammaproteobacteria; order Pseudomonadales; family Pseudomonadaceae; genus Pseudomonas; species Candidatus Pseudomonas auctus. The sequence continues at coordinate 269,280 of NZ_JBJYZK010000002.1, read as the reverse complement.
AACTGCCACTGACCCTGGTACTCGCCCTGCCCCGCCCGAAGATGCTGCGCCGGGTGTTCCAGACCGTGGCGACCATGGGCGTGTCGAAGGTGATTCTGGTCAACAGCTACCGGGTCGAGAAAAGCTTCTGGCAAACGCCGTTCCTGGAGCCGGAAGCGATTCGCGAACAACTGATCCTCGGCCTCGAACAGGCTCGGGATACGGTGCTGCCGGAGATCATCATCGAGAAGCGCTTCAAGCCGTTCGTCGAAGATCGCCTGCCGGCCATCACCGACGGCACCCTCGGTCTGGTCGGTCATCCGGGCAATTTCCCGCCCTGCCCCCGCGCCCTGAACGAACCGGTGACCCTGGCCATCGGCCCCGAGGGTGGCTGGATTCCCTACGAAATCGATTTGCTGGCCAAGGCCGGGCTGCAACCGGTGCAACTGGGCGAGCGAATCCTGCGGGTCGAAACCGCCGTCACCGCGCTGCTCGCCCGGCTGTTCTGAAGTCTTCTCCGGACAAAAGGCGTTACAGATTGCCATCATGCGGCCGATACCCTCCCCATAAGTCCAATTAGTGGTCCGAGGGGAGTCGTCGCATGTACCGTTGGTTAGCCGAGAGTCTTGGAAACGTCAGCGTTAAACGTAAGCTTGGAATCGGTTTCGGCCTGGTGCTGCTGCTGACCCTGTTGATCACCTTCACCGGCTGGACCGGCATGAGCGGGATCATCAGCCGGGGCGACAAGCTCGGCTTCATCTCCAGCCTCAACGAGCTGACCAAGGACCTGCGTCTGGCGCGTCTGGACTATGAAGCCCGCCGTGGCGAACAGGGCCCCGGTGCGGTCAACGACCTGCTCGGCAAACTCGACGCCGGCCTGCAAAGCGCCCGCGGCATGATCGAGCAACCGTCCGACGTGGCCATGATCGATCAGCAACTGGCGGCGGTTGCCGAGTACAAACGCGCCTTTGGCGACATGACCCAGGCCACCGTGCAGCGTGAAGACGCCCGCAGCAAACTCGGCGCCAGCGCCGATAACGCGGTGGCCAAGGTCAGCGAAGTCGAGAAATCCCTGCTGCAAGGCGACAGCGTCGCGCAATTCAACAGCGTGATCGAGCTGAGCAAACTGCTGCAGCAGGCGCGCTATCAGGTGCGCGGCTACACCTACAGCGGCAAGGCCGAAGCCGAACAACCGGCGCTGGATGCCATCGCCGCCGCCCTGAACAATCTGGAAAGCCTGCCGAGCAAACTACCCGAGCAACACATCGCCAACCTGCAACAGGCCACCGAATCGCTGAAGGCTTATCGCGCCGCCGTCAGCCAGTTCCGCGACTCCCAGGTGAACAACGCCAAGGCACTGGCTCGCATGTCGGCCCAAGGCGACATCCTGCTCGACGTCAGCAAGAAACTCACCGAATCTCAGACCATCGTCCGCGACACCGATGCCGCGCACGCCAAAAACATGCTGATGATCGCCACCCTGCTGGCCCTGGCCTTCGGTCTGCTCGCGGCCTGGGCGATCACCCGGCAGATCATCATTCCGCTGGAGCAGACCCTGAAAGTCGCCGAACGTGTGGCCGCCGGTGACCTGACCCACAATCTGGTGTCCCTGCGCCGTGACGAACTCGGTCAATTGCAGCGCTCGATGCAGAGCATGACCCAGGGCCTGCGCGAATTGATCGGTGGCATCAGCGACGGCGTGACCCAGATCGCCAGCGCCGCCGAAGAGTTGTCCGCGGTGACCGAGCAGACCAGCGCCGGGGTCAACAATCAGAAAATCGAGACCGACCAGGTCGCCACCGCCATGAACGAAATGGCCGCCACCGTGCAGGAAGTCGCGCGTAACGCCGAGGAAGCTTCGGAAGCAGCGGTCGCCGCCGACCAGCAGGCCCGTGAAGGCGACAAGGTGGTTGGCGAGGCCATCGCCCAGATCGAACGTCTGGCCGCCGAAGTCGGCCATTCCACCGAGGCCATGGGCGAGCTCAAGCGCGAAAGCGACAAGATCGGCAGCGTGCTCGACGTGATCAAGTCCGTGGCCCAGCAAACCAACCTGCTGGCCCTCAACGCCGCCATCGAAGCCGCCCGTGCCGGTGAAGCCGGTCGAGGCTTTGCGGTGGTCGCCGACGAAGTCCGCAGCCTCGCCCAGCGCACTCAGAAGTCCACCGAAGAGATTGAAGAGCTGATCGTCGGCCTGCAGAACGGCACCCAGCAAGTGGCAACGATCATGGACAACAGCCGCACCCTGACCGACAGCAGCGTCGAGCTGACCCGGCGTGCCGGTGGTTCGCTGGAAAGCATCACCCGTACCGTTTCGGCGATTCAGGCGATGAACCAGCAGATCGCCGCGGCGGCCGAGCAGCAGAGCGCCGTGGCTGAAGAGATCAACCGTAGCGTGCTGAACGTGCGGGATGTGTCGGATCAGACCTCGGCGGCCAGTGAAGAGACGGCGGCCTCCAGCGTCGAGCTGGCGCGCCTGGGCACTCACCTGCAAACGCTGGTGGGCCGGTTCAAGGTGTAAACCGCGCACACAAAAAAATCGCAGCCATTGGCTGCGATTTTTTTGTCCTGTGTTTAGAGGACTTGCCGCAGGAACGCCTGGGCTCGCGGATCCTTCGGCGCATCGAAGAACTCCGCCGGCGAGGCGTCCTCCAGCAGTTTGCCGTGATCGAAGAACAGCACCCGATCCGCCACTTCCCGGGCGAAGCCCATTTCGTGGGTCACGCAGACCATGGTCATGCCTTCCACGGCCAGGTTCTTCATCACGTCCAGCACTTCACCGACCATTTCCGGGTCGAGAGCCGAGGTCGGTTCGTCGAACAGCATGACCTTGGGATCCATCGCCAGCGCCCGGGCAATCGCCACGCGCTGCTGCTGACCGCCGGACAGGCGCGATGGGTACTCGCGGGCCTTCTGGGCGATGCCGACCTTCTCCAGCAATGCCAGAGCCTTGGCTTCGCTTTCCTTCTGGCCGCGCTTGCGCACGACTTTCTGCGCCAGGCACAGGTTCTCCAGCACGGTCATGTGCGGGAACAGATTGAAATGCTGGAACACCATGCCGACTTCGCGGCGGTAGGCGTTGACGTCGGTTTTCGGGTCAGCCAGTTGCAGGCCGTCGATGCTTACCGAGCCGGAATCGAATTCTTCCAGACCATTAAGGCAACGCAGAAAGGTCGATTTGCCGGAACCGGACGGGCCAATCACCACCAGCACTTCACCCTTGGCCACGGACGTGCTGACGTTATCCACCGCGCGCACCACTTGCCCACGGGTGTCGAAGACTTTTACCAGATCGCGGACTTCAATCACTTTGCGCGAGCCTCCGCTCAAGCCGGCTGGCGATTTTCGACAGCGGCAGGTTGATCAACAGGTACAGGCCGGCGACGCAGAACAGGATCTCGAATGGCGAGAACGACGTGGTGATGACTTCCCGGCCGCTTTTCAGCAGCTCGGTGATGGCGATCACCGACACCAGCGAAGTGTCTTTGACCAGACTGATGAACTGCCCGGCCAGCGGCGGCAGCACGCGTTTGAACGCCTGCGGCAACACCACATGACGCATCGACTGGCCGGCACTCAGACCCAGCGAACGCGCCGCTTCGTTCTGGCCGCGGGCAATCGACTGCACACCGGAACGGATGATTTCCGCCACGTAGGCGCCGGTGAACAGCGACAGCGCGGCAATCCCGGCGAACTCCCGGGACAGGTTCATCACCGTGCCGATGAAGAAATAGAAAATGAAGATCTGCACCAGCAGCGGCGTACCGCGCACCAGTTCGACATAGATCGTCGACAGGTCGCGCAGGGTCGGGTTGTTCGACAGCCGGCACAGCCCGGTCGCCAGACCGATCAGCAGACCCAGCACCCCGGACACCACTGACAGCCAAAGCGTGGTCCACAGGCCCCACAACAGCGGACCCGCCGCCCAATGCCGGGTCACGCCCACGACGTCGCCTTCGGCCACATCGTCGCCCTGAGCGAATTGCAGGCTGTTTTCGTCGACGGTCAGGTGCTGCTCGTCACCGGCATCGTTGCGCAGGGTGACCTGCGCGCTGCCGCCCTTGCGCACCAGTTCGCTGACGGTGGAAATGTCGGTCGCGCGCTGGGTTTCCTCGGCCTGATAGGCGAAGTACTGCGGCACACGGTTCCAGCGCCATTCGTAGGACATCAGCGACGTGGCGTAATACAGCGCGCCGGCCAGGCCGACCAGCACCAGCACGGTCAGGACATGCCAGGGCCATTGGGCTTTTTTCTGTTTCATTGCAGATTCTCAGATGATCGTTCCCACGCTCTGCGTGGGAATGCCGCCGGGGACGCTCTGCGTCCGTGCCTGATCGTGACGCGGAGCGTCACAGGATGCGTTCCCACGCAGACGGTTCGACGCCTCGACGTGGGAACGATCGGCGAGCGGGTGTTATTCCATGTCCTTGAGCCACTCGGTGCTCTTGAACCACTTGTCATGGATTCGATCGTAGGTGCCGTCTTCGTGGATCTGGTGCAGGAAGTTGTTGATGAAGTTGATGCTGTCGTAGTCACCCTTCTTCAGACCGAAGGCCAGTGGCTCGTAGGTAAACGGCTTGTCGAGGAACACCAGCTTGCCGGCGCCGACCTTGTTCACCGCGACCACGTTGTACGGCGCGTCGTAGATGAAGGCGTCAGCCTTGCCGTTGACCACATCGAGCACGGCTTCCTGCTCGTTGTCGTAGCCGTGGTACTTGGCTTTGGAGATCAGCTTCTTGGCGACCATCTCGCCGGTGGTGCCGAGCTTGGAGGTGATGCGGTAGTCAGCGGTGTTCAGGTCTTTGTAGGACTTGACGGTGCCTTCCAGCTCCTTGCGGATCAGCAGGGTCTGGCCGACCACGATGAACGGTTCGCTGAAGTTCAGGCGCAGGTTGCGTTCCTGGGTCAGGGTCATGCCGCTGCCGATCATGTCGAACTTGTCGGTCATCAACGCCGGGATGATCCCGTCGTAACCGGTGGAGACCAGCTCCAGTTTGACGCCCATGGCCTTGGTCATGGCTTTGAGGATGTCGACTTCGAAACCGATGATTTCGCCGCGCTTGTTGGTCATTTCGAACGGCATGTAGGTCGGATCCATGCCGACTTTCAACGAGCCACGCTTGACCGCGTCGTCGATTGCGCCGGCCTGCGCCGCATTGACTGCAACCAGTGCCGTGACGCCGACCAGCAGCATCGACAGATACTTCTTCATCTTCAAGTCCCCAAAACCATTGCGTTTGCGGCGCGAAAACCGACAGAAATGGACAAGATTGTCCGGGTGCGCCAATTCGGGGACGGATGCTAACGCACTCGTCCGTTTGCACAAGGTTTTTTGATCGGTTGGTGCCGGATGGAACGCAGAGCGTCCCGGGCTGCATTCCCACGCAGAGCGTGGGAACGAGTGATCCGCGACGGTAATCGGCAGGCAAAAAAAACCCCGCTTTCGCGGGGTTTCTTCATCAGGCCGGTTGCGCCTGCAAGCTCACCGGCTTGAGCGGCAGCAGCGGCGCGTGGGGATCGGCTTTCACCGAAGCCCGCCAGGCGTCCAGCCACTCGGCGTGGCCTTCGGCCCACACCTGCTCGTGCAGACGGGCCAGGGCCACCGGATCGCTCAGCAATTGCAGGCGATCATGGTTGTTCAGCCCGGCCGGGCCGACCTTGATCGCGTGACGCACACGTTCCTGGCGCAGCCATTCGATCGGCTCGGCCTGACCGTGACGCGAAGTCGCCAGCGAGCACGCCAGGGCGTTCTGCTGTGGATCGACCACCGCGCGGATGAAGCCGTCATTCAGTGCGTGCCAGCGGTTTTCGTGGGTGTACTGATCGGTGGCCAGCAGCGCCTGTGGCGGATTGTATTCCTCGGGGATGAGGAACAGGCTCTCGTCACGGGATTTGAGGCCCAGACCGACGCGGCTGGAAATCACCGACACCGGAATCGACAGCATCAGCGAACCGACGATTGGGACCAGCCACCACAGGAAGCTCGGGTTCAGCCAGATCACCAGCAGCGCCCAGAAGAAGCCCAGCAGGGTCTGCGGACCGTGACGCTTGACCGCTTCGCTCCACGGCGTGGAGTCGTCGTCACGCTGCGGCGAGTTCCAGGTCGCGGCCCAGCCGAGGAACGCGGCGAGGACGAAACGGGTGTGGAAAATCATCCGCACCGGCGCCAGCAGCATGGAGAACAGCATCTCCAGCAGCATCGACACGGTCACCTTGAACTTGCCGCCAAACTCTTTCGCACCCTTGGCCCAGATCAGGATGATGCTCAACAGCTTCGGCAGGAACAGCAGCACGATGGTCGTCGAGAACAGCGCGATCGCCTTGTCCGGGTGCCATTGCGGCCACAGCGGATAGAGCTGACGCGGTTCGAGGAAGTACTGCGGCTCCATCAGCGTGTTCACCGCCAGCAGCGCGGTCGATAGCACCAGGAAGAAGAACCACAGCGGCGCCGACAGGTAAGACATCACGCCGGTCAGGAACACCGCGCGGTGCACCGGGTGCATGCCTTTGACCAGGAACAGACGGAAGTTCATAAGGTTACCGTGGCACCAGCGACGGTCACGCTTGAGTTCATCGAGCAGGTTCGGCGGCAGTTCTTCGTAGCTGCCCGGCAGATCGTAGGCAATCCACACGCCCCAGCCGGCACGGCGCATCAGCGCAGCTTCAACGAAGTCGTGAGAGAGAATCGCACCGGAGAACGCACCCTTGCCCGGCAACGGCGCCAGGGCGCAGTGGTCGATGAACGGCTTCATGCGGATGATCGCGTTGTGACCCCAGTAGTGGGATTCACCCAGCTGCCAGAAGTGCAGGCCGGCAGTGAACAGCGGACCATAAACACGGGTAGCGAACTGCTGCATGCGGGCATACAACGTGTCCATGCCCGAAGCGCGCGGCGCGGTCTGGATGATGCCGGCGTCCGGCGTGGCCTCCATCAGGCGCACCAGACTGGTCAGGCACTCGCCGCTCATGACCGAGTCGGCGTCGAGTACGACCATGTACTTGTAGTCACCGCCCCAGCGACGGCAGAAGTCGTCGAGGTTGCCGCTCTTGCGTTTGACGCGACGGCGACGGCGGCGATAGAAGATCTTGCCGAAACCCTTGGCTTCGCGGCAGACGTCCAGCCAGGCCTGCTGCTCGGCAACGCAGATGTCGGTGTCGTTACTGTCGCTGAGGACGAAGAAGTCGAAACGGTCCAAGTCACCGGTAGCGGCGACCGACTCGAACGTCGCGCGCAGACCGGCGAACACCCGAGGCACGTCTTCGTTGCAGATCGGCATCACCAGTGCGGTGCGCGCGTCTTTCGGAATCGGCTCGTTGCCGGCACTTTTACCGGAGATCCGGTATTTATCGTGGCCGGTGAGCAATTCGAGGAAGCCCATCAGCGCGGTCCAGAAACCGGCCGACACCCAGCAGAACAGAATCCCGAACATGATCAGAATGCTGGTTTGCAGCGCATACGGCAGCACTTGCGTGGCGGTTTGCAGCAGCGGTTGATGCAGGACTTCTTCCAGATCGACGAACGACCAGCCCTGGTACGGCATGATGCCTTTCATGTACCAGCCGGCGACGATGGTCTGGCCCAGCATCAGCACCAGCAGAATGTAGCGACGGATCGAACCGACCGTGCGCCAGCGCGCCGCCGGCAGCACGTTGGCGTCCTTCGGCGGTTGCGGCGGGTTGGTCCGGCCGGTCAGGCGACGCCAGCCACGCACCAGAATGTTGGTGCGCCACGGCTCCGGCACGACCTTGGTCCGACGGATCGGCGGCGTGGCCTTCATGCTGACCCGGCCGCTGGCGTCGAGCACCAGCATTTCCGCGTCTTGCAGCTCTTCGGCGGTGCTCAGGATCAGGCGCTTGCCCACCGAAGCCTGGGCGGCTTCGGTCGGTGCGTCAAAGGTCTTGGACGACAGGCGTTCATGTAATTCGCTGAAGGACTGGCAGCCCGCGAGTTCCGCGCGCTGCTCGTCGGTCATCGGCAGATGCGCCAGGTACTCGGACAGAGTCTCTGGCTGTACTTGAGAGTTACTCATCGGCAGGCAACTGATAGCTCCAGGTCTCGGTCAGGACTTCTTCAGTCGGCGCCGATTCCGGTGTGGCTGGGGCCGCGTCCGCAGCGGCTGGCTGCTTGGCGTCTTTGTTGGCCTTGTCCTTGGCATCTGCAACCGGCTTGGCGTCGGCCTGTTTGGCCTCGGCGGCCTTCGCTTCCTTGTCGGCTTTCTCTTGTTGCTTGGCGGCAACCTTGTCGGCCTTGGCTACCGACGAATTGGACGTCGGTACCGAAGACTTGGCCAGATCAGCGGTCACCACTGGCTGCACCAGGGCTGCGCGCATCTCGGTGGACTTGCTCGGGTCCTTGATCTTCATCCGCAGGGTCAGGCGCCAGCCTTTGGTTTCCGGGTTGTAGCGCACGCTGTTTTCGACCAGTTCGGCGTTGTCGCCGACGCTGACCTGGCTGCGAACGTCCGCATCCGGGGCCAAAGCGGCCAAGGACGGGCCTTCGAAATCGACCAGGTAGGCAACGCTGCCATCCGGCTGACGGATCAGGTTCGATTGCTTGACGTCACCGGTCGAACGCAGGGTCTGGTTGACCCAGGCGCTGTCCGGCGCGTGCAGCGCGGCTTCGTCGATGGTCCAGTGCATACGGTAGGCGAAGTCCAGCGGCTGGCCAGGCTCCGGCAGTTTTTCCGGGTTCCAGAACGCAACGATGTTGTCGTTGGTTTCGTCCGCAGTCGGGATCTCGACCAGATCAACGGTGCCCTTGCCCCAGTCGCCCTTCGGCTCGATCCAGGCGCTTGGGCGCTTGTCGTAGCGGTCGTCGAGGTCTTCGTAGTGGCTGAAGTCACGGCCACGTTGCAGCAGACCGAAACCACGCGGGTTCTCGACGCTGAACTGGCTGACAGCCAAGTGTTTCGGGTTGTTCAGCGGACGCCAGATCCACTCGCCGTTGCCGGCATGGATCGACAGACCGCTGGAGTCGTGCAGTTCACGACGGTAGTTGAGCACTTTCGACGGCTGGTTGGCGCCGAACAGGAACATGCTGGTCAGCGGCGCGATGCCGAGCTTGCCAACCTTGTCACGCAGGTACATCTGGCCCTTGACGTCGACAATGGTGTCGCTGCCCGGACGCAGGATCAGACGGTAGGCGCCGGTCGCACGTGGCGAATCCAGCAGGGCGAAGATCACCAGGTGCTTGTCGCCCGGCTTCGGCTGCTGAATCCAGAACTCGCGAAAACGCGGGAATTCTTCGCCGGACGGCAAAGCGGTATCGATCGCCAAGCCACGGGCCGACAGACCGTAGGTGTGACCCTTGCCGACGACGCGGAAGTAGCTCGCGCCCAGCATGGTCATGATTTCGTCTTGCTTGTCCGCCTTGTTGATCGGGTACAGCACACGGAAACCGGCGTAGCCCAGTTGTTCGGTGGCCTTCGGATCGAACTGCAGGTCGCCGAAATCGAAACGGCTTGGATCGTATTTGATCTCTTCGACGGTGTTCGCGGTGATTTCGTTGATTTTCACCGGCGTATCGAAGTGCATGCCCTGATGATAGAAGGACAGCTTGAACGGGGTCTTCTGGTCGGCCCATTCGGCTTTTTCGGTGCGGAAACGAATCTTCTGATAGTCCGCGAATTTCATTTCACGGAATTCGTTCGGCAGGTTGCTGCGCGGGGCTTCGAACTTCTGCCCGGCCAGCTCTTTGGCCTTGACCGACACATCGTCAAGATTGAATGCCCAAAGCTGGCCGGCGCTGAGCAGGCAGAGTACTGCCGAGCCCGCTACCAGAGCGCTGCGCAAGCGTTTGGCAGACAATTTTGCTGCATTACAGGGACTAACAATCACGAGCAACCCTCGCCGAAAACAGATCAATAAACCAACGGCCAGATGAAGTGCCTGTGAGGGATTCGGTACAAAAAAACCGACCTTGCAGGACACCCTTGCCAAGTTGGCGAGCATTGTTCCGACTCCGCTGGGTCAAAATGATTCCCCAATCGGATCCGGACAAGTCTCTACCTAAGTCAAAATGGACCAACGAACGCTGATCCCCGTAGCGCGCGATTATCTAGTAGCCCGCGTGACAACGCATCAGGGGTAACAAAGTATTTATCGCGAAAATTCCCTGTTTTCAGTCGAAAAGCCCTTAAAAAGTTGTTTCAAGCACTTTCATGTCTGTAACAGGAAGGTTACCGGGCCATCGTTGACCAGGTGCACCTGCATATCCGCGCCGAATCTACCTGATGCCACTGTGCCATGCATCTGTTTCGCTTTGCTTAATAGATAGTCGAATAATTCTTCGCCCAGCGCCGGAGGGGCGGCGGTCGAGAAACTCGGGCGCAACCCGCTTTTGGTGTCGGCAGCGAGGGTGAACTGAGAGACCAGCAGCAACCCGCCGCCCACATCCGCCAGGGACAGATTCATCTTGCCCTCGGCGTCACTGAACACTCGATAGTTAAGCAGCTTATGCAGAAGTTTGTCGGCGCTGGCCGGCGTGTCGTCGGGTTCTACCGCCACCAGCACCAGCAAACCCTGATCGACACTGCCAACCACCTCGCCCGCCACTTCGACCCGCGCGCCTTTCACGCGCTGCAACAGCCCCTTCATGCTTCTTCGGGCGGCAGGTCGAGCAGGCGCCGGGCCATTTTGCTGGCGGCGCGCACCAGTGCATCGGTGATGCCCGGTTCGGACGCGGCGTGGCCGGCATCGCGGATCACCTGCAGCTCGCTGTTCGGCCAGGCCTGATGCAGCTCCCAGGCGTTGTCGAGCGGGCAGATCACGTCGTAGCGACCATGGATGATCACGCCCGGCAGATGAGCGATCTTGCCCATGTCGCGGATCAGCTGGTTTGGCTCAAGGAACGCATTGTTGGTGAAGTAGTGGCATTCGATCCGCGCGATCGACAAGGCGCGCTGCGGCTCGGAGAAACGGTCGACCACCAGCGGATTCGGGCGCAGGGTCGCGGTGCGCCCTTCCCAGGTCGACCAGGCCTTGGCTGCGTGCATCTGGGCGATCTGGTCGTTGCCGGTCAGGCGTTTGTGGAACGCGCTGAGCAGGTCGTCGCGTTCGTCCAGCGGAATCGGCGCGAGGTAGTCCTGCCAGTAGTCGGGGAACAGTCGGCTGGCGCCGGCCTGGTAGAACCATTCGATTTCCTGCGGACGGCAGAGAAAGATCCCGCGCAGGATCAGCCCATGCACGCGCTCCGGATGGGTCTGCGCGTAGGCCAGCGCCAGGGTCGAACCCCAGGAACCGCCGAACAGCACCCATTTGTCGATGCCCAGATGTTTACGGATGCGCTCGAGGTCTTCGACCAGATCCCAGGTGGTGTTGTTTTCCAGGCTGGCGTGAGGCGTGGAACGACCACAGCCGCGCTGATCGAAGGTGACAATGCGATACAGGTTCGGATCAAAATAGCGGCGACTCTGGGCGTCGCACCCGGCGCCGGGACCTCCGTGGATGAACACCACCGGCAAACCTTCCGGTGAACCGCTTTCGTCGACGTACAGCGTATGGGTGTCATCGACGGCCAGATCGTGCCGTGCGTGAGGTTTGATCTGCGGAAACAAAGTCTGCATTGCGCGCTCCGTAAGGGGTCGAGGTCATCCCTGGGGGGACTTCTATTATTCTGCCGTCCGGCATCATAAACCCGATTTACGTCAATGAGCATGCCCGTGCGCTGTCACATTTTGTCAGCCATGAACCCCAGCAGGTTCTCAAAGAGACGATCGACCTCGGCGACCTGATGCCGCGCTCGCAGGCAGCCATGAACCAGCCCTTCGCCGTAATACAGCGCCGCGTCGACGCCCGCCGCGTTCAGCCGTTCGGCGTAGCACATGCCGTCGTCACGCAGCGGGTCGAACTGCGCCACGGCAATCCAGGCCGGGGGCAGACCGCGGAAATCCCGGGCCAGCAACGGCATCGCATAGGCGTTCGGCTTCGCGGTGCCGCGCAGGTACAAGGCGTGATAACAGTCGAGATCGCTGCTGGCGAGCAACGGCGCATCGGCGCATTCGCTGCGCGACGGTAACTGCTCGTCGCCTCCCAGCCCCGGATAGATCAAAACCTGCGCGCCCGGCAGCGACTCGCCGGCATCGCGCAGCGCCAGGCACAGCGCCGCCGCCAGATTGCCCCCGGCGCTGTCGCCCGCCACCAGCATCCGTCCGGGGTCGAACCAGAAGGGCCCACTGCGCAACGCGCGCCAGACGCTCAGGCAATCCTCGAAACCGGCCGGGAACGGATGCTCCGGCGCCAGCCGGTAATCCACCGCCACCACCATTGCCCCAAGCGCCATGGCCAGCTCGCAGCAGATGAAGTCATGGGAATCCAGCCCGCCGACCACCCAACCGCCGCCGTGCAGGTACAACACGCACGGCCAGCCACTGGCCGATGGCCGGACGGGCGGGCGATACGAACGCACCGCCACCCCGCTCAACTGGAAATCCACCACCTCCAGACCCGCCGGCCGTTCGGGCGTGAAGGCGCGGCACATGTCGTCATAGGATTTGCGCAATCCGCCGAGGCTGCTGTCATCGCTGGCGAAGCTTTCGGTTCTGGCAACGAACGCCGCCATCGCCGGTGAAAGTGGATAGGTACTCATCAGTTTTTCAGGCTGGCCTGAACCGTGGCCTCGCCGTCCTTGCCATCGAAACTGCTGACACCCGCCAGCCAGCGTTGCAGGTCTTCGGGATGCTCACGCAGCCAGGTCTTCGCCACTTCCTGAGGGGTCTTGCGCTCCATGATCGGCACCATCAACTGGCTTTCCTGGGCGGCGGTGAAGGTCAGGTTTTCCAGCAGTCGATGAACATTCGGGCAGCGCTCGGCGTAGTCCGGCGCGGTGACGGTGGAAACGGTGGCGGCGCCTTCGTTCGGGCCGTAAACATCTTCGCTGCCGGTCAGGTAGGTGATTTTCATGTTGATGTTCATCGGGTGCGGGGTCCAGCCGACGAACACCACGAACTCCTTGCGGTTCACCGCCCGCTGCACGGCGGCGAGCATGCCGGCCTCACCGGATTCGACGATCTTGAAATCCTTCAGGCCGAAATGGTTGGTTTCGATCATGGTCTTGATCGTGGTGTTGGCGCCGCTGCCGGGCTCGATGCCGTAGATCTTGCCACCGAGCTGATCCTTGAATTTAGCGATGTCGCCGAAGGTTTTCAGCCCCGCCGCCGCTACGTAATCCGGCACTGCCAACGTCGCCTGGGCGTCGGCCAGGCTTGGCTTGTCCATGACCTTGACCTGATTGGCGGCGAGGAACGGCGCAATATTCTTGTCCATCGCCGGTTTCCAGTAGCCGAGGAAGATATCCAGACGCTTGTCGCGGATGCCGGCGAAGATGATTTGCTGCACGGCGCTGGTCTGTTTGCTTTCGTAGCCGAGGCCGTTGAGCAGCACGTCGGCCATGCCGCTGGTGGCGATCACGTCGGTCCAGTTGACCACGCCCATGCGCACGGTTTTGCAGGAAGCATCATCGGAAGCCATGGCGCCGGCGCTGAGCAGCGCACTGCCGGTGAGGATTAACGCACAACGAGTGAACAGTCTTTTCATGTGGGATCGTCTCGTGCGGCAGCGGGTTATTGTTCGGATCGGTGTCTTCTTGCACCGTGGCCGAAACATTACGCAGCAGACGAGCGGGAAAAGCGAACTGAGGCGACCGGGATTTGCACGGTGGCGACCCAAGCCGTGCACAAACCTGTGGTCACCACAAAAACTGTGGGAGCAAGCTCGCTCCCACAGGGTTCCTGGTGTGTATTCAGGATTTGTAGCGAGTCGCGCCCCAGGCAAGCAGCCCCTGCAGCAACTCCTTGAGCACCACCCGCGTCGGCTCCGCCAGATCGGCGCGGTAGCGGAACGGTTCGAACTCTTCCATGTAGGTGCACTGGCCCAGTTCCAGTTGCACGGCGTGGATGTTCTCGGCCGGGTTACCGTAGTGACGGGTAATGTGGCCGCCCTTGAAGCGTCCGTTCAGCACATGGCTGTAATCGCCATGGCGTGCGCAGATCGCTTCCAGTTGCGTGGCCAACTGCGGATCGCAACTGGCGCCATTGAAGGTGCCGAGATTGAAGTCCGGCAGCTTGCCATCGAACAGGTGCGGGATGATCGAGCGGATCGAATGCGCATCGAACAGCAGTGCGTAACCGAACTCGGCTTTTAGCCGCGCCAGCTCTTCCCGCAAGGTGCGGTGATACGGCGTCCAGATCTGCTCCAGATAGGTCGCACGCTCTTCTTTCGACGGCTCCTGCCCGTCCTTGAACAACGGAATGCCATCGAACAGGGTCGCCGGGTACAGCCCGGTGGTGGCGCCGGCGTACAGCGGTTTGTCGTCGGACGGCCGGTTCAGGTCGATGACAAATCGCGAGTACTCGGCCGCCAGGGTGCTGGCGCCCAGTTCGGCGGCGAAATCGTAGAGCTGCGGAATATGCCAGTCGGTGTCCGGCAGGCTTTTCGCGTCCGGGATCAACCCGGCCTCGACCGCCGGGGTCAGGCGCACACCGGCGTGGGGCATGCTGATCAGCAGCGGCACGCGACCTTGTTTGAAGTTCAGAACCTTATCCACAACCGCTCTCCTACAGACTTGATTCAACGCCGTGACGCACGACGCGTTTGTCCAGTTCACCACCGAGCCAGTACGCCAGATCCGCAGGGCGGTCGATCTGCCAGGCGACAAAATCGGCGACCTTGCCGACTTCCAGCGAACCGTGGGTCTCGGCCATGCCCAAGGCTTGCGCCGCGTGAATCGTGGCGCCGGCCAATGCCTCTTCCGGAGTCATGCGGAAACAGGTGCAGGCCATGTTCAGCATCAGGCGCAAAGACAACGCTGGCGAGGTGCCGGGGTTGAGGTCGCTGGCGATGGCGATTTTCACCTTGTGTTTGCGCAGGGCGTCCATCGGCGGCAACTGGGTTTCGCGCAGGAAGTAGAACGCGCCCGGCAACAACACCGCGACGGTGTCGGACTCGGCCATGGCGATGGCGTCGGCTTCGTCCATGAACTCCAAGTGATCGGCGGAAAGTGCGTGGTAGCGCGCAGCGAGGCTGGAGCCGTGCAGCGACGACAATTGCTCGGCGTGCAGCTTCACCGACAGACCGAGTTTTTGCGCGGCGATGAACACCCGTTCGACCTGCTCCGGCGAAAACGCCAGGTATTCGCAGAAGGCATCCACCGCATCCACCAGGCCTTCGGCGGCCAGCGCCGGGAGCATCTCGGCGCAGATGTGATCGATGTAATCGTCCGCGCGGTCCTTGTATTCCGGCGGCAAGGCGTGGGCAGCCAGACAGGTGCTGCGCACGCTGATCGGCAGCTCGGCGGCGAGGCGACGGATGACCCGCAGAATCTTGCGCTCGCTGGCCAGATCGAGGCCGTAGCCGGATTTCATTTCGACCGTGGTCACGCCGTCGCGCATCAGGCTTTTCAGGCGTTTGGCGGCGCTGGCGAACAGCTCGTCTTCCGAGGCTTCGCGCGTGGCGCGCACGGTGCTGGCGATGCCGCCGCCGGCCGCTGCGATTTCGGCATAGCTGACGCCTTGCAGACGCCTCTCGAATTCGCCGCTGCGGTTGCCGCCGAACACGGTGTGGGTGTGGCAGTCGATCAGCCCGGGGGTGACCCACGCGCCTTGCAGGTCATTGACCGCCGGGTATTCGCCTGACGGCAATTGGCTGCGCGGGCCGATCCACTCGATGAGTGCACCGGACGTCACGATGGCCGCATCCTCGATGATCGAGTAGACGCCTTGCGCCATGGTTGCGACGTGGCAGTGTTGCCAGAGGGTTTTCACTGTAGGCCTCCGTTGGATTCTGTTTGGTGGGCAGCCTTAAAAAGCCCCCTCACCCTAGCCCTCTCCCGGAGGGAGAGGGGACTGACCGGGTTGTTCTTGCGAAGTACATCGACCTGAAATATCGAGTCGAACTCAAGTCTGGAAAATCATGAAGATCGGCTCCCTTTCCCCCTCTACCCCTTGGGGCGGTCCGACGTTTCGGGAGGGTTGGGGTGAGGGGTGGCTCTTACAGGCTAGGCAGCAGTTTCGCCGGAACCAGTTCAGTCAGCACCCGCGAAGCCAGCAGTTCGGTCGCCGCATTGATGTCCGGTGCGAAGAAGCGGTCCTTCTCGTAGAACGGCACTTCGCGACGCAGAATCCCTCGGGCCTGCTCCAGTTTGGTCGAGGTCTTCAGGCCGTTGCGCAGGTCCAGGCCCTGCACCGCCGCCAGCCATTCCACCGCAAGAATCCCGCGCGTGTTCTCGGCCATTTCCCACAGGCGCTTGCCGGCGGCCGGGGCCATCGACACGTGGTCTTCCTGGTTGGCGGAGGTTGGCAGGCTGTCCACCGAATGCGGATGGGACAGCGCCTTGTTTTCGCTGGCCAGGGCCGCAGCGGTCACTTGGGCGATCATGAAGCCGGAGTTCACGCCTCCGTTGGCGACGAGGAACGGCGGCAGCTGCGACATGTGCTTGTCCATCATCAACGAGATGCGGCGCTCGCTCAGGGAACCGATTTCGGCAATGGCCAGCGCCATGTTGTCAGCGGCCATGGCCACTGGTTCAGCGTGGAAGTTGCCGCCGGAAATCACGTCGCCTTCGGCCGCGAACACCAGCGGGTTGTCGGACACGGCGTTGGCTTCGATGGCCAGCACTTCGGCGGCCTGACGGAACTGGGTCAGGCACGCGCCCATGACTTGCGGCTGGCAACGCAGCGAGTACGGGTCCTGCACCTTTTCGCAGTTCTGGTGCGAGTCGGAGACTTCGCTGCGCTCGCCCAGCAGATCGCGGTAAGCGGCAGCGGCGTCGATCTGGCCTTTCTGGCCACGGGCAGCGTGGATGCGCGCATCGAACGGCGAGCGCGAACCGAGCACCGCTTCCACCGTCAGACCGCCCAGCGCCAGCGCGCCGGCGAACAGGTCTTCACCTTCGAACAGGCCGCGCAGCGCGAATGCGGTGGAAACCTGAGTACCGTTGAGCAGCGCCAGACCTTCTTTCGCCGCCAGCGTCAGCGGGGTCAGACCGGCGACTTTCAGCGCTTCGGTCGCTTCCATCCACTCACCCTTGTAGCGCGCCTTGCCCTCACCCAGCAGCACCAGCGACATGTGCGCCAGCGGCGCGAGGTCACCGGATGCACCGACCGAGCCTTTCAACGGAATGTGCGGATAGACCTCGGCGTTGATCAACGCGATCAGCGCATCGATCACTACGCGACGAATCCCGGAGAAACCACGGCTGAGGCTGTTGACCTTGAGCACCATGATCAGGCGCACCAGCTCATCGCTGATCGGCTGGCCGACACCGGCGGCGTGGGACAGCACCAGCGAACGCTGGAGGTTTTCCAGGTCTTCGCTGGCGATGCGGGTCGAGGCCAGCAGGCCGAAACCGGTGTTGATGCCGTAGGCGGTGCGGTTTTCCGCAAGGATCTGCTCGACGCAGGCCACGCTGGCCTCGATCTGCGCGCTGGCGCTGTTGTCGAGGGTCAGCTTGACCGGGTTCTGATAAACGTCGCGCAGTTGGGCCAGGCTCAGTTGGCCGGGGATCAGGTTCAGCGCAGTCATTTTGTGCTCCTTTTGAGAGTTTATTGTTAACTCGCCAGACGCTCCGGAGATGTCCGTTGTCCGTCGCGTCTGCCCTTTTGGGGAGCCGCGCCTTGGCACGCTGGCGTGGGTAGTTTTTCAGTGCAAATTCGGTAATGCGTTGTGCAGCAGATCCGGGTCTTTCAGAACGCTTGCGGCAGCGGCGATATCCGGCGCCAGCCAGCGGTCCTGATCGTAGGCCGGGACTTTTTCGCGCAGCAGTCGCCAGGCGGTATCGGTGCCCGCGCCGAAGCGCTGTTCCTTGAGAAATTCAAACGCCTGGGCCGCCAGCAGGTACTCGATGGCGAGGATCTGCGTGCAGTTTTCCAGCGCGCGGTGCAGCTTCAGCGCGGCGTTGGTGCCCATGCTCAGATGGTCTTCCTGCAGGCCCGAGGTGACGTAGTTGTCGAGCACCGCCGGTTGCGCCAACTGGCGGTTTTCCGCGCACAGCGACGCGGCGACGTATTGCACGATCATCATCCCGGAGTTCACCCCCGGATTGGCCACCAGAAACGCCGGCAGACCGCTGACGTGCGGGTTGATCAGGCGATCCAGACGCCGCTCGGCAATCGAGCCGATTTCGGCCATCGCAATCGCCAGCAGATCCGCCGCCAGCGCCACTGATTGCCCGTGCGGGTTGGCCTGGGACATCACCCGGAAATCGTCCGGTGTGCCCAGCAGCAACGGGTTGTCGGTGCAGCCATTGAGTTCGGTTTCGATCTGTTTGATCGCGTGTTCCAGTTGATCGCGGGCGGCACCGTGCACCTGCGGGATCGAGCGGATGCTCAAGGCATCCTGAGTGCGAATGCCTTTGCTCGCGGCGATCACTTCGCTGCCATCGAGCAAGGCGCGCAGATTGACGCCGACCTGCTGCATGCCCGGATGCGGTTTGAGCGCAATGATCTCGGCATCGAACGCGGCGATCTGGCCGCGCTGGGCTTCGAAGCTCATCGCACCGATCACGTCGGCCCATTGCAGCAGACGCGTGGCGTCGGCGATCGCCAGGCAACCGAGGCCGGTCATGCACGGCGTGCCGTTGACCAGACACAGACCGTCCTTCGCCCCGAGCTGCACCGGTTGCAGGCCCTCTTCGGCCAGCGCCTGCTGTGCAGACACGATCTGCCCGCGATAGCTGACATTGCCCACGCCCAGCAGCGCGATGCCGATGTGCGCCATGTGGGTCAGGTAACCCACCGAACCCTGGGACGGTACTTGCGGGGTGATACCGCGATTGAGCAGCGCCAGCAGCGCTTCGACTACCCGGCGATGAATGCCGGATTTGCCGTGGCTGTAGTTGCGGATCGCAGCACTCATGATCGCGCGGGTCTGCTCGTCGGCCAGTACCGGACCGACGCCGCACGCATGGCTGAGCAAGGTGTTGCGCGACAGCTGACTGAGCTGTTCGTCTTTCAGCGAAACATTGCACAGCGCACCGAGCCCGGTGTTCACGCCATAGGCGCGCTCGCCGCTGGCGACGATGCGCTGGACGATGCCTTGCGCGTTTTCAACGCGCGCCCAGGTCTGCGCCGACAGCTCGAGCTGCGCGCCATGACGAGCGACTGCGACCACATCCTGCCAACGCATCGGGGCGTCGGCGATAACGATTTTTTCAGCCTGGGACATCTAAAACCTCACCCGAACATTGATCCAGCTTTGCCGACGCTATCGTCGGATCGCCGCCCGGAGCAAGCTCGCTCCCACAGGAGACCGCATTCCAACTGTGGGAGCGAGCCTGCTCGCGATGGGGCCGGCCCAGCCAACACAAATCTGTTTAAACCACCGCCGCCCGCCGCTGCACGAAGCGGTCGACATATTCGTCCGCCGGCGAATGCAGGATCTCTTTCGGCGTACCGACCTGGATCAGGCGGCCGTCCTTGAGGATCGCGATGCGGTTGCCGATGCGCACGGCCTCGTCGAGGTCGTGGGTGATGAAGACGATGGTCTTGTGCAGGGTCTTTTGCAGCTCCAGCAACTGGTCCTGCATCTCGGCGCGGATCAGCGGATCCAGCGCGCTGAACGCTTCGTCCATCAGGATGATGTCAGTGTCCGCCGCCAATGCCCGGGCCAGACCTACACGCTGGCGCATGCCGCCGGAGAGCTGGTGCGGGTATTTGTTTTCGTAGCCCTTGAGGCCCACGGTGTTGATCCAGTGCAGCGCGCGCTCGGCGCACAGTTGCTTGCTCTCGCCGCGCACTTTCAGGCCGTAGGCGACGTTGTCGAGCACGGTCTTGTGCGGCAGCAGACCGAAGCTCTGGAACACCATGCTGATCTTGTGCCGGCGAAATTCGCGCAAGGCGTCCATGTCGTATTGCAGGATGTCCACGCCATCCACCAGGATCGCGCCGCTGGTCGGGTCGATCAGACGGTTGAAGTGGCGCACCAGGGTCGATTTGCCGGAGCCGGACAGGCCCATGATCACGAAGATCTCGCCGGTGCCGATGCTCAGGGACAAGTCGTTGACCCCGACCACGCAACCGGTTTCGTTCAGCACCTGATCCTTGGTCTTGCCCTGGCCGACCATCGCCAGAGCGTCCTTGGCGCGGTTGCCGAAAATCTTGAAGACGTTTTTGACTTCGATCTTGCTCACGGTTGCGTTGCTCATTTGCTCACCTCATGCCGTGGCCGACCATACGCCTGGGTAATGCGGTCGATGACCACTGCGAGAATCACGATCGCCAGACCGGCTTCCAGGCCGCGTCCGACGTTGAGGGTCTGAATGCCCACCAGCACATCTTCACCCAGGCCACGGGCGCCGATCATCGAGGCGATTACCACCATCGACAGGGCCATCATGGTGGTCTGGTTGATCCCGGCCATGATGCTCGGCAGGGCCAGCGGCAGTTGCACGCCGAACAGTTGCTGCCAGCGGTTGGCGCCGAAGGCGTTGATGGCTTCCATCACTTCGCCGTCGACCTGGCGGATGCCCAGATCGGTCAGGCGGATCAGCGGCGGCGCGGCGTAGATCACGGTGGCGAAAATCGCCGGCACCTTGCCCAGGCCGAACAGCATCAGCACCGGAATCAGGTACACGAAGCTCGGCATGGTCTGCATGATGTCGAGCAGCGGCATCAGCACCGAACGCAGGCGATTGCTGCGCGCCGAGAGAATCCCCAGCGGTACGCCGATCAGCACCGAAATGACCGTCGCCACCATCATCAGCGCGAGGGTCTGCATCAACTTGTCCCACAGACCGACGGCGCCGACCAGGAACAACAGACCGACGATCACGGCGGTGGTCACGACTTTGCGCGTTGCATGCCAGGCCACGACGCCGACGATGGCCAGCATCAACCACCACGGTGCGGCGCGCAGCAGGCCTTCAAGATTGACGATGGCCCACAGCAGGGTGTCGGAGATGTGGCGGAACACATCGCCATAGTTGGTGACCAGCGCATCGACCCAACCGTTGACCCAGTCGGCGATGGAAAAGGTAAAGCTTTCGGGAAACATAAGCGGCTCTCAATCAGGAAACTCAATCAAGCGATTGCGGCGAACACCCCGGCCAGCCTCTCGGTTGGCCGGGAGGAATTCGACCTACAGCGCCGCGTCGATTTTCTTGGCAGCGTCTTCACTGACCCACGCATGCCAGACCTCAGGATGTTCCTTGAGGAAGATTTTCGCCAGTTTTGGCGACTCGATACGTTCCTTCGCCATGCGGCCCAGGTTCTGGTTCAGCAGGTCGATCGGCAGGTTGACCTTTTCCAGCACGGCCACCAGCTCCGGCGCTTGTTCGTGGAAGGTCTTGGACAGACCGACCTTGATGGTCACGGTCTTGTCGACGCCCGGTTTCTCATCCAGTTTGACTGCGTCGATCTGGCCCATCAGCGGGGTTGGCGTCCAGTAGTAGAACAGGATCGGCTCGCCACGTTTGTAACTCGACAGCACGGCCGCATCCAACGCCGGACCAGTGCCCGGGCGGAAGTTGGTGTAGCTGTTTTCCAGGCCGTAGCTTTTCAGCATTTCGCTGTTGTCCAGCTCGCAGGTCCAGCCGGCCGGGCAGTTGTAGAAGCGGCCCTTGGAAGGCTCTTCGGCGTCCTTGAAGACGGCGGCGTATTTGCCCAGATCGGCGATGTTTTTCAGGTCCGGTGCCTTCGCTTCGATCTTGCGCTTGGCATCGCCTTCGATCACGTAGCGCGGCACGTACCAGCCTTCCACCGCACCGACCACCGGCGCGCCGACACCGACGACCTTGCCGGCCTTCTCGGCCTTGTTCCAGACCTCGCTGCGGCCAACCCATTCTTCGGCGAAGATCTGGATGTCGTTGCTGCTCAGGGCGTTTTCCATGGTGATGGAGTTGCCCGGCAGGCTGTCGGTCTTGCAGTCGTAACCTTTTTCCAGCACCACTTGCAGAAGGTCGGTAAGCAGCATGCCGCTTTCCCAGTTCAGGCCGGCGAATTTCACCGGTTTGCCGGACTCGCACCAGCCGGCGGCCTGGGTCGCGCCGGCGCTGGCCAGCAGGCCCATGGAAAGCAATGTGGTCAGCAGGGTCTTGTTCGATTTCATTGTTGTGACGCTCCTAATCATGAATTGGCTTACGGCAGTCAAGAGGCATCCAGCCCTGTCCACGTCCAAATCAGGCCTGCGCCGCAGCGCGACCGGCCCCGCTTGTTTTAGGTTGTACAACGCTGTCCTGCTCGACGGGCAGAATCAGTCGATCGGGTACGGTGCCGTGCCATTTTTTCGCGCAGACGTAGTACAGCGCTGCGGGCAGCACGAGACCGATGATCCAGGAAATATCCACATCCCCCAGGGCTGCTACCAATGGACCGGTATAGAACTTGGTGGAAATGAACGGCAGTTGCACCAGCACCCCGAACACGTAAACGCTGATACCGAGGATGTTCCAGCGGCCGTAGCGACCGTTCGGATCCGCCAGCGCCGGTACGTCGTAGCGCTCGCGGGTAATGCAGTAGTAGTCCACCAGATTGATCGCGCTCCACGGCGTGAAGAACGCCAGCAGGAACAGGATGAAGGACTTGAACGCACCGAGGAACGAGTGCTGGCCGAGCAGCGCGATCAGGGTCGCCGCGCCGACGATCCCCAGCACGAACACCAGACGCTGCATGCGGGTAACCGTCAGGTGGCCACGGAAGCCGCTGATGATGGTCGCGATGCACATGAAGCTGCCGTAGGAGTTCAGGGTGGAGATGGTGACCTTGCCGAACGCGATGCTGAAATACAGCAGCGCGGCGGTGGCACCGGTCCCGCCCAGACCCACGATGTAAGCGACCTCATGACCGGCGAATTGCCCGTTGGCCGAAGCGGCCGCGAACACACCGAGGATCATCGCCACCTGCGCACCGATTACCGAACCGGCGCCTGCGGCGAAGAAGGTTTTCACCGAAGACACCTTGCTTGGCAGGTAACGCGAGTAATCCGCCACGTAAGGGCCGAAAGCGATCTGCCAGGAGGCCGCGAGCGACACCGCCAGCAGGAAACTGCTCCAGCTGAAGTGGCGGATTTCCAGAAGTGCGCCGACGTCCACCTGACTCATCAGACGGCTGAACAGGTACACGAAAGCAATCACGCCAATGACACTGGCGATGCGGCCGATCCAGTGGATCACCCGATAGCCGAGCACCGTAACCACCACGATGACGCTGGCGAAAAGCAGGATGCCGATGGTGTCGCTGACCCCGAACAACTGGCCCAGCGCCTGACCGGACAACACCGTTCCGGTGGCGGTGAAGCCGAGGTACATCAGACACACCAGCACGATCGGAATCGCCGCGCCGTAGACGCCGAACTGCACCCGGCTGGAAATCATCTGCGGCAGGCCAAGCTTCGGCCCTTGCGCCGCGTGCAGCGCCATCACCCCGCCGCCCAGCAGTTGACCGATCAGCAAACCGATCAACGACCAGAACACATCGCCGCCCAGCACCACGGCCAGGGCCCCGGTGACAATCGCGGTGATTTGCAGGTTGGCACCCATCCACAGGGTGAACTGACTGAACAGACGACCGTGTCTTTCCGCTTCCGGGATGTAGTCGATCGAACGCCTTTCGATCAACGGTTTACTGCCTGCACGATCGGTGTTGCCCGCCATGATTCAACCTCTGTGGATTGTTCTGGATTTTGCTGTTTTGGTTCCTGTGGCAGTGAGCCTGCTCGCGATGAGGGCGGTTCATGCAACATTTTCGTTGACTGACAAACCGCTATCGCGAGCAGGCTCGCTCCTACAGGGCAAGCATTACTTGCCGGTAATCATCGGCAGGTTCAGCCCTTGTTCCTTGGCGCAGTCGATGGCGATCTGGTAACCGGCATCGGCGTGACGCATGACCCCGGTGCCCGGGTCGTTGTGCAGCACGCGAGCGATACGCTCGGCCGCTTCGTCAGTACCGTCGCAGACAATCACCATGCCCGAGTGCTGGGAGAAGCCCATGCCGACGCCGCCGCCGTGGTGCAGGGACACCCAGGTCGCACCGCTCGCGGTGTTCAGCAGCGCGTTGAGCAGCGGCCAGTCGGAGACGGCATCGGAGCCATCCCGCATCGACTCGGTTTCACGGTTCGGACTGGAGACCGAGCCGGAGTCGAGGTGGTCGCGACCGATCACGATCGGCGCCGACAGCTCGCCGCTGCGGACCATTTCGTTGAACGCCAGACCGAGCTTGGCGCGCAGGCCCAGGCCGACCCAGCAGATACGCGCCGGCAGACCCTGGAAGCTGATGCGCTCGCGCGCCATGTCCAGCCAGTTGTGCAGGTGGGCGTCGTCCGGGATCAGTTCTTTGACTTTGGCGTCGGTCTTGTAGATGTCCTGCGGATCACCCGACAGCGCAGCCCAGCGGAACGGGCCGATGCCACGGCAGAACAGCGGACGGATGTAGGCCGGTACGAAGCCAGGGAAATCGAATGCGTTTTCGACGCCTTCTTCCTGAGCCATCTGACGGATGTTGTTGCCGTAGTCGAAGGTCGGCACGCCCATTTTCTGGAAGTCGAGCATGGCTTTGACGTGCACGGCCATCGATTGCTTGGCGGCCTTGACCACAGCGGCTGGCTCGGTCTTGGCGCGGGCGCGGTATTCGTCCCAGGTCCAGCCGGCCGGCAGGTAACCGTTGAGCGGGTCGTGGGCGCTGGTCTGGTCGGTGACCATGTCCGGGCGCACGCCGCGCTTGACCAGTTCCGGAAGGATTTCAGCGGCGTTGCCGCACAGGGCGATGGAAACCGCCTTGCCTTCGGAGGTGTATTTGGCGATGCGGGCCAGCGCGTCGTCGAGGTCTTTGGCCTGCTCGTCGACGTAGCGGGTCTTGAGGCGGAAATCGATGCTGATCTGCTGGCATTCGATGTTCAGCGAGCAGGCACCGGCGAGGGTTGCGGCCAGTGGCTGGGCACCGCCCATGCCGCCGAGGCCGGCGGTCAGGACCCACTTGCCGGTGAGGTTGTCGTTGTAGTGCTGGCGACCGGCTTCAACGAAGGTTTCGTAGGTGCCCTGGACGATGCCCTGGCTGCCGATGTAGATCCAGCTGCCGGCGGTCATCTGGCCGTACATGGCCAGGCCTTTGGCGTCGAGTTCGTTGAAGTGTTCCCAGGTTGCCCAGTGCGGCACCAGGTTGGAGTTGGCGATCAGTACGCGCGGGGCGTTGCTGTGGGTCTTGAACACGCCGACCGGCTTGCCCGATTGCACCAGCAGGGTTTCGTCTTCGTTGAGGTTGGTGAGGCTCTCGACGATCTTGTCGTAGCACTCCCAGTTACGTGCAGCGCGACCGATGCCACCGTAGACCACCAGCTCTTTCGGGTTCTCGGCGACTTCCGGGTCGAGGTTGTTCATCAACATGCGCAGCGGCGCTTCGGTCAGCCAGCTCTTGGCGGTCAGCTTGTTGCCGCGGGCGGCACGGATTTCGACGTCACGAAACTTAGTGGTTTTGTTGTCAGTCACGAAAAAGACTCCTCAGCGATCAATTCAAACCAACCCTGGCAGTGGGCAAGCAGCCTGTGCGCCTCAGTGCGCGACAAGCGAATCAGTGGACGCCGCGGAGAGCCTCGATCGACTCATACGCATACGTCTTTACTTGTACATACAAGCATATGCAATCGAGCGGCCAACTTGTTGGAGGGCTGTTCAATAAAAATTCCGAACAGGGCTGCAGAGCGCCTGAATCAAGGGCTCTGGCGTCCATGAAATTTTTCGCGGGGTGGATAGAGGGTGGCGAGAGGTTGTTACGGAAACGTGGTTCTGCGCCACGCTGGGGCGTTCGGTAACAAGTTGGTGCGCATTTCGGGAACGTCGGGACGAAAAAAAACCGCTGCTTTCAAAGCAGCGGTTTTTGATCGTTTCCCACGAAGAACGTGTGAAGGATCAGCGCGGGGACAGTTCGATCACGCAGCAACCGGCATTCACGGCGATCTCGGTCAGCCCGGTGTTACCGTCCAGTTGCAGGCAGTCATGGCGGCCGAGTTGCGAGGCGCTGTCACCGACCGTGACCTCCAGCAGCTCGCTGACGCTGAAGACCAGCACGGTGCTCGCCGAACTGAAAAACCGCTGCTCGCCGTCCAGCCATTGCAGGCGTGCGCTGTAACGCCGGGGTGAATAGATCAGGTTGAAGTCGCGGATTGCGCCGCCGAGCAAGGTGCAGGACACCTGGCTTTCGCCGCTGAAGGCAAACGGGTCGAGGGGTAACAACGGCCGGGTATCGCCGCCGTCGACACACAGGGTCATCCCGTCGCCCTGCAATACCGTGATGACCCGCTGGTAACCGGCGAAGGTCGAAAAGCCGCCGGATTCGGCGATGTCGGCAATCGACAGACGCCAGCCGAAACCGTCGAGGCCGGCGCCGGCGTCACGGGTGATTTCCTCGGTGCTGCCGCCGCCGTTTTTCCACGGCATGCGCGGGTAGCCTTCGGCGCGTAATACCTTCAACTCTTTCATTTATGAAACCGACCTTCCAGACGATGACGGGAACCGGGGTGAATCAGGCGCGCCGCCGTCACCGGCTGACGACCCGACCACGTGCGGCGGCGGATCAGCAGGCAAGGCTCGCCTTTTTCGATCTGCAGCAATTTGCATTCGGACGCTTCGGCAAGGATCGCTTCGACCACGTGCTCACCTTCGGTCAGCGGCGCGACCTGGTTCAGGTAGGCGTAAGGCGTCTGCAGGGTGAAGTCCTGCTTGAGGTATTCCGGGGCGACCAGCGCATTGACGAAGCGGTCTTCGATTTGCACCGGAATATCGTTTTCGTAGTGCACGATCAGCGAGTGAAAGACCTTCTGCCCTTCGCGCATGTCCAGCGCCAGCGCGCGCTCGGAACCGGCGGCCTCCTCTTCCAGGGTGATCACCTGGCAGGTGTGGCGATGGCCACGGGAGGCGATTTCGTCGGCGATGTTGTGCACTTCGAACAGCGCGGACTGGCTCTTCGGTTCAGCAACGAAAGTGCCGACGCCTTGCATGCGCACCAGCAGACCGTCGGCGGTCATTTCCCGCAGCGCGCGGTTGATGGTCATGCGGCTGAAGCCCAACTGGCTGACCAGCTCGCTTTCCGACGGCACGCGGTAATGCGGCGGCCAGTTACCGCTGTCGATCTGCTGGGTGATCATCTGTTTGACGCGGGCGTACAAGGGCGCCGGACTGTCGCCCATGTTCGCGGCCAACGGGGAGACTGGAGGCGGAGTCGGCACGGTGGATCCCTGTTCATTGGTGAAAGTGGCTAGCTTGCCGGAGTTTACCGGGCAGGCAAACGTCTGTATATGTATATACAAATAACACACGATGGGGTGCTGAACCATGTCCGCCTTCTTTGCTGAACGCGCGCTGCTGCCTAACGGATGGGCCAACAATGTACGTCTCGAGGTCAGCGCCGATGGCGTGTTGACCCGAATCCAGGCCGATTCCACTGCAGACGGCGCCGAACGGCTGAGCGGTCCGCTGCTGCCGGGGATGCCCAATCTGCACTCCCACGCGTTCCAGCGAGCGATGGCGGGACTGGCGGAAGTGGCCGGCAATCCCAACGACAGTTTCTGGACCTGGCGCGATCTGATGTATCGGCTCGTCGGAAAAATCAGCCCCGACCAGCTCGGTGTGATTGCCCGTCAGCTGTACATCGAAATGCTCAAGGCCGGTTACACCTCGGTCGCCGAATTCCATTACGTCCACCACGATAACAACGGCCAGCCTTACGCCGATCCGGCCGAGCTGGCCCTGCGTATCAGCCAGGCGGCCAGCTCGGCCGGCATCGGTCTGACGTTACTTCCCGTGCTCTACAGCCACAGCGGTTTTGGCGGCCAGACCCCGAACGAAGGCCAGCGCCGCTTCATCAACAGCACCGAAAGTTACCTGAAGCTGCAATCGCGTCTGCAACCGTTGCTGGCACAGCAAAAGGCGCAGTCGCTGGGCCTGTGCTTCCACTCGTTGCGCGCGGTCACGCCGCAGCAGATCAGCGAAGTGCTGGCGGCCAGCGATCAGCAATGCCCGGTGCACATCCACATCGCCGAGCAGCAGAAGGAAGTCGATGACTGCCTGAGCTGGAGCGGACGTCGCCCGCTGCAATGGCTGTACGAAAACACCGAAGTCGATCAGCGCTGGTGCCTGGTGCACGCGACTCACGCCAATCCGGAAGAAGTCACGCTGATGGCCAAGAGTCGCGCCATCGCCGGCCTGTGCCTGACCACCGAGGCCAACCTCGGCGACGGGATTTTCCCGGCGGTGGATTTCCTCGCTCAAGGCGGGCGCATGGGCATCGGCTCCGACAGCCATGTGTCGTTGAGCGTGGTAGAGGAATTGCGTTGGCTGGAATACGGCCAGCGTCTGCGCGATCAACGGCGCAATCGCTTGTATGGCGCGGATCAGCCGATGGTTGGCCGCACGTTGTACGACGCGGCGCTGGATGGAGGTGCCCAGGCGCTGGGCCAGCCGATCGGTGCGCTGGAAGTCGGCAAGCGTGCCGACTGGATTGTGCTCGATGGCAGCGATCCGTACCTGGCCACGGCCAGCGGTGACGGGATTCTCAATCGCTGGCTGTTTGCCGGTGGCGATCGTCAGGTGCGCGACGTGCTGGTCAACGGTCAGTGGGTCGTGCGCGAGGGGCGACATGCCGGGGAAGAGGACAGCAATCGCGCCTTCACCCAGGTTCTGCGAGAGCTTTTGGGCTGACATAAAAAAACCTGTGGAGGGCGACCTCCACAGGTTTTTTGTTGCGCGTCAGTTGGACGTCTTGGCCATCTGCTGATCCGACGCCCGCCAGATCAGGCGCGTGGTGTCGTAACCCTGCTGGCGCGCCTTGCTCAGCAGTTCCTCACGCACCACACCGTTGACGGTCGGCGTGCGGGACAACAGCCACAGATAGCGACGACTCGGGTCGCCCACGAGGGCGGTCTTGTAGTCATCGCTGACGTACAGCACCCAGTATTGACCCTTCGCCACACCCGGAATCAGACGCGAGAACCAGGTATCGAACTCGACCCACAGCTTGTCGGTCTTGCCCGGCACCTGTGGATAAGCCGTACCTTTGACCTCTTCCCACTTCCAGTCTGCCGTCAGACAGCGGTTGTACACCGCGATATTGCCGTCGGGCTTGAGCGAGTAACGGGCTTCGGATTGCGCGCAATTGCGCTGGAAATACATCGGCAGCCGGGCCAGCTCGTACCAGGTGCCCTGGTAACGCTTGAGATTGACACTGTTGACCGTCTTCGGCGCCAGCGGATCTTCACCGGACGTGGCGCAGCCGGCCAATACCAGGCCGGCCAAAAGGACAAGCAATAACCGCTTCATTGTTTTTCTCCCGTGGGCGCGTAGCCCCGGTTTACTTCAGGCCTTGGCCGGAAAACATCAGCACTTTGTCACCGGCGTACTGCACGCTGATAAAGCTGTTCTTGTCGCCCCAGGTGCAACTGGACATACCCAGCGCGCCCGAGCAATCGGTGGGCTTGCCAAGCAGCGTCTCGACTTCGGACTTGGCCATGCCGGCCGAGAGCTTCGAATAGTTTTCCTGATTGACCTTGCTGCATGCGGCCAACAGCACGCAAAACGACAGCAGGGCGATAGATCGCAGCGACATGGTGTAACTCCTGGAGCGGAAGGGGGATGGCATGGCGCCAACCAGAAGCTTAGAAGAGAAAACCCCTGTCTGGTTCCCTGGCAGACCGGCTATTTGTTCGCCCGCTCGTCCGGCATTCATCGGTAAATCAGACACTTTGTGGGGCTATTGAGCATTTCGTCGACTTTCGCAAAAGCCGCCTAATCTTTGGCGCGCCGCGGTCGAAATAAGAGCAGCGCAAAGCCCGATAGTGTGGCAAATTGCCGCCCTTTCTTGACCAGCCCCTTCGCGGTAGCTCTCTTAATGACCAGAAACATGAAATTCAGCCACAAGATCTTGTTGGCTGCCGCCCTCGTGGTGGCCGTTGCATTCGCCTGTTTCATTTTGTTCAACGACTATCGCCAGCGCGAAGCCCTGCAAAGCAGCACCGAAGCGTCGATGCAGGAACTGGGCAGCCTGACCACCAGCAACATCCAGACCTGGCTGGAAAGCCGCATCCAGTTACTGCAATCGATGGCGCAGCAGGTTGTCGCCGACGGCAACGCCCCGGCCAGCCTGAAACGCATCATCGACCTGCCCGCCTACACCGGCAATTTCCAGCTCAGCTACTTCGGTGGCGCCGACGGCGTGATGTTCTCGGTCCCGGCCGGCAACCGCGCGCCGGATTACGACCCGCGCGCCCGTGGCTGGTACAAGGCAGCCAACGCTGCGCAACAGACCATCGTCACCGAACCGTACATCGCCGCCTCGTCGGGCAAACTGGTGATCACCGTTGCCACCCCGGTGCAGCGCCAGGGCCAGATGATCGGTGT
Source organism: Candidatus Pseudomonas auctus (assembly GCF_048654275.1). Classification (NCBI taxonomy): domain Bacteria; kingdom Pseudomonadati; phylum Pseudomonadota; class Gammaproteobacteria; order Pseudomonadales; family Pseudomonadaceae; genus Pseudomonas; species Candidatus Pseudomonas auctus. The sequence goes on along the minus strand of NZ_JBJYZK010000002.1, from coordinate 238,994 downwards.
GGCCGGCGCCGACATTGACCTGTCCAGCGTCAGCGCGATCATCAACTCGCTGAACTTCGGCGGCCACGGCCATGCGTTCATCGTCAGCGCCGACGGCAAGATCCTGATCCACCCGGACAGCAAGCTGGTGCTCAAGACCCTGGCCGAGGCCTACCCCAACGGCGCGCCGAAAGTCAGCCCGGGTCTGAAAGAAGTCGAGTTCGACGGCAAGACCCAGCTGATCTCCTTCACCCGCGTCAACGGTGTGCCGTCGGCCGACTGGTACGTGGCGCTGGTGCTGGACAAGGACACCGCGTTCTCGATGCTCAGCGAATTCCGCACCTCGGCGCTGATCGCCATGGTCATTGCCGTAGTGATCATCATCGCCCTGCTCGGCATGCTGATCCGCGTCCTGATGCAGCCGCTGCTGACCATGGGCCGCGCCATGCATGACATCGCCGAAGGCGAAGGCGACCTGACCAAGCGCCTGACCATCCACGGCCACGATGAATTCGGTGCGCTGGGGCTGTCGTTCAACCGTTTCGTCGAGCGCATCCACACTTCGATCCGCGAAGTGTCGTCGGCCACCGGGCAGGTCAACGAAGTCGCCCTGCGCGTGGTCGCGGCGTCGAACTCGTCGATGTTCAACTCCGACCAGCAGGCCTCGCGCACCAACAGCGTGGCCGCCGCGATCAACCAGCTCGGCGCCGCCGCCCAGGAAATCGCCCAGAACGCCGCCCTCGCCTCGCAACATTCCAGCGATGCGCGCAGCCTGGCTGAAGACGGCCAGCAGGTGGTGGATAAGACCATCCACGCGATGCAGCAACTGTCGGCGAAGATCAGCGACTCCTGCGGCAACATCGAAACCCTGAACAGCAACACCGTGAACATCGGGCAGATTCTGGAAGTGATCACCAGCATCTCCCAGCAGACCAACCTGCTGGCGCTCAACGCCGCCATCGAAGCGGCCCGTGCCGGTGAGGCCGGTCGCGGTTTCGCCGTGGTCGCCGACGAAGTCCGCAACCTCGCGCACCGCACTCAGGATTCGGCGCAGCAAGTGCAGAAGATGATCGAAGAGCTGCAAGTCGGCGCACGTCAGGCGGTCGGCATCATGACCGAGAGCCAGCGTGAGAGCGAAAGCAGCGTCGGCATCGCCAACCTGGCCGGCGAACGCCTGGGCAGCGTGACCCAGCGCATCGGCGAGATCGACGGCATGAACCAGTCGGTGGCGACCGCGACGGAAGAGCAGACAGCAGTGGTCGAGTCGATCAACGTTGATATCAACGAGATCAACACGCTGAACCAGGAAGGTGTGGAGAACTTGCAGGCGACTTTGCGGGCTTGTGCGGATCTGGAGCAGCAGGCTGCGCGGTTGAAGCAGTTGGTGGGTAGCTTCAGAATCTGAAGATCAAGAGCTTACCCCCTCATCGGAACGCCGCCCGCCCATCCCTCTCCCCCAAGGGGGCGAGGGGAAAGGGAGCCGATCTCTGTCGCTTTCCAGACCTGAGTTCAACTCGGTATTTCAAGTCAGCGTAACTCGAACATCCAACTCGGTCAGTCCCCTCTCCCTCCGGGAGAGGGTTAGGGTGAGGGCTGGTTTTTGAGATTGCCGAAAATCGCCCTAAAAACGCGAACCCGGCTCTCTCAAAAACGCCAGCTCCTCAACCGTAGACTCCCGCCCCAACACCGCATTGCGATGCGGAAACCGTCCAAACCGCGCAATCACCTTCTGATGCCGCTCGGCATAATCCAGATTGTCGGCAAACACCCCACGCTCCGCTTCCGGCTGTTCAGCCACCAGTTCGATGAATCGCGAGACCGCTTCATTCTGCACCGCGAGGTTTTCGCAGTGTTCGAAGACGAGGTAAATGAAGAGTCGCTGGATCGGTTTCAACTGCCGATCGAAGTCTGCAGCAATCCCCTGAGCCACCAGTTTCTGTGCCCGTAGATCGCCGGAAAAAGCCTTGGGCGTATCGCGAAAGATCATTCGCGGGAGTTGGTCGAGCAGCAGCACCAGCGCCAGCCAACCTTCGGGATGTTGCGTCCACTCGGTCAATTCGCCAGCGAGGGCCTGATCGACAAAGACCCCGAAACGCTCACGCGCTTCGAGGTCCTGGCTGTCTTTCTTGCCGAACCACAACTTGCCCTTTTCAGCCGTTACATCCTTTGCCGATTCGGACTGACCGAACCACCAATCGAGCAACGGCTGCCAGGGCGCGTTCATGGTTTATTCCTTGTGGTAAGCCGTGGCGCGGGCGACTTCTTCTTTCGAGCCGAGGAACACCGCTACGCGCTGGTGCAGGCCTTCAGGCTTGATGTCGAGAATGCGCTGGTGGCCGTCGGTGGAAGCGCCGCCCGCCTGTTCCACCAGGAACGACATCGGGTTGGCTTCGTACATCAGGCGCAGTTTGCCCGGTTTGGACGGCTCGCGGCTGTCGCGCGGGTACATGAACAGACCGCCACGGGTCAGGATGCGGTGCACGTCGGCAACCATCGCCGCGACCCAACGCATGTTGTAGTTCTTTTTCAGCGGGCCTTCTTCACCGGCCAGCAGCTCCGAAACGTAGCGCTGTACCGGAGCTTCCCAGTGACGCTGGTTGGACATGTTGATGGCGAATTCCTGGGTGGATTCAGGAATGGTGATGTCTTCGTGAGTCAGGACGAAGCTGCCCATTTCGCGGTCCAGGGTGAAGCCTTTGACGCCGTGGCCCAGGGTCAGCACCAGCATGGTTTGCGGGCCGTAGATCGCATAACCGGCGGCAACCTGCTGAGTGCCTGGCTGCAGGAAGGCCTTTTCATCCAGCGCTTCGTTCTGGCTCAGGTATTCGTTCGGGCAACGCAGCACGGAGAAGATGGTGCCGACCGGGGCGTTGATGTCGATGTTCGACGAACCGTCCAGCGGGTCGAATACCAGCAGGTAGGCGCCTTTCGGGTATTTGCCCGGGATCTGGTAGGCATTGTCCATTTCTTCGGACGCCATGCCGGCCAGGTGACCGCCCCACTCGTTGGCTTCGAGCAGGATTTCGTTCGACAGCACGTCGAGCTTCTTCTGCACTTCGCCTTGCACGTTTTCCGTGCCCATGCTGCCCAGAACACCGCCCAGGGCGCCTTTGGACACGGCGTGGCTGATCTCTTTACAGGCGCGCGCCACCACTTCGATCAGGAAACGCAGATCGGCAGGAGTGTTGTTGCTGCGGGTCTGCTCAATCAAATAGCGACTCAGGGTAACGCGGGACATGGACGGCTCCGGTGGAATGGGGGGCTAAAAACCCGCGCAGTTTACAGGGAGTCTGAAACCGTAGCGAGCAATGACGCCGGTAACGTGCGTCGGGGGCAATTCCTGCTATCAGACGTGATCGAACCGAGAGAGTTCAGGCACCGGATTCAGCGTAGATGCAAACCCGACGGGTGTGGAGGTCACACCCGTCATATTCAGGACTTGGCCGACGGCTTGCGCAGCAGACTGAAGGCCATCGCTGCCAGAAACAGCACACTGAGCAGCAACACCGCCCACAGGCCGAATTTCTTCCAGTGGATATCGGTGGTCGCAGCCGTGGTGGCCGTCGAGGTCTGAGTCGCCAGCGCTTCACCCTGCACCGAGGCCTTGCCCAGCGTGGCCAGTTTCTCCGGTTTGAAATCGGGGATCAGCGTGGTCAGCGGCAGGTTCGCCGTTTTCACGGTCGGATTGCCCAGTGCCAGGCTGTAAGGCCCGTCGCCGCGCGCGAGGAAGATCACCTGCGTGGCGCGCACCGCGTATTTCACGCTCGGCGCCTGTTCGCCGAGACCGCCGCCGCGTTCGTCGACCATGAGTTTCAACTGCTGCACGGTCTGGCCGTAGAGCTGCAATTCGTTCTGCACCACGTCCTGGCCGTTCTGGGTCAGACGATAGAGCAAGCCGCTGCTCAGCGGTTGCCACGGCAGGCTGCTTTCGCGACGCCCCGACAAAGTCACCGGCGCGAGGCTGTTGGCCTGTTTCAGTTCGACCTGCACCCGCTCGATGTTCAGCCCCATCGGCAACTGCCAGGTGTATTCCCCGGCCTTGCCGCTGCTGCCGGCCAGTGCCGGCGACCAGACCAATGGCAGCGGCAGGTTGCGCGGGTCGCTGCTTTTCAGTTGCGCCGACGTCAGGACCGGCGCCGAGGCCGGCGAATCCCACAGCAAACGCAGATAGCGCGCCGATTGCCCGGGCAGCGCCACTTCATGTTGCTCGACCCGCTCGTCGGCAAAGGTCAGGCGCGCCACCTGACCTTCGCCCCAGGCTTGCCAGTGCTGCAGGTCGTCGCTGGCCTCGATGCTGAAACGCTGGAAGCCGTCGCGCTCGCTGGTCCAGTCGAGGATCAGTTGCTGCAACGGCGCCTTGATCGCGCTGGCGTCGAGCAGCCAACCGCGCAGCACTTCTTCCCCGGCTTCGAGCTGGCTGGACGGCTGCACTTCCACCAGCGTACCGGTGGTGGTGGATTGCACGCGCACACTCGGCGCGCGCTCGGTGGCATCCGCCGAGTTGTACAGCGGGAACCACTTCACCTCATGCAATTGGCCGTCGTCGCGGGTCTGCGCTGATTCCCGGGCCAGCGCATAGGCCTGCGGTTCTCCGGCGGCGTTGAACACTCGCAGATCGCTGAGATCAGTCTGGCGCGCCTGCAACTGCACGCTCAGCGGCAGTTCGAGGCGATACCACGGGCCGGAACCGCTGACCGACAACGGCACCTGCGCGGCGAAGTCCGCCGGTTTTTCCTGGGCGCCGGCCGTCATGGCCACGCCCAGCAACAGCCACCCGAGATTAAGCTTGCGACTCAAGACGACACTCCTTCGGTTTCCGGGGCCGGTTGGTCCGACACCGGTGCAGCTTCAACGCGTTTGGGCGGCAGCGGCGCAAAGTAGCCCACCACCAGCAGCAACACGCCGACGCCGATGAACGAGACGATCCGGGCCAGTCCGCCACGGTTGCTCAATTCGACAAAAATCAGTTTGGCCACCACCAGCGCAATCAGCGCCGCGCCGATCAGCCACACTTCGCGGCGATGGCGCAGGTGCCCGCCGATCATCAGCCCGAGCGCCATCAGCGTCCAGACGATGGACAAGCCGGCCTGCACCAGCATCGAGTCGAGCAACAGATCCAGCTCGAACGGAATGCCCGCCCAATGGTGCGCGGCGCGGGTCACCACCGCGGTGCAGAACGCAAACAGGGAAACGCCAGCAATCAGTTGCGTCGCGTAAGCGGCGTAATCCTGGCGGATCGACAGCTCGCCGACGGCGCTGCGCGACCAGACGTAGACACCGAACAACGCAAACAGCAGACCCAATTCCAGCGGGTTGAGCAGCGGCACATAAGGCAGCGGTTCGGCATTGCCATCACTCACGCCATTGGCCAGCCAGAACCAGACCAGCATCAGCACCGCCAGCGGCGCCGCCGCATACAAACGGTATTGGCGAGGGAACGCTGCCACCGGCCATGGCCACTGACGCGGTGCGGCCATCAGCAACAGATACACGCTCGGCAGAATCGCCCAGCCCAGCCAGCGCCAGGCGTTGTATTGCTCGGACAACAGCAGCAGGCCGTAGCGCAACTCCAGCGCCAGCACGCCGATCAGCAGCCAGCAACCGAGCACATGGGCCGTGCTCAGGGCCCGCGCCGGCAGCATGGGTGCCAGACGTCGCAGGCAGATGAAATGCACAACGAACACCGCCGCCCACGCCAGCCAGCCGAAATCCGCCGCCGGGTGATAACGCGAATGCCACGCGGCCAGCAACACCAGCCCGGCCGCCGGAATCAGCAAGGTGCAGAGCAACCCGAGCGACGGCCATTTCAGGCGCAAGGCCAGCAGTGCCCACAACGCGGCGCTCAGCGCAGCGACCAGCAGCAACAGTGGCCCCTGCAGATTCAGCGGCGCAAACCGCAGCACTTCGCTGACCCACGCCAGCGCCCACCAACCGGCGCCCCACACCAGCAACACCTCGGACAGTCGCTGCAGGCTCAGAACATCGAACGCCGAAGCGTGATTGCCCAATTGCAGGCGCCACGCCCCGATCATCGCCGCCAGACCCAGCACCAGCGGCGTCCAGAATCCGCCATGGGCCAGCGGTCGCAGCCCCTCGCTGGACAACGGCCCGAGCAACTCGGGGCCGGCGAGCAGAAACGCCGCGCCGCCGATCAGTTGCAACAGCAGACCGAACACAAAACTCACGCGCTGCTTGAGGTACAGACTGAGCCAGATGATCAGCAAGCCACTGGCCGCCCACACTGCGCTCGCGGTCTGCCACGGCAGCACAAACAACACCGCCAGATTGATCAGCACCAGACCCGCCAGCAGCACCACCGACAAACCGCGCAGCAGGCGAACATCGCTGCGCACCATCTCGTCGCGCGCCGCCAGCAGCATGCCGGCGATCAGCGCCAGACCGATCAACGAGGCGCTGAGCAAACCGCTCCAGCCAGCGCTGAACACGGCCGCCGAATCCTCGCCCGCCCCTTGCAGGCGCAACAGGAACAACGCGCCGCCGAGCAGTTGCACGGCAAACGCGGTGAACAGGAACGTGCGCGATTGCAGGCGCAAGCCGACGAACAAGGTCGCCAGCCCGGCCAATGCCCAACTGATCGCCGTGCCCTGAATGAAGAAGAACAGCGGCGCCAGCAAATACAGGAAGGTCAGCCCCAGGCACGCCAGCACCGGCAAGCCCTGACGCTCCCACGGCGAGGTTTGCTCCGGCGACGCCTTGCGCAATTGATAGAAGCTGAACAACAAGGCCGCGCCGAGCATCAATGCGCCCAGCGGCGCAGCGTCGAGCAGGCTGCTTTCGCCAACCCGCAACTGACTGAGAAACGCCAGCGCCGAACCCAGTTGCAGCAGCAATGCGAAGGCCCGGGCCAACGGTCGTTGCTGACGCAAACCGAGCCAGAAAATCCCCGCGCCCTCCACCGCCCAGGCCGCGGACGTCCAGCGCGCATCCAGCCCCAGCGGGATCGCCAGGCTGGCGAAAATCACCCCGAGCGCCAGGCAAGTCTCGCCCAGCAACATCGCCCGACCGCCCATCAGCACTTTGGCCAGGGCCATGTAGATCATGCCCAGCGCCAGCGCACTGAACGCGGCAGCGAATTCCAGATGCTGGACCAGCGCGAATTGCAGGCCGAAACCCACCAGCGGCGGACCGAACAGCATCGTCCCGTCGACGTAGTCGCCCTTGCGCGCCGACCAGTGCAGCAGCGCCTCGCGATCGTCGTCCGCCGGGGCGTCCGGCATATCCAGCAACTTGCGCCGGGCAAACAGCAGACCGATGGCCAGGTACATCAGGAAGAACAGAATCAGGAACGGTTCGGTGCTCCACAGCAGTTCCGGCGTGTACAAACGCAAGCCCCAGGCGAAACCGATGCCGAAGGTGCCCACGAAGCCGATCAGGTTGAGCAGGCGCCAGGCCTTGAACCAGGCGATGGCCAGAATGCCGGCGTTGAGCAGCGCGAAATAACTGAACAGCGCGACGTGGTTGCCGGCCCCGGTGGAGGTCAGGATCGGCGCGGCGAAACCGCCCAGTGCGGCGACGCAGGCCAGGGCCAGGGAATCCTGGGTGATGGCCAGAATGGCCGAAAACACCGTCACCGCCACCAGCAAGCCCAGCGCGGCAGACGGATCGAGCAGCGGATGCAGACGCATCGCCGCAAACACCGTCAGGTACAGCACCGCGATCCCCGTGCCTTGGAGCATCAAGGCGTAGCTGTTGTTGCGATGGCGCAACCACCAGCCCAGCGCCAGCAAGCCCAACGCTGCTGCCGCAACTCCGGCGTAACGCAATTCGATCGGCACCACCATGCCTTCGGTGGCGTAGCGCAGCAGGAACGCCAGACCGAAGAACAACAGCACCACGCCGACCCGCAGCACGGTGTTGCCACCGAACAGCCAGTTGCGCGCAGCGCTGATGCCGCGCTCGATGAGATTCGGGCCACGGGGCTCGGCAGGTTGTCGGGGTTCAGGTTCAGGCGTAACGGCGTCCAGACGCCAGACATCGACCGGCAGCGGCTGGCTGGATTCGCTGGCGGCGACTGCAACAGGTTCAAGTTCGGGAGGCAGTTCCCAGACCAGCTCGGGTTCCGCGGCAGAGGGTTGTTCAACTACCGTGACGGGCTCAACGACCGTTGCGCTGGCCGGGGCGACACTCGGCGGCGCTGGCGAATACGCCGGAGCACCCTCCAGCAGAAACAGTCGCTGTTCGACGCCCTGCAACGCGATCTTCGCGTGATCCAGCTGACGCTGTTGCTCGGCAGCCTGGGAACCGAGCCGCGCGATGCGCATCGCCTGGCCGATGGCGAGCCCGAGCAAGGCGCCCAACAGCGCATCGCTGAACGACTCGTCGAGCAGCCAGCCGAGCAGCAGCCCGATCAACATGAACATCCATTGCATGGTCGATATCCCTGAGCAGCCCCGTGGCGGGGCGGAACCAAGGCTCAGTATATCGGCCCGGCCCAACAATCGTGGGGCCGGGCGCACATTTGTCGCTAAAAGTTACTCCAGTGCCTTCCAGATATCCGTGGCGTACTCGCGGATCGTCCGGTCGGAGGAGAACCAGCCCATGCGCGAAGTATTCAGCACCGCCGAACGCCACCAGTTATTGGCGTCGTGCCAGAGCGCATCGACGCGCATCTGCGCCTCCCAGTAGGAGTCGAAATCGGCGCAGACGAAGAACCGGTCGTAATCCACCAGCGAATCGATCAGCCCGGTGTAGCGCGACGTGTCGTCCGGCGAGAACACCCCGCTGCGAATCGCCTGCAACACATCATTGAGGCGATGGGACGCGGCAATGTCCGGCACCGCGCTGAACTCGTGGTTCTGCTTGCGCGCTTCGACCTGTTGAGCGCTCAGGCCAAAGATGAACATGTGCTCGGCGCCGATGCTCTCGCACATTTCCACGTTGGCGCCGTCGAGGGTGCCGATGGTCAGCGCGCCGTTCAGGCCGAACTTCATGTTGCTGGTGCCCGAGGCTTCGAAACCGGCGGTGGAGATCTGCTCCGACAGGTCCGCCGCCGGAATGATGCTCTCCGCCAGGCTGACGTTGTAGTTGGGCAGGAACACCACTTTGAGCAGGCCACGCACGGTCGGGTCGTTATTCACCACCCGGGCGATGTCGTTGGTCAGCTTGATGATCAGCTTGGCCTGGTGATAACTCGCCGCGGCTTTGCCGGCGAAGATTTTCACCCGCGGCACCCAGTCGATTTCCGGCTCGGCGCGGATCGCCTGATACAGCGCGACGGTGTGCATCAAATTGAGCAACTGACGTTTGTATTCATGGATCCGTTTGACCTGCACGTCGAACATCGCCGCCGGGTTGACCGCGATCCCCAGCCGTTCATGGATCAGGTAAGCGAGGGCTTTTTTGCTGTGCAGCCGCTGCTCGGCGAAGGCTTTGCGGAAGGCGGGTTTTTCGGCGAACGGCTCAAGATCGAGCAGACGCTCTTCAGGGTTGTCCAGCACGTCGGCGCCAAGGGCATCGACCAACATCGATGTCAGCTCCGGATTGGCCTGGTACAGCCAGCGACGGAAGGTGATGCCGTTGGTTTTGTTGTTGATCCGCTCCGGATACAGCTTGTGCAGTTCGGCAAATACGGTTTTGCGCATCAGCTGCGTGTGCAGCCCGGACACGCCGTTGACGCTGTGCGAGCCGAGGAACGCGAGGTTGCCCATGCGCACCCGACGGCCGTTGTCTTCCTCGATCAGCGACACCGCGCGCAGCACGTCGAAATCGTGGATGCCCTTGGCCCGCAACGAATCGATGTGCTGGGCGTTGATCAGGTAAATGATCTGCATGTGCCGCGGCAGCATGCGCTCCATCAGCCCCACCGGCCAGGTCTCCAGGGCTTCGGGCAACAGCGTGTGGTTGGTGTACGACAGCGTGTCGACGGTGACTTGCCACGCCGCGTCCCAAGCCACGTCGTAGACGTCGACCAGTTGGCGCATCAGTTCGGCGACGGCGATCGAGGGGTGGGTGTCGTTGAGCTGGATTGCCGCGTGATCGCCGAGGGTCAGCACCGAGGTGTGCATGTTGCGATGACGGCGCAGCAAGTCCTGAAGCGACGCAGCGACGAAGAAGTATTCCTGACGCAGGCGCAGTTCCTGCCCGGCTTCAGTGCTGTCCGCCGGGTAGAGGACGCGGGAGATACTTTCGGCCCGGGCTACTTCGGCGACGGCGCCCAAGTGGTCACCGGCGTTGAAGCGCTCCAAGTGCAGGTCTTCCATCGCCCGCGCCCGCCACAGGCGCAAGGTGTTGACGCTCGCCCCGCGCCAGCCGACCACCGGGGTGTCGTAGGCAATGGCCCGGACGGTTTCCGCCGGGTGCCAGACTTGCCGGGACTTGCCGCTGGCGTCGGTGACGGTCTCGACGCTGCCGCCAAAGCCGATCGGATAGACCACCTCCGGCCGCTCGAACTCCCAGGGGTTGCCGAAATCCAGCCAGTGTTCGGTCTGTTCCTGCTGCCAGCCGTCGACGATGGCCTGACGGAATAACCCGTGCTCATAACGAATGCCGTAGCCGTGGCCGGCGATACCGAGGGTCGACATGCTTTCCATGAAGCACGCCGCCAGCCGTCCGAGACCACCGTTGCCCAGCGCCGCATCCGGCTCCAGGATGCGGATGCGCTCGAGATCGACGCCCAGTTCGGTCAAGGCTTCACGGGCGACGTCCAGCAAACCGAGGTTGCTCAGGCTGTCGTACAGCAAACGGCCGATGAGAAATTCCAGCGAGAGGTAATACACCCGCTTCTGGCCTTTGCGATAAATCTGCCGGGTGTGGTCCATCCAGTGCTCGACCATATGATCGCGCGCCGCCAGGGCAATAGCTTCGAACCAGTCATGGTCGAAGGCGTGATCCGGGTCTTTGCCCACCGCGTAGGTGAGTTTGGTCAGGACGGCGTCGCGGAATGCGGCCACCTCTGCTTCGCGAACTAGTGGTTCTTGAGTCATCGATAGGACCTCGAGCGAGCGGGGAGTTGTCAGAGCCTAGACGGTCTGACCGACGGTAAGGGCTCTGGTTCGGCAGTTTTTACCGAGAGTGTGAGATCGACCGGCATTACTTTGTCATATGCCTCAATGAATGCAGGGGCCGTGCCGAATTGTCGCCCCTGCAACCGCGCGAAGAAAAAATCTGGCGAAAGGTTGTTCAAAATTCCACCCGTCCGGGTATGATCGCGCGCCCTGATGCACACGCCTGGTAAACACCGATGATGAAGCCCAACCTGATCGCCGCAGCCGAGATCGACCGTCTCGATACCTGGGCCAAATATTCGGCCCCGATGTGCGGCTCGTGCATTTCCAGCTGCTGCACGCTGCCGGTCGAGGTCAAGATCAAGGATCTGGTGCGCATCGGTGTGGTCGACGAGTTCGAACTGGGCGACCCGCCGAAGAACATCGCCAAGCGCCTGCAAAAGGAAGGTCTGGTCGAGCGCTTCAACCAGAAGTCGGGGATTTTCACCCTGCAGCGCATGAGCAACAACGATTGCTACTACCTGGATCGTAAGAGCCGCCTGTGCACCATTTATGACAAGCGCCCGGACACCTGCCGCAACCACCCGAAAATCGGCCCGCGCCCGGGTTATTGCGCGTACAAGCCGAAGGAAGTGGAGCGGGTGCAGAACTCCCGTTCGATCGAGCGCTTCTAAAAGCCGACCCTCACCCCAGCCCTCTCCCGGGGGGAGAGGGAGCCGACCGAGGTGTCTTACGAAATCCATCGACCTGAAACAACCAGTCGATTATGGATTCGGCACAGCCCGATCAGGTCGGCGTATCTCTTGAGCATCCCCCGATCAGTCCCCTCTCCCTCCGGGAGAGGGCTAGGGTGAGGGGCTCTTGATCTTCAAGGCCTATTCCACATTTTCCCCAGACAAACAAAAACGCCCCCGATCTCTCGACCGGGGGCGTTTTTTTCAGCCTTGGCTAAATCTTACGCCTTGGCTTTCTTGGCAGCGCGGGTACGCTCGCTTTCGTCCAGGATCTTCTTGCGAAGACGGATGGACTTAGGAGTCACTTCGCACAGCTCGTCTTCCTGGATGTATTCCAGAGCCTGTTCCAGGGTGAAGCGAACAGGTGGGACCAGAGCGATGGTTTCGTCTTTACCCGAAGCACGCATGTTGTCGAGCTTCTTGCCTTTGGTCGGGTTCACACCCAGGTCGTTGTCGCGGGAGTTCTGACCAACGATCTGACCGTTGTAGATCTCCTGGCCGTGTTCTACGAACAGCTTGCCACGAGCCTGCAGGGTTTCCAGGGAGTAGGTCAGTGCCTTGCCGGTTTCAACCGAAACCAGAACGCCGTTCTGACGGCCGGACATGTGGCCCGACTTCACTGGAGCGTAACGGTCGAAGATCGAGGTCAGGATGCCAGCACCGTTGGTCAGGGTCAGGAACTGGTTACGGAAACCGATCAGACCGCGAGCAGGGATGTTGTATTCCAGACGAACACGGCCCTTGCCATCCGGCACCATGTTGCTCAGGTCGCCTTTACGCAGACCCATCTCTTCCATGACCTTGCCCTGGGATTCTTCAGGGATGTCGATGGTCACGTTTTCGAACGGTTCCTGCTTCACGCCGTCAACTTCACGGATGATCACTTCAGGACGGCCCAGGGCCAGCTCGAAGCCTTCGCGACGCATGGTTTCGATCAGTACCGAGAGGTGCAGCTCACCACGGCCGGAAACCTTGAACTTGTCAGCCGAGTCGCCTTCTTCAACGCGCAGTGCAACGTTGTACAGCAGCTCTTTGTCCAGACGATCCTTGATGTTACGGGAGGTCACGAACTTGCCTTCTTTACCGCAGAATGGCGAGTCGTTTACCTGGAAGGTCATGGAAACGGTTGGCTCGTCAACGGTCAGTGGCTTCATCGCCTCGACGTTGTTGATGTCGCACAGGGTGTCGGAGATGAACAGCTCGTCGAAACCGCTGATGCAGACGATGTCGCCGGCCGCTGCTTCTTCAACGTCAACGCGGTGCAGACCGTGGTGACCCATCAGCTTCAGGATACGACCGTTGCGGCGCTTGCCGTCGGCGCTGATAGCGACAACCGGAGTGTTCGGCTTGACGCGACCACGAGCGATACGGCCAACACCGATAACACCCAGGAAGCTGTTGTAGTCCAGAGCGGAGATCTGCATCTGGAACGGACCGTCACGGTCAACAGCCGGAGGCGGAACGTGGTCGACTACCGCCTGGTACAGCGCGGTCATGTCTTCGCCCATGGCGGTGTGGTCCAGACCGGCGATGCCGTTCAGGGCCGAAGCGTAAACAACCTGGAAGTCCAGTTGTTCTTCGGTGGCGCCCAGGTTGTCGAACAGATCGAAGATCTGGTCCAGAACCCAGTCAGGACGCGCGCCCGGACGGTCAACCTTGTTGATGACCACGATTGGACGCAGGCCGGCTTCGAAAGCCTTCTTGGTCACGAAACGGGTTTGCGGCATAGGGCCGTCCTGGGCGTCGACCAGCAGCAGCACGGAGTCAACCATGGACATAACGCGCTCAACTTCGCCGCCGAAGTCGGCGTGGCCCGGGGTGTCCACGATGTTGATGTGGTAGCCGTTCCAGTTGATGGCGGTGTTTTTCGCCAGAATGGTAATGCCGCGCTCTTTTTCCTGGTCGTTGGAGTCCATCACGCGCTCGTCGTTGAGCTCGTTGCGCTCCAGGGTGCCGGATTGACGCAGGAGTTTGTCTACCAGGGTGGTCTTACCATGGTCAACGTGGGCAATGATGGCGATGTTGCGTAGATTTTCGATCACTTGTGTATCTCGATCAGAGGATTCGGTTTGCTGACAAGTCTTGGCAGCGATTGACAGTAGTGTCCGGCATGGCCGTTACAGCTTGACGGCGGTGTCGGGGGGCCGGTGACGCAGGCCACAGGCAAACAGCCCCGGGCACTTAGCTCGGTCGATAAACGCGCACATTGGCATGCCCCTCACTGAGCAAATGGTGGGCATGCAGGCGACTCATCACGCCTTTGTCGCAATACAGCAGGTACTGGCGAGTAGGGTCCAGTTCCTTGAAACGAGCGTTCACTGCGTAGAACGGCATCGTCTGTACCTCTATGCCGGCGAGCTCCAGCGGGTCATCCTCGGCGGCATCCGGGTGGCGGATGTCGATGACGATCTGACCGGCCAGCGCTTCGCTGACTTCTTCGATCTGCAAATCCTGGCCCAATTCGTCGATCACCCGATCGATCGGCACCAGTCTGGCGTTTGCGAGCGCACGCTCAAGCACCGCCATGTCGAATTCCTGCTCTTCGTGCTCGACCCGGCCACGCTTGGCGGCGGTCTTCGGGTTGACCGAGATGACGCCGCAGTATTCCGGCATGTGCCGGGCGAAATCACCGGTACCGATCTGGTCGGCCGTGTCGATGATGTCCTGCTTGTGGGCGACGATCAGCGGCCGCAGGACCAGTTTGTCGGTGACGCAATCGATGACCGACAGGTTCGGCAGCGTCTGGCTCGACACCTGGGAAATCGCTTCGCCGGTGACCAGCGCATCGATGTGCAGGCGTTCGGCAATGCTCGACGCTGCGCGCAACATCATACGCTTCAATACGACGCCCATATGACTGTCGTCGACCTTGCCGAGAATTTCGCCCAAGACTTCTTCGAACGGAACACTGACAAATAGCACGCGTTGCGAGCTGCCGTACTTCTTCCAGATGAAATGCGCGACTTCCATTACGCCCAATTCGTGGGCACGACCGCCCAGATTGAAGAAGCAAAAGTGCGTCATCAGGCCGCGACGAAGGATCTGGTACGCGGCCACCGTCGAGTCAAAGCCGCCGGACATCAATACCAGCGTCTGCTCCAGCGCACCGAGCGGGTAGCCGCCGATGCCATTGTGCTGGCTGTGAATCACGAACAACCGTTTGTCGCGAACTTCGATGCGGACTTCGATTTCAGGCGCTTTCAGGTCGATTCCGGCGGCACCGCACTCACGGCGCAGCTTGCTGCCGACGTATTTTTCGACGTCCATCGAGCTGAACGCATGCTTGCCCGCACGCTTGCAGCGCACCGAGAAAATCTTCCCGGCCAGCGCATCGCCGTAGTGCTGCTTGCACTTTTCGGTGATGTCGTCGAAGTCGCCCAGCGGGTACTCGTCGA
The DNA here is from genome assembly GCF_048654275.1 of Candidatus Pseudomonas auctus. Taxonomy (NCBI): domain Bacteria; kingdom Pseudomonadati; phylum Pseudomonadota; class Gammaproteobacteria; order Pseudomonadales; family Pseudomonadaceae; genus Pseudomonas; species Candidatus Pseudomonas auctus. Next base: position 223,922 of record NZ_JBJYZK010000002.1, on the reverse strand, counting down.
TCTGCAGAAAGTGCGCGATGCCCGGCATGCAGGTCAGGCGCTCGCCCATCTCTTTCAGGGCTTTGGGGTCGGTGACGCGGGTTTCCAGTTCGAGATTGTCCCACACACCGTTCACCACCACGGCCGGGTCCAGGTCGCGGAGCACGGTGCGGATGTTCTTGGCCAGCTGGCGGATGAATTTCGTCCGGACAGGTCGGCTTTTGATGGTGATCTCGGGGAAGACTTTTACGATTAGTTTCATGAAAACAGCGCGCGCAGGGCCAGCCGAAAAAGGGGGGCGCGGATTATAGCGGAAATTGCTCAAGGTTTAACCAGTTAATGTGCAGAAGGTTTTGCGCGCACCAAAACGGATCATTTTTCGATTTGAGCGCTACATTAAAGGGCGAGATTTTCGCCTTTAAGGCGCTTTCGACCTTTAGAAGCGTGAATTTGGGGCAAAAAACCCATGCTGGGGCACTGGCATGCAATTTGCTCCCTTGTGAGGCAGGTTGCCTTGGCAGAGTATTCGCGCCGGCATCACCACTATTAAGGGCATCCACTACCCGCCCTAATTCACCCGGAGGACACTATGTCGAAGTCGGTTCAACTCATCAAAGATCATGACGTCAAGTGGATTGATCTGCGCTTCACGGACACCAAAGGCACTCAGCACCACGTGACCATGCCGGCTCGCGATGCGCTGGAAGACGACTTCTTCGAAGTTGGCAAGATGTTCGACGGTTCCTCCATCGCTGGCTGGAAAGGCATCGAAGCCTCCGACATGATCCTGCTGCCGGACGACGAAACCGCCGTTCTGGACCCGTTCACCGAAGAGCCGACCCTGATCCTGGTCTGCGACATCATCGAACCTTCGACCATGCAAGGTTACGATCGCGACCCGCGCGCCATCGCCCGCCGCGCCGAGGAATACCTGAAGACCACCGGTATCGGTGACACCGTATTCGCCGGTCCAGAGCCTGAGTTCTTCATCTTCGACGAAGTGAAGTTCAAGTCCGACATCTCCGGCTCCATGTTCAAGATCTACTCCGAGCAAGGCTCGTGGATGTCCGACCAGGACGTGGAAGGCGGCAACAAAGGCCACCGTCCAGGCGTGAAAGGCGGCTACTTCCCGGTTCCGCCGTTCGACCACGACCACGAAATCCGTACCTCCATGTGCAACGCACTGGAAGAAATGGGCCTGACCGTTGAAGTTCACCACCACGAAGTGGCAACTGCCGGCCAGAACGAAATCGGCGTCAAGTTCAACACCCTGGTGAAGAAAGCCGACGAAACCCAGACCCTGAAGTACGTTGTGCACAACGTTGCCGACGCCTACGGCCGCACCGCGACCTTCATGCCGAAGCCTCTGTACGGCGACAACGGTTCGGGCATGCACGTTCACATGTCCATCTCCAAAGATGGCAAGAACACCTTCGCGGGTGAAGGTTATGCCGGCCTGTCCGACACCGCCCTGTACTTCATCGGCGGCATCATCAAGCACGGTAAGGCCCTGAACGGCTTCACCAACCCGGCCACCAACTCCTACAAGCGTCTGGTGCCAGGCTTCGAAGCTCCAGTGATGCTGGCCTACTCGGCTCGCAACCGTTCCGCCTCGATCCGTATTCCTTACGTCAACAGCCCTAAAGGCCGTCGTATCGAAGCCCGCTTCCCGGATCCGGCTGCCAACCCGTACCTGGCTTTCGCAGCGCTGCTGATGGCAGGTCTGGACGGTATCCAGAACAAGATCCACCCAGGCGATGCTGCCGACAAGAACCTGTACGACCTGCCGCCTGAAGAGGCGAAAGAGATCCCGCAAGTTTGCGGCAGCCTGAAAGAAGCCCTGGAAGAGCTGGACAAGGGCCGTGCGTTCCTGACCAAGGGCGGCGTGTTCTCCGACGACTTCATCGACGCTTACATCGCGCTGAAATCCGAAGAAGAAATCAAGGTCCGCACCTTCGTACACCCACTGGAATATGAGCTGTACTACAGCTGCTGATCCGGTAGCGCCGCGCTACGCGGCGTGACAAAAGAGAGGCCTCCTTCGGGAGGCCTTTTTTATTGGCCGGAATTTGTTGGCGATGCACCACCCTGTGGTGCTTGAATACATTTCTGGATGTGCAGCAAGTTGGGCCAACCGCCGCGACTGGCCTATGCTGCAACCCATCGTTTTCGTTTCCGGTCGATTTCATGGGTCGCACCCTTCTCTGTATTTTGCTGCTGATCGCCCTGCCCGCTGCCGTGCAGATCTACAAGTACACCGATGCCAGCGGCAACACGGTGTACAGCGATCACGCGCCGGACGGCGTGCAGGCGCAGCCGGTGGAGTTGCCGCCGCTCAACAGCGTTCAGCCCCAGGCACCGAGCCCACCCTCTTCAGACACCCCCAGCCCTGCGCCAGCACGCAATGCCTATGAAGTGCTTGAGCTGACCGGCCTGCCCACCGAAGAGGCACTGCGCGCCAACAACGGCACCTTCACGGTCAGCGTGCTGATCAAGCCGCGCCTGCAACCGCCGCATCAATTGCGCCTGCTGCTGGACGACGCGCCTTATGGCCAACCGAGCAATGTGCCGATCCTGCAACTGGTGAACGTTGACCGGGGCGAGCATCGGCTCGCGGTGCAGGTAATCAATGGCGAGGCGATCATTCAGCAGAGTCCTGCGGTGGTGTTCACCGTGCAGCGGGTGCACAAGCCATGACACGGGGATTGATTGCCTTGTGCCTGTCGCTGATCGCGTCTGGCGCATCGGCCGAGGTGTTCACTTACGTCGACGCACAGGGCAATCGGGTCTACACCGATCAACCACGGGGCAACGCCAAGCGTGTGCCGCTGGCTAACAGCAATCGGATGGCCTCGAATCCGACCGCCGCTGCACCGGTCACGCCGTCGAAAAAATCAGCAGAGCCGCCGCTGTTCCACTACGACATGCTGCGGGTGCTGATCCCCGAGCCGGACGCGACCATTCGCAGCAGCGCCGGCGAACTGATCGTCAGCGTCACCAGCGAGCCGGGCCTGCAAAAAGGTCATCGGTATCGCCTGCTGCTGGATGGCCAGGCCGTCGGCGAACCCGGCCTGAGCCCGGTGTTCCCGCTGAGCAACATCGATCGTGGCAGCCACAACCTGTCGGTGGAGATCCTCGATGCTCAGGGTCGAACGGTGGAGAAAACCGCCAACCAGCCGTTCCACATGCAGCGCATTTCCCTGGCACAGAAGCGTCAGGTCAAACCGTGCGTCAGCGCCGACTACGGCGTGCGCCCGGAATGCCCGCTGAAAGACAAACCCGCCGAACCGAAAAATCCTTTCCTGCGTTTCTTCTGACGCCGTTCAGCTTTGCGCACTATATTGGTGCAATACGCTGCACCGTACTCACATTCCAACCCATTTTGGTTCGAAAGTACCCGCGAGAGCGGTTTGACTGCCACGCAAACGAGCGTCAAACGCCCGTTTCAGGGGTTGAACGCTTCTTTTCGGAGCCTTGGTTTGGTTTTTGCATTTTCCTCGCATCAGCGCTGTATCCCTGCGCGCGCCATGCTCCAAAAGAGGTCCTCATGACCATCAGTGACGCACTGCATCGCTTGCTACTCGACAACCTGACCACCGCCACCATCCTGCTCGACAGCGAATTGCGCCTCGAGTACATGAACCCGGCGGCGGAGATGCTGCTGGCCATCAGCGGTCAGCGCAGCCATGGGCAGTTCATCAGCGAGCTGTTCACCGAGTCCACCGAGGCGCTCAACTCGTTGCGTCAGGCGGTGGAGCAGGCGCACCCGTTCACCAAGCGCGAAGCGATGCTCACCGCCCTCACCGGCCAGACCCTGACCGTGGATTACGCGGTAACGCCGATCCTCAGCAACGGCGCGACCCTGCTCCTGCTGGAAGTCCATCCCCGTGACCGTCTGCTACGGATCACCAAGGAAGAGGCCCAGTTGTCGAAGCAGGAAACCAGCAAGATGCTGGTGCGCGGCCTGGCCCACGAAATCAAGAATCCGCTGGGCGGCATCCGTGGCGCCGCGCAACTGCTGGCCCGGGAACTGCCGGAAGACAGCCTGCGCGACTACACCAACGTGATCATCGAAGAGGCCGACCGCCTGCGCAATCTGGTCGACCGCATGCTCGGTTCGAACAAACTGCCGTCGCTGGCCCTGTGCAACGTCCACGAAGTGCTGGAGCGCGTCTGCCAACTGGTCGAGGCCGAAAGCCAGGGCTGCATCACACTGGTGCGCGATTACGACCCGAGCATCCCCGATGTCCTGATCGACCGCGAACAAATGATTCAGGCGGTGCTGAACATCGTGCGCAACGCGATGCAGGCCATCAGCAGCCAGAACGAGCTGCGCCTGGGCCGCATCAGCCTGCGCACCCGCGCCATGCGCCAGTTCACCATCGGCCACGTCCGTCATCGCCTGGTGACCAAGATCGAGATCATCGACAACGGTCCGGGCATTCCGGCGGAACTGCAGGAAACCATCTTCTTTCCCATGGTCAGCGGCCGTCCGGACGGTACCGGGCTCGGCCTGGCCATCACCCAGAACATCATCAGCCAGCACCAGGGCCTGATCGAGTGTGACAGCCATCCAGGCCACACCACGTTCTCGATCTTTCTGCCACTGGAACAAGGAGCCACATCGACATGAGCCGTAGTGAAACCGTGTGGATCGTCGATGACGACCGTTCTATCCGTTGGGTTCTGGAAAAAGCCCTGCAACAGGAAGGCATGACCACCCAGAGCTTCGACAGCGCCGATGGCGTGATGAGCCGCCTCGCGCGCCAACAGCCGGACGTGATCATCTCCGACATCCGCATGCCCGGCGCCAGTGGCCTGGACCTGCTGGCACGGATCCGCGAGCAGCACCCGCGGCTGCCGGTGATCATCATGACCGCTCATTCCGATCTGGACAGCGCTGTCGCCTCCTATCAGGGTGGCGCGTTCGAATACCTGCCCAAGCCGTTCGACGTTGACGAAGCGGTATCGCTGGTCAAACGCGCCAATCAGCACGCCCAGGAACAACAAGGCCTGGAAGTCGCCCCGACCCTGACCCGCACCCCGGAAATCATCGGCGAAGCGCCGGCGATGCAGGAAGTGTTTCGCGCCATCGGGCGCTTGAGCCACTCCAACATCACCGTGCTGATCAACGGCGAATCCGGCACCGGCAAAGAACTGGTGGCCCACGCCCTGCACCGCCACAGCCCGCGCGCGGCCTCGCCGTTCATCGCGCTGAACATGGCGGCGATCCCGAAAGACCTGATGGAATCCGAACTGTTCGGCCACGAAAAAGGCGCGTTCACCGGTGCGGCCAACCTGCGTCGTGGCCGTTTCGAACAGGCCGACGGCGGCACGCTGTTCCTCGATGAAATCGGCGACATGCCGGCGGACACCCAGACTCGCCTGCTGCGGGTGCTGGCCGATGGCGAGTTCTATCGCGTTGGCGGGCACGTGCCGGTCAAAGTCGATGTGCGGATCATCGCGGCGACCCACCAGAATCTGGAAACCCTGGTTCACGCCGGGAAATTCCGTGAGGACTTGTTCCACCGCCTCAACGTGATCCGCATCCACATCCCGCGTCTGTCGGACCGTCGCGAAGACATCCCGACCCTGGCCAAGCACTTCCTCAGCCGCGCCGCGCAAGAACTGGCGGTGGAGCCGAAGCTGCTGAAAAGCGAGACCGAGGAATACCTGAAGAACCTGCCTTGGCCGGGCAACGTGCGGCAGCTGGAAAACACCTGCCGCTGGATCACCGTGATGGCGTCCGGGCGCGAGGTGCATATCAGCGACCTGCCGCCGGAACTGCTGAGCCTGCCGCAGGACTCGGCGCCGGTGACCAACTGGGAACAGGCGCTGCGCCAATGGGCCGATCAGGCCCTGGCACGCGGGCAGTCGAGCCTGCTCGACAGCGCGGTGCCGGCGTTCGAGCGAATCATGATCGAAACGGCTCTGAAGCACACCGCCGGGCGTCGTCGCGACGCTGCCGTGCTGCTGGGCTGGGGCCGGAACACCCTGACCCGCAAGATCAAGGAACTCGGCATGAAGGTCGATGGCGGGGATGACGATGAGGGTGATGAAGGCTGAGATTCAGTGCCAGCCTGCACCGCTGCAAGGCACCGTGACCCTTAATCGGGCACGGTCATTGGCCCAGGCTTGCACTGTAAACAGCTGAAAATCCTATCCTGTGAAAAGACGAAGGCCCCGTATTACGGGGCCTTCGTCGTTGTATCGGGCTTTTTTGTATCAAAACGAGAAAAACTGGCACGCCCCCTGCAATAACTCCATCAGGTGATTCGATTCACCCACCCTTTCGGGGGCCTTGGTACAGGCAGGCCGGGGATTCCCCTCTTTACACCGGACTCATCGAGTCCACCCTTTTGGGGCCCTTGATACAGGCAGGTCAGGGGTTCCTTCTTTACACTGGCTCAGAACGCGATGCGATGAGCCCGCCCGTTTCGGGAACCTTGGTACAGGCAGGCCGGGGATTCCCTCTTTTATTGCTCCCGGAGATGGATCTCCAGCCGCCAGCGGTCATCGACCGCCTGGCCGGCCCAGTCGCCCTGCAGCGGCCGCGCCGCCACCAGCGTCAGCAACAATCCCCCGTCACTCAACCGCGTCCGCCAGTTCACGTCCTTGCCGTTGAACTTGAGCTGACCTTTCTGCGCCTGGCCTTCGGCCTCGAACAACAGCGCAACGCTGCCATCGACGATCTCGCCATGCAGCTTCGGCTCGTTGTTGAACCAGACCGCCAGCCCGCCATCGATCACCTCGACCTGCTGCAAGACGGTTGGGTCAGGCGTGGTCAAACGGCCGATCATCATCCCGACCATCACACCGACGATCGCCAGTGAGGCCATCACCCGCGGGAATAGTTTCGAACGCGGATCCGCTTGCGGCGTAGAATGCGCGTCATCTTTACCTTCGGAGCCGTGCATGTTTCACGTCATCCTTTTTCAACCGGAAATTCCGCCGAACACCGGCAACGTTATCAGGCTGTGCGCCAACAGCGGCTGCCACCTGCATTTGATCGAACCGCTGGGCTTCGAGATGGACGACAAGCGCTTGCGCCGCGCCGGTCTCGACTACCACGAGTATGCCACCTTGCAGCGTCATGCCGACCTCGCCAGTTGCCTGGAAAGCCTCGGTCATCCACGGCTGTTCGCCTTCACCACCAAGGGTTCGCGGCCGTTTCACGATGCCGCGTTCGTCCCCGGCGATGCATTCATCTTCGGCCCGGAAAGCCGTGGCCTGCCGCCGGAAGTGCTCGACGCCCTGCCCGGCGAACAGCGCCTGCGCCTGCCGATGCGCGAAGGATGCCGCAGCCTGAACCTGTCCAACACCGTGGCAGTGGCCGTTTACGAAGCGTGGCGGCAGAACGACTTCAAATAACACCGCATAACAAATGTGGGAGCGGGCTTGCTCGCGAAGGGGCCGCATCAGATGACATTTATGCCACCTGACACACCGCTTTCGCGAGCAAGCCCGCTCCCACATTGGACTTGCGTCAACGCTCAGATCATTTACTGAACGGTCGGGGTCTCGCCGGATTCCTGCATGCGCTGCAGCTCTTGCGCGTACAGGGCGTCGAAGTTCACCGGGGCCAGCATCAGGGCCGGGAACGAACCACGGGTCACCAGGCTGTCCAGGGTTTCGCGAGCGTACGGGAACAGGATGTTCGGGCAGAACGCACCCAGGGTGTGGCTCATGGAAGCCGCGTCCAGGTTTTTGATCAGGAAGATACCGGCCTGTTGCACTTCAGCGATGAAGGCCACTTCTTCACCGTTTTTCACGGTGACGGACAGGGTCAGCACGACTTCGTAGAAATCACCTTCCAGGGCTTTCTGGCGGGTGTTCAGATCCAGAGCGACCGCCGGGTCCCACTGCTGGCGGAAGATCGCCGGGCTTTTCGGGGCTTCGAAGGACAGGTCGCGTACGTAGATGCGCTGCAAGGAGAATTGCGGTGCGGTTTCTTCTTCGCTGGCTGCAGTGTTCTGTTGGTCAGTCATCTCAGATCCTTTCTGATCTTGGGTCTTTTAGGGTTCTTTACGTGTGCAGCAGGTCAGGCCTTGAGCAGCGCGTCGAGCTTGCCGGCGCGCTCCAGGGCATACAAATCATCACATCCGCCGACGTGGGTGTCGCCGATCCAGATCTGCGGCACGGACGTGCGTCCGGCCTTCTGGGCCATGGCGGCGCGCACCTGCGGCTTGCCATCGACCTTGATCTCTTCGAAGGCCACGCCTTTGTTCGCGAGCAGGTACTTGGCACGCGAGCAGTAAGGGCAGTAATCGCTGGAGTAGACGATGACGTCGCTCATGTCACTTCACCAACGGCAGGTTGTCGCCTTTCCAGCTGGAAATCCCGCCGGACAGCTTGGCGGCGGTGAAGCCGGCCTTCATCAGCTCGCGGGCATGGGTGCCGGCGGTCTGGCCCAGGGCGTCGACCAGAATGATGGTCTTGGCCTTGTGTTTTTCCAGCTCGCCGATGCGGGCGGCCAGTTTGTCCTGGGGAATGTTCACCGCGCCAACGATGTGACCGGCGGCGTAATCCTTGCTCGGACGGATGTCCACCACCACGCCGGCTTCCTTGTTGACCAGTGCGGTCAGCTCGCCCGTGCTCAGGCTTTTACCGCCGCCCTGCACCGTATGCGCCAGCAGCAAAGCCAGCAGTACGACGAAGATACCGACAAGAATGTAGTGGTTAGTGGCAAATTCAATCAGGTGAGCAACCATCGAAGGAGGTTCCAGGGCGTTAAAATGTCGGCCAGTATACACAGCCACTATGGTCGGCCAAACCCCGTCCGGCGGTGACGCCGCCGGAACTTCGCTTTAAACTCCAACTCCCTTTTCCATCGCCCTCTTCTTATTAGCCACGAGTGGATTCCATGACTACCACGCCTAAACCTTTGGTCCTGATGATTCTCGACGGCTTCGGTCACAGCGACAGCCCCGAATCCAACGCCGTCTATGCGGCCAAAAAGCCTGTGCTGGATCGCCTGTGGGCCACCGTGCCGAATGGCTTGATCTCGGGCAGCGGCATGGACGTCGGTCTGCCGGACGGCCAGATGGGCAACTCTGAAGTCGGCCACATGAACCTCGGCGCCGGCCGCGTGGTGTATCAGGACTTCACCCGTGTGACCAAAGCGATCCGCGACGGCGAGTTCTTCGAGAACCCGACCATCTGCGCCGCCGTGGACAAGGCCGTGGCCGCCGGCAAGGCCGTGCACTTCATGGGCCTGCTGTCGGATGGCGGCGTTCACAGCCACCAGGATCACCTGATCGCCATGGCCGAACTGGCCTTCAAGCGCGGCGCCGAAAAGATCTACCTGCACGCCTTCCTCGACGGCCGTGACACGCCGCCGAAAAGCGCCGCCTCGTCGATCGAACTGCTCGACGCGACCTTCCAGGCCCTCGGCAAGGGACGCATCGCCAGCCTGATCGGCCGCTATTACGCCATGGACCGCGACAACCGCTGGGATCGCGTGGCCCAGGCCTACAATCTGATCGTTGACGGCAAGGGCGAATTCAACGCCGCCACCGCCCAGGAAGGTCTGGAAGCCGCTTATGCCCGTGGCGAGAGCGACGAGTTCGTCAAGGCCACCAGCATCGGCGAGCCGGTAAAAGTCGAAGACGGCGACGCCGTGGTGTTCATGAACTTCCGCGCCGACCGCGCCCGCGAGCTGAGCCGCGTATTTGTCGAAGACGGCTTCAAGGAATTCGAGCGCGCACGCCAGCCAAAAGTGCAGTACGTGGGCCTGACCCAGTACGCCGCCAGCATCCCGGCACCCGCAGCCTTTGCCCCCGGCAGCCTGGAAAACGTGCTCGGCGACTATCTGGCGAAAAACGGCAAGACCCAGCTGCGCATCGCCGAAACCGAGAAGTACGCCCACGTGACCTTCTTCTTCTCCGGCGGTCGCGAAGAGCCGTTCCCGGGCGAAGAACGCATCCTGATCCCGTCGCCGAAAGTCGCCACCTATGACTTGCAGCCGGAAATGAGCGCACCGGAAGTCACCGATCGCATCGTCGAGGCCATCGAGAACCAGCGCTACGACGTGATCGTGGTCAACTACGCCAACGGCGACATGGTCGGCCACAGCGGCGTGTTCGAAGCCGCTGTGAAAGCCGTGGAATGCCTGGACACCTGCGTCGGCCGCATCGTCGAGGCACTGGAAAAGGTCGGCGGCGAAGCACTGATCACCGCCGACCACGGCAACGTCGAGCAGATGGCCGACGAATCCACCGGCCAGGCGCACACCGCGCACACCACCGAACCGGTGCCGTTCATCTATGTCGGCAAGCGTGACCTGAAAGTCCGCGAAGGCGGCGTGCTGGCGGACGTGGCGCCGACCATGCTGAAACTGTTGGGCCTGGAAAAACCGGCGGAAATGACTGGCACTTCGATTCTGGTCTGATATCAAAAACGCCCTGTAATCAGCCTGAAACGGCTTTTTATGACGAACGCCTCAAAGCAGTTGGCTTTGAGGCGTTTTTTTTGCCGCGTCGGGCGGGCATACTAGGCCGTCCCTTACCCTGGTGCCGCCCGCCTCTATGCTTCGCGTCCTGATCGCCCTCGCTCTGACATGCCTGCTCCAACCGGCCTTCGCGGATGAGCGCGCGCAAACCCAACAGCAACTGGACGCCACGCGCCAGGACATTGCCGAGCTGAAAAAACTGCTGGGCAAGCTCCAGGAGGAAAAATCCGGGGTACAAAAGGAGCTCAAGGGCACCGAAACCGAGATGGGCAAGCTCGAGAAGCAGGTCGAAGCCCTGCAGAAAGAGCTCAAGAAGAGCGAGTCCGAGCTGCAGCGGCTCGATGCGGAGAAAAAAAAACTCCAGAGCGCGCGCACTGAACAGCAGCGACTGATCGCCATCCAGGCCCGCGCCGCCTACCAGAACGGTCGCCAGGAATACCTCAAACTGCTGCTCAACCAGCAGAATCCCGAGAAATTCGCCCGCACCCTCACCTATTACGACTACCTGAGCCAGGCTCGCCTGGAGCAGCTTAAAAGCTTCAACGAAACCCTGCGCCAACTGGCCAATGTCGAAAAGGACATCGGCTTGCAGCAAGCACAGCTGCTGGTACAGCAAAACGATCTCGACACTCGGCGCGAAGCGCTCGACAAGGTCCGCAAGGAGCGCCAGCAGGCCCTTGCCAAGCTCAATGACGACGTGAAAGCCCGAGACCAGAAACTGGCCGCCCGCGAGCAGGATCAGGCAGATCTGTCTAAAGTCCTTAAAACCATTGAAGAAACCCTGGCCCGCCAGGCTCGCGAGGCAGAAGAAGCGCGGCAGAAAGCGCTCATCGCCCAGCAGGAAGCCGAAAAAAAGCGCTTGCGTGAGGCCGAGGCGGAAAACTCCGACGCCCCACGCAAACCGGTCAGATCGACACCCGGCGCCCTGGTATCCAGCGGCGGCGAGACCTTCGGTGGCCCTTTTGCATCAAGTCGGGGAAAACTTCCATGGCCGGTTGATGGTCGACTGCTGGCACGCTTCGGTGAAACCCGTGGTGACGATGCCCGTACCAAATGGGACGGCGTGATGATCAGCGCCTCCGCCGGCAGCCAGGTGCATGCCGTACACGGCGGGCGCGTGGTGTTTGCCGACTGGCTGCGTGGTGCCGGGTTGCTGGTGATTCTCGATCATGGCAACGGTTTTCTGAGTCTTTACGGTCACAACCAGACGCTGCTGAAGTCTGCGGGTGACGTGGTAAAAGCCGGTGAGTCCATCTCCACTGTGGGTAACAGTGGCGGCCAGGACACACCAGCGCTGTATTTCGCAATTCGTCAGCAGGGTCACCCGAGTGATCCGGCGCAATGGTGCCGTGCGCAAGGATAAGCACGCCATCTAATTCAGGAGTTCGTTCGACATGCTGCATTTGTCCCGCCTTACCTCGCTGGCCCTGACGATCGCCCTGGTGATCGGCGCGCCTCTGGCGTTCGCCGCTCAACCGGCTCCGGCCGTCGCTCCGGCAGGTACTGCCGCGACTTCCAAGGCGCCGTTGCCGCTGGAAGAGCTGCGCACCTTTGCCGAGGTCATGGACCGGATCAAGGCCGCCTACGTCGAACCGGTGGACGACAAGACCCTGCTGGAAAACGCGATCAAGGGCATGCTCAGCAACCTCGATCCGCACTCCGCCTACCTCGGCCCTGAAGACTTCGCCGAGTTGCAGGAAAGCACCAGCGGTGAGTTCGGTGGTCTGGGCATCGAGGTCGGCGCCGAAGACGGCTTCATCAAGGTCGTGTCGCCAATCGACGACACCCCGGCGTCGAAGGCCGGCATCCAGGCCGGCGACTTCATCGTCAAGATCAACGGGGCGCCGACCCGCGGCCAGACCATGACCGAAGCCGTGGACAAGATGCGCGGCAAGATCGGCCAGAAGATCACCCTGACCCTGGTGCGCGACGGCGGCACGCCGTTCGACGTGACCCTGGCCCGCGCGGTGATTCAGGTGAAGAGCGTCAAGGCGCAACTGCTGGAATCGGGTTACGGCCTGATCCGCATCACCCAGTTCCAGGTCAAGACCGGCGAGGAGGTCTCCAAGGCCCTGGCCAAGCTGCGCAAGGACAACGGCAAGAAGCTCAACGGCATCATCCTCGACCTGCGCAACAACCCGGGTGGTGTGCTGCAAGCGGCGGTGGAAGTGGTCGATCACTTCATCACCAAAGGCCTGATCGTCTACACCAAGGGCCGAATCGCCAATTCCGAACTGCGCTTCTCCGCCACCGGCAAGGACGAAAGCGAAGCGGTGCCGATGGTCGTGCTGATCAACGGTGGCAGTGCCTCGGCTTCGGAAATCGTCGCCGGCGCCCTGCAGGATCAGAAACGCGCCGTGGTCATGGGTACCACCAGTTTCGGCAAGGGCTCGGTGCAGACCGTGCTGCCGCTGAACAACGACCGCGCGCTGAAGATCACCACGGCGCTGTACTTCACGCCGAACGGCCGCTCGATCCAGGCCCAGGGCATCGTCCCGGACATCGAAGTGCGCCGCGCCAAGATCACCAACGAGGCGGACAGCGACTACTTCAAGGAAGCCGACCTGCAAGGTCATCTGGGCAACGGCAACGGCGGCGCGGACAAACCGACCGGCTCCGGCGGCAAGGCCAAGGCGATGCCGCAGGATGACGATTACCAGTTGGCCCAGGCCCTGAGCCTGCTCAAAGGCCTGAGCATCACGTCCGGCCGTTGAGGATGTCTTTGCGTTTCCTCTTTGTCCTGCTGTGCTGTCTGGCGGGTGCTGCCTACGCAGAACCTGCCAGACCCACACCTCAAAAAGCCTACCTGACGCTGATCATCGACGACCTGGGGCAGAACCTGCCCCGGGATCGCCGCGTGCTGGCCCTGCCCGGCCCGGTCACCACAGCGATCATGCCCGACACCCCGCACGCCACCGAATTCGCCCGCGAAGCCCATCGCGCCGGCAAGGTCGTGATCCTGCACATGCCGATGGACCCGGCCACCGGCCCGTTCGCCTGGCATCCCGAACTGCCCATCGAAGAACTCGAAAAACGGCTGAATGCCGCGTTCAAAATGGTCCCCTACACCGCCGGTATCAACAACCACATGGGCAGTCGCATGACCGCACAGCCGGTGGCCATGGCGTGGTTGATGGGCGAGTTGCAGCGCCGCCACAAGTTCTTCGTCGACAGCCGCACCAGCGCGCAGACTGTGGCAGCGCAGCAAGCGCAAAAGATCGATCTGGCGAGTGTTTCGCGGGATGTGTTTCTCGATGACGAGCGCACAGAAGCGGCGATCCTGACTCAATTGCAGACAGCGATCAGTCTGGCGCACAAACAGGGTTCGGCCGTGATGATCGGGCACCCTTATCCACAGACGCTGGCAGTGCTGGAGCGGGAACTGCCGAAGCTGAAAGCCCAAGGCATCGAGTGGATCGACATCAAGCAGATGATCAGTGTGCGCAGCAATCGCGCCACGGCCGCGCATGGCAAAGACGGGATTTATCGGTAACAAACCGACACACGCCCATAAATAGTTACCGCCTGACGCCTGCCCTCTTTCCGGATAGTCAGACCTGCCACAGGTCGCAACTCTTTCGAGCTGCCATTCAATTATCAGGATTGACTATGACTACCAACGACAATGCTTCATTGCGAGACAGGCCAATGGAGCCGATCAGGCTCGACAACCTGCTGATCAACTTCACCAGCGAATTCAACCGTATCTGGAACAGCAACGGCACACGGGCCAGGCCCGCCACCTTCTGGCGCCCTGCGCCGGCCCCCGATCTTCTGCCGGGATACTTTCCGCTGGGAGACATCCTCATCCCCAACACCACCTCCATCAACGGAGAAATTGTCGCCGCAGTGGTCTGCGAGGCAACGTTACAAGACGACGGTAACATCAGGGGCAAAGCACTCAGCCGCCCCACCGACTTCGAACTTGTCTGGAAAGAATCCGGATCGGGAGCCGCGACGCGCACTTCGATCTGGCGCCCGATCGCGCCGCAAGGCTATGTCGCGCTGGGTATGACCTGCTCCAGCGATCACGGCAAACCCTCACTCAACGCCATCCGTTGCGTCAGGGCCGATCTGGTCGTTGCTGCCGACCTCGGCGATCTGCTCTGGGATGACAAAGGCAGTGGTGCAAAGCTGAACTTCAGCGCCTGGAGCATTGATCCCCCGACCGCCGCGGCGGGCGAAATCTGCTTTGCGCCCGGCACCTTCATCGGCGCCCCGAGCCACAACAAACCGGCAACCGGCCCTTTCGCGTATGCATTACGGATACCGATTCCGGTTCAAGTCAGCGTACCTGCAGAAGCTCCGGTACTGACTGCACACATGAATCCCGAAAGTGCAGTGGCGAGGGTCACGCAGACTGCCCGCCTGCCGTGGTTTGCAGTCAGGGATTACGCTCAACCCAATGATGGATTTCACCATTCGCGTTACTACGATCTGAAAAGAACCGACCAATATGTGCTGGTCGGGTACGGCCGAAATGCCACGGAGCAGGCTCAGTCGATCAAATGGAAAGCGCCAAGGGCGCAAAATGCAGCGGCCATGCGGCTATTCAATCGCCATACCGCCGTGGAATTCACCAAGGCCTGGCCGGCTGCGATGCCCAGTGATATCCGGGCAACAAAGTTCTCGGCGTGCCTGCCGCGGGATTTCACTCACACCGAAACGTCCTCCAGCGAGTGGAGCGAATCAGGCTCTCGGGTCGTCATCGCCATGGCGGCGAAACTCAAATCGGTCGCGGTGTATCAGATGGAAAGTCACTACGAGCTGGTCCGGGAGGATGGCACTGAAGTCACCGTCCCGCTTGGTTACACCGATGACACCCGCCTGGTCATGAGTGAATACCCGCCAGAAGCCGTCGAGACAGCAACCCCAATGCCTGTCATGGCGGCAAACCCATCGACAGAAACCATCACGAGCGGCGCCGGCGTTGTTGCGCAATCGTCGCCGGGCTCGTCGACTGCTACAGATAGCGCCCCATGATTTCGTCGACCACGCCTTCCTTGCGCATCTGATCGAGCGCGGCTTGAAGCTTGGCAACGGCTTCGTCCGGCACGTCCTTGTTCAGCGCCAGATAAAGCTCGGCACTGTTGAAACGCAACACGGTTTTGAGCCCGGCTACCCCTTCCTGGCGCGCCAGATAGCGTCCGGCCGGGTCGCCGGTGGCCCACAGGTCGATCTGGCCGCTGACCAGTTTTCTGGCGTTGTCCTGATCGCGCAGCACCACTGCCGGCTTCAGCCCCTGTTTGGTCAGGGTCTCGGCAATCGCATCGCCCTTGTAGGCGCCAATCTTGTATTTGCGCGCGTCGTTGAGGGTTTCGAGAGTGATCTTGCTGTCGGCCTTGGCCAGCATGACCCAGTCGTCCGGGCCGATCGGGCCGACCCATTTGAAGAGTTTTTCGCGGTCCGGCAGTCGCGCCATGACGAACGCACCGTAACCGGGATTCTCCAGTGCCAGCTTGTAGACCCGCTCCCAGGGGAAACGCAGGGTCAGGCTGTAAGTGATGCCGGCACGCTTGAACATCTCGCGCACGATGTCCGTGGCGATGCCGTTGATGTTTTCGTCCTGGGCGAAATTCTTGCCGTTCTTCGCCATGTTGTACGGCGGGAAGTTTTCGGTGAGGAGCACCAGATCGGTGTCGGGACTTTCTTCGGCGTGGCCGTTGTTGATCAACAACACGGAGGCACTGGCGAGGGCGAGAAGCAGGCGTTTGATCATGTCGGGCTACCGAAATCCATGGCGTGCCCAAGAGTGCCTTGGGTACGCCATACTGTCCACTGGCCTGTATGGATGTTTAACGCATTACGATGCCGCGATGGGCCATGTAAGCCTTGGCTTCCTGAACGGTGTATTCGCCGAAGTGGAAAATACTCGCCGCCAGCACCGCGCTGGCGTGACCTTCAAGGATGCCGTCAGCCAGATGCTGCAGGTTGCCGACGCCACCGGAAGCGATCACCGGAATGCCCAGCGCATCGCTGATGGCGCGGGTCACACCGAGGTCGAAGCCGTTTTTCATGCCGTCCTGATCCATGCTGGTCAGGAGGATTTCACCGGCACCCAGGCCTTCCATTTTTTTCGCCCACTCGACCGCGTCGAGGCCGGTCGGCTTGCGGCCGCCGTGGGTGAAGATCTCCCAGCGCGGGGTTTCGCCCGGGCCGGAGACCTTCTTCGCGTCGATGGCGACGACGATGCATTGCGAGCCGAAATGCTGCGCCGCTTCGCCGACGAATTCCGGGTTGAATACGGCAGCGGTGTTGATCGACACCTTGTCCGCACCGGCGTTGAGCAGGTTGCGGATATCCTGCACGGTCCGCACGCCGCCGCCGACGGTCAGCGGGATGAACACCTGGCTGGCCATGCGCTCGACGGTGTGCAGCGTGGTGTCACGGCCATCGACGCTGGCGGTGATGTCGAGAAAGGTAATCTCGTCGGCACCCTGCTCGTCGTAGCGACGGGCGATTTCCACCGGATCGCCGGCGTCACGGATGTTTTCGAACTTCACACCTTTGACGACCCGGCCGTTGTCCACGTCCAGGCAAGGGATGATGCGTTTGGCCAGCGCCATGGTCAGTCCTCAGCCTTGGTACGAGTCGCAGAAAGCTTGCGCTTCAGCGACGTCGAGAGTGCCTTCGTAAATCGCCCGGCCGGTGATGGCACCGATGATGCCCGGTGCCTTGGCGTCGAGCAGCGACTTGATGTCACCCAGGTTGTGAATGCCGCCGGATGCGATCACCGGGATCTTCGTGGCAGCCGCCAGCGCAGCGGTGAACGGCACGTTGCAGCCCTGCATCATGCCGTCTTTGGCGATGTCGGTATAAACGATCGAGGACACGCCGTCGGCTTCGAACTGCCTGGCCAGGTCGATGACTTGCACGGTGCTGATTTCAGCCCAGCCATCGGTGGCGACAAAACCGTCTTTGGCGTCGAGGCCGACGATGATCTTGCCCGGGAACGCGCGGCAGGCTTCAGCGACGAACGCCGGATCCTTCACCGCTTTGGTACCGATGATCACGTAGCTGACGCCCGCCTTGACGTAGTGCTCGATGGTTTCCAGCGAACGGATGCCGCCGCCGATCTGGATCGGCAGGGTCGGGTAGCGCTTGGCGATCGCGGTCACCACGTCGCCGTTGACCGGCTGGCCTTCGAAAGCGCCGTTCAGATCGACCAGATGCAGACGACGGCAGCCGCCCTCCACCCACTTGGCAGCCATGCTCACCGGGTCATCGGAGAACACTGTGGAATCTTCCATGCGGCCCTGGCGCAGACGTACGCAGGCACCGTCTTTGAGATCGATAGCGGGAATAATCAGCATCTGGCAAACCTTCAAATTTGAATGTTCAGCTTGGCTCGGAAATCAGTTTTTCTCGAGCGCCCACAGGTCGCTTTCGATGCTTTCAAACCGCTCCTTGAGGTGGGTCTGCACATCGAAAATCGCCCTGTTGTAATAGTGCGGAGCAATTTCGCGGGTAAACAGCTCAAGAATTTCCGCCGCCTCGAACGAACCCAGGTCCAGTTCGAAACGATCCTCCATGAACCGCTGAATCTTGCGGTTGGCCTCGTTCTCCTGCTCGGGAGTGAGGGTCAGAATCGGCGGCTTGGATTTCTTGACGGCCATTTACCAGCGACCGTCCCACGCCGCGAAGTTCTGCAGCAATTGCAGGCCATGGGTATGGCTCTTCTCCGGGTGGAACTGCACGGCGAAACGCGAACCTTCGGCCAGTGCCGCAGCGAAGTCGACGCCGTAATGACCGCTGCCGACCACCTGCCGCGCGTTGCCGGCGGCGATGTAGTAGCTGTGCACGAAGTAGAAACGCGCCAGGTCCGGAATGTTGTGCCACAGCGGGTGATCCACCGCCTGCTTCACTTCGTTCCAGCCCATGTGCGGGACTTTCAGGTGCTCGCCGTCTTCATGCAGGTCTTTGCCGAAGAACTTCACCGCGCCCGGGAACAGGCCGATGCAGTCGACGCCGTCGTTTTCTTCGCTGGAGTCGAGCAAGGCTTGCATGCCGACGCAGATGCCGAGGAACGGACGGTCCTGACTGACCTCACGTACCAGCGAATCGAAACCGAGGCGACGGATCTCCGCCATGCAATCGCGAATCGCACCGACACCGGGGAATACCACACGGTCAGCTTCGCGGATCACTGCCGCATCGCTGGTGATCAGCACCTTGCCGGCACCGACATGCTCGAGAGCCTTGGCCACCGAGTGCAGGTTGCCCATGCCGTAATCGATAACTGCAACCGTCTGCATTACAGGACGCCTTTGGTCGAAGGCATCTGGCCGGCCATGCGCTCGTCCAGCTCGACGGCCATGCGCAACGCGCGGCCGAAAGCCTTGAACACGGTTTCGATCTGGTGGTGAGTGTTGGTGCCGCGCAGGTTGTCGATGTGCAGGCTGACCAGCGCGTGGTTGACGAAGCCCTGGAAGAATTCCTGGAACAGGTCGACGTCGAAGCCGCCAACGGTGGCGCGGGTGTACGGCACGTGCATCTGCAGACCCGGACGGCCGGAGAAGTCGATCACCACGCGCGACAGCGCTTCATCGAGCGGCACGTAGGCGTGGCCGTAGCGACGGATGCCTTTCTTGTCGCCAATGGCTTGCGCGAAGGCCTGGCCGAGGGTGATACCGACGTCTTCCACCGTGTGGTGGTCGTCGATATGCAGATCGCCCTTGCATTGGATATCCAGGTCGATCAGCCCGTGACGGGCGATCTGATCCAGCATGTGCTCAAGAAAAGGAACACCGATATCGAATCGGGCCTTTCCGGTGCCATCAAGGTTGATCGAGGCTTTGATCTGGGTTTCCAGAGTGTCGCGCTCGACAGACGCCTTACGTTCGGCCATCACCAGCTCCGCAAAATCATTGGGCGAAAAAGGCAGCCATTATAGGGGCGCGGGGCCGAAACAGAAACACGATAGGTGGAATGACTGACGGATAGAACCCCGCGCTGTCGGGGATAGACATGTCCATACAAGCCATTTCGGACAGCCCAAAACAACTGTGGGAGCGAGCCTGCTCGCGATGAGGGTCGTACATTCAACATCACTGTCGACTGTCAGACCGCTATCGCGAGCAGGCTCGCTCCCACAGGATTTGGCGCTGACCTGAAGATTTTCAGGCCAGCGCTTGGCTACTTAGTGGAACAGAACCGCCGTCTTCTGCAGGGTCACCCACACACCCCACGCCAACGGAATCCCCACCACCAGCCACGCAGCGATCGCCAACGGCTTGCTGCCCGGCGCGGCTTTCCACTCCAGCACGGTGCTGCCGTCAGCACCCTTGTCGTGGCCCAGCGCCTGTTCGGCCGCCAGTTCAGCGTCGGTCATGAAGTACTTGTCGGCCACCGGGCGTACCAGCAGGTTGCACAGGAAACCCAGCACCAGCAGGCCGGCGAGGATGTACAGGGTGATGTCGTAAGCGGCGGCGCGTTCAACGCCGATGCTCAGCTGATACTCACGCAGGTAGTTCACCAGCACCGGACCCAGCACGCCAGCGGCAGCCCAGGCCGTCAGCAGACGACCGTGGATCGCGCCGACCATTTGCGTACCGAACAGGTCGGCCAGATACGCCGGAACGGTGGCGAAACCACCGCCGTACATCGACAGGATGATGCAGAACGCCGCCACGAACAGCGCAACGTTGCCCAGGTGACCGAGGTTCGGGATCAGCGCGTACAGCGCAAAACCCAGTGCGAAGAACACGAAGTAAGTGTTCTTGCGGCCCAGGTAGTCCGAGAACGAGGCCCAGAAGAAACGGCCGCCGATGTTGAACAGGCTCAGCAGACCGGTGAAACCGGCCGCAATTGCAGCGATGGAAGCCAGTTGACCGGCGTCCAGCTGACCGAACGGCAGATCGTTACCCAGCAGCTTGCCGCCGAACACTTCCTGCAACAGTGGCGAAGCCATGCCGAGGATGCCGATACCGGCGGACACGTTCAGGCACAGCACCAGCCACACCAGACGGAATTGCGGGGTTTTCCACGCTACATTCACGTGAACGTGACGGTGGGTGATCATCGCGTTCGACGCTTTCTTCGCCGGCGCGGTCCAGCCTTCAGGCTTCCAGCCGGTTGGCGGTACGCGGTACGCCAGCGCGCCACCGATCATGAACACGAAGTAGATCGCCGCCATGGCCACGAAGCTCTGCCACACGCCGACACCGGTTGGCGAAGCGAAATGACTCATCAGAGCGGTCGCCAGTGGCGCACCGACCATCGCGCCACCGCCGAAGCCCATGATCGCCATGCCGGTCGCCATGCCGCGCTTGTCCGGGAACCACTTGATCAGGGTCGACACTGGCGAGATGTACCCCAGGCCCAGACCGATACCGCCGATCACGCCGGAGCCGATCCACATCAGCCAGATCTGGTGGGTATAGATACCCAGCGCAGAAATCAGCAGACCGCCGCACCAGCAAAGTGCCGATACAACACCGGCCTTGCGAGGACCTGCATGTTCGAGCCAGCCGCCCCAGATCGCTGCCGAGCAGCCGAGGAAGATGAAGAACAGGGTGTAGATCCAGCCGAGCATGGAGATCGGCCAGTCGCATTGCGACGAGAAGACTTGTGCGATGAAGCTCATGTCCGGTGCGCAAGCCACCGGAGCAGTGACGCCCAGCGCCTTGGACAGCGGCAACCAGAACACCGAGAAGCCGTAGGCCATGCCGATGCACAGGTGAATGGCCAGAGCGGCCGGCGGGACCAGCCAACGGTTGAAACCGGGCTTGGCGATGATGCGTTCCTTGGACAGGAACCCGGGCTGATCGGCTTTGAAGCCGTCCGCCGTAATGGTCGTGCTCATTGTGTATCCCCCAATTATTAGTATGGTTCGCCAGCCACTGCCCACCCCGGCCTTTATGCACGCAGGCATGACCGTTTTTTGCGGGTGAAGCTCCTTGAAAGCGCGACGTTAAGTCGCAGATGGGCGGACGAACGGGCGAAGGTTACCATTTGCACGTGACAGAAAAACCAAACTGATATCACCTTTTTCATGTCATCTGATCTCAGGACGCCCGGGAACCCCGATGCCGATCGTTGTCGAAGCGCTGTATATCGCGGTTCAGCAGCCTTGACGGGGCACCGCGACAGCGAGGGTTGATGCAGCGCTATACTCCCCGGCTAAATTACGAATTCGACTACTTACAAGGACTCGCCCATGAAAGCGTTCGGCAAAATCCTGGGTCTGGTACTTCTCGGGCTGTTGCTGATCATTGTGGCGGCGGGCTTCGCCCTGACCCACCTGTTTGATCCCAACGACTACAAGGACGAGATCCGCCAGATTGCCCGCGACAAGGCCCACATCGAGCTGACGCTCAATGGCGATATCGGCTGGAGCCTGTTCCCGTGGCTCGGCCTGGAACTGCACGAGGCCAGCGTCGCTACCCTGGCCAAGCCTGCCGAACCGTTCGCCGACCTGCAGATGCTCGGCCTGTCCGTGCGCGTGCTGCCGCTGCTGCGCCGCGAGGTGCAAATGAGCGACGTGCGCGTTGAAGGCCTGAACCTGCGCCTGAACCGTGACAAGAATGGTCACGGCAACTGGGAAGACATCGGCAAGGTGCCGGCTCCCGCCGGAAGCACACCGCCTGCGACCGCCGGGGAAGCCTCTCCAGCAACACCGGCCCCGGTGGAAAAACCGGCCCAGCCGATTCGCCTCGACATCGACAGCCTGACCGTCAACAACGCCCGCGTGGAATACAACGACGAGCTGACCGGCAAGCAATTCAGCGCCGAAAGCATCCAGTTGAGCACCGGCGCTGTTCACGATTCGACCAACATCCCGGTCAAGGCCACCGCGTTTCTCGGCACCAACCAGCCGGTGCTGCGGGTGCGCACCGAGCTCAACGGCGAGCTGCGTTTCGAGCGCGCCCTGCAACGCTACAAGCTCGAAGACCTGAAGCTGTCCGGCGAAGTCGCCGGCGATCCGCTGCAAGGCAAGACCATGACCTTCGCCGCCCAAGGCCAACTGCTGCTGGACAAGGCCGCCAACGTCGCCGAATGGACCGGCATCAAGCTTTCGGTCAATCAGCTGCGTGCCTTGGGCGAGTTGAAGGCCAATGACCTGGACAAGACGCCACAGATCAGCGGCGGAATTTCCATTGCCCAGTTCGATCTCGCGAAATTCGTCGACAGCATCGGCCAGACCCTGCCAGCCATGGCCGAAGGCAGCCTGAGCAAGGTTGAACTGGTCAGCCGTGTCGCCGCGACGCCGACCAGCCTGGCGCTGGACAACATCAACCTGAAACTCGACGACAGCAACTTCAGCGGCCGCATCGCCGTCGAGGATTTCGCCAAACAATCGCTGCGGGCGGTCCTCAAGGCCGACACCTTCAACGTCGACCGTTACCTGGCGCCGAAATCGGAAAAAGCCAACACCGCTACCCAGGTCCGTCAGGCCGAAGTCGCCAGCACCGAAGCCGATGCGATGGCCGGGGCCGGCAGCACCCCGCTGCCGGAAAAACCGAGCAAAAGCGCCTGGAGCACCGAGCGCCTGTTCCCTGTTGAGCGCCTGAGCAAGCTCGACGTCAACGCTGACCTGACCTTCGGCCAGCTGACCCTCGACAAGTTACCGATCCAGAACGCCGCACTGAAAGCCACCGGCCAGGGCGGCCTGCTGACCCTGGAGAACCTGCGCGGCGAGCTGTACAACGGCGACTTCGAAGCCAAGGGCACGCTGGATGTGCGCCAGACGGCGCCGGTGCTGAACCTGCAAACCCGGATCAACCGGGTGCCGGTAGAGAAAATCCTCGAAAGCCAGGGCAAGAACCCGCCGGTCAAAGGTCTGGTCAATCTCACCAGCACCGTCACCGGCAGCGGCAACAGCCAGCAGGCGCTGATCGAAACCCTCAACGGCAACGCCAGTTTCGTGATCAACAACGGCGTGCTGCTCAACGCCAACCTTGAGCAGCAACTGTGCAAAGGCATCGCCACCCTCAACCGTAAATCCCTGAGCGGCGAACCGCGCGGCAAGGACACACCGTTCCAGGAGCTCAAGGGCAACCTCACGTTCCGCAACGGGGTGGCCAGCAACCCGGACCTGAAAGTGCGCATCCCCGGCATGAGCGTCAACGGTGACGGCGATATCGACCTCAAGGTGCTGGGCATGGACTATCGCGTCGGCATCGTCGTCGAAGGCGATACCAGTGCCATGCCGGACCCGGCCTGTCAGGTCGGCGACAAATTCGTCGGCATCGAATGGCCGCTGCGCTGCCGAGGCCCGCTGGAGCTGGGTGCCAAGGCCTGCCGCGTGGACAACGAACGCATGGGCCAGGTCGCGAGCAAACTGGCCGGCGACAAGATCAGCGAAAAGATCGACGAGAAACTGGGTGACAAAGTCAGCCCGGAACTGAAAAACGCATTGAAGGGGCTGTTCAAGCGATGAGAGCGGAGCAGTTTTCCACGGCGGTGCTGGAATGGTTCGACCGCCACGGCCGCCATGATTTGCCCTGGCAACAGAACATCAACCCGTACCGGGTGTGGGTGTCCGAGATCATGTTGCAGCAGACCCAAGTCAGCACCGTGCTCAATTACTTCGACCGCTTCATGGCCGCCCTGCCGACGGTCGAAGCCCTGGCCGAAGCGCCGGAAGACGAAGTGCTGCACCTGTGGACCGGGCTCGGTTACTACACCCGCGCGCGCAATCTGCAGAAGACCGCGAAGATCGTCGTCAGCCAGTACGGCGGCGAGTTTCCCCGGGATGTCGAGAAACTCACCGAGCTGCCGGGCATCGGCCTGTCCACCGCCGGCGCGATCGCCAGCATCAGCATGGGCCTGCGCGCGCCGATCCTCGACGGCAACGTCAAACGGGTGCTGGCGCGCTTTACCGCGCAGGAGGGTTACCCCGGCGAGCCGAAGGTCGCCAAGCAACTGTGGGCCAACGCCGAGCGCTTCACGCCGCAGGATCGGGTCAACGCCTACACCCAGGCGATGATGGACCTGGGCGCCACGCTCTGCACCCGCAGCAAACCGAGCTGCCTGCTGTGTCCGCTGAAAAACGGCTGTGAAGCGCACATGCTGGGGCTGGAAACGCGCTACCCGATCCCCAAGCCGCGCAAGGCCATTCCGCAGAAACGCACGCTGATGCCGCTGCTGGCCAACGAGGACGGCGCGATTCTGCTTTATCGGCGCCCGTCCAGCGGATTGTGGGGCGGTTTGTGGAGCCTGCCGGAACTCGACGACCTCGACGACCTGCAACACCTCGCCGCGCAGCACTCACTGGAACTGGGCGAGCAGCAGGCACTGCCGAGCCTTGTCCACACCTTCAGCCACTTCCAGCTGTCCATAGAACCCTGGCTGGTTCAGGTGCAGGAGGCCGGCGGTCACGTGGCCGAGGCCGACTGGCTCTGGTATAACCTCGCCACCCCGCCGCGCCTGGGCCTCGCCGCCCCGGTCAAGACCTTGCTCGAACGCGCGGCCACCGTCTTGAATGCAGGAGAGTCGACATGACCCGCACCGTAATGTGCCGCAAGTACAAAGAACAACTCGAAGGTCTGGAGCGCCCACCGTACCCGGGCGCCAAGGGCCAGGATATTTTCGAACACGTCTCGGCCAAGGCCTGGGCCGACTGGCAGAAACACCAGACCCTGCTGATCAACGAAAAACGCCTGAACATGATGAACGCCGAAGATCGCAAATTTCTTCAGGGCGAAATGGACAAGTACTTCTCCGGCGAGGAATACGCTCAGGCCGAAGGCTACGTTCCGCCTGCAGAGTAAACCCCGCGAAATCGGGGGTCGGATCGTAAGCGACGGAATTAATTTAAGAAATTTTAAAAAAGTGTTTGACGTAAATCCGAAAAACCCTTTTAATGCGCCCCGTTGCCCAGATAGCTCAGTCGGTAGAGCAGGGGATTGAAAATCCCCGTGTCGGCGGTTCGATTCCGTCTCTGGGCACCAAATACCGAAAACCCTGAATCGCAAGATTCAGGGTTTTTTTATGCCTGCGATTTGATCACGGCCCGATTCCGTCCTTCTTGCAGGCCGGAATTGGCGATACGTTGCTCAACCCTTACGGAAGAGGGTCATCACCGCGATGAACCAGAAAAGAACCCGCGTCCCCCTGCCCCATCCTGCGCCACCCGTAAAACGCACCGACTGGCTGATGATCGCTCTCGGCATCGTACTGACCCTCTGCGTAGGCCTGATCACTTATGAAACGGTGAACGGCCTTATTCAGGGACGCATCAGCAACATGGCGCGGGGGAAACACTTCGCCGTGTATTCACAGGCCGAACAGTCCTTCGACTTCTGGTTCACTGTTGCCACGCACTGCCTCTTCGCACTCTTCCTGTCGGGCGCTGCCTGGCTTCTGATCTGGATGGGACGCACCGCGACGGTCACGCCACCCGGGCGTGACCGTCGGCGATGTTAGCTGTTGTCGTTCCAGTGGAACACCAGATTGCGCGCAGCACCGCCGCCTACTTGCGCCACATCCCGACGCGTTTCACCCTTGCGGGTGGCGACGACCGTGTACTTGCCTGGCGGTAGCTGAACGTACACCAATGGCCCGGTTTGATTGAGCGTCAGCACGGTTTGACCGGGGGCTTTCTGGATCGCCACGTCGACATCGGCGGTGTATTCGTTTTGCGTACCGACAGCGAAGGTCATGTGCAGGTTATAGCCCGCGGATTGCTGAATGGCTTTCGACTCATCTTCACCAATCCCGCCGGCCAGATAACGAACACCGTTCTGCTCTTGCTGCTGAACCTGCACAGCGGAATTGTTGATCGGCTCCAGACTTTCAGCCTGCGCCATGAGCGGAAACAGTAATATCGCCGCAGCGGCGACGGGCAGCACGAATGAAAGAACGCGTTTCATGAGGACGACTCCCGGGTTCTCGCGGAACCCAATCGTTACCTCTGTTTAGATTTTGTCTTGCGGGGTGGGTTTTAGAACGATTGGGAGTTGCGGCTGACACGAAAAGGACTACAGAAAATTCCACCAACGATTCGCGCCGCATTGCGTCTCGAATCAGCAATTGACTGATGAACCCGCGAATTGGGTACTCACTGCGTTCCAATTCGTTGCATACCCACCCGCTTGAAGTTCATCCTCGACCCGTCCCCGAAAGTCTGGATCGCCATGAACCTCCAAAGCGTGCCACTGCCACTCGGTCAGCTGTCAGCAGAAAGCGAGCCTTTCCAAGAGCCCGCCGCCGACGGCTATCTGCTCGGCGGTTTCACCTGGCGTCACGCCTCACCGGATCCACAACGCCCCGTGGTCATCATCAACGCCGCCACGTCCGTGCGCTGCCGCCACTACTCGCGCTTCGCGGCCTATCTGTTCGCCAATGACTTCGACGTGATCATTTACGACTACCGCGGCATTGGCGAATCGCGGCCGAAGTCGATGAGGCATTTGCAGGCTTCGTGGACGGATTGGGGCGCGCTGGATTTCGAGGCGATGCTCAAACGCGCACAGCGGGAGTTTCCCGGTCAGCCGATCGATGTGGTTGGGCACAGCTTCGGCGGCTGCGCAGCAGGCCTGGGGGCGTCCGGACAGGTAATCCGACGACTGGTGACGGTTGGCGCGCAGTTCGCTTACTGGCGCGATTACGCGCCCGAGCACCGCTGGCGGATGTTCGGCAAATGGCATCTGCTGATGCCGCTGGTCACGCTGTTCTGTGGATATTTTCCGGGCAAGCGACTTGGCTGGCTGGAAGACACGCCCGCCGGCGTAGTGCGCGACTGGAGCACACCTGCCGCACGTTATGAGCGGCGTCCGAGCGGTAGAACGATCCGCAACCTGCCCTTCGCCAACGTCCGGGCCAAAGCCCTGGCAATCAGCATCAGTGACGATCCCTACGGCACGATTCCCGCCATCGAACGCCTGCTGGCTTACTTCCACAATGCACAAAAGACCCACCTGCGAATCGAGCCGCAGGACATCGGTGAACAGCAAGTCGGACATTTCGCCTTTTTTCGCAGCGCATACCAAGCCACACTATGGCCCATCGCTCTGACCTGGCTGCAGACCGGCGAACTGGCCTGCGACACACCGGGGCGCACAATCCCACGCAGCCAAGCCCTTTAACGCACCACGGAACACACACCATGGCTTCCGCCAACAAACAGCAAAAACGCGCCGCCCGGGCCAAGACCAAGGCCAAGCAGAACCGCACTAAACGTGCCGAGGCGCCGGTCGAGCTGGACCCGAACGACGACCGCATCGATTTCGAATCGGTGGACCTGACCGAACTGTTCAAGAAAATGATCGACGCCGAGAAGATCAGCCAGCAGGCCCTGTGCACCGCGTTCCTCGAAGACCCGCTGCTGGAGCTGGTGTACGAGCAGGAAGGCGAAGAAGGCGCGATGGATTTCATCCTCGCCGCGCTGATCGAGTACCGCCAGTGGTCCACCGAGACCGACGAGGCCGGCGCTCTGGCGTGGATCGAATCGCCGGATTTCCAGAAAGACTATGTGGCCGCGTCCGACGCAATCGCCGCACAAACCCAACAGAAAAACTGAGTTCCCATGGCATCCCTGAACAAGCAACAGAAACGCGCCAAACGCGCCAAGGCCAAAGCCAAGCAGATCCGCATGATCGGTCGCAAACCCCTGGCGCAGGACGATGACCTCGGCCACCTGGCCGAGCCGATCCCGGAATACACCTTGGCGATGTTCAGCAAGATGCGCGACGCCGAAGCAGTCAGCCGCAATGAAATGCTGCTGACGCTGCTGCGTGAACTGGCGTTCATCATCGTCGACCATCCTGAACTGCTGGACATGGAAAATGCCGAGAACGAAGGCATGGCCGCCACTCACCTGGCCGCCGACATGTTGATCGACTACCGCATGTGGGCCGATGGCATGGATCGCGAGACCGCCCAGGCGTGGCTGAGCGAACCGCAGTTCATCAGCGATTTCGGGATTGCGCTGGACACCTACGGTCAGTCGGTGGAAGCGCAGGAAGAGAAGAGCGAATAAACCGCTCGCAGTAACAAAAACGGCCGCTTGTCATCACTGACAGCGGCCGTTTTGCGTTACACGTTGCGGATCAGTTCAGCACTGCGGCGCCACGCTTTTCCAGATTGCGGCGGCGAGCCACCAGCAGACCGGCCGCGACCACCAGCAGGCTGAGCAGGCCGGTCGCGAGGATTTCCACGCGATGGGCATCCTGGAACAGCATGATGGTCAGGGCCGCCACGATGAACACGATCACCGCGTAGGTCAGGCCCGGGAACAGCCACATGCTGAAGACGATTTTCTCGCCGCGAGCCATGCGTTGTTTACGCATGCGCAGTTGCGAAATCGCGATCACCAGGTACACCAGCAGCGCGATCGCGCCGGAGCTGGCCAGCAGGAACTCGAACACCGCCGCCGGGGCTACGTAGTTGGCGAAGGTGCACAGGAACGCCGCGCCAGTGGACAGCATTACCGCCCAGTAAGGGGTGCCGCTTTTGTTGGTGCGGGTCGCCATGGCCGGGGCATCGCCGCGCTTGCCGAGGGAGAACAGCATGCGCGAAGAGGTGTACAGCGCCGAGTTCAGGCAACTGGTTACAGCGACCAGAACCACGATGTCGACGATCATCTTGGCGTTCGGGATGCCCATGCGCTCAAGTACGGTCTGGTAGGAACCGACGCTGGCCAGAACCGGGTCGTTCCATGGCACCAGGGCCACAACGATGAAGATCGAAACGAGGTAGAACAGGCCGATTCGCCAGATCACCGAGTTGGTGGCCTTGGAGATCTGCTTGCCCGGGTTCTTCGATTCCGCGGCCGCAATGGTCACGATCTCGGTACCCATGAAGGAGAACATGGTGGTCAGGATCGCGCCCAGCACTGCGCCCATGCCGTTCGGCAGGAAGCCCTGGGTGTCGAAGATGTGCGACACGCCGCTGACCTGGCTGTTCGGCAGGAAGCCGAAAATGGCCGCGACGCCAAGAATGATGAAACCGATGATCGCCACGACTTTGAGCAGGGCGAACCAGAATTCGAACTCACCGTAGTTTTTCACGCTGAACAGGTTGGTCACCGTCAGCAGCATGGTGATGATCAGCGCGAACGCCCAGATATCCACACCCGGGAACCACGCATGCAGGATGGTTGCGGCGGCGTTGGCTTCCAGCGGAATCACCAAAACCCAGAACCACCAGTACAGCCAGCCGATGGTGAAACCGGCCCAATGGCCAATGGCGCGGTCGGCGTAAGTCGAGAACGAGCCGGTGTCAGGCGAGGCAACCGCCATTTCGCCGAGCATGCGCATCACCAGCACAACCAGCGCGCCAGCAGCGGCGTAAGCCAGCAGAACAGCGGGACCGGCAGCGGCGATGGCGTGGCCGGAGCCGACGAACAGACCTGCACCGATCACCCCGGCGATCGACAGCATGGTCACATGACGCGGTTTGAGCCCCTGTTCGAGGCCATTGGAGCTTTGGGTACTGCTCATTGGAACTACCTTTGCGAGGAAAGCGATTGCGTCCGGCCCGTCTGGCGTTCCTTCTCGTAAAAAGAATCCAACGGGGCGTTCCGGATTCTGCACGCAATAAATGCGCCAAAATGTTTCAAACTCTTCTGCCCTGCGGTTTTCCGCGCGACCGGACAGTCATCGCAAGTCCTTGAGAATAATGGCCTTTCGCCAAAACGTTACCCTGCGACTCACTTTTCAAACGAACGAGCGCACCAGAAACACACTGAAAAAGTGCGGGATGCACAATAAAAGGGCGAATGAGGAACGATCGGCCGGATAGCGCTTCCAACACCCCGCCAAAGGTGGCAACATCGCGCCTTTTTTTACGCGACACCCACGGGAATCCACGTTCAAACACCCGTTCGGTTGTTGATGGGGCGACAGTCTGCTGCGCCGATGCGACAACCTGCCACACGCCATCCGTTTACCGCTCGTAGCGCTGTTGGCTGCCATTGAAACGCTATGCTAGCTTGGCCGCCTCGCCAGGAAGGCCAACCAACAGCAGGAGCGCAACATATATGAGGAACGCACATGGCTGAGGCCACGCCCGCGCTTGAAATCCGCAACTTGCACAAACGCTACGGACAGCTTGAGGTGCTCAAAGGCATCTCGCTGACCGCCCGCGACGGCGATGTGATCTCGATCCTGGGTTCCTCCGGTTCCGGCAAGTCCACGTTCCTGCGTTGCATCAACCTGTTGGAAAACCCGCATCAGGGCCAGATCCTGGTGGCCGGGGAAGAACTCAAGCTCAAGGCCGCCAAGAATGGCGAACTGGTTGCCGCAGACGGCAAGCAGATCAACCGCCTGCGCTCCGAGATTGGTTTTGTGTTTCAAAACTTTAATCTGTGGCCGCACATGAGCGTGCTCGACAACATCATCGAAGCCCCGCGCCGCGTGCTCGGCCAGAGCAAGGCCGAAGCCATCGAAGTCGCCGAAGCGCTGCTGGCCAAGGTCGGCATCGCCGACAAGCGCCACGCCTATCCGGCGCAACTGTCCGGCGGCCAGCAACAGCGCGCGGCGATTGCCCGCACGCTGGCAATGCAGCCCAAGGTGATCCTGTTCGACGAGCCCACCTCCGCCCTTGACCCGGAAATGGTCCAGGAAGTACTTAATGTCATCCGCGCATTGGCCGAAGAAGGCCGCACCATGTTGCTCGTGACCCACGAAATGGGCTTTGCCCGTCAGGTCTCCAGCGAAGTGGTGTTCCTCCACCAGGGCCTGGTAGAAGAGCAAGGATCGCCACAGCAGGTGTTCGAAAACCCGCTTTCGGCGCGCTGCAAACAATTCATGTCCAGCAACCGCTAACGGAGCTACCCGCATGCAGAACTACAAAAAGGTCTTCCTGGCCGCCGCCGTCACCCTCGCGTTCAGCGCCGGTGCCATGGCCGAGACCCTGAAGATGGGCATCGAAGCGGCTTACCCGCCGTTCAACAACAAAGACGCCAGCGGCAACGTCGTCGGCTTCGACAAAGACATCGGCGACGCCCTGTGCGCCAAGATGAAAGTTGAATGCTCCGTCGTCACTTCGGACTGGGACGGCATCATCCCGGCCCTGAACGCCAAGAAGTTCGACTTCCTGATCTCCTCGATGTCGATCACCGACGAGCGCAAGCAAGCGGTGGACTTCACCGACCCGTACTACTCCAACAAGCTGCAATTCATCGCGCCGAAGGATAAAGAGTTCAAGACCGACAAGGACTCTCTGAAAGGCAAAGTGATCGGCGCCCAGCGCGCGACCCTCGCCGGCACCTTCATGGAAGACAACATGCCGGGCGTCGAAGTGAAACTCTACGACACCCAGGAAAACGCCTACCTCGACCTGACCTCCGGTCGTCTGGACGGCATCCTCGCCGACAAATACGTCAACTACGAGTGGCTGAAAAGCGACGCCGGCAAAGCCTATGAATTCAAGGGCGATCCGGTGGAAGAAAGCGACAAGATCGGTATCGCTGTACGTAAAGGCGACCCGATCCGCGAGAAGCTGAACGCTGCGCTGAAGGAAATCGTTGCCGACGGCACCTACAAGAAGATCAACGACAAGTACTTCCCGTTCAGCATCTACTGATCCTGACCTGCCGGATCGGCGCCGTTACATGACGGTGCCGATCCCCGGCCTTGCCTGCCGCGATTTGAAAAGAAATCCATGATTATCGACCTCTACGGATTCGGCCCGGCGCTCTTCGCCGGCGCGCTGATGACCGTCAAACTGGCACTTTCGGCCCTGTGCCTGGGGCTGGTACTCGGTCTGCTCGGCGCCTTGGCCAAGACTTCCCCGTACAAGCCTTTGCAATGGCTTGGCGGAACCTATTCGACCCTGGTGCGCGGCATCCCGGAATTGCTCTGGGTGCTGTTGATCTACTTCGGTACGGTCAACACCATGCGCGCGCTCGGTGAGTTTTTCGGCAATCCCGGACTGGAACTCAGCGCCTTCGCCGCCGGCGTCATTGCGCTGGGCCTGTGCTTCGGCGCCTACGCCACGGAAGTGTTTCGCGGCGCGATCCTCGCCATTCCCAAAGGCCACCGCGAGGCTGGCGTGGCCCTGGGCCTGTCGAAATGGCGGATCTTCACCAAACTGATCATGCCGCAGATGTGGCGCATCGCCCTGCCCGGCCTGGGCAACCTGTTCATGATCCTGATGAAAGACACCGCGCTGGTGTCGGTCATTGGCCTGGAAGAAATCATGCGTCACGCGCAGATCGGCGTGACCGTGTCCAAGCAGCCATTCACCTTCTATATGGTGGCGGCGCTCATGTACCTGTGCCTGACCGTGCTGGCGATGATCGGCATGCACCTGCTGGAGAAACGCGCCGCACGCGGCTTCGCGAGGAGCGCTCAATGAATTGGGAAGTCATCATCAAGTGGCTGCCGAAACTGGCCCAGGGCGCAACGCTGACCCTGGAACTGGTGGCCATCGCCGTGATCGCCGGTTTGCTGCTGGCGATTCCGCTGGGCATCGCCCGTTCTTCGAAGCTGTGGTACGTGCGCGCCGTGCCCTACGCCTACATCTTCTTTTTCCGTGGCACGCCGTTGCTGGTTCAGCTGTTCCTGGTCTACTACGGCCTGGCGCAGTTCGACGCGGTGCGTAACAGCTCGATGTGGCCGTACCTGCGCGATCCGTTCTGGTGCGCCACTGCGACCATGACCCTGCACACCGCGGCGTACATCGCCGAGATCCTGCGCGGGGCGATCCAGGCGATTCCGCCGGGCGAGATCGAAGCGGCGCGAGCGCTGGGCATGTCCCGGCCGAAAGCGCTGTTCTACATCATCCTGCCGCGCGCCGCGCGCATCGGCCTGCCGGCCTACAGCAACGAAGTGATCCTGATGCTCAAGGCCAGTGCCCTGGCCAGCACCGTGACCCTGCTGGAATTGACCGGCATGGCGCGCACGATCATTGCTCGCACCTACCTGCCGGTGGAGATTTTCTTCGCCGCTGGCGTGTTCTATCTGGTGATGGCCTACGTACTGGTTCGCGGCTTCAAGCTGCTGGAACGCTGGCTGCGCGTCGATGCGTGCCAGGGGCGCTGATTCTTCCGACGTGTTGACGGGCGAGGCCCTGCTCGCCCGTTTCACGGCACTGGACACATTTCTCACAGCGCATCAGGCGCTATGGAAGCCCCGCCCGTTCATTCATCTGCAACTTCCCTGGGAAGCGTCCTACCCGGAACTGGCCTCGTGGCTACGCGGGCGGTCGCTGGAAGATGCGGAAAACGCCCACAACCAACCTGCCGAACTCCTGGATGCGCCGGAGCCGTTTGCTTCATTGGCGGCGCTGTCGCTTGAGTTGAGTGCGGTGGGTGAATTGCCTGCGCATTCACTGGAAGCCGCCGGGCATCGTTTGAATGTCGATGTGCCGGGGCGCAAATGGCAGCAGATCGAGGCCTTTGCCAGCCGCTTGTCGTTTGCCGCGCAACCGAAGCACTGGCTGGATTGGTGTTCGGGCAAAGGCCATTTGGGCCGGCGCCTGCTCGGCACTGGCCAGCAACTCACCTGTCTGGAATACGACTCGGCGTTGGTCGCCAGCGGCCAGGCATTGAGTCAGCGTCATCACCTGCATGCGCTGCATGTCGAGCAGGATGTGCTCGCGGCGAATACCGCGTCATTGCTGCACGCCGAGCACACGCCTGTCGCCCTGCATGCTTGTGGCGATCTGCATGTACGCCTGATGCAATTGGCCTCCGCCGCTGGCTGTCGACAACTGGCAATTGCACCGTGCTGTTACAACCGGATCAGTCGCACTGAATATCAGGCGTTGTCCTCCGCAGGTTCATGCTCCGCCCTACAGCTCTCGCTGGAAGATCTGTCCCTGCCGATGAGCGAAACCGTCACCGCCGGTGCCCGCGTCCGACGTCAGCGTGACACCTCCATGGCCCGCCGACTGGCTTTCGATCTGCTGCAACGACAAGTGCGTGGCGTCGACGAATACCTGCCGACGCCGTCCCTGCCGAGCGCCTGGCTGGACAAACCGTTCGCTGATTACTGCCGCGATCTGGCAGCGTTGAAAGAGTTATCCACAGTTGGCGCGCCAGATTGGGTAGCACTGGAAGCCGCCGGTTGGCAGCGGTTAGCCGAAGTTCGCAACCTGGAACTGCTGCGTGGACTGTTCCGACGGTCGCTGGAGCTTTGGCTGAATCTGGATCGGGCACTTTTCCTCACCGAACAGGGATACGTCGTACGTCTCGGCACCTTCTGCGAAGCGCCGCTCACACCGCGCAATTTCCTGTTGCTGGCCGAACGCGCTTAATCTTCCACAGCCTGTGGATAACTCTGTTGATGGAATTATCGTGGATCCAATATCCACGGCTGTTTCAGGCCACTAACAGCGCTGGTCATTTTTTGTTCATATGAATAAAAAACTGGCAAAACAGGGATTTGCGATTCAAATGAGAACCCGTCCACAAAATCCCCTCTAAGCCCGTCCTCTTCAAAGCCTGTTGTGCATAAGCCCTCGACCAAAAGGACATAACCGCCGAATCGCGGACGCCGGCAATGGACAATTGCACCGGCCATCTGCCCTTGCTATACAGACCTACGCCGTGCAGGTAGCGCACGCCCGAACAAGAAAAATCTGACCGACAGGAAGCGACCGTGACGTTCATTTCTTACGCACAGAATTTCGAGGACGTACGCCTCTGGCGCGCCCTGCAGTATTTTGAAAACGGTTTTTATATCGACGTCGGCGCCAATGACCCGGTCCACGACTCGGTCACCAAGGCCTTCTATGATCGCGGCTGGCAAGGCATCAACGTCGAACCGATGCAGAACTACTACGACGCACTCCGCCAGCATCGCCCCCGCGACACCACGCTGCAATGCGTGGCCAGCGACCAGCAGGGCGAACTGACTTTCTACGGCATTGCCGACACCGGCCTGTCCACCGCTGACCCGGTCGTTGCGCAAGAACGCAAAAACCTCGGCATGGACGTGCAAAGCTTCACTGTCAACGCACGCACACTGACCTCGATCTGCGAAGAGCACGCCGCCGAGCGGCCGATCCACTTCCTGAAAATCGACGTCGAGGGCCACGAAGAAACCGTCCTGCGCGGCATGGACTTCAGCCGCTTCCGCCCCTGGATCATCCTCATCGAAACCCCATGGGAGCGCGACCACACCTGGGAACACCTGGTGACCGACGCCGGCTATACCAACGTCCTGTTCGACGGCCTCAACAGCTTCTTCCTCGCCAACGAACACATCAACCTCAAACCCGCGTTCGACCTGCCACCGTGCAACCTCGACAACTTCCAGCTGTGCAAAGGCCACAACCTCGCCCACCCGGTAAACCCGGCCCTGGAAACCGCCCTGCAACGCGCCGAACAAGCCGAAGCCCAACTGCGCGCCATGCAAAACAGCCGCGCCTGGCGCGCTGTACAAAAACTGCGCAACGTCCTGCGCCGGGCGTGAATCGCAGAGGGCGCAAAAATAGTCTGAATTCAGGGGTTTACAGAAGCACCCGAGTCGCTATAATCGTCGCCCACACGCCGGTATAGCTCAGATGGTAGAGCAACTGACTTGTAATCAGTAGGTCCCGGGTTCGATTCCTGGTGCCGGCACCATACAAAACAAAGCCTCGCAGCGATGCGGGGCTTTTGTTTGTCTGCTATACGTAAAAGCTACGTAACAAAAGGAAACGGTACGATGAACTGGAGGTCTCTTGACTGGAAATATCTGGTTATGTTCGTACTCACTTTTACTGGAATACTAGCCCCTTTCGTGTGGCAGTCTTCACATGATGCACGCTCGATTTCGGTCAAGCTTTTGGCCTCGACCACTCTTCAACCTGGCGCGCAAGCCGGTATCAAAGATCTGCAGGTAACGTTAAACGGAAGAAGAATCGACGACCCCTATCTATCGTTATTCGAGGTCGTGAACGATGGTTCAAAGTCGATTTTGCCCGGTGAATTCGAAACCCCTATTGAATTGGTTCCTCTAGGTGACGCCGTGGTTGTGACAGCTCAAATTACCACCACATTCCCCAAAGGCATCACCGCTAAAGTTTCTACGGAAGATAAGCGGGTGATGATCGCTCCCTACCTATCGAACTCAGAAGATTCCGTTTTCGTAACAGTGATAACGTCGGGAGGTCAGCCTACCTTCGGAGCGCAAGCTCGGATTGCTGGTGTGAAACAGATTTCCTATATTGACTCATCTGTTCCGCAATCAAGCGAGATGAAACTCGTCATCAAGGTGGCCGGAGCCTTCTATCTGGCCGTTATGTATTTTCTGTTCGCAATGGCAGCCGGCCGCAACATCATCCTCTCCAGACCATTGGCGTACTCAACCGGGTTTGCCTTCACAATTGGATGTGGACTCACCTTTGCGAGTGTTGGCAACGAAATTGAGAAACTTTTCCCGTTCCCATTTGGTTATGCGTTAGCACTCGCAGGGATGATGCTTATAGCTTGCTTGGTCGCCATCCCTATATTGCATCGCATTAGCCGAAGCTAGTCTGTCGTCTATCCATTGAATTCCATTTAGTCACAATTTCAGCCGATGCCTCGACGGTCTGCGCGAAAGCCTGCAATGCACAGACGAACACGCCATGAACATCCAGTTAGCAGAGGATCTGCGTATGCCGCCAGCTATGCCGCTGCAGTCGGCATTTAAGCTTCTCCTGAATATATGGCCCTGAGAAATAAGAGTAATAAAGGTGATATACCTGTCGAAGATCCGCTGTAAGCCACGTTCGGACCGGGGACAGATCGATTTTCAGCACGCTCATCTGATGAAAAGTGGCATGTCGCTAGCTCTCTACAAGCTGAGAAGCTCGACAGCGAATTCAGAGTAACTTAGAAACGATTCAAAACCAGCTAGAAGTCGTCCCCAAGGGCCGGAGCAATCTTAAAGTTCCTGAGCTCTGTTAAAAACATCTTCGGCGGGAATATATAGGCGCTCTTGCCATAGTGAATTTGCATCCCCTAGATGGTATCCCTCGTTTCAATTCTGACAATCCATATATCGCGTAAAGAAGCTCGCGGTTACACAGCGTGAGATTTGCAATAGTTTACATGTGGATATCTCTTCAGAAAAAATTACGCAGATTCAAATTGAATAGGTCACCATCAAAAATAGAACAAAATAAAAGACCTTGAGTTGCTACACAAGGTCTTATTAATTTCACTATTTAAGTATAAGCGTTATTTTTTCTTTTTCACTTCCTGAGAATCAACAAATTGTGACTCCTTAGAGAAAGTCTTAAGAAAATTATCGGCCCCTTCTAGTCGCATACTAGATTTTATTGAATCAGGCCAACCATCTACGGCTCTTTGAGCTTTCAATACTTGCTCTGCTAGGCTGCTCGATTTTTTCATGGTCTCTCTACTCAGGATTGCTATAAATTAGGATAGTTTAACTCCTAGCTTTTTGGCAAGGTGTGGTATCTCATTTGCGATGATTGCCGTTTCTACCTCCCGATAAACGGTAGCAAATCTTAAAAATCTTGGACTTGAGTTTGCTTGCCAATCGGAGGTCTTCCCCTGAGGATCTTTCCGAGTGTCCCTAGGGTCGAAAATCTCCTGATACTGTCTAGGAGCCACACCTTCGAACGGTTCAAAATTCACATGACTATCAGATGAGGTAACAGGATCCACAACGATCGCATCTTGATGAAGCTGTTTCGCCTTGCTTTTTGGGTATGGTTCAATATACACAACACGCTTGACACCACTTGCCACTATATGTCTAGCGCACATATGACAAGGAAAAGTTGTGCAATAAAGTGTTGCCCCTTGAACCGAAATCCCCAAGCGCGCTGCGGTCATTAAGCCAGCCATTTCCGCATGAACACTTCGTCCGAATTCTAAGAGATTCATTACACGACTGCCCTTCAAAACAAACTTTTGGCTACCCGAAATTAAATCGTGAACTAACTTACTAAAATCAGTAGACTTGTTATTTACGTTTAGCAATCCACCATTTTTCAATCTTTCTAGAAGTTCGCCTAAAACCTGAACTCGCTCATCAGCCATTGAATCGATACCACGGAGAAAATCCCTGGCATCTCCTTTATCTCCAGTCCAGTACAAGTCACCACCTGCTTTAGGGACGTCATTACACCCAACAGCAATTAGATCACCTTCGGAGCGCAATATCGCAGCTCCAACCTGCCGATTCAAGTCAGAAGACCTTAACGCAGCTGAACGTGCATGGTACATACCATGTTCATCACGAGTTGGAGTGAGAAAAACATTCCCGAACAACAACTCAATAAATCTATTAATTTGATTCTCAAAAGATGCTCTATCACGTCCATCTATAAATAAATCAGCCATCGGGAATGCATCTTTCACATCC
This sequence comes from Candidatus Pseudomonas auctus, assembly GCF_048654275.1. Taxonomy (NCBI): domain Bacteria; kingdom Pseudomonadati; phylum Pseudomonadota; class Gammaproteobacteria; order Pseudomonadales; family Pseudomonadaceae; genus Pseudomonas; species Candidatus Pseudomonas auctus. Next base: position 185,297 of record NZ_JBJYZK010000002.1, on the reverse strand, counting down.
TGCCCCAAGGCAATGTTCTCTTCTACTTCATCCCTCTCTACCAATCGCTCAGCTTTAGCTCGAGCATTATTCGCCTTACCAAATTGAGATTTACTTATTCGTTCAGATAACGCCGCAACCCGTACATCTCGTGGAGAGTAAACAGAAATTAGAAAAAACCCTTTCCCATATACCGTTCTAAGGGTTTCAACTTCATGCGGATGTTTAAGCGACCTTAGAATAAAGGCGCGCCGAGAGTTTTTTTTACTATTTGAGGCTCTAGAATTTGCTATTTCAGCAATTGTTAACAACGCAACTGCATCCCCGCGCTCGCTTTCGACACGAAGCTTAGTTCCCTCATCCATCAAATATTTTATTCGCTTATGTTCTGGTTCACTACTGTAATCTGAGCTAAAAAAGCGCTCAATGCACTCACTTAATCTAATTACATCAGAACTGTATTCAAACGTCCTTAGTTTGCTTTTCAGAACAGAAATGACTGGATCCAAGCTCACGCCTATCGGCCCGACTAGACCAAAAACCAACTCCGGATAAGGGTACGGGGTCAAAAAAGACGTTTCTTTTAAGTCCGCACCGGATTTAGCTCCTTGCCCTTTTGACGACATTGCTCCTTTGTAGGAGACATTCTTCGCTCGCGCCATATCAGTCCTTAACACTCGCGTTAATCCAACTGTTCAGTGGAGGAAACCTAAAAACATCCATACTGAATATAGAACACAAATACGCAATGTAAACCGAGCGATAAAAATACTGTAAGCATCACAACAAACAATTCACGAAAACCTATAAAATTAAAAACCAGTAAATTCATATAGTTATACTATTTACTGTGCCCCTACTCTCCTGGCACGAGCCTTCAGATTTAAAGCTAAGCCATTTAATAATAAATTTTTACTATTGATATATTCGCATAGATAAATTTTATTTAACTTTTCTCCTTTTCTTCTACAATCTTCAAAACTCGCGTACTTCCCTTCTCCGACTATCGTACCCCGCCACCACCTAGCCACGATTGCGCTGCCCTCTCCCCCACGCTACCGTCAAACCCGTCGCTGCCAATCCAGCGACCGGGCCTGAGAACCCGCGTAAGATGCAGGCGCACCAGCGCCCCAACCCACGTTTGCCGGCGTTTTTTTGTGCCTGCATTTCCGTGCAATGGCGGCTGTGCGTGGGAGGCTTTCGAGCCTGCCGGGTTCCTGTATCTCCGGTTTCTCAGCCTGCGCATAGCTGCCACCCTTTCGCCTGAGAACGAAGTGGCAGCGCTCATTTGATACAGGGAGTTTCACAAATGATTAGCATCGATCCGTCCAAAGTCTGCCCTTTCCACCAACCAGCCAACGGTAGGTGAAGCCATGACCAACCCCCACGACCTAAAAACCCTCGGTCTCACCCATTTTTCCTTCCAGTCCAACCACGCACTGTTCCGCACCAACCCCGGCGTCCCGGTCGTCACCGCCCTCTCCCACGCCTCGCATCTGCTGCACATCTCCAAACTGCTCACATCAGATACTTCTGCTGCCAACGATCCAGAACTCCACGCTTGCGCCTCGCAATATTTGCAGGAGTTGAGCAAGGCGCTGGTCGATGACGCGGTCAAAGTGTTGAGTCCAGATCCATAAATCGTCGCCCATAAAAAAGCCCTCGCATCGCGGCGAGGGCTTTGTGTTACCGGATCAATCAGTGCCCAGCGCTCTGCCCGCCATCCACATGCAGAATCTCGCCAGTCACAAAGTTCGCGTTATCGAGATACACCACGGCCTGCGCAATATCGTCGATTTCGCCCATGTGCCCAACCGGGTGCAGTGCGCCCAGTGCCGCGTGGGTTTCCTCGCCGTGCATCGGCGTTTTGATGATGCCTGGCGATACCGCGTTCACCCGGATTCCGCGTTTGGCGTATTCGATGGCCAGGGATTTGGTCGCGGCGTTGAGGCCGCCCTTGGTCAGCGACGCGAGGACCGAGGGTACGCCGTCGATGGCGTGGTCGACCAGGCTGGTGGTGATGTTGACCACGTGGCCCTTGCCCTGTTTTTCCATCTCGGCGATGGCCAGTTGGGTGATGTAGAAGAAGCCATTGAGGTTGACCGACAGCACTGCGGCGTAGTCTTCCGGGGTGTAGGCGGTGAACGGTTTGGCGACGAAGATGCCGGCGTTGTTGACCAGGGTGTCGATACGGCCGAAGCGCGCCACGCCTTCGCTGATCACGCGTTGAGCGGTGGCCGGGTCGCCGATGTCGCCGGCAATGGTCAGGATCTGCGGGTCGTTCGAAGGTTTGATCGAGCGCGAAGTAGCGATGATGTTGTAGCCCAGCTCACGGAAGGCCTTGACCATGCCTTCGCCCAGACCTTGGGAAGCTCCGGTGATAACGACAGTTTTTTTCGAATTGCTCATGATGAAATCCTCAATCAATAAGTAGGTGTTGAATCAGGCCGCAGCCAGTTGTTTCAGCATTTGTTCGTAGTACTCGACCGATTGCGAACCGGACACCAGGTGCTTGCCGTTCAGGATCAGCGCGGGCACCGAGTTGATCCCGTGCTGCCGGTAGAACGCCTGCAGTTGCCGCACTTCGCTGGCGAATTCGTCGTTGGCCAGCACCTTGCGGGCCCTCGCCGCATCCAGTCCTGCTTCGGTCGCCAGACGTATAAGCGTCGGGTGATCGTTGGGGTTGTCGCCGTCGCGGAAGTAAGCGCGCAGCAGGATCTTTTTCAGCGCGATCTGCCGCCCTTCCTGCGCCGCCCACATCAGCAAGCGATGGGCATCGAAGGTGTTGTGAAAGTGCGTGCGTTTCTCCAGGTCGAACTCGAAACCGATGGCCTTGCCGCGTTCGATCTGCATCTTCTTGCCGGCGGCGACGTCTTCGGCGGTGCGGCCGTATTTGCGCATCAGGTGCTGCACGGCCGGTTCGCCTTCGGCGGGCATGTCCGGGTTGAGTTCGAAGGGCTTGTAAGTCAGCTTCACCGAAATCTCACCGGCCAGATTGCCGATCGCCTGCTCCAGCGCTGTCGCCCCGAGTGCGCACCAGGGGCACACCACGTCGGAAACGAAATCGATGGTCACGGTCGGGGTCATGACTGGCCCCGTTCCGCCAGCTGTCGGCGGTATTCGGTGGTGGTGATGCCGGCGTAGCCCCAGTTATCGGTGTCGACTTCTTCGATCACGATGTGGGTCAGGTCCGGGCGTTTGTTGAGGACACGTTCCAGGGTTTCAGTGATTTCGGCGATCACCTGAGCTTTCTGCTCACGGGTAACGCCGTCGCGGGTGATGCGTACGCTGACAAATGGCATGACGACTACTCCAGTGACCTGCCCTCGGGATGATGGTCAGGTGTTGGAGCTCAATTTAGGCGTGTGCCAGGAGGGGAAAAAGTAGGGGTGGGGTACTTCATTTGTGAGGTGGTGTAATGAATTGATACACCTACGTCGCTACCACTTACCGCTTGAAGTCTTAGGTTGACACATCAAATTCAGTGGCCGAGAATCGGCCCCAAGAGCGCGAAACCGACTGCCATCAGGTGGCGATAGTCGGCGTTAGGAACCCCGTTGATGACCTGATAATCAGCGTTCGGGTGAGACCTCTTCTCCCCTGCTTGAGGGAGCACAATATCAAGCAACTTTTTCGTGAAGGGCAGCCTGTTAAGGCTGCCCTTTTTGTTTGGGCCATCGGTAACGTTGAAACAGCAGCTCTCCATGCCGATGCTTGTTCAGTCCCTTTTTGTCACAGTTCATGAAGTTCCAAAGTACGTTGCCGTGATCGATATGGATCACGACCAGCATCTGGTATTTCGTGTTGTAGACACCGATGTATGTCAGTCGGAAAGAGTCGTCATCGTAGGAAATCTTCCAGATCTCTAACGGCTTTTTCAGGGTGTCTTGCGCGAAGTCCGTGAAGCGCTCTCGAGCATTCGGGCGTTTTTCCACAATGTGCAACAAGTGCTCGCGCCTCACCAGAATTGGGCAAATGGGTGTCTCAATCACTGTTGAATTGAGGCCGTCATGAAGTCCGAAGCCTTTGGCAACTTGCTCCCATGCAGCCTCCAGACTCTCGGCACCCGGACATTCTCTGATCGCAGAAGTCAGCAACTCGGAATCAATGTCCCGAATGTCCGGTAAACCAAGATCCTTCCAGTTCTTTTGTTCAGGTAACGCCCTGCTCCCAGGCACGCTCATTGGCATCCTCTCGCTAGCTTCGCGGATGCCGGCATTGCCTGGATATCTAATGGCCTCGGACTGAAAATGTCCCGAAATTAACTGCCTGATATTTCAGCCACTTGTGCTGCGGTAATAAATCAGCCCGTTCTTGTCTTTCAATAGGAGGCTTCCGGCATCAACGCTGAACAGCGCGAAATGGCTGTACGAAATTGTCCCAGCCGCTGTAACCCCACCGCACAAAAAAAGTGCACGACTCCTTCGATTCGGGCACTTTTTTTGACCCCAATCACCCCCACGTCACCAAAAAACCCGATCCTGTGTCAGCCTCCAGCCATCGGCAGGGACATCAATTCGCTACTAATTGCGCGACAACTATGCTCAGGTACAGGAATATAGCCGGCAAATGGCGCCGTTCAGGCCGTCACGTACACAACAATACCCAGCCCACTTCAGAGGGCATTACCCATGGATAGCAGAACCTTACGCAACCTCATGCGCATCGTGCAGACCGGCTCGTTGTCGGCCGCAGCCGAGCATTCGTGCCTGACTGTGCAGGCCCTGGCCGCACAGTTGAACAAGGTCGAAGAGCAGTTCGGTTTCCGCTTGTTTAGACGATCCAACAAGGGGCTGACGCTGACGCCGCAAGGCACCGAGCTGACGCCCTATATGGACAGAGTGCTGATCGCCACGCGGCAGATGGAAGCGAAAGTCGAAGCGTTGAAGGTGCCGGGACAGCGCACGTTGAAAGTGGCGTTGAACACCACGCTGGACCCGGATTTCAACCGGCGACTGATCGGGCGCCTGATCGAGGTGTTTCCTGATTACCAGATGGAATTCAGCTACGCCGAGTCGATGGAAAACCTCAGCAAGCTGAAGAACGAGGACTTTGACCTTGCGGTGCTGATCGGTCCGCAGCGTCCGGGTCTGCCGAGCATTGTCCTGCCTGACGTACAGGTGCAGGTGGTCGGCGCGCACTGTGGTCAGGAGAACGATCCGCTGACCTTGCTTGGCAACAAGTTTCAGGTGCGTCCCGCAGAAGATTGTCCGTATTCCCACAGCTTTTTGCGTTTTCTCGACGCCGGGCTGGGCAATCACGAGAACAGCCAGCGCACAATTTATTCCTGCAGCGAAACGCTGACCCTGTCGCTCATCACCCAAATGGACGCGGTCGGCATGGTCTCCCGCGAGGCCGCGCAGAAAAACGGCCTGACGATTTTCCCCGGGTTCGAGGATTTCCTCGAAGTGCGCCTGGCGGTGAACAACCCGGATCTGTCCGGCCAGGCGTTGAACGACGTGGTCGATCTGCCGCTACATGAACGAACCGAGCGCAATGTACGCAGCCGTCCCAACCGCCACACTGAGAAAGAGGTTTTTGCTGAAATACGCACATAACAGCGTCGGAATCGCTGCATAGAATTCCGGGCGATCGAGCTGTATGTGCTGATCCTTGATCAACAAGGGTGTCAGGCTGATCGCAGCGACGATCGCCACCGGCAGGTACTCCAGCGCGCGGGCGACGAAGGGCGGCCAGTGCTCGGTGTTGACCTGCAGCGGCAAGGCCCGTGGCAGGAAGGTCACGGCCATCATCAGCGCGACCACCAGGATCAGGAACGTTTGGTCAGGCATACACCCACTCCGCAGCCCACAAACGTGGCGATGAAAACGTTGAATGGCGAGCTGCCCACCAGGCTCAGTGCGCCCATGCAGACGACTGCAGCCATAGCGGCGATGAATTTATTGCGGGTGTTGCAGAGCGAGACCAGCACGTAGAGCATCATCGCGGTCAGCGCATAGTCGAGCTGGTATTTGATCAGATGCGAGGCGTACTGCGCACACAGGGCGCCAAGCAATCCGCCGATCACCCAGGAGGTGTGGCAGAACAGGTTGAAGCCGATCAGGTAGCGAACGTTCACCGGTGCCCCGGTGCCCAGTTTGACGCTGTGGAAGGCGAACGACTCATCGGTCAGCCCGCCGGCATAGCACCAGCGCTCCATGCGGCTCAGGCCCAGTGCCCGCAGGGCTTTCGCCATGTAGACCGACATCAACATGTGCCGCGCGTTGATCAGAAATGTGGTCAGCACGATGGTGGTCAGTGACGCACCGCTGCTGATCAGCGCCAGCGCCGCAAACTGCGAAGCCCCGGCATACACGAACAGACACATCGCCACCGGCAGCCACAGCGGCAGCCCGGCATTGACCGCCATCAGCCCGAACACGAACGACACGGTGAAGTAACCAGCGACCACCGGGCTGGCTTCGGCAAAGGTGCGCGATGGCTGACGGTCGACCATCAGCGGCGCACTGCCGGATGTTTCATTCATAGATCCCTCTCAAATGTCCGCTCGCCGTGAGGTTCGCAAAAACCCTGGGCCGTCCAGAAACGCTTGCCCGCGAGGTTAGCATCATCGACGAACAGGAACATCCGCAGCACTCCGACCCGTTTCATGTCGGCCGACGCCGCTTCCACCAGCCGCTGGCCCACGCCCTGGCTGCGATAGCGCAGGCTGACCGCCAGATGGTTGATCGTGCCACGACTGCCGAGCATGCCGCCCAGCACCGCGCCGACGATCTCGCCTTCGACGTCGAAGGCGAGATAGGCCGTGGTGGTTTTCTGGATCAACACGCCGCGCAGGCATTTGGCGTCCTGCCATTCACAGAACGACACTTCGTCGAACTGGCGGAAGAAACGCTCCATGCGCTGCGCGTCCTTGGCCGTCGCGCGCCGCAGCACCACCGGCGTCGAGCATTCGACGCCGTCGATTGGGGTGATCTGATTAGCGAACAATGTCGAAAGCGGTCCCGGGCCGCGAGAAGGAAATCGCCAGGATCTGCCGGTACGCCATGGCGTGGGAGTGAGTGTTGCGTGCCGGTGTCACGTAGTGACGCATGTCACGGTCGAGGAAATAGGTGGTGTCGAGGATTTCCTGGTAAGTGGTCGACGCCAGTTGCTGCTCGTGGATGTCGTACAGACGACTCTCCGCGCCCTCGACGTTATTGCGCCCCCAGAAGTGCACGCCGCTGAACGGGTAACCGTCGCAGTGAATCCCTTCCGGAGTGATTTCCAGTTGTTTGCCGGGCTTGATCTCGATGCGGATCTGATGGATCTGGCACTGCCAGATTTCATCGTGCAGCTCTTCCGGCAACACGCTTTTGTACACTTCGAAATCGGTGTCGATCAGGCTGCGCATCACCGGCGAGCTGATGACTTCGTCCGAGAAGTCCTGGAAGTGCCGCACCACGCCGCCCACATAGCTGTTGTTGGCCTTGGACTGCACGTACGCGCGATGTTCCAGTTGCTTCAGTTCGCGAGTCTTGGGGTTGTACTCAAAGTCGCTGTAACGACGGTAACGCATGCCGGCTTCGGCCTGACCGTAGTAACTGTCAGGCTCCATGTTTTCCCAACTTTTGGTCAGTCTGACGAAGTCGGCGAAATGACCGTAGAGATTGAAGTCAGCACCCTGCACATTGGCGTACTTGTCGCGCCGTAGCGATTCGCCCACTTCTCTGGTTAAAACGATCATTACCAAATTCTCCGCTGCATTGAGCGGCCTAATCTATTAGGTGGAGAATTTGCGTCCATGAGAAAGAATTTCAGGCATTTAAAGCCCTGTTTGAAACGCGATTTGAAACGGCTTGAAAGTGCATTTCAAATGACAAAAACACGGGTTTTTATGCTGTTTTTTCAAAAAGCGTCAAAAAAAAACCCCGAACCAGTCGGGGTTTTTCTGTCGCGTTTTGCGGGTCAACCGATCATCAGAAGATATTGATCGGGTAATCCACGAATACACGCAGTTCGTTGCCGCTGACGTTGTATTCGCTGGATTTCTGCGAAACACGCAGGATCGAGCTACGCAGCTTGATGCTCAGGTCTTTGGCCGGGCCACTTTGCACGACGTACTTGAACTGGTTGAAGATCTCACGCTCGGTGCCGCCTTCGCTGGTGGACGTGGTGATGTTGTCGCCACGCACGTACGCGAAGTTGTAGCTCAGACCCGGTACGCCGAATGCGCTGAAGTCCAGGCCGTAGCCCAACTGCCAGCTGCGCTCGTCTTCAGCGTTGAAGTCGGACCAGTAGGAGTTGGCCAGGTAGATGGTGTTGCCACCGTCACCCACGCGACCCTGACCTTTTTGATAACCGCCGTAGGCGTAACCCAGGTTGCTGTCGCCGGTGGAGCGCTGGTGCGCCACGGTGAACGAGTGCGGGCCGGTGGCGAAGGTCGCTGCCAGGCTCCAGATCTTGTTGTCGTCGCCGGTCACACCGTTTTCGCGGACGTAGGAGTTGTCCAGCTTGGTGCGGTAACCGTTGAAGTCCAGGGTCAGGGACTGATCCTTGTCGATCGGGAACACGTAGTTGGCGTTCACGTATTGCTTCTTCAGCACGTCTTCGACGTCGGAAGCGTACAGCGCTGCCTTGAACTGTTCGGTGAACTGGTAGCTACCGCCCAACACGTTGATCGACTTCAGACCACCGCTGTCACGGCCTTCAGCGCTCTTGCGCGATTCGGCGGTGAAGCGGCCGGCGTTCAGCTCCAGGCCCTTGATCTCTTTGGAAGTGATCAAAGTACCGGTGTAGCTTTCCGGCAGCAGACGCACGTTGTCGTAGCTCAGCACCGGCAGGGCCGGCATCTGGTCACCGTAAGTCAGTACGGTGTTGGAGATACGGAATTTTACCGCTGCGCCACCCTTCGACAGGTCGTCAGCCGCGTTGCCGCTGTCACCCTGTTTGAAGAAGTCGATACCACCGGCACCGCTGCGGCCCTTGCCGCCGTCCAGGCGCAGTGCATACAGACCGAAGGCATCCACACCCACACCCACGGTGCCTTGAGTGAAACCGGACGAGAACGTACCGATGGCCGCTTGGCCCCATTCGGCTTTGTCCTGGTTGCCATCTTTGTAGTCACGATTGATGTAGGCATTGCGCAGCAGCACTTTGAGGCTGCTGTCTTCAACAAAACCCTTGGACTCGGCCTGGTCGTTAGCCATGGCCGAAGTGGCACTCAACATCCCCAGTGCGATCAAACTGATTCGCTTGTTCAACATTTTGTTTTCCTTATTACGGGTTGAAACGCGCTGTGTCGAACGGCTGAAACGGCGCTTATTGCACTCTTTTATTCACCCCGAAACAAAAAGACCCGCTCAAGACAATGTCATGGCGGGCCTGCTCCTGATTTTGAGTCATGGCGGTTAGCCACAGGCGTTGGGCCGAATCGTAGCCGCGCCCTCAACAATGTGTCAATTTCAAGAATCGTCTTTAAATAGGCGAAAAACGTCTAAAAAAAGTAAATTTTGCGGTGGCTTCGTGCAGGGAAACGCCTGTAATCAGGGATTTTAATGCCGGGTCACGCACACCCGTCGAGGCCACAGACCGGCAAGGCATGCGCCGCTGTCGCAGGCGTAAACGACTCACTCAACCATTGAGCGAAGGCCTGCGGTTTACCGAGCCACGGGCCGATATCCACCAATGTGAACTGACCATCCTGCTCCAGTGCGAGAGTCGGAAAACCCTGCCCGCCGAGTTTCGCCAACAGAGCGCGGCTGTTCTTCATATGTTGCTCGGTGTCGACGGACTGCTTGGCGTTCAAGAAAGTAGCGGCGTCGTAACCCTGCTGGACCGCGTATTCCAACAGCACACTTTCGTCGGCAATTCGGCGCCCCTCGACATAGTGCGCCGTCTGCAAACGCCCCAGCAGCTCCAGGCCACGGCCGTCGATTTTCTCCGCTGCCAGCACAGCGGCAATCGGCGGTGCCGAATCAAACACCGCGGTGTGATCGCGCAACAGGCCTTCGAAATAAGCTTCGCCAAACGGCTGACCGGTGTATTCGGCGATCCGCCGGTCATGAGGCATCACGTAATTGCGCAGTTGCGGTGAAACGTTCTGGCGGTTGGCACCGGTCATCATGCCGCCGGCGTGGGCGATCACCGGCAGCACTTGCTGTGCGGCGTGCACCAGCGGTTTGGCGCCATAGCACCAGCCGCACAGCGGGTCGTAGATGTAATGAAGAGTCATCGGAAAACTCCGGCTGGAAGGTGGGAAAAATGATGTCGGCACATTAGTCCCTCGGTCGTTGCGGAAAAACGCCGGAATGCCTTTCAGTCTGTTTCGGCAATCGGTCAAATCGAGACCGGCAGCCGCCACTTCCAGATCAGGCAGACAACCTGGTGGGCATTGGCACCTGCAGCTTCTGATATCGCGCCCATAAAAAAAGCGCTGCCATCCCGGCAGCGCTTTTTACAATCCCTGTTTGTTCTTCTTATCCTTCCATCACATCCCAGAGTGCTTCCAGTTCGGCCTCGCTGAACAGGCCAGCGGGGTAACGCTCGATCATCATCCGGCGCGGATCAGGTTCCCTGATCTGACGCGTTCCATTGGACTTCAACCAGTGCGCGACAATCTGGAGCGACTCACTATTTACAGCCATGGGATGCAACGTCCGCTCGCTGATTACGTTCACTTCGGCGTTCATTTCAGCGCTCTCTCCCCGTTCATGAGCGGCTAAGTTATCCAAGGTATATGACAGAACTGTTGAAGTTCTCCCCCCTCCCTAGTGCACCATGAGCGATACAAGAGCTATGCCAATGTCTGGCAATTGTCGACAAGCGGACATAAAGAAACCCGCAGTCCTGACGGGCTGCGGGTTTCTCTTCAAGCGTGGGCAACAAATGACTGCCCGGTCGATTTCCCAATCAACTCAAGCTGTTACATCCGCACTCACTCTTTGTGCGGCGCGGGTTGCTGTTGGGTAAGGCAGTGAATATTGCCGCCGCCCAGTAACAGTTCGCGGCCCGGCACCATCACCACTTCGTGTTGCGGAAACAGATTCTGCAGGATCTCCCGCGCCGGCGCGTCCATCGGATCGTCGAAGCTTGGCGCGATGATCCCGCCGTTGACGATCAGGAAGTTCACGTAGGAACCGGCCAGGCGCACGCTCGGGTTGCGCTCCTGAGTGCCGTCCACCGGGTCCACACCCGCGCATTCTTCTTCGGTGGCAAACAGCGGCCCCGGAATCGGCATCTTGTGCACCGTGAACGGGCGGCCCTTGGCGTCAGTGCTGCTTTCCAGCACTTTCATCGCGGCCTGGCAACGCGGGTAGTTCGGATCCTGCGGATCGTCAGTCCAGGCCAGCAGCACTTCGCCCGGACGCACGTAGCAGCAGAAGTTATCCACATGGCCGTCGGTTTCGTCGTTGAACAGGCCATCCGGCAGCCAGATGATCTTGTCCACCGACAGGTTTTCACTGAGCACCGCTTCGATTTCTTCGCGGCCCAGGTGCGGGTTGCGATTGCGGTTGAGCAGGCATTCTTCGGTGGTAATCAGGGTGCCTTCGCCGTCGACGTGAATCGAGCCGCCTTCGAGCACAAAGCCTTCGGTGCGGTAGCGCGGGCTGCGCTCGATTTCGAGGATCTTGCCGCCGACCTGGGAATCACGGTTCCACGGCGAATACAGGCCACCGTCAAAGCCGCCCCAGGCGTTGAAATCCCAGTTCACACCGCGCACTTCGCCGCTGTTGTTGATCACGAAAGTCGGGCCGCTGTCGCGAACCCAGGCGTCATCGCTGGACATCTCAACCACGCGGATATTCGGCACGTCGAGGCGAGCGCGAGCGTTTTCGTACTGGCCGGCGGACACCGCCACGGTTACCGGTTCGAAACGCGCGATGGCCTTGGCCACGGCGGCGTGAGCGGCCTGCGCTGGCTTGCCGCCCAGACGCCAGTTGTCCGGACGTTCCGGCCAGATCATCCAGGTCTGGGTTTGCGGTGCCCATTCGGCCGGCATGTAGAAGCCATCGGCGCGTGGTGTACTTTTCAATGTGGTCATGTCGATCAGACTCCAGGGAACCGTCGAGGGTTTTCAACACGCCGTACAGGGTTAGACGACGGACTATGGCGACTTTATAAACGATAAATATCGGCTTTAGAAGCCAATAATAAAAAACAATCTGAATTAATCACTTCAAACACCGATACAAATCGATATTTGAAGGTTGCCGATCGCTTCAAAGCCCTTCTTCAAGCACCTTCGCCAGCATGTCGACAAAGAAATCCACGCTCTGACGCGAGGTGACCATCGGCGGTTTGATCTTCAGAACGTTCAGGTAATCGCCGGTCGGCTGCATGAAGATCCCCAGCTCGCGCAGGCGATCACACAACAGGGTGGTTTCCTCGGTTGCCGGCTCCAGGGTTTCCCGATTGCGGATCAGCTCGACCCCCAGATAGAACCCCGAACCGTGCACTGCGCCGACCAACGGATATTGATCGATCAGCGCTTCCAGCCGCGCCTTGAAGTGGGCGCCGACCACCTGGGCGTTTTCCCAGAGCTTTTCTTCTTCCATGACATCGAGCACCGCCATGCCGATCTGGCAGCTCACCGGACTGCCGCCGGCGGACGAGAAGAAATAGCCCTCGGCCTCCAGCGCCTCGGCGATTTCCCGGCGGGTGATCACCGCGCCCAGCGGCTGGCCGTTGCCCATGCCTTTGGCCATGGTGATGATGTCCGGCACCACGCCTTGCTCTTCGAAACCCCAGAAGAAATGGCCCATACGGCCGTAACCGACCTGCACCTCATCGGCGATGCACACGCCGCCACGGGCGCGCACCAATTCATAGACCTTTTTCAGATAACCCGGCGGCAGCGAGATCCCGCCCGCATTGCCGTAGACCGGCTCGCAGATGAACCCGGCCAGTTGGCGTTTCTGCTCATCAATCTTCGCCAGATGATGTTCGACGCTGCGCACGTAATCCGGCGCCGAATCCGGGCCGCGAAATTCGCCGCGATAGGTGTTTGGAGCGGTGACCGCATGCACCCAGTCCGGGCGACTGCTCAGGGCCTGCGGGTTATCGGCAATCGAGGTCGAGACCGCGTCCGCGCCGACCGTCCAGCCGTGATAAGCCTCCAGCACGCTGATCATGTCGCGGCCACCGCTGGCGGCCCACGCCAGGCGGATCGCCAGATCGTTGGCCTCGCTGCCGCTGTTGACCAGGAACACCCGATCCATGCCCTCCGGCGCCAGTTTCAGCAAGCGCTCGGAGAACTCGGCGACCGCCGCGTAGTTGAACCGCGAGTTGGTGTTGAGCAGTGACCACTGCCGGCTCGCCACCGCCGCCATGCGCGGGTGACCGTGGCCGAGCACCGCGACGTTGTTGAGCATGTCGAGGTAGGAGCGGCCCTGCATGTCGATCAGGTGATTGCGCCAGCCGCGCTCGATGCGCGGCGGGTCGACGTAATAGTGCTTCTGGGTACGGGCGAAACTGGCGTCGCGGCGCGCCAGCAGGGTTGCTGCGTCCAGCTCGGGTTCGGCGTCACAGGCCAGGCCCAGCAGCGCGGCCGGTGATGGGGAAAGTGCTTGCCAAGCAGCCGCACGGCTCGGCGTGCAGAACAGCGGCGCCTCAAGCTGTGCGCCGCGAATCAATTGCACGATCAACGGACCGTCCACCGAACCCAGCACCTGACCTTTCACCAGTGCAGCGCCGCTGTGCAACGAAGGTTTCACGCCCCACAGACGCAGGCTCAGTTGCGGGCCGTCGAGTCGCAGTGCGCCGTCGGCCGACAGGTGCAGTACGCCAGCGAACGGCGCCTCCACCGTCGAACCTTGGGGTACATGCAATTCGACGTGCAGCGGGAAAGTCTCTGGCTCATCGGCGCTGTCGGGCCGGGTGCGCGACAACCGATATTGCCCGTATCGACTGGCCGCCAGACCATGGATGACAGCGGCCTCGTTCAACAGACGCTGATCGATGCCAGGCTGCTCCCAGTTCCCCGCCTCGAAGTGCGCGCTCAACACACCCAGGTCGATCAATGCGAACTCGCGCCCGATCAGATCGGGCAACAGCGGCGCAAAACCTTCACTGTCGATGGCCGGCAATGTCTGGCCGACCGCCGTAAGAATCGCCGCCTCCATCAATGCCAGCGGCACCGAGGTGGCGACCCGGAAGATTTCCCATTCGTGGGTCAGGTTGTCGCGGCTGTAGGTGTTGCCCGGATCGATGCTGACCTGTTGTTCGCCACTGAGCACCAGCACCGCCGCCCGCGCCACGATCAGCGGCCACAGCGCCAGCAGTTCTTCGTGCTGCAGCGGATTGACCGCGTGATAGGCTTGCACGGCCGGCAGAATCACCAACGGATCGCCGGCGGCGTGATGCAGCAGCGCGGCGCAGGTGACCGACAGGTCGGTGACGCGCCAGGTGCGGATCAGGTCGCCAAAATCGATCACGCCCTGCAACTGCCAGTGCCGCCGGGCATCCCGTTGCCAGACCACGTTGTCGTCGGTGATGTCCATGTGGATCGCCTGCACCGGCAGCTTCTCCACCAGCGGCTGCAAACGAAGTCTGGCCTGTTCGGCAGCCTCGGCGATCAGCGCGCGCTGGCGTTCGTCTTCGATGACCGGCAGCAGGTGCTCGATCAGTGCGCTGGCGTGGCGCGCGTCCCATTGCAGCGTGCGCTCGAGTCCCGGATGGTCGAACCCGGCCAGGGCCAGATCCATTTCGCCGCAGAGCCGGCCGAACCCGGCAACAACTTCGTGGCCAAGATGATCGAGAGCCGTCAGTGGCTGGCCCTCGATGTAATCGAGCAGCCGCACATGCACCGATTCGCCCTCGACGTCCAGGGTCAGCAGGTCAGCACCGTTACTGGCCGCAATCACCCGAGGCACCTTCACCGCGCCGTGCTCGGCCAGGTACTTAAGGCCCGCATGCTGGGCTTGCAGCTCGACCAGCGAATAATCGCCCCGGCAGATCTTCAGCACGAACCGCCCACGCTCGCTGTCGACCCGGTAATTGAGATCCTGCTGGCTGCCCAGGGCCTGCAACGTGCCGTTCAAGCCGTAATGCTGCGCCAGCAGATGCCGTGCCTGCTCCAGCGAAACCTGAGGGCTGGGCAAACTGGCGCGATGAATCAACGTGGCGAACGACATGGAGCGACCCCTGAAATTTTATTAGGCGCCTATATCGCCATTGCTTCAGGCGATAAGCAACCCCCGACCATCCGTCCCCCGATCTGTTGCGAGACGGGCGGATTTGCAAGCGCCACTCGCACCCACCGGCACTTTGCGCAAGAATGTCGGCCATTCAAACCTGCCACTGGAATATCCCCATGAATGTAATCCCCACTGACCTGCCTGGTGTCCTGATCATCGAACCCAAGGTGTTTGGTGATGAGCGCGGGTTCTTTTACGAAAGTTTCAATGCCAAGGCCTTTCAGGACGCCACCGGCCTCGACACGCAGTTTGTGCAGGACAACCATTCGCGCTCGCAGAAAGGCGTGCTGCGCGGGCTGCATTACCAGTTGGAAAATACTCAGGGCAAACTGGTTCGCGTTACCGCTGGCGAAGTCCTCGATGTCGCCGTGGATATCCGTCGCAGCTCGCCGCATTTCGGCAAGTGGGTCGCCGTGCGCCTGTCGGCCGACAACCATCGCCAATTGTGGGTACCGGAAGGTTTCGCCCACGGCTTCGTGGTGCTGAGCGAATTCGCCGAATTCCTCTACAAGACCACCAACTACTACAACCCGTCCTCCGAGCGCAGCATTCGCTGGGACGATCCGGATCTGGGCATCGACTGGCAACTCGACGAAGCGCCAAAATTGTCGGCCAAGGATCAGGCGGCCGCCTTCCTCAAGGACGCCGACGTCTTTTCCTGAAGTCCTGTGTGAATCTTCAGCGCCGCTGCATACCCGGCCACGGGTGCGCAGACTGCGCCGGCAAGCCTAGGCATAATGCGCCTGTACCCACAGGCGCTCGATGCTCATGACTCCGACCCTTCCCCGTCGCCCCCGCTGGCGCAGTCTTGCCCTGCTGGCTCTGTGCCTGGCACCGCTGCTGTGGCCGCTGGAACATCTGGCCGAGCGCTATTACCGCAGCGAACTGGCCGGTCAGAATCGCCAGACCCTCGACCTCTACGTCGCCAACCTGTTGGGCACGCTGCATCGCTATGAAGTGCTGCCGCAAATCCTCGGCGACCTGCCGGCCCTGCGCGCGGTGCTCGGGGCGCCGGACGACGGCGTGACCCAGGGCAACGCCAACCGCCTGTTGAAAAACATCGCCGCACAGACCGGCGCCGAAGTCATGTACCTGATGGACACCAGCGGCCAGACGCTCGCGGCGTCCAACTGGGACAAACACGACAGCTTCGTCGGGCGTAATTTCTCATTCCGGCCGTACTTCAGCGAAGCCATGGCCGGACGCCTCGGGCGCTTCTTCGGGTTGGGCACTACCTCTGCCAAGCGCGGCTACTTCTTCGCCGCCGCCGTGCGCAACGGCGAAAAAATCATCGGCGTGCTGGTGATCAAGGTTGACCTCGACCACACCGAAAGCCTGTGGGGCAAAACCCCGGAACAACTGCTGGTGACCGACCACAACGGCGTGGTCATCCTCACCTCGCGCCCGGAATGGCGTTTTCGCGCGACCCGCACCCTCAGTGATGCCGAGCGCGCGGCGATCACCGCAATCCAGCCCTACCCGACCCGCGAGCCACGCCCGCTGAACCTGAGCCCGACCGCGTGGTTGCCGCAAACCCAGGAGATCGCGGAAACCGGCTGGAGCGTGAGCATTCTTGCCCCGCGTACCTTGATCGACCGACCGGTACGCACGGTCGTGGCGATCGGCGGCGCCACCTTGCTGGTGGTGATGCTGTTGCTGGGCCTGATGATGCAGCGTCGTCGTCATTACCTGGAACGGATCGCCTTCGAAGCCAAGGCCCGGCGGGAACTCGAAGGACGGGTCGCCGAACGTACCAGCGATCTCGAAGGCCTCAACCGCCGCCTGAAACAGGAAGTGCTTGAACGCGAACAGGCCCAGCAGGAACTGGTGCGCGCCCAGGACGATCTGGTACAGGCAGGCAAGCTGTCGGCGCTGGGGACGATGTCGGCGAGCATCAGCCACGAACTCAACCAGCCGCTGGCGGCGATCCGCAGCTACGCCGAAAACGCCGAAGTGCTGCTCGACCACGAACGCACCGAAGACGCACGAGGCAACCTCAAACTGATCAGCGAGCTGACCGGGCGCATGGCATCGATCATCGCCCACCTGCGCGCCTTCGCCCGCCGCGACCGCCACGCCCCGGAAAGCGTGGCCCTGCAACCGGCGCTGGACGACGCACTTGCCTTGCTGGCCAAACGTCGCCGGAGCATGGATGTCGAACTGATCCGCGACCTGCCGGCCGCCACCCTTTGGGTCGAGGCCGGGGAAACCCGTCTGCGCCAGGTGCTGGGCAACCTGCTGGCCAACGCCCTCGACGCTCTGACTGAAAAAGGCCCGCCGCGCAAATTGTGGCTGAGTGCCGAATCCACCGACGAAGGCGTCAATCTGTACATTCGCGACAATGGCCCGGGTTTCTGCATGGAAGCCCTGGGCCGTGCCAGTGAACCGTTTTACACGACCAAGACCCGCACCCAGGGTCTGGGTCTGGGGTTGGCCATTTGCGAAACCCTGATGCGCGCCTTCGGCGGTGAACTGTCGTTCGCCAACCACAAGCAAGGTGGCGCCTTGATCACCCTGCGGCTGCGCGCCGGCGCGCCCGGGGTCAGCCTGCAACCGTCCGAGGATCGAAGCGCATGACCATCGACAACCGCATTCAGGTGGTGCTGATCGACGACGATCCACACCTGCGTCAGGCCCTTGGCCAGACTCTGGATCTGGCCGGCCTGAAAATTCTTCCGCTGTCCGAGGCCAAGGGTCTGGCCGCGCAACTGGAGCGCGACTGGCCGGGCGTGGTGGTCAGCGACATCCGCATGCCCGGCATGGATGGCCTGGAACTGTTGAGCGAGTTGCACGCTCAGGATCCCGAGTTGCCGGTGCTGCTGATCACTGGCCACGGCGATGTGCCGCTGGCCGTGCAGGCCATGCGCGCCGGTGCCTACGACTTTCTGGAAAAGCCCTTCGCCAGCGACGCCCTGCTCGACAGCGTGCGCCGCGCCCTGGCCCTGCGCCGTCTGGTGCTGGACAACCGCAGCCTGCGCATGGCCCTGAGTGATCGCAACGAGTTGAGCGCGCGGCTGGTCGGTCAGTCGGCGCCGATGTCGCGCCTGCGCGAGCAAATCGGCGCGCTGGCGGCGACCAAGGCCGATGTCTTGATCCTCGGCGAAACCGGTGCCGGCAAGGAAGTCGTCGCCCGCGCCCTGCATGACCTGTCGAGCCGGCGCAACGGCCCGTTCGTGGCGATCAACGCCGGGGCGCTGGCCGAGTCGGTGGTCGAAAGCGAACTGTTCGGCCATGAGCCCGGCGCCTTCACCGGCGCGCAAAAGCGCCGGATCGGCAAGTTCGAATTCGCCAATGGCGGCACGCTGTTCCTAGACGAAATCGAAAGCATGAGCATGGACGTGCAGGTCAAACTGCTGCGCATGCTGCAGGAGCGAGTGGTCGAGCGTCTGGGCGGCAATCAGTTGATCCCGCTGGACATCCGCGTCATCGCCGCCACCAAGGAAGACCTGCGCCAGGCCGCCGATCAGGGACGCTTCCGTGCCGACCTGTATTACCGCCTCAACGTGGCACCGCTGCGCATTCCGCCACTGCGTGAACGGGGCGAGGACGCGCTGAT
Source organism: Candidatus Pseudomonas auctus (assembly GCF_048654275.1). NCBI lineage: Bacteria > Pseudomonadati > Pseudomonadota > Gammaproteobacteria > Pseudomonadales > Pseudomonadaceae > Pseudomonas > Candidatus Pseudomonas auctus. The sequence continues at coordinate 166,625 of NZ_JBJYZK010000002.1, read as the reverse complement.
GCTATTCCAGCATTACGCCGACGAAGCCAGTGCCCGCCACGGACTGCCACCTCACGAACTGCAACCGGCGCAACGGGCGTTGCTGCTGCGCCATTCATGGCCGGGCAACGTGCGGGAATTGCAGAACGCGGCAGAGCGCTTTGCCCTCGGCCTGGAGCTGGCCCTGGACAACACGCAGCCCGATGGCAGCCCCGGCATCACCGTCGAAATCACGGCGGGCGGGCTCAGCGAACAAGTGGAAAATTTCGAGAAATCCCTGATCGCCGCCGAACTGGCCCGCTCTCACAGTTCCGTACGCAGTCTCGCCGAAGCCCTGGGCATTCCGCGCAAGACCCTGCACGACAAACTGCGCAAGCACGGGCTGAATTTCGCTGGCAGCGGCGGCCATTCCGACGAATCCGAATGAAGCACGCTCAATTCACTTTTCTGCCGCAAGAGGTCCGGGCATGAAGCACGACAGTCGTTATCTGGAATCCGTTCTTCACCACGACATCCCGCTGACCCGGGACATGGGCCTCAAGGTGCTCGACTGGCAGGAACAGCAACTACGCCTGCACTTGCCGCTGGACGCCAACGTCAATCACAAGAGCACCATGTTCGGCGGCAGCCTGTATTGCGGCGCGGTGCTGGCCGGTTGGGGCTGGCTGCATCTGCGATTGAAGGAAGAAGGCATCACCGACGGCCACATCGTGATCCAGGAGGGGCAGATCAGTTATCCACTGCCGGTGACCGGTGATGCCATTGCGATTTGCCCGTCACCGAGCGCAGCGCAGTGGAAGAAATTTCTGACGATGTATCAGCGCTACGGGCGGGCGCGACTGACGCTGCACACGCGGGTCGTCAATGCCGGGAGCGATGAAGATGCAGTGACGTTCAGCGGGCAGTACGTCCTGCACCGCTGAAGACTGAACACGCTTACGAGCGGGCAAGTTCGAGCAGCTTCGCCCGCCATGCGGCTTTCGCCGGCAACGCCAGGAAGAAACTGTTCAACAAAGATTCCCGAGCTGGATAACAGAACGCTGCGCCACTCAGGTCGAGCACTTCACCACCCGCCCCTTCCAGAACGCCCTGCGCCGCCGCCGTGTCCCATTGCGAAGTCGGCGCCAGTCGCGGGTAACAATCCGCCGCACCTTCGGCCAGCAGACAGAATTTCAGCGAACTGCCGATGTTGGCCAGCTGCAACTCGCCAAGGCTGGCGCTCAAACCGGCCAGCAAGCGTTCCTGCTCCGGACTCGAATGACGGCGGCTGGCAACCACGGTGAACGCTTCGCCAGGCCCCGGTACGTCACGAACCTGAATCGCCACCGGCGTGCCGCCCGTGTCGCCGCGCCAGGCACCGAGTCCCGCACCGCCGACGTAGAACCGCCCAGTGGTCGGCATCGACACCACACCGAACACCACCCGGCCGTTTTCGATCAACGCAATGTTGACGGTGAATTCTTCGCTGCCGCTGATGAACTCCTTGGTGCCATCCAGCGGGTCCACCAGCCACCAGCGCTGCCAGCCTGCGCGCACGCTTTGCGGGATGTTGGCGTCCTCTTCGGACAGCACCGGAATGCTCGGGTCCAGCGCCGTCAGGCCCGCCACGATCACGTGGTGAGCGGCCATGTCCGCAGCCGTCACCGGCGAATCATCGGACTTGGCGGTGACCGCCACATCGGCACGCCAGAACGGCAGGATCGCCTCGCCGGCCCGCAGTGCCAGTTCAACCACCGGCGTCATCAACGGATGGGGAAAATTCATCGATATCTCACTCATGACTGAAAAATCCGCGCTGGGTCAGCAGATCGCGGGTCAGGTACAGCGCCGCCAGGGCGCGGCCCTCACTGAAATTCGGATTCTGCGCCAGTGCCGACAGCTGTCGCAGATTGACTTTGTCTACACGCATCGGCTCGGGTTCGTCGCCTTCGAGACGCTCTTCGTACAGGTCGGTGGCCAGCACCACCTGGATTTTCTGGCTCATGTAACCGGGGGACAACGACAATTCGGTCAGATGCTCCAGCTGTCGCGCGCCATAACCGGCTTCTTCCTTGAGCTCGCGTTCGGCGGCAGCCAGCACATCTTCGCCGGGCTCGATCAGGCCTTTGGGCAGCGACAGTTCATATTCGTCGGTACCGCCGCAGTATTCTTCGACCAGCACCGCGTGCTCGGCATCGAGCATTGCCACGATCATCACCGCGCCATAGCCGGCGCCCTTGCCGACCAGTCGCTCGTAGGTGCGTTCCACGCCATTGGAGAAACGCAGCTTCAGCTCTTCGACGCAGAACAGCCGGCTGGTGGCGACGATCTCGCGGGCGAGTACGGTGGGTTTCTGGCGCATGCAAAGCTCCTTGGCGTGAACGCGCTACTATAACGCGGCTTTTCCGATTGTTTGCGTCGGATATCCTTCTACCGCTCGAGACGTTGCCATGCCTTCATTACCCTGGTCCGACATCGACACCGTTCTGCTCGACATGGACGGCACGTTGCTGGACCTGCACTTCGACAACCACTTCTGGCTGGAACACCTGCCGCAGCGCTACGCCGAACTGCATGGCGTGAGCCGGGCCATGGCGGAAATGGAATTGCAGCCGTTGTTCGAGCGCCACGCCGGTCAGTTGCAGTGGTACTGCCTGGACTTCTGGAGCGCGGAGCTGAAGCTGTCGGTGCGTGAACTGAAACGGGAAACCGCCCACCTGATCGCCCTGCGCCCGGACGCCGACACTTTTCTGGAAGCGATCAAGCGAGCCGGCAAACGCGTGGTGATGATCACCAACGCCCACCGCGATTCACTGTCGCTGAAACTGGAACGCATCGAACTGGCGCCGTACTTCGAACGGCTGATCAGCTCCCACGATTACGGTTTCCCCAAGGAAAACCCGCAATTCTGGGACGCCTTGCAGGCCGACATCGGTTTTGACCCGGCGCGTAGTCTGTTCATCGACGACACCTTGCCGATCCTGCGCAGTGCACGGAATTTCGGCGTGGCGCATCTGTTGGCCGTGAAAGAGCCGGACAGCCGCAAAGGGCCGAAGGACACCGGGGAGTTCGCGGCGGTCGAGGATTATCGGGATTTGATTGCGGGCCTGTAGACCGCATCGTCCCCATCGCGAGCAGGCTCGCTCCCACAATAGAAATGCATTCCAATGTGGGAGCGAGCCTGCTCGCGATAGCGGTATCTGCGATTACTCGGGAATACGCAGCGTCTGCCCCGGATAAATCTTGTCCGGATGTGACAACAGCGGCTTGTTGGCCTCGAAGATCTTGTTGTACTGGTTGGCGTTGCCATACACCGCCAGGGAAATCGCGCTGAGGGTGTCGCCCTTCTTCACGACCACAAAACGCGCCGCCGCCACAACCGGCCCGGTCACGGTGATCTGGTCATCGACGCTGCCGACACCGGCAATGTTGCCCACTGCCAGAAGAATCTTCTCTTTCTCTTCCTGACTCGCCACTTCACCGGTAACGGTCACCTTGTCCCCGTCCACGGTTGCCTGGACATTCGGGTTACCCAACCCGACCTTGCTGATGTGTTCCTTCAATTGCTCGCTGGCATTGGCGTTGCCGGGGGTCAGCAGGTCGAGCAGTTTCTCACCCGCTTCTTTCACAAAGCTCAAAAGACTCATGGCGCACACTCCTTGATTTGGGTTCCAGACGCCCAAGCCTAGACCACCCCGGACAAACCCGGTTCCAAGCCGACCAATGACCCTGCCGTCACTCAAGCGGTAGAATCGCCCACCCCTGCCAGCGCCCCGGAGCGAAGATGGACATCAAGCAGCTGAAATTCCTCATCGCCCTCGACGAAACCCGCCACTTCGGCCAGGCCGCAGCCCGCTGCCACATCACCCAGCCGACCCTGTCGATGCGCCTGCGCAGCCTCGAGGAAGAACTCGACCTGCCACTGGTCAACCGTGGCCAGCGCTTCGAAGGGTTCACCGCACCGGGCGAACGGGTGCTGGCCTGGGCGCGCACGGTACTGGCGGCCTACGACGGCTTGCAGGCGGAAGCGGCGGCCTGTCGCGGCAATCTGATCGGCACCCTGCGCCTGGGCGTGGTGCCGTTGTCGAGTTTCGATGCACTGCCGTTGATGCAACGCCTGCACGCGCAACATCCGAACCTGCGCTTCGAACTGTCCTCGCTGAGCTCCGAACAGGTTCTAGAGCAACTGGCGAACAATCGCATCGACATTGGCGTGTCTTACCTGGACCGCCTCGACGGCGAGCGGTTTGAATCCCTGGCGTTCAGTGAAACGCAGATGGGTCTGCTCTACGACCAGCGGTTCTTCAACTTTGGTGAGGCGCCGCTGAGTTGGGAATCGCTGATCGAACTGCCGCTGGGCATGCTCACCAGCGGCATGCACTTTCGCCAGTCCATCGACCATAACTTCCACAGTCGTGGCCTGACGCCGCAGCCGTTACTGCAAACCGACGCCGTTCACCAATTGTTGCAAGCGGTGCACGGCGGCTTGTGCTGTGCGGTGATGCCACTGGATGGCGGCCTGGAAAACCTGACCGATCATCTGCGCCTGCAACCCATCGAAAACGCCCAGACCCTCGCCCGACTGGGCCTGATCATGCGTCGCGGCGCCCCACGCTCGGCGCTGGCCGAGGCCTGTTTCGCGCTCTATCAAAAATCACCCACGGACACTTGATCGACGGCATCTATCGAAGGATCGACACTAGCGATTAGACGCGACATCTTGCCGCGCCTAGTCTTAACGTTGATCAATCCGTCGGTGATGCCATGAACGCCAAGCGCCCGGCCTGCGCGGCGCCTGCTCTCGAAACGCCCGCGCCAGCCGCCAGTCAGACCTACAGCTACAGCAATCTCCCCCTCGCGGAATCGGCCAGCACCGCGCTGGCCGAAGAAGTCGCGTTGGCGATTGCCTACAACGGCATCAGTCAGGCCGTGATGCTGGTGACGCCGACCGACCTTGAAGACTTCATCGTCGGCTTCAGCCTCGACAGCGGCATCATCGAAGACGCCTCGGACATCTACGACCTGCAACTGAGCGGTTCGGGCTCGGCGCAATACGCGCAAGTGACCATCGCCAACCGCGCCTTCTGGAACCTCAAGCAGCAGCGGCGGCAACTGGCCGGCACCAGCGGTTGCGGACTGTGCGGCGTGGAAGCGGTGGAGCAGGCGCTGCCTGACCTCAAGGTCTTGCCCGGCGCACCTTTGCCGCCCGCCGAATGGCTCGATGGTTTGCGCCAGCGTATCGGCGCATTCCAACCGCTGGGTCAGCATTGCGGCGCAGTGCACGCGGCGGTGTTCATGAACGCCAGCGGTGAATTGCTGCTGGGCCGCGAAGACATCGGCCGGCACAACGCCCTCGACAAGCTGATTGGCGGTCTGATCCGGCAAAAGATATCCACAGCCGGCGGCCTGGCAATTGTCACCAGCCGTTGCAGCCTCGAATTGATCCAGAAAGTCCTGCGGGCCGGGATTCAGACCCTGGTCAGCCTGTCCGCGCCCACCGGCCTCGCCGTGCAATGGGCCCGACGCCATAACCTCAATCTCATTCACCTGCCGCAGAAAAACGCGCCGCGGGTGTATAGCCCAGAAATGGAGAAACACCCGTGAGCCAACATCATCAAGCCGACCAGAAACCCGTTCCGCGCTACAAGCCTTACAAGGGCCCGGCCGGTGGCTGGGGCGCCCTGATCAGCGTGGCCCAGGCCTGGTTGACCAGCGACAACGCGCTGAAAAACCTGCGCATGATGCTCAAGACCAACCAGAACGGCGGCTTCGACTGCCCGGGCTGCGCCTGGGGCGACTCGCCGGAAAGCGGCATGGTCAAATTCTGCGAGAACGGCGCCAAAGCGGTGAACTGGGAAGCGACCAAGCGTCGGGTCGACGGCAAGTTCTTCGCCAAGCACAGCGTCACCTCGTTGCTGGAACAGAGCGACTACTGGCTTGAATACCAAGGTCGTCTGACCGAACCGCTGGTGTATGACGCCGAAACCGACCGCTACAAACCCATCAGCTGGGACGATGCCTACGCGCTGATCGGCAAACACCTGCAAGCGCTGTCGAGCCCGGATCAGGCCGAGTTCTACACCTCGGGCCGCGCCAGCAACGAAGCGGCGTATCTGTATCAACTGTTCGTGCGCGCCTTCGGCACCAACAACTTCCCCGACTGCTCGAACATGTGCCACGAGGCCAGCGGCGTGGCCCTGGCGCAGAGTGTCGGCGTCGGCAAAGGCACCGTGACCTTCGACGACTTCGAACATGCCGATGCGATTTTTGTCTGGGGCCAGAACCCCGGCACCAACCACCCGCGCATGCTCGAACCGCTGCGTGAAGCGGTGAAACGCGGTGCCCAGGTGGTGTGCGTCAACCCGCTGAAAGAACGTGGCCTGGAACGCTTCCAGCATCCGCAGCATCCGCTGGAAATGCTCACCAACGGCGACAAGCCGACCAACACCGCGTATTTCCGCCCGGCGCTGGGCGGCGACATGGCGGTGCTGCGCGGCATGGCCAAGTTCCTGCTGCAATGGGAGCGCGATGCGCAGAAGGCTGGCGCACCGGCCGTGTTCGATCACGACTTCCTCAATGAGCACAGCGTCAATGTGCTCGAGTACATTGGTGTCGTCGACGATACCCCTTGGGAGCAGATCGTCACTCAGTCCGGCCTGACCCTGGTGGAAATCGAGCAAGCGGCGCGCATGTACGCCAAAGGCAAGAACGTGATCATGTGCTGGGCGATGGGCATCACCCAGCATCGCCACTCGGTGCCGACCATCCAGGAGATCGCCAACCTGATGCTGCTGCGCGGCAACATTGGCAAACCCGGCGCCGGTCTGTGCCCGGTGCGCGGCCACAGTAACGTGCAGGGCGACCGCACCATGGGCATCAACGAACGTCCGCCGGTGGCGTTCCTTGATTCCCTCGAACGCCGCTTCCAGTTCAAGGTGCCACGTCACAACGGGCACAACGTGGTCGAAGCGATTCACGCGATGGCCGAAGGTCGCGCCAAGGTGTTTATCGGTCTGGGCGGCAACTTCGCCCAGGCCACGCCGGACAGCCCGCGCACCTTCCAGGCCCTGAGCAACTGTGACCTGACCGTGCAGATCAGCACCAAGCTTAATCGCAGCCACCTGGCCCACGGCAAGGACGCGCTGATCCTGCCGTGCCTGGGTCGTACCGACATCGATATCCAGACCGAAGGCCCGCAAGCTGTCACCGTGGAAGACTCGTTCAGCATGGTGCACGCCTCCAACGGCCAGTTGCAGCCGCTGTCGAACCAGATGCGCTCGGAGCCGTCGATCATCGCCGGCATTGCCGCCGCCACCCTGGGCAGCAAACCGGTGGACTGGAACTGGCTGGTGGCCGACTACCGGCGCATCCGCGAACTGATCGCCGACACCATTCCGGGCTTCAAGGACTTCAACGAGAAGGTCAAGAACCCGGGCGGCTTCTACCTCGGCAACAGCGCCGGCGCGCGCAAGTGGAACACCACGTCCGGTCGGGCCAACTTCAAGCCGAACATGCTGCCCAAGGACCTGATCCACGAACGCACTCGCGCCACCGGCAAACTGCCGGACCTTATCCTGCAATCGATGCGCTCTCACGATCAGTACAACACCACGATTTATGGTCTCGACGATCGTTATCGCGGGGTGAAGGGACAGCGCGATGTGTTGTTCGCCAACGAAGCCGACATCATCCGCCTGGGCTTCAAGCCGGGGCAGAAGGCTGACATCGTGTCGCTGTGGGACGATGGTCGTGAGCGTCGGGTGAAGGGCTTCACGCTCTTGGCGTTCGATATTCCTGCAGGGCAGGCAGCGGCTTATTACCCTGAGGTGAATCCATTGGTGCCGTTGGAGAGCACCGGCGATGGCAGCCATACGCCGACGTCGAAGTTCATTGCCATTCGCCTGGAAGCGGCGAGCGAAACGGGGCTGATCATGGCCAGATCGGCCTGATACGGCGCCTGAACGGGCGTTCGCGAGCACTTTTCGAACGCCCACAAAAAAGGCCGCTTTGTGATCAAAGCGGCCTGTCCGAAGTAGTTAAAGACCGGCGAAAAACCGTTAAGTTCCGCCCAAAAATCAGCAACTTGCAGAATTGTATACAGGTCGTGCTATTCGTCGGATTTCGATTGTCACGCCCATTCCAGAGCCTCAGGATCGCGCCGTCATCCCTTTGAGGCTCCTCTATGAAGTTCTCCTCGATTCTCTTGTTGTCCCTTGGCCTGGTCAGTGGCTTCGCTTCTGCCGGAGGCACCACCGAAGCAGGTGTGGGCGGCGCATTGGGCGGGGTTCTTGGCTCGGTCGTCGGTCAATCGTTAGGCGGCAGTACAGGTTCAACCATCGGCGCAGCCCTGGGCGGCGCGGGTGGTAGTGCGGTGGGCGCCGACAAGCGCAGCCGTGGTGAAGCAGCCATTGGCGGTGCGCTGGGCGCAGCCGGCGGCAACGTGGTCGGCCGCAGCATGGGCGGCACCACCGGCAGCCTGATCGGCGCAGCAGCCGGCGGCGGCGCGGGTGGCGCGCTGGGTAACTACATGGGCAACAAGAGCGATGACGATGATCGTCATTACGACCGTGGCCGTGACCGTCGCTACTACCGTGACGACCACCGTGGTCGCGGTCATGCCTACGGCCATCGCAAGCATCACAAGTACTATCGCCACCGCTGAGGCGAAGGCTTGAAGAAAAATCGCAGCTCCCCCGGGCTGCGATTTTTTTTGCCTGTCACATCGCCAGGCGTTCCAGCGCTTCGCGCAATCGGGTTGGAATCGACACCGGCTGATTGGACGCCCGGTCGACAAACACATGTACGAAGCGCCCGGCGGCACAGGCCTCGTCTTCTTCGGCCTTGAACACCGCCAGTTCGTATTGCACCGAACTATTACCCAGCTTGCCAACCCGCAAGCCGATCTCGATTCGATCCGGAAAAGCGATCGAGGCGAAGTAGTCGCAGGACGAACTCACCACAAACCCCACCACCTCGCCGTCATGGATATCCAGCCCCCCGACCTGAATCAGATAGGTGTTCACCGCCGTGTCGAAGAAGCTGTAATAGGTGACGTTGTTGACGTGACCGTAGGCGTCGTTGTCGTGCCAGCGCGTGGTGATCGGCTGGAAGTGCGGGTAATCGCTGCGTTGCGGCATCGGGTTGGACATCAGTGTCGATTCCTGGAGTGATCTGCTCAGTCTAAAGATAAAAACCCTTGCCGCGCGCCGCCAGCTCGCCAATCAATGGCGCCGGCCGCCAGTGATCACCCTGCCGGGTCTCCAGTGCCAGCAATCGCTTGTGAATGTCGGCCAGCCCCTGGTCATCCGCCCAGGCCATCGGCCCGCCTCTCTCTGCCGGGAAGCCGTAGCCATTCAGATAAACCTGATCGATGTCATACGCCGACTCGGCAATCCCTTCCTGCAGGATCTTCGCGCCCTCGTTGACCAACGCCAGCAGGCACCGCTCAAGGATCTCCTCCGAGCCGATATCCCGGCGATGAAACCCCAGGCCTTCACTGACGCTCAACACCAGCGCATCGACCTCGGGATCATGCTCGGCCTGTCGACTGCCCGGCTCGTAGTGGTAATAACCGTTGCCGGACTTCTGACCGAACCGGCCCAACTCGCACAGACGGTTATCCACTTGAACCTCCGGTGCATCCTGCCCCTTGCCCGCCAGTTCACGGGCACGCCACTCGAGATCGATGCCGACCACGTCGTACATGCGAAACGGCCCCATGGCAAAACCGAAACTCTGCAACGCCGCATCGACCTGATGCGGGTACGCCCCTTCGAGCAACATCTTGCGCGCTTCGAGCACATACGGATGCAGCATGCGGTTGCCGATAAAACCGTGGCAGTTGCCCGACACCACACTGACCTTGCCCATGCGCTTGCCCAGCTCAAGCGCAGCCTCAAGCACAGCCGGAGAAGTTTGTGCGCCACGGACTATTTCCAGCAACTTCATGATGTGCGCCGGGCTGAAGAAATGCAGGCCCAGCACTTGAGTCGGTCGCCGTGTCGCGGCGGCAATGGCGTCGATATCCAGCGCCGAAGTATTGCTCGCCAGCAGCGCCTCGGGTTTCAACACGCCATCGAGCTCGCGGAAGATCTTCTGCTTGAGCTCGAGGTTCTCGTACACCGCTTCGATCACCAGGTCGACGTTGCGGATTGCCACATAGTCCGCCGCCGCGCTGACACGGGCAATCCGCGCATCGGCTTCGGCCTGATCGATCCGCCCCTGTCGCACGTTGTGCGCGTAGGTCTCGGCCACGGTGGACAGCGCCTGCTCAAGCATCTGTGGATTGTTATCGACCCACTGCACTGACACGCCGGCGTTGGCCAGGCACATGACAATGCCGCGGCCCATGGTGCCGGCGCCGATCACGGCGGCCTGCTGAATAGCGAAGGATGTCTGGCTCATGTTGTTCTCTTGTTGGCGATCCGAAGACAGCCATCACCATAGTCAGCCACCGGGCATTTTTGAAGTTCATTGCCGTGATGATCGACATTCAGCAGATGGATTCGGAATCTCAAAGATGCGTCTGAGCCCAGGCCCGGACCTCGGCGTAGGGATATTCCTCGAGCGCCGCAAACCCGGAAATGGCCCGCGCCTTGAGTTTGGTAAACAGCGGCACACTGATTCCGCAGAGGAACCGGGTCAGCCGCTCGGCCGACGGAGCGCTGCCAGCGTGCTGCTGATGCCTGTGGATAAAATCGCCACACAACGCCGCAAAATTTTTATCCACAAGCGCCGGCAGTTTCGGAGGCGCCGGCAACCGGGCGACGTGCCCGTGACACACCGAGCAATGTCCGCACTGCTGCGGCGCATTGTGATCGCCAAAATATTCCGCCAGCCGATATCCGAGGCATCGCTCGGTGGCGAACAGCTCGAGCATGGCGTGAATCCGCGCCACTTCGGTTTGTTCATGGCGGGTGAAATAGTCATGCAGTTCAGCGCTCAAGGTCTGGCTGTCGAAATCGCCGCGCAGCACGTTGTAGACCTCGGTCATCTGCTTGCTCTCAAGCTCGACCCAGCCCTTCTCCTGAAAGTAATCCAGCGCTTTCACCACGCGGTTGCGCTCGGCGGAATACTGCTCGTACATCGCCTGGAAATTCACCGTGGCCCAGGTACGCGCGCGGCTTGAGGTCTGGATGATCGCGGTGACGAAATCCCTGCGTTCACCTTCAAAACGCTCAAGCAACGCCTCGGGCTCCAGCAGGTATTTGAAACGGTACTCGGCGTAGTACGCGTAGCGCGGGGCAATCAGTCCTCGCAGCTCCAACTGCACCAACAACGTCTTCAAAGGCAACGCGCGAATGTTGCTCTGATCCGCCAGCGGCCCGAGCAGAAACTCCCATTGGCCTTCCGGCGCGGCGGCCTGCAGCTCGTCCAGCACATGACGAATGCCCTCCTGTTCCGGCGTGTCGCCATACACGAAGTTTTCCAGCACGTTGAGGCTGTCGCGGTTGGCCAACACCAGGCAGTCGGACGGCTGCCCGTCACGCCCTGCACGGCCGATTTCCTGGCTGTAGTTTTCGATGGATTTGGGCAGGTCGAAATGCACCACGTTGCGGATGTCGCTCTTGTCGATGCCCATGCCGAAGGCGATGGTGGCGACGATGCAATCGGACTGCCCGCCCATGAAGCGCTTCTGGATCGCGTCCCGTTGCTCATGGGGCAAACCGGCGTGATAAGCCTCGGCCTGAATGCCATTGCGCTCCAGATGTTCAGCAATCTGCTCGGCGGTTTTCTGCAGGGTCACGTAAACGATGCTCGGTTGGCCCTCACGCTCTTTCATCCACTCCACCAGACGCCGGCGCTTGTCCTGCCCACGCACCGGCTCGACCAGCAGATTGAGGTTGGGCCGATAGAAACCGGTGGTCACCACATCGTCTGCCGCGATGGCGAATTTCGCCTGCATGTCGTCGATGACCTTTGGCGTTGCGGTGGCGGTCAGCAGCAGGGTTTGCGGGATGTTGAACTGGCGCTGGTAGTCCGGCAGCTTGAGGTAGTCGGGGCGGAAGTTGTGGCCCCACTCGGAGATGCAGTGCGCCTCGTCCACCACCAGCAGCGAGATCGGCACCTGCTGCAAAAAGTTGCGAAAGCGCTCGTTCTTCAAACGCTCCACGGAAATCATCAGGATCTTCAGTTCGCCCGAACGGGCGCGGGCCATCACATCGTTGGCGTCTTCGCGGCTCTGCGCCGAATCGATGCTGCCTGCGGATATCCCGTGCCGGCGCAAGAACTCAAGCTGATCCTGCATCAGCGCCAGCAACGGTGAGACCACCAGCGTCAGGTGTGGCAGCAAGAGTGCCGGGACCTGGTAACAAAGGGACTTGCCGGAGCCGGTGGGAAATATCGCGGCCACCGAGCGCCCGGCGAGAACAGCGCTGATCGCGGCCTCCTGACCGGGTCGAAACTGTGGATAACCGAAAACCTGTTCCAGGGTGTTGTGCATTCGCTGTCACTCCGTTGACCGCTGTGATGCCAACAGCCTAGCGGGCGATCGCAGCGCGTCGAGAATAGGTCGGGGATCAAATCGATACGGGATGATACAGCGTCGACGGCACGGTCAAGGGATCAAACAAATGAAACACTTTGTTCATCGCCGGGTGAAGCGATCCGAGGGTAATGTCCGTCACGCCTTGAGCCAGGACGGCCAATGCGCATGGATTTTTACCAAGGAGTGAACATGTCGAACAACTTGAAACTGCCCCTCGCCCTGATCTTTGCCTCCCTGCTGCTGGGAGGCTGCACCCCCTCTCCCGACGACTTTCCGCCGATCCTGGCCAGCGCCGTGACCGTCACCGCAGCGCCCTCGACTTAACCCCCGCAAGCGCTGTGTCAGGGCCGCAATACGGCTACCCGCAATTGCTCATCCAGTACCCGTTCATGCACATCGAGGCTCTGGCTCGCCCATCGTGCATGAGCCGGGCTGATATCGCCGGTGAAGGCTGCCGCCAGTTGACGCAAGTCGGCAACGCTGCGCACCCGGGGGCAAAATGCTTTCTCGTCGCAGTGAGTGCTGGCATTGCGGTAGGTGTTGAGCAAGCGATCCCACAGACCGTCGCGTACTTGTCTGATCGACTTGAGCTGCATTGGCTGCACGCCCAGTCGTTGCGTGAGTCCCGGTTCGTCCAGGGCTTCGCTCGCCAGCAGAGCCTTGCCGAAAACCAGCACTTCAGCACGGGCAGCTGTGTCGATGTCAGCCTGAGTGGCGAGCGCGTCGGGCCAACCGGTGCGCTCCAGGTTGGCAAGCAGCAACCCGTTGCCCGTGTCGGAGGCCAACGCCAAACGACAGCCACTCACCCACAGCAAAACGATCGAGGCCATTCGTAGCCACTGCATACCTAATTCCCTTTAAGCGTGTGTCGGACATTTGGAAACGCCCTACGGATTCTGGCGCGCACCATACAGAGGTTTACTTTGAAACGCCTGATAATCACGTCGGAAAATTCGCCAATAAGGGTTTGGCTTTGAAAAACCGAAAAAACATGTAGGGCAAATGCCCATATCGTGGAAAAAACCCTTACGAAATCTGTCCATTGCGGCCGTCTTGTCCCACTCGACGGCGTCCTTCTATAGTGGCCGGCGCGACTGAAAACACTGTGTCGGCCCACCGAAGCGACTTCGTAAAGGACACGCCTCAATCATGAACATGTTCACACCGCTGAATACTCGTTTTCGCCCTCTCAAGACCTGCGACGGCGACAACCCGGTAATGGTCATCGACACCGCTGCAACAGCGGGTGACCTGCTCAATGCCGCCGATCAACGCCTGCGTGCCGCCAGCGATCTGCTGGAAACTCTTTACTGCTTGTGTTTCAAACAGGCCGATGTGAAAGACATTCCCAACATCGTCAATGCGCTTTATTTATTGACCCAAGACGGTTGTGACTTGTTGGAAGTTGCCAGACAACGAATAAACAACTAACGCCGCCAGCCACATTTACAAAGTTCGCAACAACCCTTCGCTTCCATTACTACAAAGTTTACAACTAGCCTGATTGCTCTTATATCAACCGAGAGCAACAACATGACTACGTTAACTATTTTCTTCTGCGGTACAGGTTCTACAAAGTTTGATAATGCACACGTTAACTATTGGAATGGGGAATTGGTCTCCACACTGGCCGCTCACCACACCGGGCGCGAGTTCGCAGACTGGATCGTGGTCGACGGCCCCGGCACCAGCAACCTGCAAGCCGATGAACTGTTCACCCAGTCCAAGGACTACGGCCTCAGTGGTACCTTGTTCGGCAAGGGCTGGGAGGAAAACGTCCAGCACGCGATGAACATCATCAAAGGCCAATGTGACTGGCAGCGCGAACAACTGACCGAAGCGGAATACAACCGCCTCAAAGCCGCCGGCATTCCGATTGAAGATGTAAAAGTCGAAGGTTCCTGGCTGTGGCGTAAATATAACTATGGTGATCGCAGCGTCACGCAACAGAAGTTACAGGAGCAAATTATCAAAACCTTTCGCAAGGACGGTGTTATTCCAACAAAAGTCAATCTGGTGGGGTGGAGCCGCGGCGGTATCAGTTGTCACATGCTGGCCAATGCCATGTTTAACGACAGTGCACTGAAAAACATTCCAGTGAATATCTTTGCCATCGACCCGGTGCCGGGCATCGGTAACTTTCAGGAACACCGGGTAAAGCTCAATAGCAACGTAAAAGAATATGTGGGTTTCTATGCGCGGGATGAGCGCTCCAAGGGTTTCAGTTGTGTCATTCCGCAAACCGCGACCGGCACCAAGACCAGCATCTTCCCCATGCCCGGCCGTCACGCCACCCTGGTCGGCAACGCCTCCGCCGACGGCAACAGTGGTCCAAAAGTGCTGGCCGAACCCGGCCTCATCGTCCGTCACTTTGCCGAGGTCTGCCTGAAACGCTGGGGCACCGTCCTCGACAAGAACCTCAACCTCACCGATGCCGACCTTCGCAACCACACTGCCGCCATCGTCAACGCGGCAGCGAAATACAAGGCTATGGAAAAGTGTTCCTACACCTGGTTCACCGAACTGGATCAAGGCGAACGCTACGTATCGCTGGGCAGCAAAGGCGTTCCGCTCTCGACGGTGAAAGGCGCGATCTACACCCCGGCGACCGGGCTGACGACGAGTGTGCTGGATGTTGAGGGGTATCGGGCTATTCGTTGAAAACCGTGATTGATCTGTAGGAACGGACTGCCGGAATATGCATCCAGTTCCTACACGTAGCGGCGCCTTGTCTTCTATCGGCGCCAGTGGGCCGAAACCTATAGTTGTGACTGTCGCTGCCAATTCAGCGACTCGGGCTTGGTCACCCGAATGGAACATGCATTCGCGTCCGCTGTATGCTGCCGGCACTCAATTGCCAGTAGCGTTATGGTGGCTGTGTTTGGGACGCTTCCGAGCGTGCCGGGTATGTGCATGATCCTCACCGGTTGACCAACCCGAACACAGTCGCCTCCAGTCGCTTGGTCACGATGTGGTGGCTTCATTCGAAGCAATTGAGGATCTAAAAAATGAAATCATGGAACGAGCTCCACTCCGATCGCTACCGCCCACTCGACTCCAACCTCACCGACACCAAGCCCCTGGTCATCGACACCGAAGCCAACCCGCAAGACATCCTCGAATGCGCCGTCCAGCGTCTGCGCGCCTCCAGCGACCTGCTGCAAACCCTCTACTGCCTCTGCTTCAAACACGCCGACGTCGAAGACATCCCGCACATCACCCACGCGCTCTACCTTCTCACCAAAGACGGCTATGACCTGCTCCAGGTCGCCCAGCAGCGAATGCTCAACTGGAAAGCGCCGGCCTGACGGACTCCTCGGGCAGGCGTGTTCATGGCTAGAACTGCCTGCCTCTATCTCGAACACTGACGCTGACATCTCCGGCGCAAAACTTAAGGATCAGAATTTTGCAAACTATTATTGATTGCGTACGATGGGAGCCATTGTTCAACCAAGGGCTTGCCTTCATGACCACTGAAACCATTGATCACAGCACTCTCACGCGGCTGTTTGAGAACGGTTCGATCAGTAGCGCACATATCGTCGCCAAACCGGGTGGCTGGTCGATTCAGATTCAGCAAGGAAGCAAAGAATACTCACTGACCGCACAACGCAGTGGCCAGGTACGTCTGTTCAAGCGGCTTGAAACACTGGTGACCTACCTGCAAGGAGTGGGCATCAATCACTTCGATGTGGACGCCTCCAGTTACGACCCCCTACAGATAAAAACCTATGCTCGCCCTGATCGCGCCGAAGCGATGAAACAAGCTCATGAAGCAGCTGCGTATGAAGAATGGGTCAAGCAACAGGTACAAATCAGCATTGATGACCCAAGACCCAGCGTCAGCGATGAAGACGCTCGCAGGATATTTGCCGCCAAACGGGATGCCCTTCGTCAGCGAGCACGTTGATGAGGTTGGTCTGGCGCCAAGAAGCGCTGGATGACCGAGACAACATCATGGAGCGTATCGGCCAGGAAAATCCCGCTGCAGCGATTGAACTTGATGAGGCTTTCGAACTGAAAGGAGAAAGCGCTCGGCAGCACCCAGCCCTGTACCGAAAAGGTATCGCGGGAGATACCCGCGAAATCGTCGTCACTCCAAACTACGTCATCATCTACACAGTCAAAGTTGATGTTGTGGAAGTGCTACGAGTGCTGCATACCAGACGGCAATGGCCATGATGGCTGGAGGGAAAATGCTTAGGAGTTCACGGCTCCTTAAGTAGCATTATTCTGGCTGTTTAACGCGGATTCTGCGGGAATAATGGCAGTTGATCTGACAATGAAGTCCAACCCATCACCCACAAAAAAGCCGCCCTCAAGAGGCGGCTTTCTCATTCGCTACAAACCCAGTCTTACAACTTAGGCCCGGCAGCCTTGATCGCGTCGCTCACTTCAAACTTCTTGAAGTTCTCGATGAACAGACCGGCCAGTGCTTTGGCAGCTTCGTCGTACGCAGCCTTGTCAGCCCAGGTGTTGCGTGGGTTGAGCAGGTTGGTTTCGACGCCCGGTACGGCCAGTGGCACGTCCAGGTTGATGGTGTCCAGGTGCTCGGTGGCTGCACCGATCAGCGCGCCGCTCTGGATCGCTGCGATCACCGCGCGGGTGGTCGGGATGTTGAAGCGTTTGCCGACGCCGTAGCCACCGCCAGTCCAGCCGGTGTTGACCAGGTAGACCTTGGAGCCGAAGCCGCGGATGCGTTTGATCAGCAGCTCAGCGTATTCGCCGGCCGGACGCGGGAAGAACGGTGCGCCGAAGCAGGTGGAGAACGTCGACTTGATTCCGCTGCCCGAACCCATTTCAGTCGAGCCCACCAGTGCGGTGTAGCCGGACAGGAAGTGGTAGGCCGCTTGTTCTTCGTTGAGGATCGACACTGGCGGCAGGACGCCGGTCAGGTCGCAGGTCAGGAAGATCACAGCGTTCGGCTCGCCGCCCAGGTTCTTCTCGGAACGCTTGGCAACGTGCTCCAGCGGGTAGGCCGCGCGGCTGTTCTGGGTCAGGCTGACATCGGCGTAGTCGGCGTGTTTGGCGTCGTCGATCACGACGTTTTCCAGTACCGCGCCGTGCTTGATGGCTTTCCAGATGACCGGCTCGTTCTTCTCGGACAAGTCGATGCACTTGGCGTAGCAGCCGCCTTCGATGTTGAAGACAACGCCTTCGCCCCAGCCGTGTTCGTCGTCACCGATCAGGTAACGGCTTTCGTCGGCGGACAGGGTGGTCTTGCCGGTGCCCGACAGACCGAAGAACAGGGTCACGTCGCCTTCTTCGCCGATGTTGGCAGCGCAGTGCATTGGCAGCACGTCAGCGGCCGGCAGCAGGAAGTTCTGCACGGAGAACATGGCTTTCTTCATTTCACCGGCGTAACGCATGCCGGCGATCAGCACTTTCTTCTGGGCGAAGTTGATGATCACGCAACCGTCGGAGTTGGTGCCGTCACGCTCTGGCACGCACTCGAAGTTGGCGACGTTCAGCACTTGCCACTCTTCGCGACCGGCCGGGTTGTACTGAGCCGGGTTGATGAACAGGCAACGACCGAACAGGTTCTGCCATGCAGTCTGGGTGGTCATTTTCACGGCCAGGTAGTGATCTTCGGCCGCGCCTACATGCACGTGGGAAACGAAATGCTCTTGCGCGTTGTTGAATGCTTCAACACGAGCCCACAGCGCGTCGAACTTGTCGGCCGGGAACTTGCGGTTGATCGGGCCCCAGGCAATGGCAGCCTGGGTGGAAGGCTCTTCAACGATGAAACGGTCGACTGGCGAACGGCCGGTGCGGTGACCGGTGCGAACAACCAGAGCGCCGGTATCGGCAAGCTCGCCCTCACCGCGGTTCAGGGCTTCTTTTACCAGATCATCAACACTCAGATCGGTGTACACGGCGTTATTGGCTTGCGTCATGAGGTTCCCCGTCGGCCAGTGGCCGAGTGTGCTCCAAACGTTTTGTAGTAGAAAGTCGTGCACTACTACCGCGAAAAAAGTGGGCCGGATTATGCCAGAAAAGCCCAAAAAGAGTAGGGCCCTCCCGTCGTAACGGCGTAATTCCGTCGTTGAGCAGTGAATTTACCTGCGCTGAACCGTTTTAGTGCCGGGTATCTGACGGCGTCTCGACGCCTGCGCCAGCGAACAATTGAGCGATATCTGCCGCGTCGAACAGGTAGCGCTGGTTGCAGAACTGGCAATCGATCTCGACTTGGCCACCTTGCTCGGCCACCAGTGCCTGCGCATCTTCCAGACCCAGGCTGACCAGTGCGTTACCCGAACGCTCGCGGGAGCAGCTGCAGTGGAAGCGCAGTTTCTGCACATCGAACAGACGAACCTGCTCTTCATGGTAGAGGCGGTGCAGAACCGTTTCGTTGTCCAGGCTCAACAGTTCATCAGCGGTCAGGGTGTTGCCCAGCGCGGTGATGTGCTGCCAGCTGGCGGCGCGTTCTTCTTCGTCTTTCAGGCGATCGGCCGGCAGTTGCTGCAGCAGCAAACCACGGGCACGACGGCCGTCGGCGCACAGCTTGAAGCGAGTGCCGACCTGCTGGGACATGACGAAATAGTTGGTAAAGCAGTCGGACAGGGTTTCGCCGTCGAGATCAACGATGCCCTGATAACGCTGGCCAGCGATCGGGTCGACGGTCAAGGCCAGGACACCGTTCGGCATTAGATCACCGAGGGTCGCGTCGGCAGGAATCTGCTCGGCGTGATAGCGCGCCAGGCCGCGGATTTCGCGCTCGCTGGAGCACTCGATCATCAACAGCGGGATCGGGCCTTCGGAACGGGCCTGAAGAATCAGCAAGCCATCGAATTTCAGGGTGCCCACCAGCAACGAGGCGGCAGCCATCAGTTCGCCCAGCAATTGCGCAACCGGTTCCGGGTACGGGTGCTTGGCGAGCACTTCGGCGTAGCTGCGCTCCAGCGACACCAGTTCGCCGCGCGTGTCGCTGTCATCGAAGATGAAGCGTTGGGTGTAATCGGTATCGAGGAAATCGGTCATAGGTCTGGGTATCTGAATGTGATGACAAAATGGTTACAAAGAATGAAAATCCCGCGCTTCTGGCATCCTTTTTGATGCCGATGTTCAGCCACGGGAGGCATTTTATGAACAATCCGGGTTTGTTCCAATCAAGGTGGAACCTCGGCCGGCTGGTTCTGTGCAACGTTGTGCCATTGGCACTACTGGCTTTCTGGTTATGGCCTACAGGTCAGATGCTGTGTGTGATTTTCGACGAGTGGCTGTTCCGCTCACTCAACGCACCGCTGGCCAGCAACCCCATATGGCTCCACATCTGGGCAATTGCAAGTCTGCGACCGTTCGACATCGTCGTCGGCCTGATTCTGCTGACACTGCTGATCAAGGGCGACTGGGTGTTCAGGGCGATTGACGTGCGCCGCGCCTTTTTCGGTTTTTTCTCGATCCTGCTGCTGATGGTGGTGATCCGCGCGCTGTTTTCCAAGTTCTCCGATCACATGGGCTGGCAGCACAGCAGCCCGTCGATGGTGCTCGAAGGTGCCGTGCATATCAGCGATTACTTCCCGCATCTGGAGAAGACCTGGGAGCTGAAGGATCGCTCGAGCCAGAGCTTCCCCGGTGACCACGCCTCGGTGCTGCTGATCTGGGCGCTGTTCATGGGCGTGTTCAGCCGTACGGCTGGTCAGTTTCTGGTGATCTGGGGCCTAGCACTGCTGTTCATGTTGCCGCGTCTGGTCGCCGGTGCTCATTGGGGCCAGGACGATTACATCGGCGGCATGCTGCTGGCGGTGTGGGCACTGGGCTGGGGTTACTACACGCCGTTTGCTTATCACGCGGCGAACTTCTGGTTGAAGGTCACGGCACCGGTCTTCCGGCTGCTGGGCAAGCTGCCGGTGGTTTCGCGGATGAGTGTGGTGTCCGCGCAATAATCGAACATTGCTGAACAAAAAGCGCAGCCGCCGGCGGGTCTTGAACCCAGGCCGGCAGGCTGCGTTTTTTATTCGCCGCTACTGTTCCCACGAAATTTAAACAGATCCCGACGCTGCTTCTTGCTCGGTTTACCGTCGGTGGTGACACCCAGAGCGCCCGCCTTGCGCATCGCCGCAGCCGCTTCACGCTTGGCAATGCTGGCCTCGGTCTCGGCATACAGCGTCTGCGCCTCAGGTGCGCCGCGACGTACGATCGACAGGGCCTGAACCACAACGGTCTTTTCGTCGAAGCCGGCGCGAATCTCGAATTCATCGCCAATGCGTGGTTCTTTGCCAGGCTTGCAGCGCTCTCCCCGACAATGCACCTTGCCACTCTCGATGGCGGCTTTGGCCAAGGCGCGAGTCTTGAAAAAACGCGCGGCCCACAGCCACTTATCGAGACGAACCTTGTCGTCCTCTTCGCTTTTTTGTGCCATATGAATTCCTCGTTCAGCCAGTAGTCGGAACTGTACTACCGATTCTGTCGGGCGCAAGAACTCGGCCCTCCAGATAAACTGTGATCTTCGCCGGTTCAACGGCATGGAGTGATCGAGTGACCAAATTTCCGTCTTCATTGACCTCGCCCAAATCCGGGTGCCTGGGCTGCCAGCAAAGCGAGCCGCTGGGCTTCGACTTTTCCTTCGCGTATCAGCCCATCGTGGATCTGCGTGACAAGTCGGTGTACGCCTACGAGGCACTGGTCCGTGGTGTGGCCGGTGAAGGCGCATTAACCGTGCTGGATCAGGTTACAGAAGATAACCGCTACCGTTTCGACCAGCTCTGCCGGACTCGCGCCATCGAAGGCGCGGCCGAACTTAATATGCAGACACACTTGTCGATCAACTTCATGCCCAACGCCGTCTATCGTCCAGAGTTGTGCATTCGCAGCACCCTGGAGGCCGCCAGGAAACACAATTTTCCGATCGACCGGCTGATTTTCGAAACACTGGAAAGCGAGCATGTAGATAACTATCGCCATTTGACCAATATTCTGCGTGAATACCGCGAATTCGGCTTCAAGACGGCCATCGACGATTTCGGTGCCGGCTATTCGGGGCTCAATCTGCTGGCCGATTTCCAACCGGACCTGATCAAACTCGATATGGCGCTGATTCGCGATATCGACCATGACCGTGTTCGTCAGGCTATCGTTCGGGGGATTGTCACAATCTGTGCGGAGTTGGACGTTACAGTCATCGCCGAAGGCATCGAGAGCGCTGGTGAGCGGGATTTCCTGGCGGACTGCGGAATATTTCTGATGCAGGGTTACTGGTTCGCCAGGCCCGCATTCAAAGCGTTGGCCCAGGTATCCCCTGAAGCGTGGACGCGTTAATTGTTGGTTTTTTCCATTGAAGACATTTGACCATTTGACCGTTATCGGTCTGCGCGAGTGGGTGGCGCTTCCGGATCTGGGAGTCGCCGGCCTTCGGGCAAAAATCGACACCGGCGCCAGCACCTCCAGCCTGCATGCCACCGACATCGAGCCGTTCGAACGCGACGGCGAGAAGTGGGTGCGCTTCACCGCGCACCTGGGCACCGTCGTGCAGCTGCGCCATCGACGCTGCGAAGCGCCGCTGGTCGCCCGCAAGACCATCAAGAGCTCGAATGGCCAGGCCCAGGTGCGCTACGTGATCAGCACCACCCTGGCCCTGGGTGATCGGGTCTGGCCGATCGAATTCACCCTCGCCTGCCGCAAGTCCATGCGCTATCGCCTGCTGCTCGGTTCCAAAGCCCTGATCGACGGCCAGCTGGTGGTCAATCCGGGCATCAAATATGTACAAGACAAGCCGGTGTTCCCGGTATCTACCTCCTCCACAGGTGTTGCATGAAGATCGCTGTGCTGTCGCGGAACCCGCGTCTGTATTCCACCCGCCGTCTGGTCGAAGCCGGAACCGAGCGCGGGCATGAAATGGTGGTGATCGACACCTTGCGCGCCTACATGAACATTGCCAGCCACAAGCCGCAGATCCACTACCGCGGCAAGCCGCTGGAGGGTTTTGACGCAGTGATCCCGCGGATCGGCGCGTCGGTGACGTTTTATGGCTGCGCGGTGTTGCGTCAGTTCGAAATGATGGGGGTGTTTCCGCTCAACGAATCGGTAGCCATCGCCCGTTCGCGGGACAAGCTGCGTTCGCTGCAGTTGCTGTCGCGCCGGGGCATCGGTTTGCCAGTGACCGGCTTCGCCCACTCGCCGGACGACATTCCCGATCTGATCGACATGGTCAACGGCGCGCCGCTGGTGATCAAAGTGCTCGAAGGCACCCAGGGCATCGGCGTGGTGCTGTGCGAAACCGCAACGGCTGCGGAGTCGGTGATCGAGGCGTTCATGGGCCTGAAGCAGAACATCATGGTGCAGGAATACATCAAGGAGGCCGGCGGCGCCGACATCCGCTGCTTCGTGGTCGGCGACAAGGTGATCGCGGCCATGAAGCGTCAGGCCAAGCCCGGCGAGTTCCGCTCCAACCTGCACCGTGGCGGCAGTGCCAGCCTGATCAAGATCACTCCGGAAGAACGCATGACTGCGTTGCGCGCCGCCAAGGTCATGGGCCTGGCGGTAGCGGGTGTGGATATCCTGCGCTCCAACCACGGGCCGCTGGTGATGGAGGTGAACTCGTCACCTGGCCTGGAAGGGATCGAAACCACCACGGGCAAGAACGTGGCGGGGATCATCATCGAACACCTTGAGAAGAATGGCGGGCCGAACATGACCCGCACAAAAGGCAAGGGATAGGGGCAGCGACGAGCTACGAGCTGCAAGCGGCGAGTAAAAGCAGCTTTGGCTTGTAGCTTGCAGCTTGTAGCTGCCGTTAAACGGCATCTCTTGGCAGCATCAATCCCAGCGGCAATCGAACCCGCGCCTCCAGCCCGCCACCGGAGCGGTTGCGCAGTTCAACATTGCCGCCGTGCATCGAAGCAATCCGCTTGACGATCGCCAGCCCCAGGCCGGTACCTTTTCCGCCCCGGGCCCGATCACCTCGGGTGAACGGGTTGAAAATCGCCTCAAGTTCCGACGGGGCGATTCCCGCCCCACGGTCCATTACGCTCAGCACCACGTACGGCGCACTCGTGTCTCCGGATACATAGGCCGCGACGTCCACGCTCCCTCCGGCATGATTCAACGCGTTGCCAATCAGGTTGTTCAGCAAACGCTTCATCGACACCCGCCGCAACGGGAACGGCTGGATCGGCTCCAGGCGCAGGCGCACTTTCTCTTCACTCTGGTTGTACGGTGCCGCGACTTCACGCACCAGATCACTGAGATCCACTTCCTCCACCGACTCGTCCCGACCATCACGAATGAACGCGAGGAACTGGTCGAGGATGGCGTCCATGTCTTCGATGTCGCGCACCATATCGTTGGTCAGATCCGTGCGGTCCCCCATCAACTCCAGCGACAGCCGCAAACGGGTCAGCGGCGTACGCAAGTCATGCGAGACCCCCGCCAGCATCAGCTCACGCTCGCGACCGGCCTGCTCGACGTCTTCGGCCATCTGGTTGAAGGCGCGATAAACCTCGGCCATTTCGCTGGGGGTGTCACTGATCGGCAGGCGTACGCTGCGGCCCTGGCCGAGTTGCCGGGCGGCATAGACCAGACGTTTCAATGGCTGATTGAGCTGGCTGACGAAAATCCAGGCAGATGCCGTGGACAGCAACCCGATGGCCAGGAACCAGCCGAGTACGTTCCAGATTTTCTGGCCGCGCAAAGGGTGCGGGTACAACGGCACTTTCAGCCAGCCATCACCGAGGCTAGGTGCGCGCACCCACAACGCTGGCGGCGAATGCATGCGCAAGCGCACTTCGGTGTCGGCGCCCAGCTCCGCCTGCATCTGCCGCTGGTAGATTTCACTGTAGGGCCAGTGCTGTTCGCCTTCCGGCACACCGGCGCCGACCACCCGGATCAAGGTCGCGGCATCGGCGATTTTCGCGCGGTTTTCTTCGTCGGCGGCCCAGTAGGCACGCAGCGTCAGGGCGACGCCGTGGCTGTATTGGCGATCCACCAGCACGTCCTCGTTCATCAACAGATAAACCAGGGTCAATGCCTTGGAAAACAATACGACGATGAGCACCAGCCACAGGGTGCGGGAGAAGAAACTTTGGGGGAACCAGACGGGGGTTTTCATGGATAACCGCTACACACTTGCAGGAGCGAGCAATGCTCGCATATTGCGGATTGCGAGTCTGCGTGGACGGCGTTTCCGACCGTTCCCCGCAGACTCGCTCCTACAAATCACCCATCACTTGGTGGAGTTGCCATCCGGCACGAACACGTAGCCGACACCCCAGACGGTCTGGATGTAGCGCGGCTTGGACGGATCGGGTTCGATCATCCGGCGCAGACGGGAAATCTGCACGTCGATGGAACGCTCAAGGGCATCCCACTCCCGGCCACGGGCCAGGTTCATCAACTTGTCGCGGGTCAGCGGCTGACGGGCATTCATCACCAGGGCCTTGAGCACCGCAAACTCACCGGTGGTGAGCATGTGTACTTCGTCGCCGCGTTTGAGTTCGCGGGTGGCCAGGGACAGCACGTAATCGCCGAACGTGACGTTTTCTTCTTCACTGCCCGGCGCGCCTGGCACTGGTGCGGCCTGACGGCGCAGTACGGCCTTGACGCGGGCCATCAGCTCGTCCGGGTTGAACGGCTTGGCCAGGTAGTCGTCGGCACCCAGTTCCAGGCCCTTGATACGGCTCAGCTCGTCGCCCTTGGCGGTCAGCATGATGATCGGAATCTGATTGTTCGCGCCACGCAGGCGACGGCAAGCAGTCAGGCCGTCTTCGCCGGGCAGCATCAGGTCGAGGACGACCAGGTTGAACACTTCACGCGACAGCAGACGATCCATCTGCTCGGTGTTCGGCACGGCGCGGGCACGGTAGCCCTTGCTGACGAAAAAGCGTTCCAGCAGGCTGCTCAGCCCCGGATCGTCGTCAACGATGAGAATTTTTTCGCCTTCAGCAGTTTGTGCAGTGCTGCTCATTGGATGCTCCTTTTAGCTCGGCGCGCATTATGGCGTAGCTGCCGTTATACGCACCGTGTGCATTGTTAGCAGATTTTTCCTTCACTGCCAGAAAACCGGGGCTTGTGCCTACAGACTGTGTCGCCCCCGAATGACAGAACGCTGGTTATAATGCGCGGCCTTTTGTGTCAGGCAACGTCTGAATCGTTACCGCAGGTGGCCGTCCCTTATTTTCATGGGCGCCGCAGTAATTGTTCGATTTCACGGGTCAATGGGATGCCTTTTGACCCAGGCAGCGGCCAGCATCAAGCCGCCCCACCAGACTCCGGGCCTTAATTCACGCGCCTGCGAGCCTGCTTTCACAATTTGTCAGGTGGTTTTATGGACAGCATCAACAGCCGCATCGCCGAGGAACTCGGCGTACGCCCACAACAGGTCGAAGCGGCCGTCGCGCTACTCGATGAAGGCTCTACCGTTCCCTTCATCGCCCGTTACCGGAAAGAAGTGACCGGCAGCCTCGATGACACCCAACTGCGTCATCTGGAAGAGCGTCTGCGCTACCTGCGAGAACTCGACGAACGGCGCATCAGCATTCTTTCCAGCATCCAGGAGCAGGGCAAACTCACCCCTGAGCTGGAGCGCGAAATCAAACTCGCCGACACCAAGACCCGCCTCGAAGACTTGTACCTGCCGTACAAGCAGAAGCGCCGCACCAAGGGCCAGATCGCCCTGGAAGCCGGCCTCGGCGAACTGGCCGACGGTCTGTTCAACGACCCGTCGCTGACCCCGGAAGCCGAAGCCGCACGTTTCATCGACGCCGAAAAAGGCGTGGCCGACGCCAAGGCAGCACTGGAAGGCGCCAAGTACATCCTCATGGAGCGCTTCGCCGAAGACGCCAACCTGCTGGAAAAACTGCGCACCTACCTGAAGCAGGAAGCCACCCTCAGTGCCCGCGTAATCGCCGGCAAGGAAGAGGAAGGCGCGAAGTTCCGTGATTACTTCGAACACGACGAACCGCTGAAAAGCATGCCGTCGCACCGCGCGCTGGCGATTTTCCGTGGCCGCAACGAAGGCATTCTCAGCTCTGCACTGAAAGTCGGCGAAGAACTGCCGGGCACCCTGCACCCGTGCGAAGGCATGATCGGCCAGCACGTCGGCATCCAGAACCAGAACCGTCCGGCCGACAAATGGCTGAGCGAAGTGGTGCGCTGGACCTGGAAGGTCAAGCTCTACACCCACCTGGAAACCGACCTGCTGGGCGAGCTGCGCGACGGCGCCGAAACCGAAGCGATCAACGTGTTCGCCCACAACCTGCACGACCTGCTGCTGGCTGCCCCGGCCGGCCCGCGCGCCACCCTGGGTCTCGACCCGGGCCTGCGTACCGGCTGCAAGGTAGCGGTGGTCGACTCCACCGGCAAACTGCTGGATCACGCCACGGTTTACCCGCACGTGCCGCACAACAAATGGGATCAGACCATCGCCATCCTGGCCGCCCTGTGCGCCAAGCACTCGGTCGACCTGATCGCCATCGGCAACGGCACCGCCAGCCGTGAAACCGACAAGCTGGCCATCGAACTGATCAAAAAATATCCAGCGATGAAAATGACCAAGGTCATGGTGTCCGAAGCCGGCGCATCGGTGTACTCGGCCTCGGAACTGGCGGCCAAGGAATTCCCGGATCTGGACGTGTCGATCCGTGGCGCGGTCTCGATCGCCCGTCGTCTGCAGGATCCACTGGCCGAACTGGTGAAGATCGACCCGAAATCCATCGGTGTCGGTCAGTACCAGCACGACGTGTCGCAACTGAAACTGGCGCGCGGTCTGGACGCCGTGGTCGAGGACTGCGTGAACGCCGTGGGCGTGGACGTGAATACCGCCTCCGTGGCACTGCTGGCGCGGATCTCCGGCCTCAACGCGACCCTGGCGCAGAACATCGTGGCCCACCGTGACGAGCACGGCGCGTTCAAGACCCGCGCGGCGCTGAAGAAAGTCGCGCGTCTGGGCGAGAAAACCTTCGAACAGGCCGCCGGCTTCCTGCGCGTGATGAATGGCGACAACCCGCTGGATTCCTCGGCCGTTCACCCGGAAGCCTATCCGCTGGTGCAGCGCATCGCCGCTGAAACCGACCGTGACATCCGCTCGCTGATCGGCGATGCGGCGTTCCTCAAGCGTCTGGATCCGAAGAAATTCACCGACGAGACTTTCGGTCTGCCAACCGTCACCGACATCCTGCAAGAGCTGGAAAAACCGGGCCGCGACCCGCGTCCGGAGTTCAAGACCGCCGAGTTCCAGGAAGGCGTCGAGGACCTGAAGGACCTGCAACTGGGAATGATCCTCGAAGGCGTGGTGACCAACGTGACCGCGTTCGGTGCGTTCGTCGACATCGGCGTGCATCAGGACGGTCTGGTGCACATTTCCGCGCTGTCGGAGAAATTCATCAAGGATCCGCGCGAAGCGGTGAAGGCCGGTGACGTGGTGAAGGTGAAGGTCATGGAAGTCGACATCCCGCGCAAACGCGTCGGCCTGTCGATGCGCATGAGCGACACCCCGGGCGAGAAGATCGACGGTGCCCGTGGCTCGCGTCCGGGCTCGGCGCCACGCCAGTCGCAAGGTTCGGCGCCGCGCAAGGAAACCACCCCGGCGGCTCCGGCGAACAACGCCATGGCGTCGCTGTTCGCCAACGCCAAGCAGTTGAAGAAACGCTGATGGAGATTCCGGCCGGGCTCGTCGAGAGCGCGTTTTTCAAGCTGTTGGGCTGCCGCCTGCACAGCCTGGAAACCGGGGTGGCGCAAGTCGCCCTGGCGCTGGAACCCGAACTGCGCAATCGCGGCGGCAAGCTGCACGGCGGCGCGCTGTTCAGTCTGGTCGATATCGCCATGGGGCTGGCCTGCTCCAGCACCCACGGCTTCGACCAGCAGAGCGCGACCATCGAGTGCAAGATCAACTACATCCGCGCCGTCTCTGATGGCGAGGTGCTGTGCACGGCGCGGGTGATCCACCCGGGCCGGCGCACGCTGGTGGTCGAAGCCGACGTGATGCAGGGCGACAAACTGGTCGCAAAAGCGCAAGGCACGTTCGCTGTCCTGTAGATGTTGTTCATCATTTTGAGTTAATTTCGGCGCTGTGATCGCAGCGTCGAGCGTTTCTGGGGGAGCGGGCTTGCCCGCGAAGAGGGAGTGTCAGGCAGCATCAGTTCGCTTGACACGACGCCTTCGCGGGCAAGCCCGCTCCCACAGGAACCGCGTAATCTTCGCGTGCATCGGCCAGATTCAGGGAGTGAAGTTGGCGTTTCAACGGGGGCTTCAGAGCCCGACAAACCAGGCGAAAACGCCAGTTTCAACTTCACCCTTGTAGACCGTCCTGCCCACCCCCATATTGGGGCGAATGACGCGTGAAGGAATCCAAATTGAGCGAACTTCTCAACCGCCGCCTGGCTCTGCTCGGCGAGCGCGCTAACCTCTCTCTGCTTGAGCAGTGCCTTCACGGTATCGAACGTGAATGCCTGCGGGTGACCGGCGAAGGCCGCCTGGCCCAGACGCCGCACCCTGAAGCCCTGGGTTCCGCGCTGACCAACGAACAGATCACCACCGACTATTCCGAGTCGCTGCTGGAGTTCATCACGCCCGCCCTGCCGGACCCGGCCGATACCCTGGCCAGCCTGGACAAGATTCATCGCTTCGCCTACAGCAAGCTCGGCAACGAGTACCTGTGGAGTCCATCGATGCCGTGCCCGTTGCCGGCCGAGGAAGACATCCCGATCGCCTATTACGGCACCTCCAACATCGGTCAGCTCAAGTACGTCTACCGCAAGGGCCTGGCCCTGCGTTACGGCAAGACCATGCAGTGCATCGCCGGGATTCACTACAACTTCTCCCTGCCGGAAAAGCTCTGGCCGTTGCTGAAAGAAGCCGAAGGCTTCGTTGGCACTGACCGGGATTTCCAGTCGTCGTCCTATATCGCGCTGATCCGTAACTTCCGCCGCTACAGCTGGCTGCTGATGTACCTGTTCGGCGCTTCGCCGGCGCTGGACGCCGGTTTCCTGCGGGGTCGTTCGCACCAGTTGGAACAGCTGGATCCGGACACCCTGTACCTGCCCTACGCCACCAGCCTGCGCATGAGCGACCTCGGTTACCAGAGCAACGCCCAGGCGGGCCTGACCCCGTGCTACAACGACCTGACGAGCTACACCGACAGCCTGCGCCAAGCGGTGGCCACGCCGTACGCGCCGTACGTTGAAATCGGTACGCACCAGAATGGCGAGTGGGTGCAACTGAACACCAACATCCTGCAGATCGAAAACGAGTACTACTCGAACATCCGCCCGAAACGCGTGACCTACACCGGCGAGCGGCCGATCCAGGCCTTGATGGCCCGTGGCATCCAGTATGTCGAAGTGCGCTGCCTGGACATCAACCCGTTCCTGCCGATGGGCATCGACCTCACCGAGTCGCGCTTCCTCGACGCATTCCTGCTGTACTGCGCGCTGAACGAAAGCCCGCTGCTGACCAACAACTCCTGCGGCAACGCCACCTCCAACTTCCTCAGCGTGGTCAAGGAAGGTCGCCGTCCGGGCCTGCAATTGCAGCGCGACGGCCAACCGGTCGAGCTGAAGGAATGGGCCGCCGAACTGCTGGAAAAAATCGCTCCGCTGGCGGCGCTGCTGGATCAAAGCCACGGCGGCGATGCCCACAGCAAGGCGCTCGATGCGCAACTGGCCAAGGTCAAGGATTCGTCCCTGACGCCTTCGGCCCAGGTGCTGGCGGCAATGGCCGCGCACAAGGAAAGCTTCGCGCAATTCTCCCTGCGCCAGAGCCAGGCTCACGCGGAGTTCTTCCGCAGCGAGCCGTTGGCGGCTGACGAGCAAGCGAAGTTCGAAGAACTGGCGCGGTCTTCGCTGGCGCAACAGGCGGAGCTGGAGCAGAACGAGGTGGGCGATTTCGACGTGTTTGTCGGGTCGTATCAGGCGAGCATTCTGGCGATCAGTAACTGATTGATCGGCGTTGGATCGCAGCCCCCTCACCCTAACCCTCCCGAAACGTCGGACCGCCCAGAGGGAGAGGGGACTGACCGCAGTGTTTATCAGAGCTACGTCGACGTGAAATACCGAGTCGAACTCAGGATCTGAAAAGCCCGCGATCAGCTCCCTTTCCCCCTCGCCCCCCTGGGGGAGAGGGTTGGGGTGAGGGGGAAAAAATCTCAAGCCATACCCAAAACTCAAACGCCCCCCACACCAGCGAGCCTTAGATTTTTCCGCTCATAAGCTCATTCTAAAAAGTTATTTATTTTTAGATTCTTAGATCATTTAGTCTCCTTTCACGCCGACGCTCGGTCGCCTGATATGGAGCTCTTGAATGAAACTGAATTTCCCGCTTCGCCTGCTGGCCGTGGCCTCTCTGGCTGCTGCGAGCTTCCTGGCTCAGGCCGCCGACCTCACCGTCGCCTACCAGACCACCGTTGACCCGGCGAAAGTCGCCCAGGCCGACGGCGCCTACGAGAAAGCCACCAAAGCCGACATCAACTGGCGCAAATTCGACAACGGTGCCGACATCATTGCCGCCATCGCCTCCGGTGACGTGCAGATCGGCTACCTCGGTTCCAGCCCGCTGACCGCTGCGATCACCCGCAAAGTTCCGGTGGAAACCTTCCTCATCGCCACCCAGATCGGCGCCGCCGAAGCACTGGTCGCCCGTGATGGCTCCGGCATCAAGACCCCGCAGGATCTGGTCGGCAAGAAAATCGCCGTGCCGTTCGTGTCCACCGGTCACTACAGCCTGCTGGCCGCGCTGAAGCACTGGAACATCGATCCTTCGAAAGTCACCGTGCTCAACCTCGCCCCGCCGGCAATCATTGCCGCGTGGAAACGCGGTGACATCGACGCCACCTACGTTTGGGATCCGGCGCTGGGTGTGGCCAAGGAAAACGGCAAAGTGCTGATCACTTCCGGTGAACTGGCCAAGTTCGGCGCGCCGACCTTCGACGCCTGGATCGTGCGCAAGGACTTCGCCGAGAAGCACCCGGAAATCGTCACCGCCTTCGCCAAGGTTACCCTCGACGCCTACGCCGACTACCGCAAGGATCCGAAAGCCTGGCTGGCCAATCAGAGCAACGTCGACAAGCTGGTGAAACTGTCCGGCGCCAAAGCCAGCGACATCCCATTGCTGCTGCAAGGCAACGTCTACCCACTGGCGGCGGATCAGGTCAGCGACCTCGGCGCACCGACCACCAAAGCCATCACCGACACAGCTGCGTTCCTCAAGGAGCAAGGCAAGGTCGAAGCAGTACTGCCGGACTACGCGCCGTACGTCAGCGCCAAGTACATCACCAACTGATCGGGAGTTAATTGCGATGGCCTTGCTACAGCTGGAGCGCATCAGCGCACAGTATCCCGGCAGCCCGGAACCGGTACTGTCCGACATTTCCCTGACCCTCGGCCCGCAGCAATTGCTGGTGGCCCTCGGCCCGTCCGGCAGTGGCAAGACTTCGCTGTTGAACCTGATTGCCGGTTTCGTCGAACCGAGCGCCGGCCGCATCACCCTCGACAACGTGCCGGTCAAAGGCCCGAGCGCTGAGCGCGGCGTGGTGTTCCAGGACGACGCCCTGTTGCCCTGGCAGGACGTGCTGGCCAACGTGGCTTTCGGTCTCGAACTGGCCGGAGTGGCCAAGGACAAACGCGAACAGCGCGCCCGGGAAATGCTCGCGCTGGTCGACCTTTCCGGTTTTGAACACCGTCGCATCTGGCAGCTTTCCGGCGGCCAGAAGCAACGTGTTGGCCTGGCCCGCGCCCTCGCCGCCGACCCGCGCGTGCTGCTGATGGACGAGCCCTTCGGCGCCCTTGACGCCTTCACCCGCGAACAGATGCAGGAGCTGTTGCTGCAAGTCTGGCAACGCACCGCCAAACCGGTGTTCCTGATTACCCACGACATTGAAGAAGCGGTGTTCCTCGCCACCGACCTGATTCTGCTGGCGCCGAATCCGGGGCAGATCGTTGAGCGTCTGCACCTCGACTTCGGTCAGCGTTACGCCGCCGGTGAGTCGGCACGAGCCATCAAATCCGACCCGCGTTTTATCGAAACCCGCGAACACGTGCTCGCCAAAGTGTTCTCGCAACGCAGCGCCGTTCAGCGGCAGGAGCGCGCATGAGCAGTTACGACGTTTCCGCCACCGCCGTGAAACCCGCCGCCACGTCAGTGGCGACTCCCGTGCGCCGCCGTCTCAGCACCCGCTGGATCAGCCTGCTGACCCTGTTCGCCTTGCTGGTGATCTGGTGGGCGGTGACGGCCACTGGCCTGATCGAGCCGCTGTTCCTGCCGCCACCGTCCGCCGTGCTGCAAAAAGGCTGGTTGCTGGCGACCACGGGCTACATGGATTCGACGTTGTGGCAGCACCTGGGCGCGAGCCTCAGCCGCATCGGTCTGGGCCTGGGTTTTGCGATTCTGACCGCGGTTCCGGTGGGCATCGCCATCGGCGCCAACCGCATCGCCCGTGGCGTGCTCGATCCGCTGATCGAGTTCTACCGGCCGATTCCGCCGCTCGCCTATCTGCCGCTGATCGTGATCTGGTGCGGCATCGGCGAGTTGTCGAAAGTGCTGCTGATCTACCTGGCGATTTTCGCTCCGATCGCGATTGCCACCGCGACCGGTGTGCGCACCGTCGACCCGGCCAAATTGCGCGCCGCACAGTCGCTGGGCGCCACCCGCGCGCAACTGATCCGCCATGTGATTTTGCCAAGCGCCCTGCCGGACATTCTGACCGGTGTGCGCATTGGCTTGGGTGTGGGCTGGTCGACGCTGGTCGCCGCCGAACTGATCGCGGCCACCAGCGGCCTGGGCTTCATGGTGCAGTCGGCTGCGCAGTT
This sequence comes from Candidatus Pseudomonas auctus, assembly GCF_048654275.1. Lineage (NCBI taxonomy): Bacteria > Pseudomonadati > Pseudomonadota > Gammaproteobacteria > Pseudomonadales > Pseudomonadaceae > Pseudomonas > Candidatus Pseudomonas auctus. The sequence continues at coordinate 133,445 of NZ_JBJYZK010000002.1, read as the reverse complement.
CCTGGTCACCGATGTGGTGGTGCTGGGGATTCTGGTCATCGCCCTGATCGCCTTCGCCATGGAAATGGGCCTGCGCGCCCTGCAACGCAAACTGGTGCCGTGGCACGGCCAGGCCCACTGATTTTTCAGCACTGACTACCCCGACAGTTTCGGGGCCCCGGAATTGAAGAGAACCACCATGAGCAGCCTGAACATCACCCCGTTAAGCTCGGCCCTCGGCGCACAGATCAGCGGCGTCGACATCAGCCAGCCGCTGAACCTGGAACAGCGCGACGCCATCGAGCAGGCACTGCTCAAATATCAGGTGCTGTTCTTCCGCAATCAGCCGATCGAGCCATCGCAGCAGGCGCGCTTCGCCGCCTATTTCGGCGACCTGCATATTCACCCGATCTACCCGAACGTACCGGAACAACCGGAAGTGCTGATCCTCGACACCGCCGTCACCGACGTGCGCGACAACGCGATCTGGCACACCGACGTGACCTTCCTGCCGACCCCGGCCATGGGCGCGGTGCTCAGCGCCAAGCTGTTGCCGGAGTTCGGTGGCGACACGTTGTGGGCCAGCGGGATTGCAGCATATGAGGCGCTGTCGGCGCCGATGAAAGCAATGCTCGAAGGGCTGACCGCGACTCACGATTTCACCCGTTCTTTTCCGCTGGAGCGCTACGGCAACACGCCGCAAGCGCTGGCGCAGTGGGAAGCGGCACGGCGCAAGAATCCACCGCTGTCGCACCCGGTGATTCGTACGCACCCGGTGAGCGGACGGCGCTCGTTGTTCGTCAACGAAGGGTTCACGTCGAAGATCAATGAGCTGTCGGAGACCGAGAGTGAAGCGGTGTTGAAGTTCTTGTTCGCCCACGCGACGCGGCCGGAATTCACCATTCGCTGGCGCTGGCAGAAGGATGACATCGCGTTCTGGGACAACCGCGTGACGCAGCATTACGCGGTGGATGATTACCGGCCTGCACGGCGGGTGATGCAGCGGGCTACGGTGTTGGGGGATGTGCCGTTTTTTCGCTGAGCCTTTAACGCCAGAGCAAAATCAAAAGCCCCCCTCACCCTAACCCTCCCGAAACGTCGGACCGCCCGTAGGGAGAGGGGACTGATTGGGGGATGCTTTAAAGATGCACCGACCTGATCGTACTTTGCTGAATCCATAATCGACCGGATTTTTCAGGTCGATGTATGACGCAAGACACCTCGGTAGGCTCCCTCTCCCTACGGGCGGTCCGACGTTTCGGGAGGGCTGGGGTGAGGGGGTGGATCTATCTGACCCACCCCAATTTCGATCACTCCGCCGTCGAAGGCCTCTCCCAAAGATTGATCCCGCCCTCCTGGGCAAACCGGTCAATCTCCGCCAGCTCTTCCGCACTGAAGCTCAGGTTCTTCAACGCCCCGACGTTCTCGATAATCTGCTCTGGCCGGCTCGCACCAATCAATGCCGAAGTCACTCGCGGATCGCGCAGCGTCCACGCCAACGCCAGTTGCGCCAGGCTCTGCCCGCGACGTTTGGCGATTTCATTCAACGCCCGCACGTGAGCGATGTTCGCCTCGGACAAGTGCGAAGCCTGCAACGAACCACCGCCCGGACGATTGACCCGCGCATCCGCCGGCACGCCGTTGAGGTATTTGTCGGTCAGCAGACCCTGCGCCAGCGGGGTGAACGCAATCACGCCGGTGCCGAGTTCGTCGGTGGTGTCGAGCAGGTCCTTTTCCACCCAGCGGTTGAGCAGGTTGTACGCCGGTTGATGAATCAGCAGCGGCACTTTCCACTCTTTGAGCAACGCGGCGATCTCGCGGGTTTTCACCCCGGAGTACGACGAGATACCGATGTACAACGCCTTGCCCTGCTGCACCGCCGTGGCGAGGGCGCTGGCGGTTTCTTCCAGCGGGGTGTCCGGGTCGAAGCGATGCGAATAGAAGATATCCACATAGTCCAGGCCCAGGCGTTGCAGGCTCTGGTCGAGGCTGGCCAGCACGTATTTGCGCGAGCCGCCGCCCTGACCGTAAGGGCCGGGCCACATGTCCCAGCCGGCCTTGCTGGAGATGATCAGTTCATCGCGGTACTGCTTGAAGTCTTCGCGCAGCAGACGGCCGAAGTTGATCTCGGCGCTGCCGTAGGGCGGGCCATAGTTGTTGGCCAGGTCGAAGTGGTTGATGCCCAGGTCGAACGCCGTGCGCAGCAACGAGCGCTGTGTGTCGATCGGCGTGCTGTCGCCGAAGTTGTGCCACAGGCCCAGGGACAGCGCCGGCAGCACCAGACCGCTGCGTCCGACGCGGCGGTAAGGGATGGAGTCATAGCGGTTTTCGGCAGCGGTGTAAGTCATCGAATCCTCTCTTGTCGGTCTTGAATCGGGTGTCGATTGCTACGCAAATCTGTTGCCGGGCCGGTCGAGGCCAAGGTTCTGGCGCAAGGTCCGGCCCTCGTATTCGGTTCTGAACAGCCCACGCCGTTGCAGTTCCGGGACCACGCCATTGGCGAAGTCTTCGAGCCCGCCGGGCAGGTGTGGCACCAGCACGTTGAAACCGTCCGCCGCGCCCTGCTCGAACCATTCCTGCAAACGGTCGGCAATCTGCGCCGGAGTGCTGACGAGGCTGTAATGTCCGCGACCGCCGGCGATTCTGCGCCCCAGTTCGGCCAAGGTCAGATGCTCGCGGCCGGCCAGTTCGGTCAGCAGTTTCTGTCGGCTCTGCTGGCCGCTGTCGGTCAGCGGTAATTCCGGCAACGGCCCGTCCAGCGGGTACTTCGACAGATCGAAGTTGCCCAGCATACGCCCAAGCAGAGCGATGCCCACCTCGGGTTCGACCAATTGCTGAAACGTTTCACATTTTTCCTGTGCTTCGGCTTCCGTCTGGCCGACCACGACAAACACGCCGGGCATGATTTTCAGCGAATCGGCACTGCGTCCGTACTTCGGCAAGCGCCCCTTGAGGTCGGCGTAAAACGCCTGGGCGCTGGCCAGTGAAGTCTGCGCGGTGAACACCACTTCGGCGGTCTGTGCAGCCAGTTCACGTCCGGTTTCCGACGAGCCGGCCTGCACGATCACCGGCTGACCCTGTGGCGAACGCGCGACATTCAGCGGGCCTTTGACCCGGAAGTGCTCGCCAACGTGATTCAGCACGTGCAGTTTTTCCGGGTGGTAATACGCGCCGCTGGCCTTGTCGCGAATGAAGGCATCGTCCTGCCAACTGTCCCAGAGCCCGGTGACGACCTGATGAAACTCCCGGGCGCGGCTGTAACGTTCGGCATGGCCGATGTGTTCGTCGCGGCCGAAATTCTGCGCTTCGGCGGCATTGTCGGAGGTCACCAGATTCCACCCCGCTCGCCCGCCGGACAGGTGATCGAGCGAAGCGAACTTGCGCGCCACGTGGTACGGCTCGTTGTAACTGGTGGTCGCGGTGGCGATCAGGCCGATGTGTTCGGTCACTGCGCTCAATGCCGAGAGCAAGGTCAGCGGCTCGAAATGATCGGAGCGGGCCATGCGGCTGGCGATGTCCTGGGTCGGCGCGGCGACGCTGTCGGCGACGAACAGGGTGTCGAACTTCGCTGCCTCGGCAATCTGCGCCAGGCGTTTGTAATGGGCGAAATCCAGTCCCGCGTTGGCCGGCACGTCCGGATGACGCCACGCGGCGACGTGGTGCCCGGTGGCCATGAGGAACGCGCCGAGTTTCAGCTGTCTGCTCATCTCAGAAGTCCTTGCGCAGTTGCACGCCGAAGTAGCGCTCGTCGTCGCGAGGCACGGCGCGGTAGATGTAGTTGCCTCCGCTGGCGAGCAGCGGCGAATAGGACTTGTCGGTGAGGTTCTTGCCGAGCAACGCCACGCGCCAGCCGTTGGTGTAATCGGCCAGAGCCACGCTGGCGTTCCAGAGACCGTAGGCGCCCTGTTTGGTGTCGGCGTTCTGGCTGATGTCGTACTGCACTTCGCTCTGCCAGCTGTAGTCGGTGCCGAGTTCGATATCCAGGCCGTTATCCAGCGGGATCGTGTAGTCGGCCCGCACGTAGCTTTTCCAGTCCGGGCTGAACGGCAGCGGTTTGCCGTCGACGTTGCACGACGCCGCCGCACCCGCCGGGCAGGCGAACTCGTCGATGCGCGCGCGGGTGTAGGCCAGCGCGCCGGAGAACTTCAGTTGCTGGGTCGCCTGCAGGGCGAAATCAAGTTCCACACCTTCGGTGCTGACGCTGCCGGCGTTGATCAGGCGCGTTACGACTTGCCCGGCGACGGTGTCGAAAAAATTCGCCTGATAGTTGTCGTAGTCGCTGTGGAAAACCGCGAGGTTGGTGGTCAGGCGATTGTTCCAGGACGAAGCCTTGATCCCCGCCTCCCAGGTGTTGGAGGTTTCCGGTTTCAGCGCTTCGGTGTCGCGCGGCTGCATGTTGAAAAACACGTTGTAGGCCGGGCCTTTGTAGCCACGCGAATAGGTCAGATAAGTGGTGACGGTATCACTCAGGTCGTACTGCAAACCGAGCCGACCGGACCAGCCGTCCTCATCCACCGACCCGGAACTGCGGGTGGCCGGTTGAATGCCGCTGACGGTGGTGGCGGAAGTGGAAACGCGACGGTGATCGTATTCCAGATCGTCGTGGGTGTAGCGCAGGCCGGCGATGCCACGAAAGTCCGAGGTGAAATTCAGCGTGCTTTCGCCGAACACCGCATAGCTGTCGCTGGTGGTGCTGTAATCGGCGACGCCACGGTTGATGCTGGTTGTTGTAGTTAGCGTGCGCTGATAAGTCTCGTCATCCTTGCCATGCATGTAGAACAGGCCGCCAACGTATTCGAGGAACTCGCCTTTCGGCGACGCCAGACGCAGCTCCTGCGAGTACTGGTCGAAGGCCAGATCGCCCTTGTCCGCCGTGCCGGGGAACGCCGCCGTCACCGTGCCGAGACGGTCGCCGTCCTGATACTGGGTGTTGTCCCAGCCACGCCACGCGGTGATCGACGTCAGGGTGTAATCGCCCAGTTGCCAGTCGAGCTGGCCGGACAGGCCCTTGTTGGTGTCCTCGACGTGGGAGCGGGTGTCGGTGTTGATGTCGCGATTGTGGCTGGTGGCACTGACCGGGCTCAACGCATTGGCGAAGGCCGGGGTCAACGACTTGGTCACGACGCCGTTGGGGCCGTCATCGTGGGACTGCATGTAGTCGGCGATCAGGGTAAAGGTGACGTCGTCGTTCGGGGTGAATTCCAGTTTGCCGCGCACGCCGCGATGGTTGTAGCCGTTGACCTCCTGACCGTTGTGCTGGTTGTCGACGTTGCCGTCGTAAGTGCCGAACAAGGTGCTGATCGAACCCTTGAGCGTGTCCGGAATCAGGCTGCCGCCGATGCCGAAACGGGTGCGGCTTTCGTTGCCGCTGTAATACGACTGATCGATGTAGCCGTGGGTCGCGGCGGTCGGCGCCTTGCTGGTGATGTTCAGCACGCCGGCCGAGGCGTTCTTGCCGAACAGCGTGCCTTGCGGGCCGCGCAAGACTTCGACGCGTTCCAGGTCCAGCAGATCCAGAGTGGATTGGCCGGGGCGCGCATAAACCACACCATCAATCACCGTAGCCACCGTCGGCTCGACGCCTGGCGAGGTGGAAATCGTCCCCACGCCACGCACGAACAACGAGGTGTCCTTGTTCGATGCGCCGGTGCGGAAATTCAGCGACGGCACTTGCTGGACGATGCTCGCCACGCTGTTGCGGTTGTCGCGTTCCAGCTGCTCGCCGTCGATCACCGATACCGCCACCGGCACTTTTTGCAGCGACTCTTCGCGGCGGGTGGCGGTGACCGTGACGGATTTGAGGGTCGGCTCCTGATCGGTGCTGTCGGCGGCGAACGCGACGGGCAGCGGCAGCGCGGCCAGCCCGGTGAGTAGCCAGCCCGCAGCGCGGATCGATTGCGCCAGTTTGTGTGTCGCCCCAGGAATGTTGTGCATGTTTGCCCGCTCGAAAAGTTGCCCTGAACCGCTGCCGTTCTGCGACGACAGCGCCTGTCTCGGTGTCTTGGGCATTCGCTCGAGCGAGTAGCAGACAACGCGCATTGTTAGCGCTAACATCGCCAGTATTGGCAAGCCGGACATAGATCGTCCAATACTGAAAAATTACTTTTATATGCGTTTTGGTTTTCAAGAAGGATCGAGCCTTGAGCGAAGAAAAGCCCCGCAAACGCCGTGGCGCCGGTCGCGTGACCCTCAACGCGGTGGCGCGCCAGGCCGGTGTTTCGGCGATCACCGTGTCGCGCTATTTCAACCAGCCGGAACAGGTCTCGCCCGAGCGTCGCGAACGGATCGCGGCGGTGGTCGCCGAACTGGGTTATGTGCCGAATCTGGTGGCCGGCGGACTCGCCTCGGCACGGGGAAAAATCGTCGGTATGGTGATCCCGAACATTTCCGGGCCGATCTTCGCCAACACCATTCAGGGCTTCAGCGACACCCTTAGCCGTCACGGCTATCAGCTACTTCTGGCCTCGAGTTACTTCAGCACTGAACAGGAAGAAAACGCGGTGCGGGCCTTCCTCGGCTGGTCGCCGGCGGCGCTGGTGGTGACCAGTCACTTCCACAGCGCGGGCACAGAAAAGATGCTTGCCGAAGCGGATATCCCGGTGATCGAAACCTGGGATTACCAGCCGGATCGCGAGCCGATGCAGATCGGTTTTTCGCACTTTGAAGTGGGTGTCAGCGCCGCTCGCTATCTGCACAACAAAGGCTATCGACGCATCGCGTTCGTGCAGAACAGCGCACCCGGCGACTTCAGCGCACTGGAGCGCCGCGACGGCTATGCGGCGACCGTGCGTGAGCTAGGACTTGAGCCCTGGGTATTCGCACCGGACGCCGATCGCGCGCCGTTCGAGGCCGGCAAGCAAGCGATGCAAGCGCTGATGAACGCCTCACCACGCCCGGACGCGATCATCTTCGCCAACGACAACCTCGCCGCTGGCGGCCTGCTGGCCGGACAACGCGCCGGCCTCAACATCCCCGAAGACTGCGCCGTCCTCGGCTTCGGCGACTACCCGTTCGCCGAGATGCTGCTGCCGAGCCTGAGCACCATCAAACCGCCGGCGCTGGAGATTGGCGTACTGGCAGCGACGCGGGTGCTGGAAAGCCTTGGCGTGTTGCCGAGCGATGAGGTGCAGCGGTTGAATCTGCTGCAGTGCACGGTCATTGAGCGGGAAAGTACCTGACGAATATGGCGTGGGCTGGTTTGGCTATGCTCTAAATGAAACCGCGAAGGCGCCCGACCAAACACCGACTATGCCGCAGGCCTCCCCATGCACACCGCAATCATCATCTTCTTCGGCCTGATCCTGCTGGCGCTGATGTTTTACATCGGCGAGCGCATCGGCTTCAGTCGGCAGACGCTGGCCTATGGTTTCGCGGCGTTGTGGCTGGCGTTGACGGTGATCAATGGTGCGGTCGGCGTGGTGCATGCCGGGCAGCCGTTGGGGTCGGAGATTGCGATCGGCAGCGCCGTGTATGGTGTGCCGCTGGCGGCGATGGTGTTGTTCATGGTGCTGAGCGCCGAGACCTGAAAGCGTCCCGGCGCCCTGCCCCGATCAACGCACCAGATGCAGGAACTGCATGTGCCGTTCGTACTGGTCGAGGATGTCGTTGATGATCTGCTCCTTGGTGTAGCCGACCAGATCGTAGTCCTGACTGCCCTCGCTCAGATGCACTTCGGCGCGGTAGTAGCGGCGATTGTTAAGCTGCTTGGAGCCCATGCCGCCACGGGCAAACGACGGCGTGAAGTAGCCGCGCATCTGCACCTGATAGATGAACGGGTGCTGCTCGCCGTGACCGATTTCCAGGCTGACGCTGTCGTGTGCCGGGTCCGGTTGGGTGACCACGTTCAGGCCTTTCTCGGCGAACACGGCCGTCACTTCTTCGATGGCCGGTTTCACCGTGGTGTCCATGAAGCGGTACACCTCGTCGCGCGACGGGAAGTGCACAGCCTGGCTCAAACGCTGACGCCAGCCGCCCTTGCCACGCCGTGAACCGGACACCGGCGCCAGGGAATGCAGTTGCGCGATCTGCTTCTGCGACTCCAGGTAGAACGCCTTGTGCAGGCCCCACATCATCAGCAGCAAGATCATCGAGAACGGCAGCGAGGTCAGCACCACCGCCGACTTCAACGCATCGATGCTGCCGGAGAACAACAGTGCGCTGGTCACCAGCGCGGTCATCGCGCCCCAGAACACCCGCAGCCATTTCGGCCCGTCTTCATCCGGGTTGCCACCCTTGGCCGACAGGGTCGAGAGCACCACGGTGCCGGAGTCGGCGGAGGTGACGAAGAACACGAAGCTGATGAACACCGTTACCGCGATGACGGTTTTGCTCCACGGGTAGGTTTCCAGCAGCAGGTAAAGGGTCATCGACGGGTTGTCGAGGGCCGACATGCCCAATGCCGTCATACCGTGATTGAGCACCTGGTCGATGGCGCTGTTGCCGAAGATCGACATCCACGCCAGGGTGAAACCCAGTGGAATCAGCAGCACGCCGAAGACGAATTCGCGGATGGTCCGGCCACGGGAAATCCGTGCGATGAACAGGCCCACGAACGGCGACCATGCAATCCACCAGGCCCAGTAGAACACCGTCCAGCCGCCGAGCCAGTCGCTCGGTTTGTCGTAGGCGTAGAGGTCGAAACTCTTCATCGGCAACGCGCCGAGGTAGTCGCCAAGGTTCTGGATCAGGGTGTTGAGCAAATGCTGGGTAGGACCGGCGAACAACACGAACAGCAGCAACGCACAGGCCAGCAGCATGTTGATGTCGGACATGACCCGCACACCTTTATCCACGCCGGAGACGGCGACGATGATCGCCGCGCCCATCATCAGCGTGATCAGGCCGACCTGAATCCACTGGGTGTGGGCGATGCCGAACAGATAGTCCAGACCGGAGTTGAGATGGAGCACGCCGAAGCCCATGTCCGCACCGAGGCCGAACACCGTGGCGATGATGCCGAAGCCGTCCACCGCGTAGCCGATGGGACCGTTGATGCGTTTGCCGATCAGCGGATACAGCGCCGAACGCAGGGCCAGCGGCAGGTTATGCCGGTAGGCGAAATACGCCAGCGCCATGCCGACGAAAGCGAACACGCCCCAGCCGTGCAGGCCCCAGTGCAGAAACAGAATCTGCATCGCCTGACGCGCCGCGTCCGCCGTGCCGGCCTCGCCTTGCGGCGGCTGAAGCATGTGGGTCAACGGTTCGGACACGCAGAAGAAAAACAGCGTGATGCTGATCCCGGCGGCGAACAGCATGCCGGCCCAGGACAGGTAACTGAATTCGGGTTCGTCGTGGTCGGCACCGAGTTTGATCTTGCCGTAGCCCGACAACGCGGTAACCACCACGAAGATCAGATACAGGGTCATGGCGAGCATGTAGTACCAGCCGACCGTGTTGGCCGCCCAGTTTTGCGCTTCGAGAAGCCAGGCGCCGGCCTGTTCCGGCATGGCGATGACGGTCAGGCCGAACAGCAGAATCACCGTCGCGGCGAACCAGAACACCGGCGGATTCATGCGCACCAGACCGCTGGCGGGGGTGGACGATGCACTCATGAACGGTGCACCTCAAGGCGTTGGGAAATGGCTGAAATGATCGGACTCAGCAAAGGCAAGCCTCCTGTTGTGAGCGGGCAGCGAACCGCCGGTTTAACTTGAATGAACGTTCAAGTTAAACATGGATAGCGCGCCAAGGACTAATCGCAGGGCTCAGCGGTACTTTTCGTACGCTAGCTCAAGGTTGGGTATGACGGGGGTTTGGGCGGATTCGTTCAGTGGAAAAATCAAAGTCAAAAGCGCCCTCACCCTAACCCTCTCCCGGGGGGAGAGGGGACTGATTGGGGGATATTCATGAGATACGCCGACGTGAAAGTGCTTCGCTGAATCCATAATCGACTCGGTGTTTCAGGTCGATGTACAGCGCCAGACACCTCGGTCGGCTCCCTCTCCCTCCGGGAGAGGGCTGGGGTGAGGGTGGCTTTTGATGTTTTACTTCTGCGTCCCGTCATCATGCTGCAGGTTGGCCTGGGTCAGGTTACACCCGGCCGGCACGCTGCGGGTCAGCCACACGTTGCCGCCGATGGTCGAACCCTTGCCGATGGTGATCCGCCCGAGAATCGTCGCCCCGGCGTAAATCACTACGTCGTCCTCGACGATCGGATGGCGTGGATGGCCCTTCTGCAACTGGCCGTCCTCATCCGCCGGGAAGCGTTTGGCGCCGAGGGTCACCGCCTGATAAATCCTGACGCGCTCGCCGATGATCGCGGTCTCGCCGATCACCACACCTGTCCCGTGGTCGATGAAGAAACTGCGGCCGATCTGCGCGCCCGGATGAATATCGATGCCGGTCGCCGAGTGGGCGATTTCCGAGCTGATCCGCGCCAGCAGCGGCAGGCCTGCGCGGTACAAATGGTGAGCCAGACGATGGTGAATCACCGCCAGAATCCCCGGATAGCACAGCAGCACTTCATCGACGCTGCGCGCCGCCGGGTCGCCGTGGTAGGCGGCCAGCACATCGGTGTCGAGCAGGCTGCGCAGGCCCGGCAGTGCGAGGGCGAAATCCTGGATGATCCTGATCGCCTGAGCCTCGACTTCAGTGTCTGCCTGAGCACTGTGACGGGCGACGTAACGCAACTCGAGTCGTGCCTGGGCCAGCAACGCATTCAGCGCGACGTCGAGGGTGTGGCCGACGTAGAAATCCTCGCTCTCTTCACGCAGATCCACCGGCCCCAGCCGCATCGGAAACAGTGCGCCGCACAGGGCTTCAAGGATTTGCGCCATCGCATCGCGGGACGGCAATTCGCGCCCGCCCTGCTCGCCGGACGCGCGGCCATTTTGTGCCCGCCACTGATCCCGCGCGGTACGCAGCTGGCTGACGATGGTCTGCAATTGCCAATGGCTGGAACGCTCGCTCACGGTAAAGACTCCTCACGGGCGGCCGGACTGTCTGGCCGCGTCAACGGCGACTACTTTACGGCAACCCCATCGGGGCGAATTAAGAACCGATAGTGCTGGACTAAGCACATTTGGCTATAAGCGATTGACGGTTGCCCCGGTAAATCGGCGTGCCTATAGTCCGGTGATCTTCCTCCGCCAGTACGGAACCATGTCCACACAACCGATCAAACAACAGCTGCAACGCTTCAACCGCCTCGACCTGCTCGGCCAACCGACCCCACTGGAAAAGCTCGAGCGTCTGTCCACCTGGCTCGGCCGCGATGTCTACATCAAACGCGATGACCTGACGCCGCTGGCCATGGGCGGCAACAAGCTGCGCAAGCTCGAATACCTCGCCGCCGACGCCCTCGCCCAAGGCGCCGATACCCTGATCACCGCCGGTGCACTGCAATCGAACCACGTTCGCCAGACCGCCGCGCTGGCCGCCAAACTGGGCCTGGGTTGCGTAGCGCTGCTGGAAAATCCGCTGGGCACCGACGACAGCAACTACACCGGCAACGGCAATCGCCTGCTGCTGGACCTGTTCGACACCAAGGTCGAGCTGGTCGACAACCTCGACAACGCCGACGAACAACTGGCCGCCCTCGCCGTGCGCCTGCGCAGCAACGGCAAGAAACCGTATCTGGTGCCGATCGGAGGCTCCAACGCCCTCGGCGCGCTGGGTTACGTGCGCGCCGGTCTGGAGCTGGCGGAACAGATCAAGGACACCGGGCTGCAATTTTCCGCCGTCGTTTTGGCCTCGGGGAGTGCCGGCACTCACAGCGGTCTGGCGCTGGCGTTGAGCGAAGCCCTGCCGCAACTGCCGGTGATAGGCGTGACCGTCTCGCGCAGCGAAGAAGATCAGCGCCCGAAAGTCCAGGGCCTGGCCGAACGCACCGCCGACCTGCTGGGCGTGGCGCTGCCGGACAGCTTCAAGGTCGAGTTGTGGGACGAATACTTCGGCCCGCGCTACGGCGAGCCGAATGCCGGGACACTGGCGGCGGTGAAACTGCTGGCGAGTCAGGACGCCGTGCTGCTCGATCCGGTCTACACCGGCAAGGCCATGGCCGGGCTGCTCGACGGCATCGGTCGCGGGCGTTTCGACGACGGCCCGATCATCTTCCTGCACACCGGCGGCGCCCCGGCGTTGTTTGCGTACAAGGATTTTCTCTGACGCGCTCGTTCCCACGCTCTGCGTGGGAATGCATCCCGGAATACGAAAAACACATATTCCACAGATGAATAACAAACAGAAAATTCATTATTTTCCATTCTAAAAGATCCGTCATATAGTCTCGCCGCAGGCGAATTTCGCGAGAGACGCATAAGCTGCTTTAAGGCAGGATAGCGCTGTCGTCCAATTCCCGGATTCGCCAACTTTCCTTAAGCGTCTTCCATAAGAAAACACAGGGGCTTGTCATGATTCTTTCCGCACTACGTCGAAATCTGCTGGTAGGTTCGCTGGGCCTGGCACTGAGCGCCGGTCTGATCAGCAGCGCCGTTGCCGGTGAACAACTGCAACAGATCAAGGACAAAGGCGTTATCAACGTCGGCCTGGAAGGCACTTACCCACCGTTCAGCTTCGTCGATGCCGACGGCAAGCTGTCGGGTTTCGAAGTCGAACTGTCCGAAGCCCTGGCCAAGAAGCTGGGCGTGAAGGCCAAGATTCAGCCGACCAAATGGGACGGCATCCTCGCGGCACTGGAATCCAAGCGTCTGGACGTCGTGGTCAATCAGGTGACCATCTCCGACGAGCGCAAGAAGAAGTATGACTTCTCCGAGCCGTACACCGTTTCCGGGATTCAGGCGCTGGTACTGAAAGACAAGGCCGCCGCGCTGAACATCAAATCCGCCGCTGACCTGTCCGGCAAGAAAGTCGGCGTGGGCCTGGGCACCAACTACGAACAGTGGGTCCGCGCCAACGTGCCGGGTGCCGACGTGCGCACCTACGACGATGATCCGACCAAGTTCGCCGACCTGAACAACGGCCGTACCGACGCGATCCTGATCGACCGTCTGGCCGCACTGGAATACGCCAAGAAAGCGCCGAAAACCATCGCCGCCGGTGAAGCCTTCTCGCGTCAGGAAGCCGGTATTGCCCTGCGCAAAGGCGAGCCTGAACTGCTGGCCGCCGTGAACAAGGCCCTCGACGAACTGCGTGCCGACGGCACCCTTGAGAAGCTGTCCACGAAATACTTCAACGCTGACGTCACCCAATAATGGAAGAAGCTTTCCAACTCGCACTGGACTCCGCGCCCTTCCTGTTGAAGGGCGCGTACTACACGGTAATCCTCAGCCTCGGCGGCATGTTCTTCGGCCTGCTGCTGGGCTTTGGCCTGGCGTTGATGCGCCTGTCGCGTTTCAAGTCGGTCAGTTGGCTGGCCCGCATCTACGTGTCGTTCTTTCGCGGCACGCCGTTGCTGGTGCAACTGTTCGTGATCTATTACGGCTTGCCGCAATTGGGCATGGAACTCGACCCGCTGCCGGCGGCGCTGATCGGCTTCTCGCTGAACATGGCCGCCTACGCCTGTGAAATCCTGCGGTCCGCGATCGGCTCGATTGAACGCGGCCAGTGGGAAGCCGCTGCGAGCATCGGCATGACCCGCGCGCAGACCCTGCGCCGGGCCATCCTGCCGCAGGCGATGCGCACGGCGTTGCCGCCGCTGGGCAACAGCTTCATTTCGCTGGTCAAGGACACCGCGCTGGCCGCCACCATTCAGGTGCCGGAGCTGTTCCGTCAGGCGCAGCTGATTACCGCCCGAACTTTTGAAGTCTTCACCATGTATCTTGCCGCCGCGCTGATCTACTGGATTCTGGCCACGGTGCTGTCGCACTTCCAGAACAAGTTGGAAGAGCGGGTCAATCGGCACGACCAGGAGTCCTGACCCCATGATTGTCGTGGAAAAACTGACAAAGCAGTTCAAGGGTCAAGTCGTGCTCAACGGCATTGATCTGGAGGTGAAGGAAGGCGAGGTCGTGGCAATCATCGGCCCCAGCGGCTCGGGCAAGACCACGTTCCTGCGTTGCCTGAACTTCCTCGAGGAACCCACCAGCGGCCGGATCAAGGTCGGCGAGATCGAGATCGATACCAGCCGCCCGCTGAACCAGCAGCAGAGCCTGGTGCGCAACCTGCGCCAGCATGTGGGCTTCGTGTTCCAGAACTTCAACCTGTTCCCGCACCGCACCGCCCTGGAAAACGTCATCGAAGGCCCGATCGTGGTCAAGAAGACGCCTCGCGATGCAGCCATTGCCCTGGGCAAGAAGCTGCTGGCCAAGGTTGGCCTGGCGGGCAAGGAAGACGCCTACCCACGGCGCCTGTCTGGTGGCCAGCAACAGCGCGTGGCGATTGCCCGGGCGCTGGCGATGGAGCCGGAAGTGATCCTGTTCGACGAGCCGACCTCGGCCCTCGATCCGGAACTGGTGGGTGAAGTGCTGGCGACCATCCGCGGCCTCGCCGAGGAGAAACGCACCATGGTGATCGTCACCCACGAAATGGCGTTCGCTCGTGATGTGGCCAACCGCGTGGTGTTTTTCGATAAAGGCGTGATCGTCGAACAAGGTGAAGCGAAAGCGTTGTTTGCCAATCCGAAAGAAGAACGCACTCGACAGTTCCTCAGTAAGTTCAGAAATAACGGCTGACCTGTAAACTTTCCGGAATACAAACTTCCATGGATGGAAGTTTCGCTTACGCCCTCCCCACTAAAAGATTAATCAAGTGACTGCATTACATATATATGTCCTGCAACAGTCTCGCCGCGATTAAAGTTCGCCCCCTCCAAATTTCCAGCTGTACAAACCGACCGACGACAGAACGATAAAATCCGGCAAAAGCTGTGGCTCGATTCGCCATACAGAATAGGTAGAGTGCCTTATCTGCGTAGGAAGCTTCTGATAAATCCGTAATTCTCCAATTAACTAACCCTGTCCGTTGACACGCCATTCAGCGAACTTTTATCTAGTCACTCATCGCGCCACAACATTACCAAGACCCGATAACGAATGGCCGAACGACCCTGTTTTTATTACTGGGCAATTCATGCCATTTGAACTTTCAGAAACGGATTTCGCTGCAAGGCTTCAAGGAGAGGATTTCATGACCCGCACTTCGCACATTCCCGAACTGGCCGCGCCGAGCCTGGCGCCATCCCGAAACAACGGCATCAACCTCGCGGCAGCGGCTCATCTGCTGGTCGATGTGCCGCCTTATCCGGACATGGACACCGGCGATCTGATCGAACTGTTTTGGGACAACTGCTACGTCGCCTCTCACGTGCTGACAGCACAGGACGTCGCAACCCCAGTCAGCCTGCGAGTGCCGGAAAGCTTCATCGCCAGCGGCTCGTCTCGCATCCACTATCGAGTCATGCGGGTGGGGCACGGGCCATCGCTGTCGGCGGCGGCGCGGGTCACGGTCAAGCTCGACTGCCCCGGAGGACAGCCTCCAGCGCTGTGTGGCGACGAAAACCAGCAACTGGCTCCTGTGACCCTGCCCGAGACCATTCGCCGTCAGGGCGTCAACGCAAACCAGATCAGACGCGGCGTGCCACTGACTATCGAGCCGTATCTGAACATGGCCGAAGGCGATGCCATCACCTTGCGCTGGGGCGATGTACGGATGGATCTGGCACGCATCACCCCTGCCGATATCGGCAAGCCGATTCAGGTCTGGGTGCCGCCGGCAGTCATCACCGAGGCCGGCGAGGATCTGCGGCTGGACGTGACCTATTGCATCCTCGACCGGGTCGGCAACAACTCGCGCTGGGCACCGCCGCGAACGCTGAAGATCGGATGCGTGAATCCCTACCTCAAGGTGCCGCTCAAGGAAACGCTGAAGGCGGCAGAGCCACAAAAGAAATGAGCCAAAACGGTCGATGAGGGACGCCGTCCCTCGTCGCCGCACGCTTAACCAGCCAGACCACGCCCCCTTCTATACATATTCCTAAAAGTTAGTTTATTTAAATTTTATACGCGCTTAGGGTATATACACCGGACCACCGGACATTCTTTCGTTCGCCGCACCTTTGCGGCGTTTTTCATGAGATGTGAGGTAGGTAGCATGGTCCGGAACACAATCACCCCAGTGCAGATCGCCAGGGCATTGCGTGCAGCCAAGGAGCGGCACTGATGTCCAGTCTGGCAGACGCAAACGTCCAGAGTGACCTGGACATCGCCCCGCTGTTGTTGCCCGCACAAGTGCTGCGCAACGACGCTCAAGCCATCAAGGCCGCCCATGAGCTGGCGCAGGTCGCCCGCGTGCAGGCCGCCAAACGCGATCGCCAGCGCAAGCTGCCATGGTCGGAAATCGAACAGTTCACCCGCAGTGGCCTCGGCAGCATCGCGATTCCGCGCGAGTACGGCGGCCCGCAGGTTTCCTTCGTCACCCTGGCCGAGGTGTTCGCGATCATTTCCGCAGCCGACCCGGCGCTGGGACAGATCCCGCAGAACCAGTTCGGCATCATCAACCTGATCCTCGGCAGCGCCACCGAGCAGCAGAAAAAGCATCTGCTGCAGAGCGTGCTCGAAGGCTGGCGCATCGGTAACGCCGGGCCTGAACGCGGCACCAAGGACACCCTGGAACTGAAGGCGCGCATCACCGCCGACGGCGATGACTACGTGATCAATGGCCAGAAGTTCTACTCCACCGGCGCCCTGTTCGCCCACTGGGTCGCAGTCAAGGCGCTCAACGATGACGGCAAGCAAGTCCTGGCTTTCGTCCGGCGCGGCACGCCGGGATTGCGCATCGTCGATGACTGGTCGGGTTTCGGCCAGCGCACCACCGCCAGCGGCACGATCCTGTTGAACAACGTGCGGGTCGACGCCGGCCTCGTGGTGGACAACTGGAAGATCAACGAAAAGCCCAACACCCAGGGCGCGGTGTCGCAGCTGATTCAGGCAGCGATCGACGCCGGTATCGCCCGTGGCGCCATCGATGACGCCATCGAATTCGTCAAGACTCGCGCGCGGCCGTGGATCGACGCCAACGTCGAACGGGCCAGCGATGACCTCTACGTGATTGCCGACATCGGCAAACTGAAAATCGAACTGCACGCCGCCGAAGCGCTGCTGCGCAAGGCCGGGCAAGTGCTGGATAAGGTGCACGCCGCGCCACTGACCGCCGAATCCGCCGCCCGCGCGTCGATTGCCGTGGCCGAAGCCAAGGTGCTGACCACCGAGATCTCACTGCTGGCCAGCGAAAAACTCTTCGAACTGGCCGGCAGCCGCGCCACCCTCGCCGAATTCAACCTCGACCGTCACTGGCGCAACGCCCGGGTGCACACCCTGCACGACCCGGTGCGCTGGAAGTATCACGCGGTCGGCGCCTATCGCCTCAACGGCAAGTTGCCGGCTCGCCATTCCTGGATCTGACGACCCGAACACTTTTGACCAGATCTCTGGAGAAACACATGACTCTTTCCCATCCCGTCGCGCTCATCACCAGCGACGAGCAAGCCCTGATCGTCGCCAGCGACCTGGCCGAAGATTTCCAGCGCGACAGCAACCTGCGCGACCGCGAACGCCGCCTGCCGCTGCCGGAACTCGACGTGTTTTCCCGCTCCGGCCTGTGGGGCATCAGCGTGCCCAAGGAGTACGGTGGCGCCGGTGTGTCCAACGTGACCCTGGCCAAAGTCATCGCCCTGATCGCCCGGGCTGACGGCTCGCTGGGGCAGATTCCACAGAACCATTTCTATGCCCTCGAAGTGCTTCGGGTGAACGGCAGCCACGAGCAGAAACAACGGCTGTACGCCGAAGTCCTCGCCGGCCAGCGCTTCGGCAATGCCCTGGCAGAACTGGGCACCAGGACCGCCCACGACCGGGTCACCCGCCTCGAACGCGACGGCAGCGGTTATCGCATCAATGGCCGCAAGTTCTATGCGACCGGTGCGATTTACGCCCAACGCATTCCAACGTCCGTGGTCGATGAAAACGGCGTGCAGCAACTGGCCTTCGTCCCCCGCGACAGCAAAGGCCTGACCGTGATCGACGACTGGAGCGGCTTCGGCCAGCGCACCACCGGCAGCGGTTCGGTGGTGTTCGAAGACGTGTATGTCGCCGCCGAAGATGTCATCCCGTTCCAGAGCGCTTTCGAGCGCCCGACCCCGGTCGGCCCGCTGGCGCAGATCCTTCACGCCGCCATCGACACCGGCATCGCCCGCGCCGCCTACGAAGATGCGCTGCACTTCGTGCGCAGCAAGACCCGTCCATGGATCGATTCGGGCAACGACAAGGCCACCGAAGACCCGCTGACTCTCAAGAGCTTCGGCCACCTGAGTATTCGCCTGCACGCCACCGAAGCGCTGCTCGAACGCGCCGGCGAATTCCTCGACGCGGCCCAGGCCGAGACCAACGCCGAGACGGTTGCAGCGGCTTCGATTGCGGTCGCCGAAGCACGGGCGATCAGCACCGAAATCTCCTTGGCCGCCGGCAGCACCCTGTTCGAGCTGGCCGGCAGCCAGGCCACCCTGAGCGAGCATGGCCTCGACCGTCACTGGCGCAACGCCCGGGTACATACGCTGCACGACCCGGTGCGCTGGAAATATCACGCGGTGGGCAATTACTACCTCAACGATGAAAACCCTCCGCTGCGAGGGACCATCTAATGAGCAAGAAAAAGATCCTGCTCAATGCGTTCAACATGAATTGCATCGGCCACATCAACCACGGGTTGTGGACGCATCCGCGCGACACCTCGACCCGATACAAGACCATCGAATACTGGACCGAACTGGCGCAACTGCTGGAGCGGGGGCTGTTCGACGGGCTGTTCATCGCTGACATCGTCGGCGTGTACGACGTTTATCAAAACTCGGTGGACGTCACCCTGAAAGAGTCGATCCAGCTGCCGGTCAACGATCCGCTGCTGCTGGTATCGGCGATGTCCGCGGTGACCAAAAACCTCGGTTTCGGCCTGACCGCCAACCTCACCTACGAGCCGCCGTATCTGTTCGCCCGTCGCATGTCGACCCTCGATCATCTGAGCCGTGGACGGGTGGGCTGGAACATCGTCACCGGTTATCTGGACAGCGCCGCCAAGGCCATGGGCCTCAGTGAACAGGTCGAACATGACCGGCGTTACGACCAGGCCGACGAGTACCTCGAAGTGCTCTACAAACTCTGGGAAGGCAGCTGGGAAAACGGCGCGGTGCTCAACGATCCGCAGCAGCGGATCTACGCGCAGCCGGACAAGGTGCATAAGGTCGAACACAAGGGCGAGTTCTATCAGGTCGAGGGTTATCACCTGTGCGAGCCGTCGCCGCAGCGCACGCCGGTACTGTTCCAGGCCGGCAGTTCGGATCGCGGTTTGCTGTTCGCCGGGCGGCATGCCGAGTGCGTGTTCATCAGCGGCCAGAACAAACCGTCGACCAAGGTGCAGGTGGACAAGGTCCGCGCCAGCGCCGTCGAAGCAGGTCGCAATCCTGAGGACATCAAGGTGTTCATGGGCTTGAACGTGATCGTCGGCGAGACCGAGGAAGCGGCCTGGGCCAAGCATGCCGAATACCTGAGCTACGCCAGCGCCGAAGCCGGTGTGGCGCATTTTTCGGCGTCCACTGGCATCGACTTTTCCCAGTACGAAATCGACGAACCGATCCAGTACGTGAAGAGCAACGCGATCCAGTCCGCCACCAAGAACCTGCAGAACAACGACTGGACCCGGCGCAAATTGCTCGATCAGCACGCTCTGGGCGGGCGCTACATCACGGTGGTCGGCTCGCCGCAACAAGTGGCGGATGAACTGGAATCGTGGATCGCCGAAACCGGCCTCGACGGCTTCAACCTGACCCGCATCGTCACCCCGGAAAGCTATGTGGATTTCATCGATCTGGTGATTCCGGAACTGCAACGGCGCGGCTCGTACAAGACCGCGTACGACACCGGCAGCCTGCGGGAAAAACTGTTTCACGGCGAAGCGCACCTGCCGCCGCAACACACCGGCGCCCACTACCGACACTAACCCCGGCACTCATCCTTCCCACGCTCTGCGTGGGAATCAGGCTAATTTCACTGACTGGAAAACCACCATGACCAAGAAGCTCCTGTCCCACCCAGTCAAAGCACTGGCCCTGGCCTTCGGCCTGTTCAGCTCGGCGGTGTTCGCCGCAGATGCCCCGTTGAAAATCGGCACTACCGCCGCCTTCGCGATTCCGCTGGAAGCCGCCGTCGAAGAGGCCTCCAAACAAGGCCTGAAAGTCGAGCTGGTGGAATTCACCGACTGGATCGCGCCGAACGTCAGCCTCGCCGCCGGTGATATCGACGTGAACTACTTCCAGCACATCCCGTTCCTGGAAAACGCCAAGGCTGCCTCCGGTTTCGACCTCGTGCCGTTTGCGCCAGGGATCATCAACAACGTCGGCCTGTACTCGAAGAAATACAAAAGCTTCGACGAGCTGCCGGAAGGCGCCAGCGTCGCCATCGCCAACGATCCGATCAACAGCGGACGCGGCCTGCAACTGTTGGCCAAGGCCGGTCTGATCACCCTCAAGCCAGGGGTCGGCTACAAGGCCACCGAAGACGATATCGTCGCCAACCCGAAGAAGATCAAGATCCTCCAGGTCGAAGCCGTGCAACTGGTGCGCGCCTACGATGACGCCGATCTGGTCCAGGGCTACCCGGCCTACATCCGTCTGGCGAAGACTTTCGACGCCGGCTCCGCGTTGTTGTTCGACGGCCTCGATCACAAGGAATACGTGATCCAGTTCGTGATCCAGCCGAAGAGCAAGACCGACCCGCGCCTGATCAAGTTCGTCGACATCTACCAGCATTCGCCGGCTGTTCGCGCCGCGCTGGATAAAGCCCACGGCAAGCTGTACCAGGCCGGTTGGGAAAGCTGAGGATGACCGCGGCCATCCAACGGCGACTGGATCTTCCAGAGCCACCCGCGCTGGCACAGCGCACCGAACTGCATCCCGAACTGAACCGCGCCCATGTGCGTTTCGTCGGGCTCGGCAAGACCTACGACGGCAAACAAGGCCCGGTCGCCGCCCTGCAAGGCATCGACCTGGCGATCCAGCGCGGTGAAGTGTTCGGCATCATCGGCCGCAGCGGCGCCGGCAAGTCGTCGCTGATCCGCACCATCAACCGCCTCGAACAACCGACCTCGGGCCGGGTGCTGATCGATCAGGTGGACATCGGCGAGTACGACGAGGATCGCCTCGTCGCCCTGCGGCGGCGGATCGGCATGATCTTCCAGCACTTCAATCTGATGTCGGCGAAAACGGTGTGGCAGAACGTCGAACTGCCGCTGAAAGTCGCCGGTGTCCCGAAAGAACAACGGGAGAAGAAGGTTCGCGAACTGCTGGAACTGGTGGGCCTGCAAGCCAAGCACAAGGCGTATCCGGCGCAGCTGTCCGGCGGGCAGAAGCAGCGTGTCGGCATCGCCCGCGCGCTGGTGCATGACCCGGACATTCTGCTGTGTGACGAAGCCACTTCGGCACTGGATCCGGAAACCACCCAGTCGATCCTCGGCCTGCTGCGCGAAATCAACAAACGCCTGGGCCTGACCATCGTGCTGATCACTCACGAGATGGCAGTAATCCGGGAGATCTGCGATCGCGTCGTCGTGCTCGAACACGGCCGCATCGTCGAGCAGGGCCCGGTCTGGGAAGTGTTCGGCAATCCGCAGCACGAGGTCAGCCAGACTTTGCTCGCGCCGCTGCAACACGCCTTGCCCGAAGAATTGCAAAGCCGTTTGCAGGCGCAACCTTCGTCGTCCGATGCGGCCGTGGTGCTGCGTTTGCAGTTCACTGGCAGCCAACAGGACGAACCGGATCTGGCCGCACTCTTCGCCGCGCTCGGTGGCCGGGTGAAATTGCTGCAAGGCGGCGTGGAACGGATTCAGGGCCACGCACTCGGGCAACTGCTGCTGGCGGTCGCGGGTTCGCAGTTGAATGCCGAGCAATTGCGTGAGCGCGCCGGGCAATGGGCACAACGCACGGAGGTGCTGGGTTATGTGGTTTGATCGCTTGCTGCAGGGTTTTATCGACACGTTTCTGATGGTCGGCGTTTCGTCGCTGATCGCACTGCTGGCGGGGATTCCGATGGCGGTGATTCTGGTCACCAGCGACAAGGGCGGGATCTACGAAGCACCGGTGCTCAATCGCGCGTTGGGTGCGTTCGTGAACCTGTTTCGCTCGATCCCGTTCCTGATCCTGATGGTCGCGCTGATTCCGTTCACCCGACTGATCGTCGGCACCACCTACGGCGTGTGGGCGGCGGTCGTGCCGTTGACCATTGCGGCCACGCCGTTCTTCGCGCGTATCGCCGAGGTGAGCCTGCGTGAAGTCGACTACGGCCTGATCGAAGCCGCGCAGGCCATGGGCTGCCGGCGCTGGCATATCGTCTGGCATGTGCTGCTGCCCGAGGCGCTGCCGGGGATTGTCGGCGGTTTCACCATCACCCTGGTGACAATGATCAACTCATCGGCGATGGCCGGAGCGATTGGCGCCGGCGGTCTGGGTGACATCGCCTATCGCTACGGCTATCAGCGCTTCGACAGCCAGATCATGCTGACCGTGATCGTGCTGCTGGTGGCACTGGTGGCGCTGATTCAGCTGGGCGGCGATCGTCTGGCGCGGGGGCTGAACAAGCGCTAGAACAATCGATGAGCGCTGCCCTCCCCGGCATCAATCATCGATCAGGCTGTCGAGCCACGCGTATTCCGTTTTGCTTCGATGCAGCGCCTGCATGCTTTTTGCCGCGTAAACAATGCTGTCGGCGTTGTTCGCGGCCAAATGCGCGCGCAGCGCCGGATTTGCATTGAACAGGCCGACCGCCGTCTGAAGATCCAGATCGTCGCCGATCCCCAGATAATCACTGATCCCGAACAGCAGGTTGTCGTGATCGTCCGTAAAAGCGTTCACGTACTCGACTGTCAATCCACCGCGCATTATCACTTCGGAAACGCTGCGCTCCGGAATGTCGTAGACGGTCAGCGGGTCCAGACTCAGCAAACCACGCTGGCTGTCACCCAGATAGAAGAAATCCGCGGCGTTGGGACCGATGGTCCTGAAGCGGTCGATGCGGTTGGTGTGCAGCATTTCATGGCCCAGGGACATGCCTAGAATCTCCTGCTGCATGTACTTGCGGTTGAGGAAGAACCGGCCATGAAAATCCTTCTTGTACATCCAGGCGGCGCTGTTGTTTTCAGTCTCCACTGCGAAGAATTTTTCCTCGCCCCAGGTCCCTTGGTACTCCCTGGAAAGCGCAAGACCTCGCGCCACCGAGTCAGAGAACTGCTGCGCCACGGCCTGGTGATCTGCGCCAAAAAAACTTTCGTAAACCGCGCTGGCACCGTCGTATTTCAAGCCAACGGCGTGAACGGCATCAGCGAAAACGCTTTCGACCACTCGCAACTCCGTGCGAATCAATGCGGCCTGCTCCGGTGAAAACTGCTTCAGCCCCCGTGCAGTCAGCGTGGCTTCCTTTGCTGTCTCGTGCTCGATCGCGTCATCAATACCGGTGTGGACCCGACTGTGCTTTTCCGAATCTTTCCTGATATTGCGGATGAGCTCATCGATGTCGATATCGATGACATTGCCTGCGTTGCCGGATGACCGAGCCCGTTCCGGCGACCATATCTTGCTGTGCGGATCGAAGAACAAGACCGGTCCCGAAGCCGTCCACTCGGACATCAAGGTCGCGCGATATTCACCATCTGCTGCGGTTTGCCGAACCTGGACAATCTCGCCGGGGGCGACATCGACGAACGTGCGCCCCTTGATAACCCTCAACCCCAGGGCATCAGGCACAGGCAGGGTGGCCGGCGCTTTCAGGCGATAGTCCGCAAGCGTCCTGCCCCCGAAACGACCCGACAGGATCTCGGCGGTCGGCAGGGATGAAACAATGACTGCGGCGTCTGGCATATCCGGTTGGGGAACGGCCTCCACATCCGTTTGATCCATGTCCCGAAAACTCTTGTGCGCAGGTTCGTACTCGGGAAAGTCAGCACCGGATCTTTTACGCAGTGCAATGGCGTCTGCCAGGCTGTGGCTGGAGGACGTGGTGGAGGTTTTTCGAGTATTGCCCATGAAAAAATCCTTGTTGAGTAAATCCCCCTGAAAAAATCGGGCAGACATCGCGCTAGTTGTCTATCGCGTGGGCGCTATTGCAACCGATCGGGAACGGTCAGGTGCGGTAAATATGTATTGCACTTGAGCCGGCTTTTTGTGCTTTGTCCGGATCTGGATCCTCTGAACCGCGAAAGCGCTTATAGTCTGCCGATCTTCCTTTCAGCCCATGACGACCATGAAGCAGACCCCCACCGATCTTGAACAGATCACCTCTACCACCCTCGGCCACTACAACTCGGTGGCCGAGGGTTTTCGTGAAGGCACCCGCGATCACGATGTCAGCCAGAACATCGACGCCCTGTTGCGGCACATCCAGGGTGACGCGCCGTTTTCCATTCTCGATTTCGGCTGCGGGCCGGGGCGGGATTTGCAGACATTCACCCGGATGGGACACGTCGCCGTCGGCCTCGACGGCGCGGAAAAATTCGCGCAGATGGCGCGGGACGACAGTGGTTGTGAAGTGTGGTGTCAGGACTTTCTGAAGCTGGATCTGCCGGCAGAACGCTTCGACGGCATCTTCGCCAATGCGGTGCTGTTTCATGTGCCGTTGCAGGAGTTGCCAAGGGTCCTGAAGCAGCTGCACGGGACATTGAAGCCGGGCGGCGTGTTGTTCAGCTCCAACCCGCACGGGGATAACCGTGAGGGCTGGAACGGGCCGCGTTATGGCTCGTATCACGATCTTGAAGCCTGGCGCGGATTGTTGACCGCTGCCGGGTTCGTGGAACTTGAGCATTACTACCGGCCGGCGGGGCTGCCGCGTGAGCAGCAGCCCTGGCTGGCGAGTGTCTGGCGCAAAGCCGTGTAGTTGGCGATGAGCGCAAGGCGCTCGCCTTACTGCGCCTCTTTCTTCGGCTCGCGAATCTTGTACCAGGCGACATACAGCGCCGGCAGAAACAGCAGCGTCAGCAGGGTTGCAATCACGATCCCGCCGATCATCGCGTAGGCCATCGGCCCCCAGAACACTTCCCGGGCGATCGGGATCATGCCCATGCTCGCCGCGGCGGCGGTCAGCAGGATCGGGCGACGTCGATGCTCGGTGGCTTCCACCACCGCATCCCACGGCGCATAGCCTTTGCGCTCGAACTCGTCGATCTGGGTCACAAGGATCACCGAGTTGCGGATGATGATGCCGATCAAGGCCAGAATCCCGAGGATCGCCACGAAGCCCATCGGCGTACCGGTCGGCACCAGCGCCAGCACCACGCCGATCAACCCCAGCGGCGCGACACTGGCCACAAGGAACAGCTTCTGCACGCTGTGCAGCTGGATCATCAGGAACGTCGCCATCAAGAACAGCATCAACGGCAGCACTTTCGCAATCGGTCCTTGGGCCTTGCCACTCTCCTCGACCGTACCGCCGGTGGCGACCTTGTAGCCAACGGGCAGTTTTTCGGCGAACGCGTCGATGGACGGCTTCAACAGTTTCACCAGGTCGGTCGGCTGAATTTCGTCACGCACCGACGCCTTGATGGTGATGGTCGGCAAGCGGTCACGACGCCACACCAGCGGCTGCTCCAGCTCATAACGAACCGTGGCGAAGGCCAGCAAGGGGATCGACGTGCCGTTGGGCGTGACGATCTGCAGGTTCTGCAGGGTTTCCGGCGTACCGCGTTCCGAACTCACCGCCCGACCGACCACGTTGATCAGGTAGATGTCGTCGTTGACCTGGGTCAGCGGCGCGCCACTGACGATGCTGTTCATCAGGTTCGCCACGTCTTCGGACGACAGCCCGAGCTGGCGCGCCTTGTCCTGGGCGATGTCGATGCGCAGGACTTTGCCCGGCTCGTTCCAGTCGTAAATGATCTCGCCGATGTGCTCGTTCTTGTCCAGTTCAGTCGCCAGGTCGATGGCGTGCTTGCGCACCTGATCAATGTCCTTGCCGCTGATCCGGTACTGGATCGGACGCCCCACCGGCGGGCCCATTTCCAGCGCCTGCACGTAGCTGCCGATGCCGACGAAATCCTTGTGCAGCCGTTCGCGCAGGCGTTGGCTCAAGGCCTCGCGGGCTTCAAAGTCTTTGCTGACGATCACCAGTTGCGCGTAGTACGGGTTCTGCAATTGCTGGTCGAGTGGCAGGTAGAAACGGATCGCGCCCTGACCGATGTAGGTGCTCCAGCGCACGATGTCCGCGTCGCCCTTGAGCGTGGCCTCGAGCTTGTCGACGGCCTTGCGGGTCTCGTCGATCGAGGCGTTTTGCGGCAGGTTGAGGTCGACCAGGATTTCCGGTCGATCCGAGGACGGGAAGAACTGATTCTGCACAAAACGCATGCAGAACACCGCCAGCACAAACAACAGCACGGTGATGCCGATGGCCCACCAGCGATTACGCATGCACCACAGCAAACCGCCGTTGAATGCACGGCCAACGCGCCCCGGTTCAGCCTCATGGGCTTTCACGTTGGTGCTGAGAATGTGCACACCGATCACCGGGGCGAAAAACACCGCAACGATCCAGGACACGATCATCGCCACGGCAATCACCGCGAACAGCGTGTAGGTGTACTCGCCGGCAGAACTGGCGTTGAGGCCGATGGGGACGAAACCGGCGACCGTCACCAGCGTACCGGTGAGCATCGGGAACGCGGTCGAGGTGTAGGCGAACGTCGCAGCCTCCTCCTTGCTCTCGCCCATTTCCAGGCGCGTGACCATCATTTCCACGGTGATCATCGCATCGTCCACCAACAGGCCGAGGGCAATGATCAGAGCGCCGAGGGAAATCCTCTGCATGGTGATGCCGCTGTATTCCATGAACACAAATACCATCGCCAGCACCAGCGGGATCGAGCACGCCACCACCAGCCCGGCGCGCACGCCGAGACTGATGAAGCTGACCACCAGCACGATCACCACCGCTTCGAACAAGGCACTGGTGAAGCCGCCAACGGCCTCCTCCACCACCACGGCCTGATCGGACACCGTGTGCACACCCACGCCAACCGGCAGATCCGCGGTCAGTTCATCGATGCGCTTGTGCAGTGCTTTGCCGAATTCCTGAACGTTGCCGCCCTTCTGCATGGCAATCGCCAGACCGATCGCCGGCTTGCCGTCGAAGCGGAATTCCGGCGTGGCCGGATCGGTGTAACCGCGAGTGATGTCGGCAACATCTGCCAGGCGATAGAAGCGGTCGTTGAGCTTGAGATTGACCTCGGCCAGGTCTTTCTCCGAAGCGAACTGGCCCGAAGTCCGCACAGAAATCCGCTCCGGGCCCGCCTCGATCACACCGGCCGGAGTCACGGCGTTCTGCGATTGCAGGCTCTGCACCACCTGACGCTGATCGATGCCCAGCGCCGCCAGTTTGCGGGTGGAGAAGTTCAGGTAAATCACTTCGTCCTGCTGGCCGATCATTTCGATCTTGCCCAGCCCCGGGACATTGCGGATCTCGGCCCGCGCCTGTTCCACGTAATCGCGCAACTGGCGCATGGTCAGGCCGTCGGCAGTGAAGGCGTACACCGAGCCGAACACGTCACCGAACTCGTCGTTGAATCCCGGCCCCTGAATACCTTGAGGAAACTGCCCGCGAATGTCGTCGATCTTCTTGCGCACCTGGTACCAGATTTCCGGAATGTCCTTGGCGCTGGTGGTATCGCGCAGGTACACGTAGACCGTCGATTCGCCGGGGCGCGTGTAGCTTTTCACATAGTCGAGGGAATCGAGTTCTTCGAGTTTTTTCTCGATGCGGTCGGTGACCTGCTTGAGGGTTTCTTCCTGGGTCGCGCCCGGCCATTTGGTCTGGATCACCATGGTCTTGATGGTGAACGACGGGTCTTCCTCGCGCCCCAGATTGAAGTAGGAGAACACCCCCATGAGCAATGCGACGAACATCAGATACCAGACGAAAGACTGATGCTTGAGGGCCCATTCGGAGAGATTGAAAGAGCCTTTCATTGACTGTCCTCGTCAAGTTTTACGGATTGTCCGGGTTTGAGACTGTTGACGCCGGCGCTGACCACGCGCTCGCCGTTCTTCACGCCACCCGCGAGCACCACGCTGCTGTCGTTACGGCTGATCACGCTGACGTCGCGCGGGTTGACGGTTTTGCTTTGGGTGTCGATGACCCAGATCCGCAGCTTGCCATCGACCTCTTGCAACGCTGTGACGGGCAATTCGATACGCGGTTTGATCGCCGAGCTGAGGGTGACGCTGATCGCCGTGCCGAGGCGGAAGCCGTCGGGCGTATTGGCCAGGGTCAATCGTGCGCGGCGGGTGCGCGTGGCACTTTGTGCCTGGGGTTCGATCTCGCGCAGGGTGGCTGTGGTGTTGATGCTCGGGTCGAGCTGCCCGGCCACCAGAAACACCACGTCGGACGGGATCTCATCGACCAGGGTGTCCGGCAGATCGATCACGGCTTCCTTGATGTCCGGTTGCGCCAGGGTCACCACCTGCTGGCCCGCCGTCACCACTTGCCCAGCCTCGGCATTCCACGCGGTGACCACCGCCTTGTGGTCCGAGCGTAGCTGGGTGTAATCGAGTTGATCCTTGCTCTGGTTGACCGCCGCCCGCGCCTGATCCAGCGAGGCTTGGGTGGTCTTCAGGTCCGTCATGGCAATGTCCAGTTGCGCCTGCGCCCCCACGCCCCGGTCGAACAGCGCTTGCTGACGGCGGGCGTTGGCCTGGGCGTTGATCAGCTGTGCCTGAACCCTGGCCAGATCGCCCTGGGCCGAACGCAGCTGGTTCTGCTGGTCGGACGGATCGAGGGTGGCGAGCAGCGTGCCCTTCTGAACCTCGGTGCCGACATCGACGTTGCGGCTGGCAATGCGCCCGCCGACACGAAAACCGGTGTTGCTTTCATAGCGTGCCTGAATGCTGCCGGCGAAACGCCCGAGGTTTTCCTCGCTCAACGCTTCGACCTTGACCGACAACACCGGCCGTACCGGCTCCGGCGGTGGCTCGCTTTTCGAACAGGCGGCCAGCAACACACCAATGGATAACAGCCCCAGACGCTTCATGGCTGTGCTCCCGGTTGCAGATCCTTGTAGGTGTTTTCGGCTATTTCGACCTTCATGCCCGGATGCAGCAACTGCCCACCCGCGACAATGACTTTTTCCCCGCCCTTGAGGCCCTCGCTGATGATGACCTTGCCGATCAGGTAGCGGCTGACGGTGACATTGTGCAACTGCGCTTCACCTTTGTCGTCGACCATCCACACCGCCGGATCGCTGACGTTCTTGGTCAGCGCCGACCACGGTAATTCAACGGCCGACTTGCCGGTGCCCTTGGCCGTGGCGCTCACCACCGAGCCCAGCTGCATCCCCTGCGGCAGGCTGTCGAGGCTGACCTTGACCTGCACCGTGCCGGACTGCGCGGACACCGCCGGGGTGATTTCGCGCACGGTGCCGGTGGTCTTGATGGCGGGGTTGTCGAGCAGGCTGACGACGATCGAACGCTCCGCCGGCCGCTCGGCCAGCAGGGATTCGTAAACGTTGAACACGGCGTCGCGGTCACCGTCCCGGGCCAGACTGAATATCGGCGCCGTGGCCTGAACCACCTGACCGACTTCGGCCTGACGCTCAGTGATGACGCCCGGCGCATCGGCGATCAGCGCGGTATAGCTCAATTGATCCTTGGCGTTGGCCAACTGCGCCTGCGCTGCGCTCAAGGCACTCTGGCTGCTGCGCAAGGCGGCCTGCGCGGAATCGTATTCGCTCTGGCTGGTGTAGCCCTTGGGCAACAGTTTCTGCTGGCGGACGAACGCGGCGGCGCTCTGTTTGACCCGCGCCTGCTCGGCCACTACCTGAGCCTGGGCGGAATCGACGTTGGTCTGCAAATCCTTCGGATCGAGCTTGGCCAGCACTTGCTTGGCCGAGACGCGGTCACCGACATCGACCATGCGCTGGATGATCTTGCCGCCGACCCGGAACGACAGTTCGGTCTGCACGCGGGCCTGAACATCGCCGGTGAGGGTCACGGCGGCGGCGTAATTGGCGGGGTTCACCTCCTGCACGAAGACCCGGGGCAGGTATTCGGCGGGGGCCTTTTTCTCGCCGCACGCGCTCAACAAAGCGAACAGACTCAGCATGACCGCTGTTTTCAATCCGGGACTCGCCATGCAGACTCCTTCCTGTGTACGAACGTGCAAGTGACGATACGACTGTGAGCTTAGAACAGGGTTCAACCTTCGTCCGGCCGATATATGCATTTCTGTGCAGGGAGTATCCTGACCCGGATTTCGGGGCACCCAGGAAGGATTTTCATGCTCAAGACCCTCGCGGTGGCCAATTACCGCTCGATCAATAAATTGGTGATTCCGCTGGGCCGTCTGAACCTGATCACCGGCCCCAACGGCAGCGGCAAATCCAACCTGTACCGGGCGCTGCGGTTGCTCGCGGAAACCGCTCAGGGCGGCGTGGTCAATGCGCTGGCCCGTGAGGGTGGTCTCGACTCGACGTTCTGGGCCGGGCCGGAAACCATCAGCCGGCGCATGCGCAACGGCGAGGTGCCGATCCAGTCCACCGTGCGCCAGGGTGTGAAACGCCTGCGCCTGGGCTTTGCCGGGGAAGATTTCAGCTATTCGATCGCCCTGGGCTTGCCGGAGCCTAGCCTTTCGTTCTTTTCCCTCGACCCGGAAATCAAAAAGGAATGCATCTGGGCCGGGCCGCTCTATCGTCCGGCCAGTCTGCTGGTGGATCGCGACGGGCCGATGATCCGCACCCGTGAGGGTCGCAGCTGGGATGTGTTGGCCCAGCACACGCCAAACTTCGACAGCCTGTTCGATCAGGTCGGCAGCCTGCGCACCTCGCCGGAGGTGTTCCAGATGCGCGAGTTCATCCGCCGCTGGCGCTTCTACGATCACTTTCGCAGTGACGCCGACGCCCCGGTGCGCCA
Organism: Candidatus Pseudomonas auctus; assembly: GCF_048654275.1. Lineage (NCBI taxonomy): Bacteria > Pseudomonadati > Pseudomonadota > Gammaproteobacteria > Pseudomonadales > Pseudomonadaceae > Pseudomonas > Candidatus Pseudomonas auctus. Next base: position 102,649 of record NZ_JBJYZK010000002.1, on the reverse strand, counting down.
GCCGCAACTGGGTACGCGCACGCCGGTGCTGCATCACGATGGCCGCGATCTGGCGGCTGCGTTGCAGACCATCCGCGAGATCGGCGATCCCGAGGCGTTGCAGGCGGCGATCAGCGACGCCTTTCCCGGCGCACGGCTGAACATCGCACCGCTGGCGGGCGGCCGCTTCGCCATCGAGTTCTTTCAGGAAGGGTTGTTGCGGCCGTTGTCGGCAGCGGAACTGTCGGATGGCACGTTGCGTTATCTGCTGCTGGTCGCCGCGCTGCTGACGCCACGCCCGCCGTCGCTGATGGTGCTGAACGAACCGGAAACCAGCCTGCACCCAGATCTGCTGCCGGCGCTGGCGCGCCTGATCATCCGGGTGTCGGAGCAGTGTCAGGTGTGGGTGGTGTCCCACGCCCGACGATTGATTTCGGCGTTGCAGGAAGACCCGGAATGCAATTGCATCGTGCTGGAAAAAACCCTCGGCCAGACGGGGATCGTCGGGCAGAGGGTTCTGGATGAGCCGGCGTGGAACTGGCCTGATTAGGTGTGTCAGTTGAAGAGCCCCTCACCCTAGCCCTCTCCCGGGGTGAGAGGGGACCGATCGGGGGATGCTCAAGAGTTACGCCGACCTGAAAGTGCTTCTGTGAATCCATAATCGACTCGGTGTCTCAGGTCGATGTAACTCTCAAAACACCTCGGTCGGCTCCCTCTCCCTCCGGGCGGTCCGACGTTTCGGGAGGGCTGGGGTGAGGGGTTGCTCTGCATCCTCACCGCCGACCTGTCAGGCAATCAGCCCTGCCACTTCCCACCCTCAACAATCACGCTCTCAGGCTTGGTGTCATCACTCAGCTCCTTACGCACATATTGGTCATACAGCTTGAGCAGGTATTTCTCTTCCCCCAGCTTGGCCAACTCCGCGTTCACCCAATCGCGCAATTCGATGTTGCCCTTCTTAACCGCCGGCGCAATCGGCGCTTCGGCGCCAAGTTTTTCGTCCAGCACACGGTAGCCCGGGTTCTGCTTGGCCCAGCTGAACAGCACCAGATTGTCCTGCGCGTAGGCATCGCCACGGCCGTTGGCCAGAGCTTGCAGGGACTCGGAGTTTTTCTCGAACTTCAGCAGTTTCCAGTCCGGATGGTTTTTGGTCAGCCAGATATCGGCGGTAGTGCCGGTGGTGACGATGGTGGTGCGGGTCGCCAGGTCATCCAGCTTCTTCACTTCGCTGCCCTGCGGCACCAGCGCCTGCACCGCGACCTTCAGGTTCGGGTTGGTGAATTCCACCGCTTCCTTGCGCTCCGGGGTCACGGTCATGTTGGCGAGGATCAGGTCGACCTTGTCGCTTTGCAGGAACGGAATGCGGCTCGCCGGCTCCACGGCCACGAACTCGACCTTGTTTTCGTCGCCCAGCAGATCCTTGGCGAATTGACGGCCGATATCGGTATCGAAGCCGACGTAACGCCCCGCTTCGTTGACGAAACCGAACGGCGGCTTGTCGGTGAATACGCCGACGATCAGTTTGTCGCGGGCCTTGATCTTGTCCAGGTAACCGGCCGGCGCGGTGCTTTCGCTGGCGACTTTCGGCTTGGCCGGTTCTTCGGTCTTGTTGCAGCCGGCCAGCAGCGCGAGGCTGATCAGCGGTAGTGCGAATAAGGCTTTGGCAGTTTTCATGGCAGTTCCAGTTCCTTGGTTTGAGACGTTGTGGGCGAAGTCGTTGAAGTCAGCGCTTCGACGTAGGAGAACTTCTCCAGGAACTGCTGCGCGCGTGCGGTTTGCGGGTTCGTAAAGAAAAGCTCGGGCGGGTTCTGTTCAAGGATGCGCCCGCCATCCATGAACACGATGCGATCGGCCACCGCGCGGGCGAAGGCCATTTCGTGGGTGACGATCAACAGGGTCATGCCTTCGCGGGCCAGGCCCTGAATCACTTCCAGCACTTCCTTGACCATCTCCGGATCAAGGGCGGCGGTGACTTCGTCGAAGAGCATGACCCGCGGGTTCATGCACAACGAGCGGACGATGGCGATGCGTTGCTGCTGGCCGCCGGAGAGCTGGCGCGGGAAGGCGTCGCGCTTGTCCGCCAGGCCGACGCGCGCGAGCAACGCTTCGGCTTGTTGCTGTGCTTCGCGGCGTTCGCGTTTTTGCACTTTCAGCGGGCCGAGCAGCAGGTTGTCGAGCACGCTCATGTGCGGGAACAGGTGATAACTCTGGAACACCATGCCGATCTGCTGACGCACTTCGCGCCAGTCGGTGGCCTTGTCCAGCAATTCACGGCCGGCGAATTTCAGGTGACCGCTGTGGGCGGTTTCCAGACCGTTGAGGCAGCGCAGCAAGGTGCTTTTGCCGCAGCCGCTGGGGCCGAGGATGACGATGACTTCGCCGGATTTCACTTGCAGGTCGATGCCCTTGAGCACCTGCTGTTCGCCGAAGAATTTGTTGAAACCCTGAAACTCGATCAATGCGCTCATGCTTGCGTCCAGCGCCGCTCCAGCACGCGCGAGGCGGCCGACAGCGGGTAGCAGATGAAAAAGAAAAACAGGAACAGCGCGCCGTAGATCAGCACCGATTCGTAGGTGCGCTCGATGATCTGCTGACCGACCTTGATCACATCCACCACGCCAATCAGCACCGCCAGCGAACTGGTCTTGATGATCCGCGTGTAGACGTTGATGGTCGGCGGCGTCATGCGTTTCAGCGCCTGGGGCAACAGCACGTAGCCGTAGAGCTGCGCCGCGTTCAGGCCGATCGACAGCCCCGCTTCACGCTGCCCGCGCGGCAACGAATGCAGCGCACCGCGCGCCACTTCGCCGACCTCACTGGCGCCCCACAGCGACAGCACCAGCACCGCGCACCAGAAACTCGGCAAGCTCAGGCCGAAGAAAATCGGCAGGCCGAAAAACAGCAGGTACAACCAGACCAGCACCGGGATCGCCCGGAACAGCTCCAGATAGATCCGCAGCAGCGCGTTCAGCCACGTCACGTTGAGCGTGCGCAGCACACCGTAAAGCACGCCGCCGACGGTGCTGATGGCGATGCTGAGGAACGAGATCGACAGGGTTTGCCCAGCGCCTTTGGCCAGTTGCGGCAACGACACCCAGAGCAGTTCAAGACCCGAACTGGCCATGCTGGAGCCTCCTTTCCAGACGGCTCAACAGCAGCGACAGCGGCAGGAACAGCAGCACGCAGATCAGCGTCAGCACGGCGAGCATTTCGTAGGTTTTGTAGTAGAGCGCGATGTAGCTCTTGGTGGTGTAGAGAATTTCCGGCACCGCCACGGCCGAGACCACGGTGGTCTCCTTGAGCAGAAAAATGAAATTGGCGAACAGCGACGGCAGGCTGAGGATTCCCGCCTGCGGCAGGATCACGTAGCGCAGCAACTGGCCGTGGGACAAACCGATGGAGCGACCGGACTCAAGCTGCGCCTGGGGCACCGCATCGACGCCGGCGCGCAGCACTTCGGTGAGGTAGGCGCCGCCGAGAAACGTCATGGTGATGATCGCGGCAGTGAAACCGGAAACCTTGATCCCCAGCGCCGGCAACGCGAAGTAGACGAAGAACAGCTGGATCAGCAGCGGTGTGTTGCGCGCCAGCTCCACATACAGCCCGACCAGTTTTTGCAGGTAAGGCGTGCGGAATACCAGAATCGTCGCATTGAGCAGCGCCACCAGCAGTGAGGTGCCAATGGCGATCAAACCGACCTGCAGCGTCACGCCCACGGCCTTGAGAAACGCCGGCAGGGTGCTGAGGATAAATGCGTAATCGAAGGTCATGAAACATCCTGACGCCGCTCGGTAAGCGGCGGTGGTGCAGTCCATGGACAGCGGGTAACTGTCCGGCAGGCACCGACTTTAAAGGTATAAGAAAAAGAATTTAAATACCGTTAAAGCATATTGATATCACGCAAAAAACTATCCTGCGGGTTTGCCCCGACAGAATAAGAAGGCTATTTTTCCTTTCGCTGTAGGACGGATCTTTTTTTCATGAAAGCCCTCCAAGGACGAACAGCTTTTGGCCAGACTCCCCGGCCGAACTCATAACAAGGAAGAGAACATGGACGTAAAAGTGCCGCAGCGACCGGACCCGCAGGATTTCGTGAAATGGCTGGTGGCTTTGCGCAGGGCGCTGAAAACCGGAATGGCCTGAGATCAAGAGCCCCCTCACCCCAGCCCTCTCCCGGAGGGAGAGGGAGCCGACCGAGGTGTCTCGCGTTATACATCGACCTGAAAGTTCGCGTCGATTATGGATTCGGTACAACACTTTCAGGTCGGCGTAATTCCCAAGCATCCCACGGTCAGTCCCCTCTCCCCCCGGGAGAGGGTTAGGGTGAGGGGGCTTTTGAAGCACACACAAAAACGCCGATGACCATCGCTGGTCATCGGCGTTTTTTTTCAACCTTGAAGGGGGTTGCTGCTGCGTCGGATCAGAACGCCGGCAGTACCGCGCCGTTGTACTTCTTCTCGATGAACGCTTTGACTTCAGGGCTGGTCAGGGCAGCGGCCAGTTTCTTGATGGCGTCGCTGTTCTTGTTGTCTTCACGGGCAACCAGGAAGTTCACGTAAGGCGAATCCGCGCCTTCGATCACCAGGGCGTCCTTGGTCGGGTTCAGCTTGGCTTCCAGCGCGTAGTTGGTGTTGATCATGTCCAGGTCGACTTCTTTCAGAACACGCGGCAGCAGGGCCGACTCCAGTTCCTTGAACTTGAAGTTGTGCGGGTTCTTGGCGATGTCTTTCGGCGTGGCCAGGGCGTTCTTCGGATCTTTCAGTTCGATCAGGCCAGCCTTCTGCAGCAGGATCAGAGCGCGACCGCTGTTGCTGCCTTCGTTCGGAATGGCGATGGTGGCGCCGTCCGGCAGTTCAGCCAGGGTCTTGTACTTGCTCGAGTAGCCACCGAACGGTTCAACGTGCACGCCTTGCACGGTCACCAGGTACTTGGCCTTGTCATCCTTGTATTTGCCGGCGTTGAAGCTGTCCAGGTAAGGCTTGGTCTGGAAGTAGTTGGCGTCCAGACGCTTCTCGCCCACCTGTACGTTCGGCTGTACGTAGTCGGTGAAGACCTTGATTTCCAGATCCACGCCTTCTTTGGCGAGGGTCGGCTTGATCAGCTCGAGGATTTCGGCGTGCGGCACCGGCGTCGCGGCAACCACCAGTTTCTCGCCGGCCTGGGCCAGGGAAGCAGTCAGAGCAGCCGCCAATGCGGTAAACAACAGAACCTTTTTCATGCAGTGTCCTTATCGAAAATCGGTCGTCATCGACGACGGCATTAATACGTGTGCCAGCGATGTGCTACTGCTGGCGTGAAGCGGACAATACCGGGATTTTTTATTCCCGGACAATAACGTTTATTCAGCTTCATATTCCATTTTGTTCATGTTGAACAAAATGGTTACAACGCCTCGCTCAGGCTCAACAGCAATTCTTTCAATGCCTTACGTTCGTCGGCAGTGCCGTTGAGGCTCACGCTCGCCACCTGACGTTCGATCTGAACCAGCGGCCCAGACACCTCGGGCAGGTTCAGGTGCTCCGGCAGGATTTCGTCGCCGGTGCTCACCAGCAGCGCAAAGTGAATGACGTTTTCCAGCTCCCGGGTATTGCCCGGCCAGCTGTGTTGTTCCAGCACCTGCTGCGCCGCTTCGCTGATCAGCGGCACCGGCAGATCCAGACGCTGGCTGTAGATGCCGAGGAAGTACTCGGCCAGCGACAGAATGTCGCCGACCCGCGCACGCAATGCCGGCAGTTCCAGATGCCCTTCGCTGAGATAGTGATAAAGCCGCTCGTGGAATTTCCCCGCCGCCACCGCTTGGGCCAGATCGATGCTGGTCGCCGCAACCAGGCGCACGTCCACCGGGCTTGGTTGATGCGCACCGACGCGGGTGACTTCGTGGTTTTCCAGGGCGGAAAGCAATTTGATCTGGATCGGCAGCGGCAGGTCGCCGATCTCGTCCAGGTACAAGGTGCCGCCGTTGGCCGATCCGAACCAGCCGGCGCGACTGCTGGCCGAACCGCTGTAGCTGCCGGCGGCGTAGCCGAACAACTCCGCATCGGCGTAGGTCGGGCTGATCGCCCCGCAATTGACCGAGACAAACAAGCCGCTGCGATCACTGGCGCGGTGAATGTGGCGGGCGAGCAATTCCTTGCCGGTGCCGGTCTCGCCGCGAATCAACACCGAGATCGAGCGCGGTGCGAGTTGGGCCATTTCTTCGCGCAACTGGCGCGAGCGTGGATCGACGAACACCAGCGCCTTGGCGCGGATGCTCAGGGGACTTTTTTCCGCATCGGGAAAGGTCAGCAACGGCTGGCCAAAGGTTTCAAAACTCATGGCAGACTCCCGCCCCAAATCGCCGGGAGACGGGGGCGTTGAAAAAATAAAAGTGATCAGGCACGGCGCCGGGCGTGGTGTTCCATGCGGTTTTGCAGGCGATACAGATAAGCGAATCCCTGCTCCCAGCGTTGATGTCCGGACTTCACGTTGATATGGCCGGCGCCGGCGAGAATCCCCGCCTCGGCGCCCCAGTTGCGCGCGAGCTCCAGCGCACGCGGCGCACTGACGGCGGCGTCGTTGTCGGAGCTGACGACCTGGCTCGGGAAGGGCAGCAGATCGGTCGGGATCGGCGCGAAATTGCGCAGCGCCGGCACGCAGGCCGGGCGCTCGACATCTGCCGGCGCCACCAGCAATGCCCCGCGCACTTGACGCAAATGATGCAGCGGCGCGGTGGCCGCCCAGTGCGCCACGGTGATGCAACCCAGGCTGTGCGCGATCAGAATCACCGGCGAGCTGTCGGCGGCAATCGCCTCGGCCAGCGCCGCGACCCAGTCTTCACGACGCGGCGTCAGCCAGTCGGCCTGCTCCACCCGCGCGCTGTTGGGCAGGCTGTTCTGCCAGTGGGTTTGCCAATGATCTTCTGGCGATCCTTGCCAGCCCGGCACAATCAGATAGCGGATTGATTCGTTGCGCATGGGGGAGCTCTCCTGCGTCGTGTCTGTTCCTGAACGAGTATAGGGATGGGATTTATATTCGTTAAGGAATAAGAAGCTATTTATTAAGACCTGAAAAGCATATTAAGCAAGAGACAAAAAAGGGGCCGCACCCTGCCAAGGAGACGGCCCCGGAAAAACGTGAAACCCTTATCGTGCAGTGATCACCGACAGCTTGGTGATGCCCGCCCGCTCAATCGAAGCCATGGCTCTCGCCACTTCGCCGTAATTCACCCCGTCGTCGGCCTGCAATTGCACGCGCACTTCCGGGTCCTTGGCCTTGGCCGATTTGAGGTTGAACTCCAGCAGATCCGGCTGGATTTCGTCCTTGTTGATAAACAGTTTTCCCGCACCGTCGATGCTCACCACCAACGGGTCTTTCTGCTCGACCGGCGCCACCGCTTCGGTCTTCGGCAGGTTGATCGGTATCGCGTTGGTCAAAAGCGGCGCGGTGACGATGAACACCACCAGCAGCACCAGCATCACGTCCACCAGCGGCGTCACGTTGATCTCGCTCAGCACCTCGTCGCTGTCTTGCGTGGAGAAGGCCATATCAGGACGCCTCCTTCACTTTTGTTGCGTTGCCCTGGGCCGCAGCCTTGTGCGCGGTCGGGTGGATCAGCACGCGGAACGAGCTTTTTTGCGCCAGGCTGTAGAAGTCGTGGGCAAAGTCGTCCAGGTCCGCCGCCGTCAGTTTCAGACGACGCAAAAAGTAGTTGTAAACCAGCACCGCCGGCACCGCGACCGCGATCCCCACACCAGTGGCGACCAGCGCTGCACCGATCGGTCCTGCGACCGTTTCCAGGCTCGCCGAGCCCGCCGCGCTGATGCCTTTCAACGCTTCCATGATTCCCCACACCGTGCCGAACAGACCAATGAACGGCGAGGTGCTGCCAATACTCGCGACCACCGCCAGACCGGTTTCCAGCGAACGCCGCTCGCGAACGATCTGCTGACGCAAGGCACGTTCGAGGCGATCCTGATGGTTGATCGCCTGGCTCAGGTCATTGGCCTGCGGCGCCTCGCCCACTTGTATCGCCGCATAACCGGCCTGTGCCACCCGCGCTGCCGCGCCGGGCTGGGTTTCGCTCAACTCGGCGGCGGAGTCCAGACTCGACGCCGCCCAGAAGCGCTTGTGAAATTTGCGGTCCTGCGCCTTCAACCGGCCGAACTGCACAGCCTTGAGCAATGCCAGGCCCCAGGTAGCGACAGAGAAGACCACCAGCAGCCAGATCACCGCGCTTTCGATGGATTCCAGTGGAGATGCCAGTAACGTCATGATGTGTTCCCTCGTGTAAACGTTTAGCGCGAAATTGGTTTCGGTTTAATGAATCTTGAAATCGATGGGTACGCTGACCCAGCCGTCCTGGGCGACATCACCCTGCTTGGCCGGCACGAAGCTCCAGCGCTTCACGGCGTCCAGCGCCGCGTCGTCGAGTTGTTGCCGGCCACTGCTTTTCTGAATCTGGATCTCGCCCGGTTTGCCGCTGGCCAACACGTGCACCCGCAGCAACACCGTGCCTTCCCAACCGCGACGCTGGGCCAGCGACGGATATTCCGGCGCCGGGTTCTTCAGGTACGCGGCGTTGGCCGAGGCCGGCGTCACCGGAGCAGGCGCCGGTGGTGCAGGTGGCGCTGGCGCGGCGACCGGGGCGGCCGGTTGTGGCGGCGCCGGTGGTTGCTCGACCGCTTTTGGCGCAGGTTTCGGTACGGGTTTGGCCACCGGTTTCGGTTTGGGGATCGGCTTCGGCTTCGGTGGCGGCTTGGTTGCCAATTCGTCTTCCACCGGCGGCGGAGGCTCGACCACAGGCGCCGGTGGCGGCGGCACAACTACAGGTGGTGCCGGTGGCGCCGGGCGCGAAAACTCGATGGTCATCGGTGGAATTTCCGGCGGCACGATCGGCAGCGCCGGCGTCGGATGCCGGTTGATCCAGTAGATCACCGCGCCGTGCACCACCAGCGCCAGAACGCCGAGCAGAATCGTTTCGCGGCGGCTCAGAATGCCCTTGGGGGCGCGCTGCAAACGCAGCTGCCCCAACGGCACGCGATGGGGCCGGCCGAGATCGACCAACTCGCCGCTCGGCGCCTGGCGCCACAGCACCTCCTGTGCGCTGGCGGCGGTCTGGACATTGCCCATTGATTTACTCCCTGCGGTCTCTTTGCGTTTTTTTCGCTTAGCCGATTCGCCGCTTGTTGAATCCCCCACGGCGTGATCGATGGGTCAATCATTGGGCCAGCGGCTTATCTCCGAAAGTAATCTTTCATGTTATGAATAGACGTTTATGGAATATATGAAACAGTCATTTCCGCCAAAGCCACGGCCCGCAAGGCTTCCAGCGATTCACCGAAATCGACATGCTTTCCCGGCATAAAAAGTATTCATCCAAGGCATCGGGTTATCGATGACCCGGGATCCAGTGACAACTAATTCCAAGGTGATAGTTGACGGACTTTTTAAAAGGCCAACAAAAAGGCCGATGCATGTTTAATGCATCGGCCTTCGATTTACGGAATTTCTTATTGCTTCAGAAACTCACCACCCAAGTTCACAACTTCACCATCGAAGTTCACGCGGGAGCCGGTAGCCCGGAGTTTCGCGTAGTTGTGATCAGGCGAAAACAGCGTCCAGGTCTGATAACCACTATTTCCGTTCTGAGCCAGCACCGCGATTGTGGTCGGGTTGCCGGTACTGTTCTGGAAGTGATAGTTCCCGTAACGGATGTCGTAATTCACGCCACCCTGGCTGAGGGTGCCGCTGAAGCTGCCATTGGAATCATTACCGTCGGTGATAACCAGCTTGGCGCCAGAGTTGGCATTTACATAAGTGCCATTAATGCTCGACATAACGAGATTTCCTTTATCGTTGGATAAGTGTCTTCCGATGAGAGCAAGTTTCCTCCTGGAAACTCACGACACTCAGGATGGTTGGACATTCATTTATTGTCCACGCGATTTTTCAACGAAATTGCTATATGCACTATTCATGTCGCTCATAACTTATTTCGATTCGGAAGACTCTTAATAACTAACGACTGGCATTGATTTGTTGCACACCAATGGCCGGCGCAACCACTGCCGTTTCCGAGCGCGGCGTTCCTGCCGGCACCCAGTCATAACTTACAGGAAGGGCTCGATAGACCCAGTTGCTGATCGCGTCGCTGCCCGGTGCCTTGCCCAGATAAGGGCTGACGTATTCCCAGACATTTTCACCGCTGGCCGTCACCTGGAAAAACCGCCCGTTCATGCCTTCATCGATCAGCGTGTTTCCGTTGGGCAAGCGCCGTGCGCTGCTGATGAACGAGCTGTAGAACGCCCACCCCGGCTGCTTCGAATTCGCCGCGCTGTACTGCCAGACGATTTCATTCTTCACCGGGTCGATCTCCAGCACCCGCGAACCGGAAATCAGCCCCAGCGTGACGTTCGGGTACCCCGCCGAACCCTGGTTGTCGAACACCAGCAAATTGCCCGCGCCGGGCAGTCCGGCCGGGATGATGTGCGCGTCATGCTGGCCGACGAACTGGTCCACCGGGCGCGGGATTTTCTGCGCGGTTTTCGGATTGGCCAGCGGCAGATTCGGCCCCAGACGCCAGACCACCTTGCCGCTGTGTTTGTCGATGATCGCGATGAAGTTGGCGTTGCGCGAATCGATCAGCAGGTTGTCCGGGTTGAAGCGCTTATCGCCGGCATCGAACCACTTGTTCGGCCCGACCAGGCTGAGGTTGTTGATGTGCAGGTAATCCGGATTTTCACTGGCGCGAACCAGCTTCAACTGCTCGGCGGTGAAGCCGAATTCGTTCAAGTGATCCGACGCCAGCCACTGCCATTTCACCTCGCCGGCGGGGCTGACTTCATAGATCGCATCGTCAATCACCTCGGGCACTTTGAAGCCTTTGACCTGGTGCACCTTGTTCGCCAGCACCACGGTGTTGCCGTTGCTCAGGCGACGCTGATCGTGATGCTGTTGCGCCGCCCCACCGGGGGCCTTGTCGCCCCACTGCCAGACGACTTTGCCATTCCAGTCCAGTTCACCGACGCTCTGATTGCCGAGGCCGTTACCGGCGGAGCCGAGCTTGCCCGGATCCTTTTCGCTCAGTTGCAGCAACACATGGCCGCGCTCGCCCCCGACCAGTTGCGGGTCGATGATCGCCGACGGGAAACCCGACTGCGGCCAGTTCTTCACCTCGTTGCCGTTCATGTCGATCAGGTGCGTCTGCTTGTCGGCACCGCTGAAGATCACATATTGATTGAAGGCCTTGGCCGGGTCGTAACGGGTGACGCCGGTGGGGTAGACGCTGGGCGCGGCGAGTGCCCCGGCACTGAGCACTGCGCCGGACAACAACACCGGTAAAGCGGTTTTGATGCGCAACATGATGCAGCTCCTTGAAGGGTCGATCAGAAGTCGTAGCGACCGGTGACGCCGAGGGTGCGCGGCGTGCCGAGCAGACCTTCATAGCCGCCGTTGCCACCGGTCCACAGGGTCGTGTAGTAGGTTTTGTCGAAGGCGTTTTTCAGCCACAGCGAGACATCCCACTGACCCTGATTGAAATCGCCGCGCAGGCCGGTGGAGAGATTGACCACTGCGTAACTCGGGATCTGGCCGTAGTCGGAATCTTCGACCGTGCCCACCGCTTTGGAGCGGAACGCGTAGCTGCCGGTGACGTAAGGTTGCAGACCGTTATCCAGATTCCATTCGTACTTGCCGTTGGCATTGCCGATCCATTTCGAGGCGCCGACCACCTGATGGCCGCTGAGGTCGCAAGAGGCCGGAGCACCCGGTGCCTGGCTGACTTCAGGTGGGCACGGCGCGTCCTTGTAGGAGAGATAGCTGACGTCGTTGTACGAGCCGTTGAAGTTCAGCGTCAGGCCGCGCAGCGGGATCAGGGTGCTTTCGAATTCCACCCCGCGCGAGCGCACCGAGCCGGCGTTGGTCAGGTATTGCACACGGTTGACGTCGTCGTAGGCGTTGGTCTGGTAGGCGTTGACCTGAGTCCAGAACACGTTGGCGTTGAGCTGCAAACGCCGATCCCACAGCGTGCTCTTGAAGCCGAGTTCGGCGTTATTGGCGCGCTCGGTGCCGATCAGCAAAGAGTCGGCGCCGGCGGTCGGTGCCGAACCCACCACGAGGTTGACTCCGCCGGATTTCTCGCCGTGAGACAACGTGGCGTAGCCGAGCAGATCGTCGGTGAAGCGATAGCTGAGGTTGAGCAATCCGGACGGGCTGGAGCTGTACTGATTCAGGTCGCCGGAATCGTAGGCGCCGGTGCGGCCGCGTCGCGCGGTGGCGGCGGCACCCGTGACAGCGGCGCCACCGACCGGCGCATCACGATTGACCCAGGCGTTCTTCTCTTCATAAGTGCCACGCACCCCGGCGGTGAAATCCAGACGTGGGGTCAGGTGCCAGGTGCCTTGGGCGAACAACGCGAAACTGTCGGTCTTGATATGGCCACGGCCGACGCTGTTGACGTTGGCCAGCGCGCCCCGTGGCGTGCCGTTCCAGATGTCTGCCTGCGGGCCGTAATAGGCGAAGGATTTGTTGTCCAGATCCGAGCCGAAGTAATAAGCGCCGAGGACGTAATCGAAGAACTCGCCCTTGGGCGATGCCAGACGAAATTCCTGGGAGTACTGCTTGTCTTCCACCGACACCCCGGCGTTGTAGGTCGCCGGCACATTGAGGCCATCGTCGTTGCGCGGGGTGAAATTCCAGAAACGGTAGGAGCTGACCGAGGTCAGGGTGAAGTCGCTCGGCAGGGTCCAGTTGGCCTCCACCGATGTGCCGCCCTGATGGACGGTGACGTGCTGGTCGTTGTCCAGATTGACCTTGCGGTGCGAGCCGTTGACCAGCGTCGCGCCGGCAGCGGCGGCGCGGGCCGAGTAGAGATTGACGCCATTGATGGTCGGCCCGGTGTTGTACAGCACGCGGGTGCCGGCGCTGGAATCCTCTTCGTTGTAATCACCGATCCAGCGCAGGTTGAAATTCTCGTTGGGCTTGAACAGCAGTTGCGCCCGGAAGCCGTCGCGGGAGCCGCCATTCAAATCATGGCCGTTGAATTCGTTCTTGATGTCACCGTCGCTGCGGGTGCGATAGGCAGAGATGCGTCCGGCCAACTGATCGTTGAGCGGCCCGGAAAGCGTGCCCTTGGTCTGGAAATAACCGTCCTCGCCGACCGACGTCTCGATGCTGCGCTCCGGGGTAAAACTCGGCGCACGGGTGCTGATATTGATCACCCCGGCGGTGGTGTTCTTGCCGAACAACGTACCCTGCGGCCCGCGCAGGACTTCAAGTTGTTCGATGTCCATCAGGTCGAACACCGCCATCCCCGGGCGACCCAGATAAACGTTGTCGATGTACAGCCCGACGCTGCCTTCCAGACCATCGCTGGCCGGGTTGTTGCCCAGGCCCCGGATCGACACGCTGGACTGGCGCGCATGCATGTAGGCGACGTTGACGCTGGGCACCAGTTGCTGCAGATCCTGAATCCGGTAGACCCTTTGCGTCTCCAGAGTCTGGCCGCTGACCACGCTCATGGGCGTCGGCACGTCCTGAGAACTTTCTTCGCGGCGGCGGGTGGTGACGGTCACGGTTTCCAGTTGCGACGTGGCGGTCGCGGTCTTGCCTGTCGGTGCCGGCGCGGGAGTTTCTGTCTCAGCGGCGTAGCCGTGAGTCCAACTGGCACTCCCCGCCAGCAACAGGGCCAGAGGCAGACGTTTGAGCCGTCGTGGCGGCGGCGGTGAAGCGAGGTTCAACGGACTCATGGGACTGCTCCTGGTCAAAAGACACGCAGACATCTTCCGTGCCGCATATTCTTTTAAGTTATTTATTTATGTTTTTACAAAGATTTACTGCATAAGAGATTGCCTTTATAAGGAGTCGACCTAATGCATATCCAATGCATTTCCCGGATATTTTTTATGTGAAAAATGCATATCGACTTGCGCCAACTCAGACACTTCATCGCCCTTGCCGAACAACGCAGCTTCGTCGCCGGCGCGCAGGCGGTGAACCTGTCGCAGTCGGCGTTCAGCCGCAGCATTCAGGCGCTGGAGCACAGCGTCGGTTGCCAGTTGGTGGATCGCGGGCGCAAGGAATTGCCGCCGACCAAACAGGGCCAAGTGCTGCTTGAACACGCGCGGCGACTGGTCAGCGGCGCGCAGCAGATGGCCAACGAGATCAGCCAGTTCAACGGGCTGGAGGCGGGGGAATTGCGCTTCGGTTGTGGCCCGGCACCGGCAGCGGGATTGATCCCGCGCGCGATCGGCAGCTTCATCGGCCGCTACCCGAAAGCGCGGGTGCATTACCAGGTCGATGACTGGCAGAGCCTGAGCAAGCGACTGCTGAGCGAGGAGTTCGAATTCTTCGTCGCCGACACTCGGCACTTCGAGGCGGACCCGGATTATCTGACCCACCGCTTGCGACCACGCAAATGGCATTTCTGCTGCCGCGCCGGGCATCCGCTGGCCGCATCGGATCGGGTCACGGCCGAGCAATTGATGAGTTATCCACTGGCCGTCAGCATTCGCCCGCCGAATCTGCGCAAGGTCATCGTCGACCTCAGTGGCCGCCCGGATTTCATTCCGAATGTGGAGTGCGAGAACAGCGCCAGCCTGCTCGGCGTGGTGTTGCGCTCCGATGCGATCGGCATCGTTGGCGCCTATTCGGATGCACTGCATCAGGCCCGGGGTGAGTTGGTGTGTTTGAAGGTCGAAGGGTTGGCGGATGATCTGGAGGAGCTTTACACCCGTTATGGAATCGTCAGCCGCGCCGGGTATCGGTTATCACCGTTGGCCGAGGCGATGATCGAGCAGATCAAGGCGATTGATGCGGTGGATGAAGAAGTGTGTTCACTGGAGAATTTTGCCGTCTGACACTCCGCCTTCGCGAGCAAGCCCGCTCCCACATTTGAAACGCGTACTCCTGTGGGAGCGGGCTTGCTCGCGAAGAGGCCTGTGCAGGCGCCGATGCATTTCCTGCATGAAACCCATTCCCCGAATGCACTTGCCGAACACCCTCGCCGAAAGCGAAAAACCTCGCCTGTCTTCCTGACTGGTGAACCCCATGTCCAACCCGCAAAACCCCGTGCGCAATGTGCTGTACATCATGTGCGATCAACTGCGCCGCGATTACCTGTCCTGCTACGGCCACCCGCACCTGCACACCCCGAACATCGATCGCTTGGCTGCGGCCGGCGTGCGCTTTAGCCGTGCCTACACCCAAGGCACGATTTGTGGGCCGTCGCGGATGTCGGCCTACACCGGGCGCTATGTCAGCAGTCATCAAGTGGCGTGGAACGCCGTGCCGCTGCCGCTTGAAGAACTGACCATCGGCGATTACCTGAGACCCCACGGCATTCGTACTGCGCTGGTCGGCAAGACCCACGCCACGGCTAACGTGGATGCCTTGCAGCGGTTGTCGATCAACCCGGAAAGCGCCCAGGCCGAAGTGCTGAACGAAGTCGGCTTCGAGCCGTACTTTCGTCACGACGGCATCTTTCCCGACGACCCGCTGTTCGATGACAAACGCGAATCCGCGCCATACACCCACTACCTGCGCGAGCAGGGTTTCGAAGGGCGTAACCCCTGGCATGACTGGGCCAACGCGGCCGAAGGGGACAACGGAGAAATCCTCAGCGGCTGGAAAATGCGCAATGCCCATTTGCCGGCGCGAATTCCCGAGCAACATTCAGAGACTGTCTACACTACAAATCGGGCCATCGACTTCATCGGTGAGCAAGGTGAAAAACCGTGGTTTTTGCACCTGTCCTATATCAAACCCCACTGGCCCTACATCGTACCGGCGCCGTACCACACCTTGTACAGTACGAAATCGATTCTCAAACCGGTACGTAATGCCTCTCCAAGCGACCACCCGGTCTATCAGGCCTTTTGCCAGCATGAGGAAAGCCTGAATTTCTCCAAAGATCCGGTACGACTGAACGTGATCCCGACGTACATGGGCCTGGTCAAACAGGTCGATGATCAGTTGGGGCGGCTGTTCGATTTCCTGCAAAGCAACGGCCGCTGGGAGGACACGCTGATCGTGTTCACCAGCGATCACGGCGACTTCCTGGGCGATCACTGGCTGGGCGAGAAGGAGTTTTTGCTGGAACAAGCGGTGGGCGTGCCATTGATCGTGCGCGACCCGCGTGCGGCAGCGGATGTCACACGGGGCACGGTGGATGAACGCCTGGCGGAAACCATCGACGGCGTGCCGACCTTTCTCGAAGCGCTGGGCGTGACGGGGGCGGAGCATCGCCTGGAAGGTCGCTCGCTGATTCCACTGCTGCATGGTGAAAACCCTGACTGGCGTCGCTATGCGATCAGCGAATACGACTACGCCTTCCAGGCCCCGGCACGGGAACGACTGAGCCAGCCGATCGACCGTTGCCGCATGACCATGGTGCGCAGCGAGCGCTGGAAATACCTGGCGTATGACGGCTTCCGACCGCAGCTTTTTGATCTGTTGAATGACCCGCAGGAGCTGCAGGATCTGGGCGCGGACCCGGCGTATGCGGCGGTGCGCGAGGAGCATGCGGGGTATCTGTTCGAATGGGTGCGCGGGTTGAAGCGCCGCACGACGATCAGTCATCAGGAGATTGATTTGCGCGGGCAGCGGTTTCGCTATGGCGAACCCGAGACCGAGAAGCTCGTTCAGATTGGCGTTTGGTAGAGATCAAGCGAAGGCAAGAGCAAGAGCCCCCTCACCCTAACCCTCTCCCGGAGGGAGAGGGAACCGATCGCGGGATATTGATGATTTACGCTGACCTGTATGAGCTTTGCTGAATCCATAATCGACTTGATCCTTCAGGTCGACGTATAGCGCCAGACACCTCGGTCAGCTCCCTCTCCCTCCGGGAGAGGGCGGGGGGTGAGGGGCTTTTGATCTTCTGCTCTTACTCACGCCCTTTGATGGTCTGGCTACGCTGCCCATTCGCCCCGACCGGTACTTCGCCTTTGAGCGTCACCCGACGCACCACACGATCCTGAGTGCCGTAATCATCAATCGCATAATGCTGCGTCGAACGGTTATCCCAGATCGCCACATCACCGGCCTTCCAGCGCCAGCGCACGACGTTCTCCTGGCGGATCACATGGCTCTGCAGCAAGCCGAACAGGTGCGCCGAATCGGCCTGGGAATAGCCCTTGATGCGTTTGACGAAATGCCCCAGCAGCAGGCTCTTTTCGCCGCTGATCGGGTGCACACGCACCACCGGGTGCTCGGTCTCGTAGACGGTCGAGGTGAAGATCTTGCGATAGCGCTCGAGCTTCTCCGCCGACACGTCCGGCTTCACGGCGGCGTAGTCGTATTCGTTGCTGTGCACAGCCACCAGTTTGTCCGCCAGCTCGCGCAACTCGGTCGGCAGTTCGTTGTACGCGGTCGCGGTGTTCGCCCACAGGGTGTCGCCGCCGAACGCCGGGGCCACCACCGAGCGCAGGATCGAGGCTTTCGGGTAGGCATCGACGAAGGTTACGTCGGTGTGCCAGGAGTTGGCGCGCTGCCCTTCGGCGCCGTCGAGTTCCAGCAGATAACGGGTGCCCTCGCGGGACGGCACGGTCGGATGCGCTACGGGCTCGCCGAGCAGATGCGCGAAGGCTTCCTGACGTTGATCGTCGAGCTGGGTCTGCTCGCGAAAGAACACCACCTTGTACTGGATCAGCGCCTGTTGAATGGCTTCAACCGTCGCGGCATCCAGCTCACCGGACAGCTGCACGCCACGGATTTCGGCGCCGATACGACCGGCCACCGGATGAATGTCCAGCGTGTGGACAGCGGGTTTTACAGCGAGTGCGGCATTGCTCATGGGTAGACCCTCATCGACTGCTTGCGGTTGGACGGCAGCGAAACAACGCTCTATCTATATTCCATTTACATCTAATAGATATTCACATGCTTCGTTGACGGAATAAGAGCTTGCATTTAAAACCTCAAGCAACCTCGTCGCAAATGCCTTCGAGCTATTTTTAGGATGCCGGAAAAGCATATGGATCTTCGCCAGTTGCGCTACTTCATCGCCCTCAACGAACACCGCAGTTTTGTCCGCGCGGCCGACGCCATGGGCATCACTCAACCGGCGTTCAGCCGCAGCATTCAAGGGCTGGAGCAGGAGTTCGGCTGCGTGCTGGTGGATCGCGGCAACAAGGATCTGCGCCCCACGCCCGAAGGCCAGGTGGTGCTGCAACACGCCCTGACCCTGGTGCAAGGCGCGGCATTGCTCAGCGCCGAGGTGACGCAGATGACCAAGCTCGATGCCGGCGAACTGCACTTCGGTTGCGGCCCGGCGCCGGCGGTGAAACTGGTGCCGGACGCGGTGGCGCAATTCATCAATGCGCACCCGAAAGTACGTACCTGCTTTCAGGTGGATAACTGGGAAAAGCTCAGCCGCGCCCTGAGCCGCGAGGAGATCGAATTCTTTATCGCCGACATTCGCCATTTCGAGTCCGACCCGAACTTCCAGACCCAGCCGCTGACGCCCAAGCGCGGGGTGTTTTTCTGCCGGCCGGGGCATCCGCTGCTGGCCAAGGAAAGCCTGTCGACCAACGACATGTTCGACTATCCGCTGGCGACCACGCTGATCCCGCCGGGCATTCGCAAATTGCTGGCGAATCTCAGCGGACGGATCGACTTTTCGCCGACCATCGAGACCGAGCACTTTCCGGCGCTGGTGAAAGTGGTGCTGCAATCCAACGCGATCGGCGTCGGTACTGAAGAGGCGTTCGTCGAGGATATTGCCCAGGGCTCGCTGGCGCTGCTGCACTGGCGCAATCTGCCGCAGAACCTGGAGAGCATGAATGCGCGGTGCGGGATTGTGAGCCGGACGGGATTCCGGCTGTCGCCGGCAGCGCGGGCGATGATTGAGACGTTGGAGGCAGTGGATAAACAGGAAATCAGCGTCGCGGTTTGAGGTCGTCATCGCCAGCAGGCTGGCTCCCACATGAAATGCATCCAATTGTGGGAGCCAGCCTGCTGGCGATGAGGTCTGTTCTGGCGCTAAAAATTCAAAGCTTCGCAGCCGCCAGCTCTGGCGCCACCCACTCGTTGACCTTGAACGGCTTGCGAATCAGCTTCTGCTGCGCCGCCAGGTCCACCTTGCCCTGCAGGTTCTGAAGGAACAGCGGATCCAGTGTCGACGGGAACACTTCGCTCAGGTTCTGATCCTTCAGATCCTGGGTGAGGATCACCGGTGGATAGCTCGCCAGCCCCGACACAAGCTGCACATAGGCGTCCTTGTTGCTGTCCTGCGTCAACCACTCCACTGCCTGTTGCTGCGCCTTGAGCAGTTTTGCCACGGCTTCCGGATGCCCATCGACAAACTTGCCAGTCCCCACCAGCACCGACTGCACACTGCCGGCGCCGCCAAGGTCTTTGGTGTTAAGCGGCAACTCGGCCAGGCCTTTGGCCTGCAACGCGGTCAGCCCGGAACTGCCCCACGACGCATCGATCTGCTTCGCCGCCAGCGCCGCTACCGCTGCGTTGAAATCGAGGTTGATCACCTTCACGTCCTTCTCGCTCAAACCGACGCTGGCCAGCGCCGCATCGAACGACAACTGGGTCGCAGTTCCCCGGAAGATCGCTACGCGCTTGCCTTTGAGATCCTGCAGCGTCTTGATCCCCGAGCCCGGCACCACGCCGAGATATTGCTTAACACCCCGAGCGCTGGCGCTGAGCAGGCGCGTATCCAGTCCGTTGGACTTGCCGATGATGGCCGCCAGATCTCCGAGATAGGCCAGATCCACTTGGCCATTGGCGAACGCTTCGTTGATCACCGGTCCAGCGCCCTTGAAGAAGCTCCACTGAATCTTGATGCCTTGATCGGCGAAGGCCTTTTCGAAGATCTGCTGATCGCGCAGCACGTCCACGATGCCCCCGCCGCTGTGTTGAGTACCCGCGCTCAGATCAGGCACGGCAATCCTGATTTCCTTGAGCTCGTCGGCCTGGGCAGAGAACGCCAGCAGACCCGCCAGCGCCGGCGCGGCAAACAGACTGATGACACGTTTGAAGGGAAGGTTCATGGGTACGGCTCCTGATCACGACGGGCGTTGAGGAGCCGAAAGTAGGCACATTCCGTATCAACGTTTAAATACTTAAAAAGCACATTTTTATAGCTTTAAACGCTAAGCAAGAGTCCACAGGGCCTGTAGATCGATATGCATGCAGAGCATCGAAAATATTCTCCGAATGCATTGGATGCGCATGGGCTGGAGGCCTTAAATGGTCTGGCTTATCTCCCAATAGCATTGAATTGAATTTTTATATATCAAATTTGCATACCGCACTTCCATGAAGGCAGGCCTGCCTGCAACCCGACAACGGAGGTCACCATGGCCCGACAATCCCTGCTCAGCCTGCCGCTGCCCGCACCACCGCTGAAAGCACTGCGCTCATGGCCAAGCCTTGGCCAGCGTGTGCTGCCGTGGCTGCTGCCCCTCTCCCTGTTCGCCCTGTGGTGGCTGGCGGCGCGCAATCAATGGATGAGCGAACAGATCCTGCCCGCGCCTTCACTGGTGTGGAGCAGCGCGATCGAGCTGTCCCAGGGCGAGTTGTGGAGTCATTTGTGGATCAGCCTGCAACGGTTGTTCTGGGGACTGCTGGCGGGTGTTAGCGCCGGCGCGGTGCTCGGCGCGGCGCTGGGCTTCAGCCGTCGCCTCGAACGCCTGATCTTCCCGACGTTCGCCGGCCTGGCCCAGGTGCCCACGCTGGCGTGGATTCCGTTGTTCATGGTGTTTTTCGGCATCGGCGAAACGCTGAAACTGGTGGTGCTGATCAAGGCCATCGTGGTGCCGGTGACCTTGCATACGCTGGTCGGCGTGCGCGATGCGCAACCCAAGCTGCGCGAAGCCGCCGCTGTTTTACGTTTGCCGCCACGACTGTTGATCCGCCGACTGGTGCTGCCCGCCGCCCTCCCGGCGTTCATGGCTGGCGTGCGTCTGGCGCTGGCCGCTGGCTGGACCTCGTTGCTCGCCGTCGAGCTGCTGGCCTCCAGCGAAGGCATCGGTTACCTGATGGTCTGGGCGCGACAGCTGTTCATGCTCGACATCGTCTTCGTGTGCATCGTCGTAATCGGCCTGATCGGCGTGGCGATGGATCGCGGCATCGGTCTGCTGGACAAAAAACTGGTGCACTGGCCGCACCCGGCCACGGCGGAAATTCGTCGCGGCCCACGCTACGAAGGCTGGCAGCGCGTGCAGCCATGGCTGCTGCCACTGGCGCTGTTTGCGTTGTGGCAACTGGCGGTCGACCAGCAATGGATCGATGCCAACATTCTGGTCAGCCCATGGGTTGTGCTTGAGGCAACCAAAAACGGATTGCTCGACGGCACGTTGATCTCCGGCATGGCACTGAGCCTGGGCCGCACCCTCGGCGGCTTGTTGATTGGCGGCGGCCTCGGCCTCGTGCTGGGTTTGCTGCTGGGTCTGTCACGCACCAGCGAACGCGTACTCGGCCCGACCCTCGCCGCCCTGCGCCAGATCGCGATTTTCGCCTGGGTGCCGCTGCTCACCGCGTGGTTCGGTCTGGGCGAACTGGCGAAATGGGTGTTCGTCGCCCTGGCCGCGTTCTTTCCGTTGTTTGTCGCGACCCAACGCAGCGTCGCCAACCTCTCGCCGCAACTCAACGAAGCCGCGCAGGTGCTGCGCCTGAGCCTCACTCAGCGCCTGCGTCGACTGGTATTGCCGGGCGCCGCACCGGGGATTTTCGCCGGCCTGCGCCTGAGCCTGATCTACGCCTGGCTCGGCACCATCGGCGCCGAATATTTCATGCCGTCCAACGGCGGCATCGGCAGCCAGATGATCGGCGCCCAACAACTGCTGCGCATGGACCTGATCATGGCCGGGATGCTGCTGGTCGGCCTCACCGGCGCCCTGCTCAACCTCATTGGCCAACGCCTGGAAATCCGCGCCACCCGCTGGAGACACGCATGAACGCACCGATTGTCAGCTTCAACCATGTAGGCAAATCCTTCGACGTCGACGGTTTCGAACTGGAAGCGATTCGCGAATTCAACCTCGACATCGCCGAGGGCGAATTCGTCGCCATCGTCGGCTCCAGCGGCTGTGGCAAATCCACTTTGCTGCGCTTGCTGGTGGGCCTCGACACGCAGTTTCGCGGGCAGATCAGCGTCGACGGCAAAGCCGTCAGCGGCATCGGCGGCGAGCGCGGCATCGTGTTTCAGGAACACCGTTTGTTCCCGTGGCTGACCGTAGCCGACAACATCGGCCTGGGCCTGGTGAACGAACCGCTGGCTGCCTCCGAAAAGCAGCAACGCATCAACGATTTCATCGAGCTGGTGGGCCTGCGCGACTTCACCCGCGCCTACCCGCATCAACTCTCCGGCGGCATGGCCCAGCGCGTGGCGATTGCTCGCGGGCTGGTGGCAAGCCCACGGATCCTGCTGCTCGACGAACCCTTCGGCGCCCTCGACGCGCTCACCCGCCAGCAGATGCAGGACGAACTGCTGGCGATTCGCGAGCGGGCAAAGATCACCACGATTCTGGTCACCCACGATGTCGAGGAAGCGATTTTCCTCGCCGACCGCGTAGTGGTGATGGAACCGCGCCCCGGCCGGATCAAGCGGGTGGTGGACATCGCCCTGCCCCATCCGCGCCAGCGCAGCAGTTTCGACTTCCATCAGCTGCGCGAAGAACTGCTGCATGAACTGACCAGTGACGACCATTACCAACCGAGCGCACCGGTGCAGATCCGCGATCTGCCGCTGTCGTTTATTGCCTGCTGAACAGGAGCCTGTCGATGCCGCAACGTCCCAACTTTCTGGTGATTCTGGCCGATGACCTCGGTTTTTCCGACATCGGCGCGTTCGGCGGGGAAATCGCCACGCCGAACCTCGATGCCCTGGCCAACAATGGCCTGCGCCTGACCGATTTTCACACCGCACCGACCTGCTCGCCGACCCGCTCGATGCTGCTCACCGGCACCGACCACCACATCGCCGGCATCGGCACCATGGCCGAAGCACTGACCCCGGAGCTGATCGGCAAACCGGGTTACGAGGGTTACCTCAACGATCGGGTCGTCGCGTTGCCAGAGTTGCTGCGCGAGGCCGGTTACCAGACGTTGATGAGCGGCAAATGGCACCTGGGCCTGACCGCCGAACTGGCGCCCCACGCCCGTGGTTTCGAGCGTTCGTTCTCGCTGCTTCCCGGCGCGGCCAACCACTACGGCTTCGAACCGACCTACGATGAGCACACACCAGGCCTGCTGAAATCCACCCCGGCGCTGTACATCGAGGACGACACGTTCATCGACGAATTGCCCAAGGATTTCTATTCCTCCGACGCGTTCGGCGACAAGCTGTTGCAGTACCTCAAGGAGCGCGACCAGAGCCGACCGTTCTTCGCCTACCTGCCATTTTCCGCACCGCACTGGCCGTTGCAGGCGCCCGCCGACATCGTCGAAAAATACCGTGGCCGCTACGACGCGGGCCCCGAAGTCTTGCGCCTCGAGCGTCTGGAAAAGCTCAAGTCGCTGGGACTGATCGAACCGGATGTCGAACCGCACCCGCTGATCCAGCTGACCGCGCAATGGGACGCGCTGAGCGATGAACAAAAACGCATTTCCGCCCGGGCGATGGAAGTCTACGCCGCGATGGTCGAGCGCATGGACTGGAACATCGGCCGCGTCGTCGACTACCTGCGTCAGCAGGGCCAGCTCGACAACACCTTCATCCTGTTCATGTCCGACAACGGTGCCGAAGGTGCGCTGCTGGAAGCCTTTCCGAAATTCGGCCCGGAGCTGATGACGTATCTGAGCCAGCATTACGACAACAGCCTCGACAACATCGGCCGCGCCAATTCCTATGTCTGGTACGGGCCGAACTGGGCGCAGGTGGCGACTGCGCCGTCACGCCTGTTCAAGGCGTTCACCACCGAGGGCGGCATTCGCGTTCCGGCGCTGCTGCACTATCCGCAACTGCCGCTGAAGGGACAGATCAGCCATGGTTTCGGCACGGTGATGGACATCACGCCGACCATCCTCGATCTGGCCGGCGTGCGCCATCCGGGCAAGCAATGGCACGGCAAACCGGTGGCGCCGTTGCGCGGGAAATCGTGGCTGGGCTTTTTGTCCGGCGAGACAGCGCAGGTGCATGACGAACACACCGTCACCGGTTGGGAACTGTTCGGACGCCGGGCGATTCGGCAGGGACAGTGGAAGGCGGTGTGGATTCCCGGGCCGGTGGGGCCGGCGACCTGGCAGCTTTACGATCTCGGGAGTGATCCGGGGGAGATTCATGACCTGGCGTCGAGTCAGCCGCAGAAGCTTGAAGCGCTGATCGAGCATTGGCAGCGGTATGTGGAGGAGACCGGCGTGATTTTGAGTGAGTCGCCGTTTCAGCCGGATTGAGGGCAGGATCAAAAGCCCTCCCTCACCCCAGCCCTCCCGAAACGTCGGACCGCCCGGAGGGAGAGGGAGCTGACCGAGGTGTCTTTCGCTATACATCGACCTGAGAAACCGAGTTGATTGTGGATTCGGTAAAGCACTTTCAAGTCGGTGTATCTCCCGAATATCCCCCAATCAGTCCCCTCTCCCTCCGGGAGAGGGTTAGGGTGAGGGCTGGATCTCCAGCCGAAAACACAAAGTCAGTTCACCTCGATCGCCTTACCCGCCAACCCTTCATTCTCCTTGCGAACAAACCGGTTCGCCCGCCCGAACGTCCCGAAATCGTTAAACCGAACCCCCATCTCCCGCATCACCTTATGCGCCACCGGCACCGTCAGCTGACGGATGTAAAACGGCTCCTTCACCACAAAATGATGAATCCCGTGACTGCTGCCGAAGTTGAAGCAGAACGCCTGCAACGGCCACAGCCACCAAGGATTCAGCACCTGACATTGCTGCAGCACATTGCCCGGTTCCACATCCCCGTAGTAATGCATGTTGGAGCTGATGAAGTGCAGGCAAAACGTACGCAACACGTTCGGGCCAATGATCACCACGGCGGCGATGTCGATCACCTGCATCACTGAAAGCGTGGTCGCCGACCATTCAATCGGCGAGCCCATCAAGTAAGCGACGCCATTGGCCGCATGGAATCCGAGAAACACATACCACGCCCCCCAATGCACCAGCGCCAGCGGCGCGTAGACCTTCAGCGTGCGCTTGATGATGCTGAACTTGTGCGCCCAGGTCTTGGCCCGGAGCATGCGGATGAATGCCGACATCACGTTGTCACCGACCATCAGCAACCGCGCAAAACCCCAAGGCTCGCCGTTGGTGATCGCCCGTTCTTCCATGTCGGTTTCAGTGCCGGACACCTTGTGATGATTGAGGTGCAGATGGCGGCGAATCCACGGGTTGATCGTGCTCGGCCGCGCCAGCCACACCAGGCCCATCATCAGGTTGTGCGGCACGCGCTGTTTGCGGAAATACATGCTGTGGATCAGGTCGTGCTCTAGCTCATGGGTCAGCGAAGCGAAAAACGCGTTGAGTAGCAGACACGCCCACCACGCCATGTGCCCGCTGATATACAGCGCCGCCGAACCGATCATTCCGGCCAGGGCAAAGGCGAGAATCCCGGCGCCGAGTGCATCCTGATGCTTGAGAATCGGGTAGCGCTCGCGCAGCTCCACGCCCTTGGCCAGCACCACTTCGCGAATATGCGCTGATCGCTGGGCAGCATTGTGTCGCTGGGGACTTGCAGAAGTACGGTCCATGCTTCCATCCTCTGGTTATTGATGTTCGCATCCTGCCCCGCGCGGACTCCAAACGCGGTAGCCGAGAACGCCAACCTGTTGACCGGAAGCGCCAATCAGCATGAAGGAACCGACTTCTCTCGCCAGCTGGACCCGTGCCCTGCGCAAGCAACTCGACGCGCTGGGGCTGGACAGCACTGCCCTGTGCCAGCAGGCCGGGCTCGATCCGCAACTGATGGATGACCCGAACGCCCGCTATCCGTTGTCCGCCACCACGCGCCTGTGGGAAATCGCGGTGCAGGTCAGCGGCGATCCGGCAATCGGCTTGCGGGTGTCGCGGTTCGTCAGCCCCACGACCTTTCACGCACTGGGCTATGCGTTGGTGGCCAGCGGCAGCCTGCGGGAAGTGTTCGAGCGGATCGTGCGTTATCACCAGGTGGTCAGCGACGCGCTGGAACTGGAGCTGACCCGCACCGAGGACCGCTACCGCTTTCGCCTGAAAATCCCGGCCGGCAATCCGGCCCCGGCCTTCGAAGCCATCGACGCCTTTGCCGCCATCTACGTGCGCACCTGCCGCAATCGCCTGGGTCGCGACTACGCACCATTGGCGGTGTACCTGCGTCGCCCGGAACCGGTCGATGCGCATCAATGGCACAAGGTGTTCCGCTCGCCGGTGCACTTTTCCGCCGAAGAAGACCGGATCGAATTCGCCCTCACCGACTTCGACAGTCACCTCGACGACGCCAACCCGGAACTGGCCGAGCACAACGAAGCGGTGCTCAAACGCACCCTCGCCCAGCTCAAACCGCTGACCTGGGAGCGCAAGGTACGCGACGCCATCGAAGAACAACTGCCCGAAGGCGAACCCAGCGCCGAACGCATCGCCCAGGCCCTGCACCTGAGCCTGCGCAGCCTGCAACGGCATCTGGCGGACGAGGGTTGCCGCTTCGACACCCTGCTGAATGAAAGCCGCGAAAACCTCGCACTGCTGCACCTGCGCGATCCGCAATGCTCGCTGAGCGAGGTCAGTTACCTGTTGGGATTTGCCGATACCAGCAGCTTCAGCCGTGCGTTCAAACGCTGGACCGGGATGACGCCGGGGCAGTTTCGGGATCAGTTGCGCTGAGCGCAAATGGGTCGCTCAACCCTTGGTCAGACTGCGCTCAATCCCGGACTCCCACTGCTCGATCATTGCCGTACCTACCTCGGCGAACGACTGATGGGTTCGGCAATGCTCAAGCATTTCCGCCATCGCCGTCTGCATGCCATGAACAACCTGCTGCAGTAGTTCATTGCACCGGCCTTCAGTGAGATTGCACGCCGTACGGCCGAAGCGCATCAGCGCCTTGTACTTGGGCCATGCCTTCGACCCGCCCAACAGCAAGGCCAGGCTGTCGTTCCTGATGTAAACCGATGTGGTGATGATGTCGTAAGCCGGGGCCAGCCGGATCGAAGCTTCCGCGCCGCAATGGTCATACAGAACACCGAAGTTCTTCAGATGCGCATCGCCGTTTTTCAGTCCCGCTGACAGCGCTACGATCTTGAAAAAAGCTTCCAGCGCCTGACTCAACAGCGCAGGGGAAACAAAGGCTTTGATCTGTCGGGCAGCGCCTTCGTAAGAACCATCGTATTTGGCTCTGGAAGGCCAGCCATTGAGTACGCAAAAGTCCTCGAAACCCAGATAGCCATGCTCAGTCAGGTCAAAACGCTCGACCACCAGAAACTTGCCCTGCTCACTCAATTCAAACTTTGGCACTTCAAGTCCGCTAAGCGCTGCGGCGCGCATACAGAAGTACTCGTTGGTCGCCAGCTCAGGAAACTCTTCGGGACGGAAGGCTTTGACCAGATGTGTGGAGCCTCGGTGAATCGGGTAAAGAGCGGCTGTCACACCATCGCGTACCAACACCTTAGGCTGCACGCCTGAAACACCGGAATACTGGCCATGTTTGTGCAACAGATTGTCAAACAAGCCATGAACGCCGTCATGTATCAAAAGATCGGACAATAACGTTTCGGGCTGATGATCTGTGACCGATTCGCAGGCTACTGCCAGCCGTCCTAGCTGACTTGAACCCACTATTGCCAGCAACGCAAAAGCATCGAAGTCACGAACTGCTTCGCCGAAGCGTCGAATCAATTCATCGCGCAATACCCCTTCTGGCAAATTCATCTCGAAAATCGGATGAACACCTCGCTCCCAGCCGTAGTTTTCCATCCGAGCTGACATCGTTAGCGAAACAGCATTCTCAGCGTTCACGCCCTCACAGTATCTGAACACGCTCTCCATGCCGGACTGCCCACGAACGAGTGTCCCTACGGAGCTACCGGCGACGGTGATTTCCAAACTCCGAATCAAATCAATCATGAGAATTCACCCTCCTCGGTACCTCAAGAGGGAAACCAAGCTCAAAAACTGTTCCCTCAACTTCACTACTCACCCGCACCCGCCCACCATGCAATTGCATGATCGACTGCACGATTGCCAGTCCCAATCCGCCGGAGTCTCCCCGCTCCGCGCGGGACGGGTCGACGCGGTAGAAGCGGTCGAACAGTTTGCCCAGATGCTCATCCGCGATCACCGGGCCGAGGTTGTGCACTTGCAGCCAGCACAGGCCTGGCTCATCGCGTCGGCGCAGGCTGATGACCGAGCCGGCATCAGCATGGCGTACGGCGTTGGCCAACAGGTTGCCCAAGGCGCGTTGCAGCAGTTGCTGATCCGCCAGCAATTCTCCGCTGAACGTGTTTTCCAGACGGATTCCGCGGTCGTCGGCCAGGGCTTCGAAGTAGTCGCATAACTCTTCGCCGATTTGGTGCAGCTCCAGCGTGCGCAGATCGAGCGCTCGCTCAGCCTGCTCGGCGCGGGCGAGAAACATCAGGTTCTCGGCCATGCGCTTGAGCCGTTCGAATTCTTCCATGTTCGACGCCAGCACTTCCTGATACTCGGCGCTGCTGCGCGGGTAATTCAGTGCCTGGCCGTTGCTCGCGAGCAAAGTGTGCAGGGGCGTGCGGATTTCGTGGGCGAGGTCGGCGGAAAACTGTGAGAGGCGCTGGAAGCCGTCGTCCAGCCGTACGAGCATGCCGTTCAACGCGTGTACCGGCTCCAGCAATTCCGCCGGCGTGCCGGCGGTGGGAACGCGTTGGTCGAGGCTGCGCAGGTCGATGCCGCGCAGTGCTTCACTCAGCTTGCGCAGAGGCCGCAAACCTCGGCGCAACAGCACCAGGCCCAGCGTGAAGGCGAGCACGGCACCCAGTCCGACGGCCAGATACAAGCGCAGGCGATAGCTGCCGAGCATCTGCTCGCGTTCGCTCAAGACCTTGCCGGCGATCACGATCAGCGCTTCACCGTTCGGCCCTTGGGCCTGACCTGACAACAGGGCCAGCTCGACACCGTCCGCCGCCTGCCAGGTCAGCACATCGCGGCGTTGCGGCGGTTGATCCCGGGGGATGGCCTGCACGGGCGGCAGTGCGCGTTGGCGAGGGTTGATCGTGATCACATTCGAGCCGTCCGCGCGTTGCACCAGCAGCAGACTGTCGAGGTTGCCCAGCATGTTCTGGTACAGCCGTGGCCGCGCCTGCAAGGCGTCGAGGCTGTCGCTGTCGGCGAGCAGCGCGCGCACCTGTTCCAGACGACCGAGCAACGCCATGTCGTCGCGCCAGGCGATTTCCGAGGCCAGCGAGCGATACAGAAACACGCCAATCGCGCTGAGTACCAACGCACAGACGGCGGCGAACGCCAGGGCCAGGCGCCAGGCGATGGATCTAGCGCGCATCGTCGGGCGCTTCGAGTTGATAGCCGACCCCGCGCACGGTATGGATCAGCTTGGGCATGTACGGATCATCGACTTTCGAACGCAGCCGGCGCACCGCGACTTCGACCATGTTGGTGTCGCTGTCGAAATTCAGGTTCCACACCTGCGAGGCGATCAGCGTGCGCGACAGCACTTCACCCTGACGGCTGGCGAGCAGATGCAGCAGGGCGAATTCCTTGTTGGTCAGGGCGATGCGCTGGCCGCCCCGGCTGACCCGGCGGCGCAGCACGTCGATTTCCAGATCGGCGATGTTGTACGACTCGGCTTCACGCAGGGGGCCGCGCCGCAACAACGTGCGCACCCGCGCCAGCAATTCGGCGAAGGCGAACGGCTTGAGCAAATAGTCATCGGCCCCCAGTTCGAGGCCGCGCACGCGGTCTTCGATGGCGTCCTTCGCCGTCAGGAACAGCACCGGCGTGGCGCCGCGCTGGCGGATCAGCTGCAGCAGTTGCCAGCCGTTGAGGCCCGGCAGCATCACGTCGAGGATGATCAGGTCATATTCCTGCTGCTCAATAAAGTAGCGACCGTCGAGGCCATTCAGCGCCACGTCCACGGCAAAACCCGACTCTCCCAGCCCTTTGGCGATGAAGTTCGCGGTTTTGGCTTCATCTTCTACGACCAGCAAACGCATGGCACACCTCGATTGATCAGAGACACAGGCTAGGCTCCTTCGACCGTGTTGCCCATTACAAACTTGTAATCCGACTGACGAGGTTTCGACGGGGTCCGGCGGATAAGGTGGTGGCCTTCGCTTCAGGAGCCTGCCCATGACCGCTAAATACTTGATCGCCAGCCTGGCAATCAGCTTCGGCACCGCCGCAATCGCCGCGCCTGAGCTGCCCCGTCACGCCGATCTCGATCTGAAAACTGCTCGGCTGCTGGCCGACACAGCGCTGGAAAACTGCACCGGCACGGTGTCGGTGCTCGACCGTGGCGGCAACTTGTTGGTGACCTTGCGCGGCGACGGTATCGGCCCGCACAACACCGCCGCCAGCCAACGCAAGGCCTACACCGCGCTGTCGACGAAAACCCCGACTCGACTGTTCGCCGAGCGCGCCCGCAACAACCCGGAAACCGCCAACCTCAACACCCTCGATGAGTTGCTGTTACTCGGCGGCGGCATCCCGTTGTTTGCCGGGAAAGAACTGGTCGGCGCCATGGGCGTGGCCGGTTCCGGCGGTGGCGAACAGGACGAAACCTGCGCAATCAAGGCCGCCGAAATCGTCGGCCTGTCCATCAACCGTACTTGAACCGAGGAACATCACCATGACCCCACTGCGCATGACTTTCACCGCGCTTGGATTGAGCGCCTTTTCGAGCCTGGCGCTGGCCGCCGGCAACCCGCTGAGCGTACACGTACTCAATCTGGAAAACGGCCTGCCGTCGCCGGGCATCAACGTGACGCTGGAACGTCATGTCGGCCAGGACTGGCAGCCACTGGCGCAGGGCACCACCAATGAACAGGGACGGATCGCCGAACTGTTCCCGGCGAACAAACCGTTCGTGGCCGGTGAGTATCGGGTGGTGTTCAAGACTGGCGAGTACTTCGAGAAGGCGAAGCACGAGACGTTTTTTCCGGAGATTCCGGTGATTTTTCAAGTGAAGCAGACGGACCAGCACTATCACATTCCGCTGCTGCTCAGCCCTTATGGTTTCTCCACTTATCGCGGTTCATAAGAAGGTCGCAAGACTCCTTGTGGGAGCTAGCCTGCTAGCGATTAGATCTGTGAGCCACCTCTATGTTGGCTAATCGACCGCAATCGCTAGCAGGCTAGCTCCCACAAGAGATTGTCGGTGTCTTTTAGAGGGTCGCCAGCGCGCGCAGTCGCACAGCGTCGAGGATTTCGATCTCGCCATAACTCAAGCCGATAATCCCCTGCCCCTGCAACTCCTTGAGGATCTGGTTGGTGGTCTGCCGCGACAGCGACAGCATCGACGCCAACTGCTCCTGAGGCAGTTGCAGCACGCGGCGCGGCGGGTCCAGTTCGCCATAGCCCTCGGCGATCATCAGCAAGCGATGAGCCAGACGTGCCGGGGCCGGCAGCAGGCTCAGCTGTTCGAGGTTGATGAAGGTCAGGCGCAGTTTGTGGCTCATCAACAACGCCAGATGTCGCCAGTAAACGGGGCGCTCATCGAGCAGTTGCAGCAGTGTGGCCTGGGGAATGTTCAGCAGCGTGCAGGGCCCGACCGCGTAGGCATCGTGGGTGCGCGGCTGCCCGTCGAACAGGCAGATTTCGCCGAACCAGTGCGGCGCCTCCACCAGACTCAGCAACGCCTCCTTGCCCTGCTCGCTGACCGCGCCGATGCGTACCGCGCCGTCGAGCACCGCGTACAGCCCGCACGGCGCATCGCCGCGCTGGAACAGCCGCTGCCCCGTCGTCAGCCGCCGCTCCCGGGCCGCCGCCAGCAGACTATCCTGAAAGGACGAGGGCAGATGACTGAACCATTGCCCGGTCAGCAGGCGATCGCGCCAGACCTTATCCATGCGTTCTCCGAAAGATTGTCGCCTGCCTGACAGAGCGAGCCGTGAACCCGGGGCATGATTCGATCACCCTACAGGAGGAACAACAATGAAAAGCCTCGTCGATCATTTGAGTCAATACGCCGCTTACCACCGTGACCCGCGCAACATCGCCAGCCACTTTATCGGGATTCCGCTGATTGTGGTGGCGGTGGCCGTGCTGTTGTCGCGGCCGGAATGGTCGGTGGGCAGTTTGTGGATTTCCCCGGCGGTGATTGCCGCCCTTGCTTCGGCATGGTTTTACCTGCGCCTGGAGCTGAAACTCGGGGTGTTGATGACCGTGTTGATGGGGCTGTCGGTCTGGGCCGGGCATGTATTGGCGCAGCAGAGCACCATGGTCTGGCTCAGCAGCGGTCTGGCGATGTTTGTGATTGGCTGGGTGATCCAGTTTGTCGGGCACCACTATGAAGGGCGCAAACCGGCGTTTGTCGATGACTTGAGCGGGTTGATTGTCGGGCCGCTGTTTGTGGTGGCCGAACTGGCGTTCATGCTCGGGATGCGGCATGAGCTGAAAGAGCAGATCGAGGCGCGAGCGGGTGTGGTGCGGGTCAATCCGAATCGTGCGGCGGTCTGAACCACTGCCCGGCTCGGTCGTTCCCACGCTCTGCGTGGGAATGCATACCGTGACGCTCCGCGTCACTGTGGACGCGGAGCGTCCATAGCGGCGTTCCCACGCAGAGCGTGGGAACGAGCGAGATCAAAGGCTGGCGACTTTCTGCCAGACCTTCGGCTTGAAGAACAACGTCTCACCCTTGGCCAACCCGGTCAGGCTATCGTGGTCTTTCACCACTTCCGCCTCGATCAGATCAGCCTGGCCCTCAACCTTCAACGTCACCCGCGTGGTCGCACCCAGCGGCCGGATATCGCGGACTTCGGCGGCGTGGTGATCCTCCAGTTCATGCCGCGACAGCGACACTTCGTGCGGGCGGAACAGCACGTGGTTGTCATCGCCCAGATGCAGACGGTTCGAATCGCCGAGGAAGTGATAGACGAAATCGCTGGCCGGGTTTTCGTAGACGTCGCCCGGTGAGCCGATCTGCTCGATCACGCCCTTGTTCATCACCACGATGCGGTCAGCCACTTCCATCGCCTCTTCCTGGTCGTGGGTGACGAACACCGAGGTCAGGTTGATGTCTTCGTGCAGGCGCGCCAGCCAGCGGCGCAGCTCTTTGCGCACCTTGGCGTCGAGAGCACCGAACGGCTCGTCGAGCAGCAGCACTTTCGGCTCTACCGCCAGGGCGCGGGCCAGGGCGATACGCTGACGCTGGCCGCCGGACAGTTGCTCCGGATAACGATCCGACAGCCAGTCCAGTTGCACCATGTTCAGCAGCTCGTGAACCTTGGTCGCGATCTGGCTTTCGTTCGGGCGCTGGTTTTTCGGTTTCATGCGCAGGCCGAACGCGACGTTGTCGAACACGGTCATGTGGCGGAACAGGGCGTAGTGCTGGAACACGAAACCGACGTTGCGATCCCGCACGTCGTGGCCGGACACGTCCTCGCCGTGGAACACGATGTTGCCGTTATCCGGGGTTTCCAGACCGGCAATGATGCGCAGCAGGGTGGTCTTGCCGCAGCCGGACGGGCCGAGCAGCGCCACCAGTTCACCGCTGTGGATGTCCAGGCTGATGTTGTCCAGCGCCTTGAACGCATTGAAATTCTTGCTGACGTTACGCACTTCGATCGACATGAATTATTCCTCCGCGGCGCTGGCGCGCAGGCGGTTGATACGGTTTTCGCTCCACTGCTTGAGCAGCAGGATGAAGAGCGCCAGGATCAGCAACAGGCTCGCCACAGCGAACGCGGCCACGTGGTTGTATTCGTTGTAGAGGATCTCGACGTGCAGCGGCAAGGTGTTGGTCACCCCGCGAATGTGCCCGGAAACCACCGACACCGCACCGAACTCACCCATGGCCCGCGCAGTACACAGCACCACACCATAGATCAGGCCCCATTTGATGTTGGGGACGGTCACGTGCCAGAACATCTGCCAGCCATTGGCGCCGAGCAGGCGCGCGGCTTCCTCTTCCTGAGTGCCTTGTTCCTGCATCAGCGGGATCAGCTCACGGGCCACGAACGGCACGGTGACGAAGATCGTCGCCAGCACGATGCCCGGCAGGGCGAAGACGATCTGGATGTCGTGATCCTGCAGCCACGGCCCGAACAGGCCCTGGGCGCCGAACATCAGCACGTAGACTAAACCTGCGATCACCGGCGATACCGAGAACGGCAGGTCGATCAGCGTCACCAGCATGCTCTTGCCGCGGAACGAGTACTTGCTCACGCACCACGCGGCGCTGACACCGAACACCAGGTTCAGCGGCACCGACACCAGCACCGCGATCACGGTGAGTTTCAGCGCCGACAAGGCATCCGGTTCAAAGATCGCAGTGAAGAATGCGCCGAGGCCGTTCTTCAATCCCTGCGACACCACGATGAACAGCGGCAGCAGCAGAAACAG
Organism: Candidatus Pseudomonas auctus; assembly: GCF_048654275.1. Taxonomy (NCBI): domain Bacteria; kingdom Pseudomonadati; phylum Pseudomonadota; class Gammaproteobacteria; order Pseudomonadales; family Pseudomonadaceae; genus Pseudomonas; species Candidatus Pseudomonas auctus. Next base: position 68,272 of record NZ_JBJYZK010000002.1, on the reverse strand, counting down.
GAAGAAAATCAGCCAGCCGAGGCCGATCAGGATCCGCCGCGAAGTGGCGCTGCCACGGCGGGCGGCGTTGGCCGAGGAAGCGGCCGCAATAGACGATTGGGACATGGTTCGCGCCTCCTTATGGGGTTTCGATGCGCCGCTGCAGCAAGTTGATCAGCAGCAACAGGACGAAGGAAACCACCAGCATCAACACGCCGATGGAGGTAGCGCCGGTGTAATCGTACTGGTCGAGCTTGACCATGATCAGCAGCGGCAGGATCTCGGTTTTCATCGGCATGTTGCCGGCGATGAATATCACCGAACCGTACTCGCCGACGCCACGGGCGAACGCCAGGGCGAAACCGGTCAGCCAGGCCGGCAACAGCGCCGGCAGCAGAATGTGACGGAACACCTGCAACGGTTTGGCACCGAGGCATGCCGCCGCTTCTTCGACTTCACGCGGGATGTCGGCCAGCACCGGCTGCACCGTGCGCACCACGAACGGCAGCGTCACGAAGGTCAGCGCCAGGGTGATTCCGAGTGGGGTGTAGGCGATCTTGAAACCGAGGTCGGCGGCGAACTGCCCGACCAGTCCGGTCGGGGTGTACAGCGCCGTCAGCGCAATACCGGCCACGGCGGTCGGCAGGGCGAATGGCAGATCGATCATCGCGTCGATCACCTTGCGCCCCGGGAACGTGTAGCGCACCAGCACCCAGGCCAGCAACGTGCCGATGATGCCGTTGATGATCGCGGCGCACAGTGCGGTGCCGAAGCTCAGCTTCAATGCGGCGAGCACGCGGGGCGCGGAGATGATCGTCCAGAACTGATCCCAGGTGAGTTGGGCGGCGTGGACGAACATCGCCGCCAGCGGGATAAGCACAATCAGGCTGAGGTACACCAAGGTGTAGCCCAGCGTCAGCCCGAAGCCGGGTATGACGGGGGAGATACGACGCGACATAAAAGTCCTTGGTTTGAGAACGCGCAAAGCCCCGAACATAAATCCGGGGCTCGTTTTAGGCTATTGAAACTTACTGCGCCTGATAGATCTGGTCGAACACGCCACCGTCGTTGAAGAATTTCGGCTGTGCGGTTTTCCAGCCGCCGAAGTCCTTGTCAATGGTCACCAGTTCCAGTTTCGGGAACTGCTGGGCGTACTTGGCAGCCACGTCCTTGTCACGCGGGCGGTAGAAGTTCTTCGCCGCGATTTCCTGACCGGCCGGGCTGTACAGGTGCTTGAGGTAGGCCTCGGCGATCTGCTCGTTGCCCTTCTTCTCGGCGTTCTTGTCGACCACGGCCACTGGTGGTTCGGCGAGGATCGACAGCGAAGGCACGACGATGTCGAACTTGTCCTTGCCGCCGTCTTCTTTCAGCGCCAGGAAGGCTTCGTTTTCCCAGGCCAGCAACACGTCACCCTGACCGTTGTTGACGAAGGTGATGGTCGAGCCACGGGCGCCGGTGTCCAGAACCGGTACGTGTTTGAACAGGGTTTGTACGTATTCCTTGGCTTTCGCTTCGTTGCCGCCGTTGGCTTTCAGGCCGTAGGCCCACGCCGCGAGGAAGTTCCAGCGTGCACCGCCGGAGGTTTTCGGGTTCGGGGTGATCACCGAGACGTCATTCTTGATCAGATCGCCCCAGTCCTTGATGCCTTTCGGGTTGCCCTTGCGCACCAGGAACACGATGGTCGAGGTGTAAGGAGTGCTGGCGTCCGGCAGACGCTTCTGCCAGTCGGCCGGCAGGGTCTTGCCGAGCTTGGCGATTTCATCGATGTCGCCGGCCAGGGCCAGGGTCACGACGTCGGCGCGCAGACCGTCGATCACCGCACGGCCCTGCTTGCCCGAACCGCCGTGGGATTGCTGGATTTTCACGGTGTCGCCGGCGTGCTCCGACTGCCAGTACTTCACGAACTCGGCGTTGTAATCCTGATACAGCTCGCGTGTCGGGTCATACGACACGTTGAGCAGTTCGTAATCCTTGGCAACCGCGGAACCGGCAAACACAGCACTGGCCAGGGCGGCCAAAGCGTAACGGCGAATCGACGACATGGTGAAAGCTCCTGGAATTCTTGGTGGTGGCTTTTTCTTATGGATTGCGAAAATCGGGTTGCCTGTAAAGATCACCGCCTGCGCCCACTCTTGCATTGATCCCCGGCAAGAGCGGGCGCAGGCTGGAATCTTTCTGGGTTCAGCTCGGTTTGTTGCCCGGTTGCTGCAAGCGGAATTTCTCTTTGCGTTCGATCTGGACCACTTGGGCGTTATGCACAGTGATTTCCACCGCGCCGAAACGCAGGTCGCGCAAGGCGCTCTGGATTTCACGCAGGATGGTGCTTTCGTCCTGACCGTCAACGCTACGCAGGGATGCGCTCATGGTGCTGCTCCTTTGTATGGGATATGCCTGGCAGTGGGCGGCACTGCGTTCGGCGTGGGAGCAATATAAGAGAGGCGCGGATATTCTTAAAAAGACTATTTAAGAATGTTTATATAACTGGAAAACATTATGTGATGCAGCAAGGGTTTGCGGCGGATTTGCCCGCCGGCAAACCCGCCGTACGCCGTCATCAACCGATCAAGGGCGCCCGGTTCCAGTCGACTTGCGCTTCCGGGACCGGCCGCCCAAACCAGTAGCCCTGCCCCAGATCACAGGCCTGCTCCAGCAGGAACGCCGCCTGTTCCACCTGCTCGATGCCCTCGGCATGCACCTGCATGCCCATGCTGCGGGCCAGGGCGATGATCACCCGGACAATCGCCGCATCGTCCTCGTCCCACGGCAGGCCGGCGACGAAACCCTGATCGATCTTGAGCTTCTGCACCGGCAGGCGCTTGAGCCGCAGCAGCGACGAATAACCGGTGCCAAAGTCATCGATGGCCAGACGAATGCCCAGTTCGCGCAGACGGTGCATCTGTTCCAGCGCGACTTCCGGATCGTCCATCACCGCGCTTTCGGTGACTTCCAGCTCAAGATAGGCCGGATCCAGGCCGGTCTCGTGCAGCACCTGCGCCACCTGCTGATACAACTCGCGGCGAGCGAATAACCGCGAGGACACGTTCACCGCGACAAACGACAGCACCACCCCGGCCTGCTGCCATTGGCACATCTGCCGGCAGGCCTGCTGCATGACCCAGGCGTCGATTTCCGAGATCAGCCCGGTACGCTCGGCAATCGGGATGAACTCCGCCGGCGACACCAGGCCTCGCTGCGGATGCTCCCAGCGCACCAGCGCCTCGACGCCGATCAGGCGACTGGTTTGCAGGTCGTGCACCGGTTGGTAGTAGACCCGCAGTTCCTGCTGCTCCAGTGCGCGGCGCAACTCGAAGGCGATTTCGACCCGCTGCTGGGCGTGAGCCGTGAGCTCTTCGGTGTACAGCGCGTAGCCATTGCGGCCGCTGCTCTTGGCCTTGAACAGCGCCGCATCGGCGTTGCGCAACAGCTGTTCGGCGCTCAGTGCATCGCTGGGAAACAGGCTGATGCCGAGGCTGGCGTTGATGAACAGTTCATGGCCGTCGAGGCAGAACGGCTCCTTGAGCGCATCGAGAATACGCTGAGCCAGCGCTGCCGCCTGTGCCGGCTGTGGACAACTTTCCAGCAGAACCGCGAATTCATCGCCGCCCAGCCGCGCCAGGGTGATGCCCGGCCCGAACAACCCCTGCAAACGCGCGGCGACGGCCTTGAGCAAACGGTCACCGATGGTGTGGCCGAGGCTGTCGTTGATCAGTTTGAAATGGTCCAGATCAATCATCAGCAGCGCGCAGCCGCGCTTGTGGGTCTGCGCCGACGCCAGCGCCTGTTCGGCGCGGTCGCTGAACAGCAGGCGGTTGGGCAGGTCGGTCAGCGGATCGTGGTGGGCCAGGTGCTTGAGTTCGTGCTCGGAATCCTTGATCGCGCTGATGTCGGAAAACACCGCGACGTAATGGCTGAGCCGGTTGTCATCGTCACGAATGACCCGGATCGTCTGCCATTGCGGGTAGATTTCACCGCTCTTGCGCCGGTTCCAGATCTCGCCGCTCCATTCGTCCCGCGCCTGTAAAGAAGCGAACATCGCTTGATAGAACCCCGGCGGATGATGCCCGGACTTGAACAGGCTGGGCTGCTGGCCGATGACTTCATCGCGCTGATAACCGGTGATTTCCATGAAGGCGCGATTGACGTGCACGATCAGCCCCTGCCGGTCCGTGACCAGCACGCCTTCGCGGGTGCAATCGAATACCGCAGCGGCCTGACGCAGGCGTTCGCGATCCGCCTGGCGTTCACGCAATCGGGCGCCGATGCCCAGGCATTCGAACAGCCGCGCCCGGGCCAGGAAGATCAACCCGGCGCTGAGCGCCACGAACAGGTAGCCGTTGATCAGTTGCCAGCGCAGCAACTCGTCAGAGCTATCGAAGAAACTGTTCAATAAATAACCAGTACCTTGCAGCCAGACCACGGCAAGGACCAGGTAAAGCAGCGCTGCACGCAAGGCATCGCGGTAAGTGGCAGACATTCGGCCGTCCATGTCCCTACAAAAATGTCGGGATTATAGGTCAAGAAACATCCAGCCATCTCTTATCTGAAAGGGCGACTGGTTTTATCTGTGTGCTTGGTGATAATGCAACGGCTGTTTTTTCTTTATCGAGGGCCCTATAGCCTATGTGGTACGAAGGTTTTCTTGGCTTGTCGGCCTGGTCGCTGGTCGCCGTCACCCTGGTGATGACCCACGTGACGATCGTTGCCGTCACGGTCTACTTGCACCGCTACTCGGCCCATCGCTCCCTGGAGCTGAATGCCGGGCTGAAGCATTTCTTCCGTTTCTGGCTGTGGCTGACCACGGCGCAGAACACCCGCGAGTGGACTGCCATCCACCGCAAACACCACGCCAAATGCGAAACCGAAGACGACCCGCACAGCCCGGTCGTCAAGGGTCTGTCCACCGTCCTGCGCAAAGGTGCCGAGCTGTACCGCGAAGAAGCGCAGAACCCGGAAACCCTGCGCATCTACGGCAAGAACTGCCCCGAAGACTGGATCGAGCGCAACCTCTACAGCCGCTACCGGCTGCTGGGCGTGGCGATCATGGCCGTCGTCGACCTGCTGCTGTTCGGCACCATCGGCATCACCATCTGGGCGATCCAGATGATGTGGATTCCGGTCTGGGCGGCCGGTGTGGTCAACGGTCTGGGCCATGCCGTTGGCTACCGCAACTTCGAATGCCGCGACGCGGCGACCAATCTGGTGCCGTGGGGCATCCTGATCGGCGGCGAAGAACTGCACAACAACCATCACACCTACCCCAATTCGGCCAAGCTGTCGGTCAAGAAGTGGGAGTTCGACCTCGGCTGGGCGTGGATCCAGGTCTTCAGCTTCCTGCGTCTGGCCAAAGTGCAGCGGGTCGCGCCGATCGCCCACCGCGTCGAAGGCAAGGGCAGCCTGGACATGGACACCGCCATGGCGATCCTCAACAACCGCTTCCAGATCATGGCCCAGTACCGCAAGCTGGTGATCGGGCCACTGGTCAAGCAGGAACTGGCCAAGGTCGATCATTCGGTACGCCACCAGTTCCACCGGGCCAAACGCCTGCTCTCGCGGGAAACCAGCCTGCTGGAAGATCGCCACCACGCGCGCATCCAGAACATGCTCGAGCACAGCCAGGCGCTGAAGGTAATCTACGAGAAACGTCTGGCCCTGCAGCAGATCTGGGTCAAGACCAGCGCAAATGGCCACGACATGCTCGCCGCCATCAAGGAATGGGTACACGAGGCCGAGGCCAGCGGCATCCAGTCCCTGCGCGAATTCGCTGACCAGTTGAAAACCTACTCGCTGCGCCCTGTCGCCGCCTGAGTGCCGTTGATCGGTGCGCCCGGTTCCCGTGCGCACCCTTCGGAACTTCACCGTCGATCCCCTATCTCAAAGACACTTCGCCACCCCCGGCGGGTTTTCCCGTGGCCGTTGTCGATTGTTCGGCACGCCCTTTGAGATTCGTGTCGATGGTCAACAACAATCAAAAAGACTCATCCCCTCCCCAGTGGCCCGAGGCCGCGCAAACCCTGATGGCATTGATGCACGCCCAGGGCGAAGTCGCCCGGCTCAGCGAACGCGAGCAGCTGTTCAGTTCACTGCTGGTCAGCGTCAACGCCGTGCTTTGGGCCTTCAACTGGGAAACCCGTCAGGTGTTGTACGTCAGCCCCGCTTACGAGCGAATCTTCGGTCGTTCCGCCGGCCTGTTGCTGGCCGACTACAACCAGTGGCGCGACAGCATCTACCCGGATGATCTGGAATACGCCGAACGCAGCCTCGCCGAAGTGCTGCACAAAGGCGCCGTGGAAGACCGCGAATACCGGATCATCGCCGCCGACGGCCAGGTTCGCTGGGTCAGCGACAAGTGCTTCATCAATCGTCAGGACGAACCGGGGCAACCGGTGATCATCGTCGGCATCGCCGAAGACATCACCGACAAGAAGCAAATGGAAACCGAGCTGCAACGCCTGGCCACCACCGACGTACTGACCCAGAGCAGCAATCGCCGACACTTCTTCGAATGCGCCCACCGGGAATTTGAACAAGCCCGCCTGCAAGGCGCGCAAATGGCATTCCTGCTGCTGGACATCGATGACTTCAAAGTGATCAACGACACCTACGGCCACCCGGAGGGCGACAACGTGCTGCAACGGATCGCCGAATGCGGGCGAGCATCATTGCGCCGGGGAGACCTGTTCGGACGGATTGGCGGTGAGGAATTCGCTGCGGTTTTCCCGGGCTGTGCGCCGGACATGGCGATGCAGGTGGCCGAACGGCTACAACGGGAAATCCAGCGGCTGAGTTTCAACCATGGTGAACAGACGTTCGGTATCACCGTCAGCCAGGGCCTGACCAGCCTCACCCCGGAAGATGAAAGCCTCGACACCCTGTTCGCCCGCGCAGACGCGGCGATGTACGAGGCCAAGCGCCAGGGCAAGAACCGGATCATTTCCGCCTGATTCAAGACTGGATGCGCAATCAAACCGCTATTTGCGCATCCGTATCAGCTCCGGCAAGCCGATTTTAAGCAAGCGCGCCGTGCGGCTCTTCGCCAGTTCCTCGACGCCTTCATGCTCGGTCAGCCGCGCCATCTGCGCCGCCATGTTCATCACCAGTGCCTCGCGGGAATACACCCCGCCACCGAGCTGGTAGACCGAGGCAATCAGCTCGCGCAGCTCCAACGGCAAACGCCAGCGAGTGCGCAGCGCCGAGCCATACGCCGCACCGAATTCGGCCAGCGCATCGCCGACTTCCTCCAGCTCATCCAGCTCGCCGCCAGCCTGCTTCCACTCCTGCAGACAACGCAACAACGCCAGATCACCGAGGCGGTGGAGCATCCCGGCGCAATAGCAGCGCTCCTGATCCAGATCGAGCAGCCGCGCCAGCGTGCGGGCGTACTCGGCGGTGTGCAGCGACAGGCCCCAATAGCGCTCGGCGTAGTCGGCCAGACACGGGTCGCTGAGCCGGGCGCTGCGCTTGAGTGCCAAACCAAGGATCAGGTTCATGCTTTGACCGGTGCCCAGACGATGCAGCGCCTGGGCCAGGGTCTGCACTGGCGCACCGTGGTGCTGGGCGGCGCTGTTGGCGGCGGCGATCAACACGGCGGTGATCTGCGGGTCGGTGCGAATTTCCTCTTCCAGCAGCTTCAGATCCAGGCCGTTGGGATTGAGGCTGCGCTTGACCGCCACCTGCACGTCGGTCATCAGCGGCGCGCCGTCGGCCTGCTCGCGGCGGCGTTCGAGGAACACCGACAATGTCATGCCCGGCGCCAGGGCCGGTACTTCACAGAACACTTCTTCGCCGGCGTTCAGCAGCAGTCCCTGCAAACGCTCGGTCAGGCTTTCCATGTTCAGGGGTTTGGCCAGGTAGGCGGTCGGCGCCAGCGGCAAGGCTTCGCGCACGCTGGCGCTGTCGTTGCGACTGCTCATCAGAATGAACGGCAGCGGCGGGTTGCGTTTGCGCTGGCGCACGCTGCGCAACACGTTCAAGCCATCGACGCCGGGCAACTCCCAGTCGACGATCGCCAGGTCATAGGGCACTTCGCTGAGCAGCGTCATTGCCTCCTGGCCATCGGCGCACAGATCCAGCCGCGCATCGCAGCGCACATTTAGCAACACTTGTTTGAGCAGGTCACGAGACCACGGGTCGGCCTCGGCAATCAGGACTCTCGGTACAGCGGGTAAATCGACGGCCGTCATGCTCGCCCTCCCTTGCAATGCTTGAACCTTAGCCAATGCTGGCGTTTCGGTACAACCTGAAAACCGCGCAAGTGTTTCTCCAGGCATGAAAAAACCCGCCGAAGCGGGTTTTTTGTCGATCCGATCACACGGTGCTACGGATTACAGCTCCGAGAAGCACTCTTCGATGATCGCCAGGCCTTTGTCCAGTTGCTCGTCCGGCGAGGTCAGCGGTACCAGGACGCGCAGCACGTTGCCGTAGGTGCCGCAGGACAGCAGGATCAGGCCCTTGTCACGCGCCTTGGCCACGACAGCCGCGACGGCGGTCGGGTTTGGCTTGTGGCTGTCGCCGTTTTCGAACAGCTCGACCGCGATCATGGCGCCCAGGGCACGGACTTCGCCGATCACCGGGTACTTGGCCTGGATGGCTTTCAGGCCGGTAACCAGACGCTCGCCGACAGCCTTGCAGCGGTCCAGCAGTTTTTCTTCTTCGAACACTTCCATCACGGCCAGGGCCGCGGCGCAAGCGATCGGGCTACCGGCGTAGGTGCCGCCCAGGCCGCCTGGCGCGATGGCGTCCATGTATTCGGCCTTGCCGCACACACCGGCCAGCGGGAAGCCGCCAGCGATGGATTTGGCGAAGGTGGTCAGGTCGGCAGCAACGCCCATCTGTTCCATGGCGAAGAAGGTGCCGGTACGGCCAGCGCCGGTCTGCACTTCGTCAGCGATCAGCAGGATGCCGTGCTGGTCGCACAGGGCACGCAGACGCTTCATGAATTCTTTCGGCGCAACGTAGAAACCACCTTCACCCTGCACAGGCTCGATGATGATCGCGGCGATGTCTTTCGGCTCGGCGTCGTTCTTGAAGATGCGTTCGATGGAAGCGATCGAGTCGTCGATGCTCACGCCGTGCAGTTCGTTCGGGTACAGCGCGCGGAAGATGCCGCCTGGCATCAGGCCCATGCCGGCCGAGTAAGGCACGACTTTACCGGTCAGGCCCAGGGTCATCATGGTGCGACCGTGGTAAGCGCCGGTGAAGGCGATCACGCCAGCGCGGCCAGTGGCGGCACGGGCGATCTTGACGGCGTTTTCAACGGCTTCGGAGCCGGTGGTCACCAGCAGGGTTTTCTTGGCGAAGTCGCCCGGTACGCGAGCGTTGATTTTCTCGCACAGCTCGACGTACGGCTCGTAAGCCAGAACCTGGAAGCAGGTGTGGGTCAGCTTGTTCAGCTGCTCGGTCACGGCGGCGATGATTTTCGGGTGCACGTGGCCGGTGTTCAGTACGGCGATACCGCCGGCGAAGTCGATGAATTCACGACCTTCAACGTCGGTCACTGTCGCGTTCTTCGCGGACTCGGCGAAGATCGGGTGAATCTGGCCAACACCACGTGGAACAGCTGCGGTACGACGGGCCATCAGTTCAGCGTTAGTCTTGCTCATTACAGTCCTCATTCGCCGCTCATCGGGCGGCGTGGTTCAAGGATAAAGCGGGAGGAATCGGCGGTGGCAGCATGCGATGATCGACTGGCACGGCGTTCCCGGCCGCAGAGAAAATTCCGGTTTGAAACGACGCAAAGGGACAGCGCTCTCGTGCCCTTTGCGTTTACAGCGATCTTCTACCGAGGCTTAGATGCCCAGGCAGAGGTATTTGATTTCCAGGTAATCTTCGATGCCGTACTTGGAGCCTTCACGACCCAGGCCCGAGGCCTTGATGCCGCCGAACGGCGCGACTTCGTTGGAGATCAGCCCGGTGTTGACGCCGACCATGCCGTATTCCAGGGCTTCAGCCACACGGAACACACGGCCCAGGTCGCGAGCGTAGAAGTACGAGGCCAGACCGAACTCGGTGTCGTTCGACATCGCGATCACTTCGGCTTCGTCTTTGAAGCGGAACAGCGGCGCCAGCGGACCGAAGGTTTCTTCCTTGGCCACCGCCGCGTCTTTCGGCACGTTGGTCAGGATGGTCGGCTCGAAGAAGTTGCCTTCCATCGGCTTGCCACCGGCCAGAACGGTCGCGCCTTTGCTCACGGCGTCAGCGATGTGCTCTTGCACCTTGGCCACGGCTTTCTCGTCGATCAGCGGGCCGGTGGTGGTGCCTTCTTCCAGACCGTTGCCGATCTTCAGCTTGGCGACTGCCACTTTCAGCTTCTCGGCGAACGCGTCGTAGACCGAATCCTGAATGTACAGACGGTTGGCGCAGACGCAGGTCTGGCCGTTGTTGCGGTACTTGGAAATGATCGCGCCTTCGACGGCCTTATCCAGATCCGCGTCGTCGAACACGATGAACGGCGCGTTGCCGCCCAGTTCCAGGGAGACTTTCTTGATGTCCTTGGCGCATTCCGACATCAGCTGACGACCGATTTCGGTCGAGCCGGTGAAGGACAGTTTGCGCACGATCGGGTTGCTGGTCAGCTCGCTGCCGATATCGCCGGCGCTGCCGGAGACCACGCTGAACACACCTTTAGGGATGCCGGCGCGCTGGGCCAGTTCGGCCAGAGCGAATGCGGAGAACGGCGTTTGCGAAGCCGGCTTGAGCACCATGGTGCAACCGGCGGCCAGCGCAGGACCTGCCTTACGAGTGATCATCGCCGCCGGGAAGTTCCACGGGGTGATGGCAGCGGTCACGCCGATCGGTTGTTTGATCACGATCAGGCGCTTGTCCGGCTGGTGGCCAGGAATCACGTCGCCGTAAATGCGCTTGGCTTCTTCGGCGAACCATTCGATGAACGAAGCGGCGTAGACGATTTCGCCCTTGGCTTCGGCCAGTGGTTTGCCTTGCTCGAGGGTCATCAGGCGAGCGAGGTCGTCCTGGTGCTCGATCATCAGTTCGAACCAGCGACGCAGTTTGCCTGCACGCTCCTTGGCGGTCAGTGCACGCCAGGCCGGCAGCGCCTTGTCGGCGGCTTCGATGGCGCGGCGGGTTTCGGCAGCGCCCATCTTCGGTACGGTGCCCAGAATCTCGCCAGTGGCCGGGTTGTTGACCTTGATCGTCTGACCGTTGTCCGCGTCGACCCATGCGCCATCGATGAAGGCTTGCTGGCGGAACAACTGGGTGTCTTTAAGCTGCATGTCGGCTTTCCTTAACAGCACCGCGCAAGGCGCGGAGCAAAATTATGATTGTAGAAAGGCGCCTCGCAAGGCTGCCGTCAGGGAAATCATTCACCGGGCTGGCACATGAATAGCGCACGACTCGAAACGCGTGCGGCTCAGCACCTGGATCAGGAGCGTTTGAAATCTCAAACGAATCCTAGGTTCAAAGGGGTTGAAGGACAATAGGGCGTTCGAAAAAAAGAACAAAAACGCCGCAATTGCTGAACATTTCAGATCAACGTACAAGGAGCCCCGGTTGCAGGGAAACCATAGATCAGCCTCTCCAAAGCGCCAAGCGAGCCTTTTGCAGGACGTTACAGCTTTATGGAATGCAGGGTTTTCAAACCGACACTTGCACTGACAAACCACGCCAAAACCCGGCATGGACGCCCCGAGCCGACCTAGGTATGATGTCGCCCGCTGCACCAGTAGCTCAGCTGGATAGAGTACTGCCCTCCGAAGGCAGGGGTCGTGGGTTCGAATCCCGCCTGGTGCGCCATTGATTTAAACGAGAAAGCCCCGGACTGTGATGGTCCGGGGCTTTTTTGTATCTGCTGGCTGGCGACTCACTCCGTCGTCCAGTCAAACTCGTCATATTCATCATCGTCTTCTTCGTCCTCGATCAAGTCATCATCGAGAACGTCGTCCTCCAGATCCTCTTCGGTCTGTTTGGCCAGAAGAAACTCCTTGCGACTCTCTGTCACTGCCCGCCGCAGTTCCTCACCCTTGACCGGGCAGTTGAGCATTTGGGCGATGCGGTCGATTTTTTGGGCCACGGCATCCTCCAGCGCATCGGCAATGACCCGATAGTGCGCGTTTTTGCGGGTCAATGCCAAATGGCGGATGGCTGATACAGTCAGTTCTTGCGGATTTTTTCCAGCCGCAGGTCGAGATTCACGTTCGGATAGCGCTTGTGCAGGTTGTTGAACAGGCTGTCGGCCGCTTGCGACTGGCCGGACTCGCGCAGGCGCAGGACTTCGCGCAGTTGCGCGTCGAGACCGTTGACCGGGGCGGCGGCGCGCTTGCTGACCTTGGCTTCGTCCGCCGTGTCGGCGCTGATCGATTCGCTCTGCATCGGCGCGGCCATTTCCGCCATCGGCGCGGGAGCTGGCGCGGAAAGTGCGCCGGCAGGAGCCGACAGCGATCGGGCCTCCTGGCGGACCCCAGGCGCGGCCGGTTTGGCATCAGGGGCGAAATCGAATTGAGCCACGGGTTCCGGCGCACGCTGCACCAGCGACAGCATCAGCGCGATGCCGACCAGACTGGCAAAAGCCACTTGGTAGCGCGGCTTCTGGCAGGCCTTGAGCCAGCGTTGCCACAGGTTTTGCCGTGGTGCCGGAGTCTCACGGTGGGCGGCGTTGAGGATCAGCGCATCGAGATGCGCCGGCGGCTCGGCGTTGTGCTGTTCGCGCACATGCTTGAGCACTTGCTCTTCGGGTGTCGGGCGGGCGTCCGTCATGTCAGTACCTCCTCGGCCAGCAGCCGACGCAGTTTTTGCTGGGCGTAGCGCAAGCGGCTCTTGACGGTTTCCAGCGGTGTTTCGGTGAGGCTGGCGATTTGCGCCAGGTCGAGGTCGCCATGGGCGCGCAGCAGGAACACTTCGCGCTGGTCGGCGGGCAAGGATTGCAGGGCGCTCTCCAGGCGCTGGCTGTCGCGGCTGAGGTTGAGCAGTTGTTCGGGATCGGAGGCGTCGTCGCTGACGGCGTGAAATTGCTCGTCGTAGCTGTCATGCAGCGGTTGCCGGGCGCCGTGTTTGCGCCAGTGGTCGATCAGGCGATTGCGGGCAATCTGGAACAACCATGTACGAAAGGTCGCCCGGCCTTGTGGCTGACTGGCACTGCGGATCAGGCTCAGCCAGGTCTCCTGAAAAACCTCGTCGGCCAGTTCCGGTTTGCCGCTCAAACCGAGCAGAAACCGGTAAAGACTCTGCCGATGACGAGCGTACAGGATCTCGAACGCCTTGCCGTCACCCTCGCGATAACGGGCCAGCAGCGATTCGTCGCTGCTGGCCTCAAGGCTGTCTGCAGAAGCAAACAGCTGGGTGATGAAGCCTTTGAGGCGGCTCACTATTCAATCCGTCGCTCGGTGGACATTGCGTTGGAGGCCGTGGACGTACGCAGGCTCTGCGCCAGTTCCACCAGTTGCACGAACTCGTTGCGCAGGCCGAAGCGGTCATCGCCGCGTGCACCTCGGGCCAGGGCTTCGGTGTCCTTGAGGCTGAATTCGCCGGTGTAGCGGCCGTCCTTGAGTTGCTGGGAAAACGCGGCGACGGCGGCAGCAAAGCGCAGGTCTTCACTGGCGGACGCAACCTGACTGGCAATCGGCCGCTCGATCAGCAGACTTTTCCCTCCCTCAGGCTTTTGATATCGCACGCGCAGCATTGCCAATTCTCCTTTCTTCTCGGAAACCACAGCATCGGTTTTTCCGTAACGCAGCGGTTCCAGCCAGCCCTTCTCGCCTGTTGGGACAATTTCATACAACGCCGTCACCGTATGGCCCGCACCGATTTCACCGGCATCGACCTTGTCATTGCTGAAATCCTCACGCTTCAACGCGCGGTTCTCGTAACCGAGCAGGCGGTATTCGCTGACCTGCGCCGGGTTGAACTCGACCTGCAACTTGACGTTTTTCGCCACCACGGCGAGTGTCGAACCGAGTTGATCCACCAGCACCTTGCGCGCTTCGCGCAGGTTGTCGATGTAGGCGTAGTTGCCGTCACCGGCATCGGCCAGTTGTTCCATCAGGTGTTCATTGTAGTTATCCACACCGAAACCCAGGGTGGTCAGGGATATGCCGGTCTTGCGTTTATCCACAGCCATTTGTTTCAGGCTGTCGAAGTCGCTGATGCCGACATTGAAGTCACCGTCGGTGGCCAACAGGATGCGGTTGATGCCGTTGGGGATGAACGCCTGCTGCGCCATCTGGTAAGCCAGCTCGATGCCTGAAGCACCCGCAGTCGAGCCGCCAGCGGTCAATTGCTCGATGGCTGTGCGAATTTTCGTTTTTTCACGTCCGGAAGTCGGCTCCAGCACCACTCTGGATTCGCCGGCATACACCACCAGCGAAACCCGATCCTGCTCGCGCAATTGATCGACCAGCAACTTCAGGGTGCTTTTGACCCGCGGCAAGCCTTCGGGGCGGTCCATCGAGCCGGAGACATCCACCAGAAATACCAGATTGGCCGGGGCCAGTTCCGCCACCGCGCGGTCGGAGGCCTTGATGCCGATGCGCAGCAAGCGGGTGTGCGGGTTCCACGGTGAAGCGGCCAGTTCGGTGGTCACGCCGAAAGGCGAGCCATCGCTCGGCAGCGCGTAGTCGTAGGGAAAGTAATTGACCATCTCTTCCAGGCGCACCGCGCCTTCCGGCGGCAGTCGACCCTGATTGAGCAGTCGCCGCACGTTGGCGTAGGCGCCGGTGTCGACATCGGCGCTAAAGGTCGAGACCGGGGTTTCGGCGACGCTGTGGATCGGGTTGTCGGCCAGCTTGGCGTACTGCTCGCGCTGTTCGTCGCGATAGCCCTGTGGATAACTTTCAGCGGCCGGCAGCGGTGCAAAACTGGCGATCGGCGCCGCCCGTACACTGCGTTTGGCCATCGCGCTGTCGGCCATGACCACTTCGGGCTGCACGGAAGATTTCAGTTCAGTCTGCGCCGGAGGTGGCATGACGGTGGTTTCCGGGCTGGAGGAAACGCCGCAACCGGCAACCACCAGCAACACACTGGCAGCAAGGGGGCGCAGAAGCGTGGAAGGAAGGGACATGGGGGCTGACCTCGGGGAAGAATTGATCCATTCATCCCCTGAGACGGGCAGCCCTTTGCGTTCGGGTTAAACCTCGCCAAAAATTTTTTTCAGCGGTGATAACGCCGCACCGCACTGCTGTTGCGCAGCACGTGGCCTTTGATTTTTTCCATCAGCTGGGCGCGGGTCAGGCCGGCGGGCAAGGCGTCCGGGGCCAGATCCAGGGCGTAGATCTGGATGATGTAGTGGTGCGCGCTGTCGCCCACCGGTGGGCACGGGCCGACGTAGCTGGTGGTGCCTTTGCTGTTGGTGCCACCGACGCCTTCAAGGGCCGATTTGGCGCCAACGCCGGCGGCAATCTGCCGGGTCGTGGCCTTGATGCCGTAGTGAATCCAGTGATCGACACCCGCGCCTTTCTGGCCGTCCGGATCGTGCATGACGATGGCGTAGCTCAGGGTTCCGCTCGGGCCGGCGTTCCAGCTCAGGGCCGGCGACTGGTTCTTGCCGCCGCAGCCGGCCGCATCGCTGGCCGCCGCCGAGGTGAACAGGCGGTTATCCGACACGCCGGGAATGCTGAGGGTGAAACGCTCCTGGGCCTGCGCCGGAAACTGCACGCAAAGGGCGACGGCAACGGCCGCCAGCCAAGGGTTGAGAGAGGTCAATCGGGTCATTCCGGGAGCACCTTGTGCAGTTGGGCCTTCGTCGGCCTGCAAACTATAGCCGTACCGTTCGTGCCGTGGCAGTGGCAAATGGCTGAACCTCGCAATGCGGCCCAAACTCGTATGAGAAATGCCTGTGAGGAGCACGACCATGACCCTGCACCGTGTCGCCCGTTTCGCCGATGTGCCTGAAGACCGTGGGCTGGAGGTGCAAATCGGCGACTGCAAGATCGTCCTGCTGCGCGCCGCCGGCCAGTTGCGTGCCTTTCAGGGGCAATGCCCGCACGCCGGCGCGCCGCTGGCGGAAGGAGCGTTGTGCCACGGCCGGCTGATCTGCCCGTGGCACAAGGCAGCTTTTCGTGCCGAAGATGGCGCGTTGTGCGAGCCACCGGCGCTGGACAGCCTCAAGCGTTATCCGCTGGAACTGCGCGGCGACGAGGTGTGGGTCGATGACCAGCCGCTGCCGGATCCGCACACCCCGCCGCAGGACGACCCGCGCACCTTTGTGATCGTCGGCGCCGGTGCCGGGGGAACGGCCTGCGCCGCCGCCCTGCGGGAAAAAGGCTTCGGCGGGCGAATCGTGCTGATCGACCGCGAGCCGGACGCCGGCTACGACCGAACGGTGCTGAGCAAATTCGTGCTGTCCGGGGAAATGCCGTCGGCGGAAACCCCGCCCCTGCGCGATGACGATTTTTACCGCGAACAGCACATCAACCGGGTTTCAGGCGAGGTCACAGGGCTCGATGCCGATACCAAAACCCTTCACCTGAGCGATGGCCGCACACTGCATTACAGCGCGGCGGTGCTGGCCACCGGCGCAACGCCGAACACGCTGGAACTACCCGGCGCCGACCTGCCTCAAGTATTTGTCCTGCGCTGCAAAGCCCAGGCGCAATCCATCATGGACGCCGCCCAGCCGGGCCAGCGCGCGGTGATCATCGGTGACAGTTTCATTGCGCTCGAATGCGCCTCGGCCCTGCGCCAGCACGGTCTCGAGGTGACGGTGCTGGCGCGTCACGAGATTCCCTTCGCGGCGCAATTCGGTGAAGCCGTGGGCAAGGCGATCCGGGCACTGCATGAAGAACACGGCGTGAAATTCATCACCGATCACGAAGCCAGGGAGATCACCGGCGACGGCAAGGTCGAGGCGGTGTTGCTCGACAACGGCCTGCGCCTGTCGGCGGATCTGGTGTTGGCGGGAATCGGCGTGCATCCGGCCACCGAAGCCTTCGGCGACCTGCCGCGCGAGGACGATCAATCACTGTTGGTCGATGCCAGCCTGCGCGTGGCTGACGACCTGTGGGCGATTGGCGATATCGCCACCTTCCCGTTGAACGGCAAACCACAACGCATCGAACACTGGCGCCTGGCCCAGCAGCACGCGTGGATCGCCGCCGCCAACCTGCTCGGTGGCGACGAGCATTACCTCGACGTGCCGTATTTCTGGACCTGGCATTTCGGCCGCAACTACGACTATCTCGGTCACGCCGAGGCGTGGGATGCGGTCGAATTTATCGGCGAACCCGAACAGCCACCGTTTATCGGGCTGTTCGGGAACAAAGGCGTGGTGGCGGCGGCGGTGGCCTGTGAGCAGGAACGGGCGATGGCGCTGCTGGCCGAGCGCATGAAACAACCGCTGCCGATGGATGAAGCCTGGCGGCTGATTCGCGCCGTCAGGTGATCCGGTTCAGCGGCTCGCGGTTGTCGTCGTCCTCGGCGTGCAGAAATATCACCCGAGGATGCTCCAGCGGGGCCAGCGGTGGTGGCAGCTCTTGCGGCTGAACCGGCCACAGATGCGGCACCACATGGCTGACGTCGCCGTCCTGATCGTTGTGGATGGTCATCACGCCCGGGCCGCGCAATTTCTGAAAGCGCTCGTCACACAATTTGAAGCTGCGGCTCAGCCCTTCATCGTCGACCACCGGGGACGGCAGGCGGCGCTGGGCGAAGCTTCGGCTCTTGCGTTGCTGATAGCGCGCCCAGCCGATCAGGATCACCGCGTTGACCAGCGCCACCCACAGGTAAATCTGCAAGGTGCCAAGGGCTTCGAACGCCGAATTGTCGATGCGCGGCCCGCCTTCGTGGGTCTCGATCAGCGGCCATAGACCGCGCGCCAGCAGATACAGCAGGCCGATCCAGGCCAGCACGGTGAAGAACGCATCGACCACCACCAGAAACGGCCGTTGGCGGGTTCGGATGATTTTCATTTGATAACCTCCTCTTCATCGTCCCCGAGCGGCTTGATACCCCGGTCGGGACTGACCCAGCGCGCACGCTTCTGGTGTTGGCCGAACAAGACTTTGGGGAAACTGACCAGCGTGGTCAGCAGGCTGACGAACCAGAACGCAATCGGATACCAGACCACCCAGAACATGGTCTTGCCCAGGCCCGGCTCGTAACGACGGTCAATGATGATGCTGACCGCGAACTGCACCAGGCAGACAAACGCCAGCAGCAGACCGGTGAACGCCGGGGGCATCAGGTGATCGACCGCAATGGCTTCAGGCATGACCACGAACTTGCCGACGGCCCAGAAGATCACCGACAACAGGAAGGTGAACGCCCAACCGGTCGACAGGCAGTATTCGAACAGCAGCGGCCACAGGTAACGGTGGCGGTACTGCCAGATCCCGCGAATGTTCTTGAACAGCACTTCGGCGCCGCCCTGGGCCCAGCGCAGACGCTGTTTCCACAGACCGCGCAGGGTTTCCGGCATCAGGATCCAGCACAGGGCACGGGGCTCGTAGAAAATGCTCCAGTGGTCCAGTTGCAGCTTCCAGCTGATGTCGATGTCTTCGGTGATCATGTCCGGGCTCCAGTAGCCAACCCGGTTCAGCGCGGTGCGGCGGAACGCGACGATCACACCCGACACCGTAAAGATCCGCCCGAACACCCGCTGGGTGCGCTTGATCAGCCCGATGATCGACGAGAACTCGCCGACCTGAACCCGCCCGACCAGAGTCGAACGTGTGCGGATCCGTGGGTTGCCGGTCACCGCACCCAGTCGTGCGTTGTCGAGCATCGGCGCCACAAGGTAAGCGGCGGTGTTCGGCGCCAGCAGCGCGTCACCGTCGATGCACACCAGATATTCGCTGCGCGCAGCGATGGCGCCCATGCGCAGGGCCACGGCCTTGCCCTGGTTTTCCGCCAGGTGCAGCACCCGCAGCCGTGGGTCTTCCTTGGCCAGCGCATCCAGCACTTGCGCGGTGTTGTCCTTGGAGCCGTCATTGATCGCGATGACTTCGATGTTCGGGTAATGCTGCGCCAGCGCCGCGTGGATGGTGTCGGCGGCGTTGTCGCCCTCGTTGTAGCAAGGGATCAGGATCGAAATCAGCGGTTCGCCTTCCAGCGGTGGCGGCAGGGTGTCGTCCTTCCACGGCCAGTGCCGTTCCCAGTGCAGCCAGAAATACAGGCCACCGGAAATCCACAACCCGGACATGAACAGCGGGTAGAAGAACACGAAGTCCATCAGGAATTGCCCGGTGACCAGGAAGATCAGCCCCAGCGGGACGCCGAGGACGATCGCCAGAACAAGCAGGGCCAGCAGTCTATCCAGCATGTCATGGGTTCCATTTGTTGGAGAGCGCAGGCCGCACGGTTTTCAGGTCCGGCAGGTTCTCGAGGAAGTTGTCCGGGTAGTAGCCGAAACTGGTGGCGCCCTGACGCTTGAGGCGGCTCATCCAGTCGGCCAGTTGTGCGCCGTCGATGTCGGCCTGGTCCTTTTTCGTCCAGTCTCGGGCTTGCAGTTCGAACACCGTGCGGTCCAGCGCACCAGGGCGCTGTTTGATCTTCGCCACCAGCTCTTCGAGCCACGGGCCGGATTGCGCATGGGTCTGTTTTTCCATGAGCGGCATGGCCATCGGCGCCGTCCAGTCGTAGGTCCCGAGGAAGTCGTCGAGGTTCTGCGCGAACCACGCTTCGCTGTGCGGATTGAGCACCGGCTCGGCGAAGATGTTGCGTGCGGTGAGCACTTGCGGGCCACGAATCGCGCGCACCTTGGCGGTGAGTTCGTTGGTGAAGTCGATCAGGTAACGGCTCTTGAACCGCGTCCAGCGCTGCATCGCTGCCGGATCGTCACGCAGGGCGGCGATCGAGCCCGGCAAGCCTTGGGCGGCGTAAGCCTTCAGTGCCTGCGGGCTGGCGTCTTCGAAGTCCGAAAGCACTGCGTCGTCGTGGTAGAGAATGCCGTCGACCGAAGTCAGGCGTGCCACGTCTTCGTAGATCTCGCCGATGATCCGCCGCACTTCGGGATCGAACGGCGACAGGCGTTTGTATTGATCCGGGTCGACCGCGGTCGTGCCGGTCTTCGGATCCCAGCGCGTCACCCGTGGCAACTTCGAATCCAGCTCGAAACTCAGCACCGGCATCCACGCGAAGACCTTCACGTGAGCCCGGGTACGCAATTGCCAGGCGACGCGGTCGAACAGGTCGGCGCGCATCGGCAGATGACGGTTGGGGAAGTACAGCGAATGCACCAGCCCATCGCCCTTCGGATCGGCGAAGGCTTGCAGGAACACGGTGTTGGCGCCCATGTCGGCCATGCGCTGGATCAGTTTGCCGAGGTTGATTTCCTGCTGCGCCGGGTCCGGGTCGTAGACGTTGTCCAGATCGACGTGGACCACGCGCATGGTGAAATCCGATTGCACGCCGACCACGCTGTTGGCGAAGTGCTCGCCGTCAGGGTCGGAAGCCACCAGGAAACGCGGCCCGCTCATCAGGTTGTCGAGGGCATCGAGGCCGTCATCGAGGGTCAGGGCCATTTCATAGCCCTCTTCGCTGACCACGGTCAGCGACGTGCCGTCCGCCGTGCCGTAAGGCCAGACCCAGACGCGCGGTTTCTTACCGGTGTTCTTGCGGATTTTCTCCGAGATCGCTTGCACGTCGGCGCGGATCCGCGCCTGGAAATCGGCTTCGGATTCGTAGCGCTTGCTCACCGGATCGTAGCGTCGGGTCGCGGCCGCCGGCTGCAGGTTGCCTTGCGGATTGGCGAGAATGCCTTTGTGATTGGCATCGGTGTGGGCGGCGATTTCCACCAGGCCCGATTGCGAGATTTCCCGCACCTGAGCCCAGGTCAGGAAGTCCGAGCGCGGACGCGGCGTGCCGGCGAAATCCACCGGTTGGTTCAGCGGCGTATCGATCCAGGTACCGACCGGCGCCAGCAGCGCATGCCAGTTGTAGGCGCGCAATACCGGCAACACTCGGGTGTAGAAGCTTGAGTAACCGTCGTCGAAGCTGAGCAGGATTGCCTTGGGCGGCAGTTCCGGCCCGCCTTGGCGCGCGGCCATGATCTGGTCGACCGTCACCGGTTTGTAGTTGTTCTCCCGCAGCCAGGCGAGCTGTTCGAGCAGGCGCTCGGTACGCACCGCCACCACCGCCTGATCGGGGTCACGATCTTCGACATCGTGGTAGGCAATGCCCAGCACGTGGTTTTTCGGCCAGGGCTTTTCATTGGCTGCCAGCGGTCGCTCGGACGGCGGCGCAAAGGCCGGGGCTTGCTGGGCGCAGGCGCTGACCAGCAGCACTCCCAGCAGAAGGAAGAAACGCGAAATCAAAGGCATCTTCAAACTCTTCTAGAAGCGGAAAGTGAGGTCGACGAGCAGACGCAGATCGGTTTCCCGGTCACCGTCGTAGGGCCGGTTGATCACGCTGAACAAACCGCCCACCTCGAACACGTCGTTCCAGGCGTAGCGCTGGCCGTAACCGAGCAATGCCATGCCGCCGGTGCCGTGATCACGCTGGCTGTAAGTGCCCGCTCCGGCCTGGAACTGCTGGCTCCAGGCGGTTTCGTAGCGGTGGTACAGCACGTGATTGACGTTGAGCAGCGGCATGACGCTGAAGTCCGACTTCGGGTTGAAGTACGGCACGTCATCGGACTTTGAGTTGTGGCTGGTGCCCACTTCCAGGCCCGCATCGACTTGCAGGTTCGGCGCGCTGTAGACGCCCTCTTTTCCGGTCAGCAAGGCTTCGACGCGGTTGTTGCCGTCGCTGAAGTGCGACGGGCTGACCGCCAGCCGCCACTCGCGGCTCTCGTTGCCGCGCCAACGGATGAAACCGCTGCCGCCGTTGGCCTTGATGTCGCTGTTCAATGCCCGCAGCGGGGTTTCGGCCGAGAGGTATTCAAGGCTGCCGCCGTATTGCCAGTGGTCGTTGATATCCCGGGCAATCGCCAGACGCGCGCCCTGCTTGTCGCCGAAACCGTAGGAATGATTCGACACTTCGGCTTCGAGGGTCATGTCGCGGGTGCGACGCTCCAGGCCGACACGCTGGAAGCGGTGGTGGCCGGTGCCCTCGGCAAAATCGCCAGTGGCGTATCCGGCCCCGGCGAACACTCGCCAGTCTTCATCGATCGGCGGGCTGTAAAGGGTGGTCTGGATACCGAAATCCCGGCTGCCGGAGACCGCGCCGGCATCGCCACCGCTGCCGCCGTTGGCCTTGCCGCCGTAGGCCTCGACGCGCAGCTCGGACATGTCGTGCACTTCACGTTCACGGGCCAGACGCTGGACCTGACGGTTGTCGGGGAAACGCGCCACCACGTCATCGGTCAGCGCATCCATCTGCCGCCATTCCTGGAGGTCCATGGCGGTGCGGGCCTGCGCGACTTCCAGGCCCATGTCGCGCGGCGCGATGCTTTCGGTTTCCTTGAGCTGGTTTTCCGCGCGGCGCGGCCAGTTGCGGGCCAGGTACAGATCGGCCTGGGCCAGGCGCAGGCCGATGTTGCCCGGTGCCTGATCCACCAGGGTCTGCAAACGCTCTTCACCGTGAGGCAGGTCGGAGCCATAGGTGCCGGCCTGTGCCGCCAGTTGCTGGGCGTCCATCCATTCGTCGTTGGGGTTGCCGATCGGCAAGCCCTTGAGTTCGACACGCGGCTTCTGCGCCTTGGCCTGATCCTCAGCAACCTTGCGCGCCTCTTCGGCGCGGTCGCTTTCCAGAAGCGAGTAATACAGCGCCGTGGTGTCTTCGAGTCGGTCGCCGACATCGGCGTCCGGCGCCGCCAGCACCTGACGGTAAAGATCGGTGGCGATTTCCGGCTGGCGCTGATCCAGATAGGACGCCGCCACCCAGCGCAGGGCGTAGGTCGGGATCTTCACGCCTTCGGCTTGCAGCTTCTGGTATTCGCTGATGACTTCGGCGGTGCGCGCCCGGGCCTTGAGTGCGCCCATGCGGTCGATGCGCCAGCGGGTCACGTCATCGTGGGCGCTGGCGTCCGGGGTCCAGGTGGCGAGCAACTGGTCGTAGTCGGCCAGGGCGCGGTCGGCGATCACGTAGCGTTCTTTTTCGCTGCGGGTGGCCAGTTCGGCCAGGCGCACGCGTTCGGCGGCCAGATCACCTTCCAGTCGACGCAAGGTGACGGGATCGATCAACCCCGGACGCTGCCTGGCAAGCCGCAGCGCCGGCTCCGGCAGACGCGCCTTTTGCAGGGCGACCACGTATTCGCGGGCGACCTCGGGTTTGTTGCCGGCGCGCATGAAGGCCTGGTCGTATTCGAACAGCGCGTCGTACGGCTTGCCGGCGCGACTCAAGGCGTAGCCCAGCGCCAGTCGGCGAGCAGGATCATCGGGTTTGGCGGCGACCAGCGAACGGGCGCGGATCACCCCTTCGTCAGGCTTGCCGGAGTCGGCCTGGGTCAGCGCGAGACCGAGTTGCAGGTCGGCGTTGTCCGGCTCCAGGGTCAGGGCCTGGTTGTAGACCTGGATCGCCTGATCCCAGCGCTTGAGGTTGCGGTAGGCCCGGGCGGTGGCGGTCAGCGCCTGAACCGGCAGTGCGCGGCCACGACCCTGGGTCTCGTAGACCTGCACCACTTCCGCATCAAGTCCGGCCCAACCGGCGATTTGCAGGTGATCGCTGACCTGGCCGGTGGTGGCCTGGGCCGGCGGCACCTGACGCAAAACGGTCAGCGCGGGTGTGTAATGCCCGGCCCGGGCGTCGAGCACCATTTGATCGTAGGCCGTGGCGGCGAACGCGAACGCCGGCCAGAGCAACTGGCTGCACAGCGCGACTCGAAACAAAGGGCGTAAACCACGATGTAATACAGGACCATCAATACGCGGCATTCGTCAGCATCCTTACATGGCCAGCCGGGTAGCAGTGCCCCCCCTTGCCCAATTCGTAACGGAGGCCAAGTAGATCACCTGGCCAAGCTATCCAAGCAGTCTTGCACGCAAGCGTAGATCAATATTCAGAACACAATAATTGTTCAGATTCGTGACGAGGACTGGCCCCGGCTGACCGTTGACCCGGATGCCAGACAGCAAAACGCCCGGCGTCTGCGGGTGCAGAGGCCGGGCGTTTCGGTGACGCGCGAGGCGTTTACTGAGGCTGTTCGATACTGCCGAACTTGCTCATCAGGAAGCCCACGAACTGCTCGACGGTCATCTTCTGGCCGTTGAATTCAACCTGATTGGCGGCGTAATGCAGCTTGGTGACAACGTTGGTGCCATCCAGGGTCGCCAGCTGCGAACCGACGGCCATGCCGGCAAACATGTCGGCGCCAGCGCTGGCCTGGTCGACGATGGCCTTGGCATCGGTCTGGCCATCGATTTGCGCCTGCACGCTGAGCAGGTCGACCAGCATCGGCTTGGACACCAACACATTGATGTCCAGCAGCGCGATCAACTGTTTGCCCAGTTGATCCGGTGGCAGGTCCATCGATGCAGGCTTGGTCAGATCAAGCACCAGATTCGCCCGGCTTTCGCCGTTGGCGGTTTTCAGCGACAGGTCTTCCAGCGCCAGTTGCGGCCCGGCGGCCAGCAGTTTCTGCAGGTCGGCCTTGACCTGGGTCGACTCGGCCTCGGTCAGGTTCAGCTCCGGTGCCGGCAGGCCGGCGGCGGTGGCTTCGGCAGCAGCTTTTTCGTAAGGCTGCAGCTTGGTCTGATAGATCTGCATCAGCGACATGGCCGACGGGATGTCGAGGTTCTTCAGGCTCATGGCCAGGTTGGCCGAACCGATCTTCTTGTCGTTGAGAGTCACTTCAGCGACCTTGTAGTCGGCACGGCCGGAGGCGTTGCTGCCGTTCTCTTCGGTACGGTTCTTCATTTCGAAGTTCTTCACGCCCAGCACCGACTGCTTGGCGCCGAAGGTGGTCTTGCTGCTGGTCAGCTCCAGGGTGTTCTCGCCGGTGTAATAGCCGTAGGTACTCTTGGCGAGGTTGCTGGCCAGGGTCAGGCCATTGAGTTCGATCTGCACCGGGGTCTGGTCTTCGGCGACCGTGGTCAGGCGCAGGCTGTCCATGTAGCCGTCGGCCTTGACCTTCTGGGCCTGGGCGCTGGCGGAAATATCCATGTTCAAGCCGGAAAACTTCAGGTTCGACTTGTCATCCAGCGCGGTTTCCAGTGGCAGCAGTTCGAGGTTGCCGGTGGTGGACTGGTCGTAGCCGATGTTGACCACACCTTTGAGCGGCGCCGCGCCCTTGGTGGCGGCAAACCATTTTTCGGTGATCGGGGTCTTTTCCAGCTCGAAGTGACTGGTGGCCATGACCGGCAGCCATTTCAGCGACACCAGACGCGAGAACGGCAGCGGGCCGTGTTCGATGTGGTCGACGAACAGCAGCTCGACCGGCGCTTCGCCGAACATTTCACCCTCGCCCTTGAGGCGATAGTGCGCGGTGCTGCTGAAGGTGTTGCGCTCCAGCGATACCAGTTCCAGCGACGCACTGCCGTTGGAGCCGGCCATGGCGGTCTGCAACTCGCTGTTGGCATTGGCGACGGCGTTGTTCAGCACGCCTTCGATTTTGGTGCCGGTGTACCAGGCCCCGCCTACGCTGATGGCGCCAATGGCCACAACAATTCCGAGAAGCACGCCTGCTGATTTATTCATGAATGACCTGATCGATTTCCGTGGCTGAAAGTGTGGTCGTCTTCCCTGAACCCGTGACCGGGCCGTGGCGCGACTCCGCTGAATTTAGCGGTGGAGATTAGCACCGGGTGCGCCTGGCAGCCCAATGTTTAAAGGTTAAAGAATGTCGACAAGACATGGACAAACAAAAAGATCGCCGGGTTCGGCGATCTTTTCGGGCTCAGGAGTATTGAACCTCGATCTCGTCCAGCTGATGGTCGAAGCTTTTCAGCCGCGCGGTCCAGGTGTACACCAGCACTTCGAAATCCCGGTCGATCACCGCTCCGCCCGGCCCGTCGCTGCGTGGGTCGCAGAAATCCAGTTGATAACGCTCGCGGGCCATGGCTGTGGCGACGTCCGACAGTTCGCGGGCGTTGTTGAGCCAGTGCCAGCCGTCGCCGGCGACTTGTCGGTCGAGGGCCAGACATTGTTTTTTCAGGGCTTCGAGGCTTTTTTCCAGCGGCGTGCCGGTGAGCTCGCCCATGACTTCGGCGAAGGTACGCCCCGGCTGCCAGTAGCCTCCCCAGAAGTAGCGGTCGAATACGGTTTCGACTTTGCGCAGCGCGACTTTGGTGTCCCAGATCAGCAGCAGCGTCTTGCTTTGCTCAAGCTGGCGTTTTTTGAGTCGCTGGGTCTGCACCAGCGCCGACGCCACGACCACGATCGCCATGACCGCGATCAGCGCCACGGTGCTGTCGAGAAAGACCATTGCCTTGTCGATCTGGTGGGCCAGCATGATGCCGTAGAAGTAGGTGGCCGACAGCAGCACCAGGGCTACCAGGGCGCACCAGAAGCCAAGAGCGTAAGGGTTTTTCATTATTGGTTTCCCCTAGACCTGCGCTAGCGATGTGCACTGAAAAGGCGCCTGGTTCGGGGCGCCCTTTCAATACTTCAAAGCATAGCAACGGCCTCAGGGTTTGCTGGCGCTCGAGGCTTGCGTTCGTCCGCTTTCCCAACCGCCGCCCAGGGCGAGGAACAAATCGATCTGGCTCATGGCAACCTGGGTGTTGGCGGCGGCCAGTTGCGCGGTGACATCGGTGTAGGTGCGGGTGGCCTGCAGGTCGGCGAGGAACGACTCGCGGCCGGCCTGGAAGAAGCGGTGTGTCTGATCCGCCGCCAGTTTCGCCGACTGCTCGGCATCGGCCAGTGCATCGCGGCGTTGCAGCAGCGCGGAGTACTGGGACAGGCCGGTCTGGGTTTCACGGATGGCGTTGAGCACCACGCCGTCGAAATGCGCCAGCGCGCCCTGGGTCGTGGCTTCGGCTTCACGGATGCGGGCCCGGGCGCCGTTGGTCGGCACGCTCCAGCTCAGCGACGGGCCGAAGCCCCAGCGGTTGGTGGAGGGTTTGCCAAGGTTATCCAGAATGCCGACGGTGCCGATCGTCGCGCCGAAACTGATGTCCGGGTACAGCTCGCCGGTGGCGATGCCGATCCCGGCGGTCGCGGCCGCCAGACGCCGCTCGGCCTGGCGGATGTCCGGCCGACGCTTGAGCAGCGCGGCGCCGTCACCGACTGGCACCAGTTGCGCGATTTTCGGCAGCTCGGCACAGGTCGCGGTGCCGGCCGGCAGTTGATCGACAGGCTTGGCCAGCAGCATCGACAGCCGGAACAACCCGGCCTGCCGCGCCGCCTCATAACGCGGCATGTCGGCGCGCAGGGATTTGAATTGGGTCTGCGAACGGGTGACCTGGGTTTCGTCGCCACGCCCGGCATCGCGCAGGCGCTGGATCAGGGTGGTGCTCTGGGATTGCAGGTCGAGGGAATGCTGGGCGATTTCCCGTTCTTCGTTGGCCGCGCAGACCTGGGTGTAGGCCCGCACCACGTCGGCGACCAGAGTGATGCGCGCGGTATCGGCCGCGGCCTGGGTCGCGTCGGCGTTGGCCTTCGCCGCTTCGATCCCGCGTTGCAACGTGCCCCACAGATCGAACTGATAGGACGCACTGATGCCGATATCGCCGATGTTGGCCACCGGCACTTTCTCCGGCAGCAGGAACGCCTCGCCGGATTCCTGCAAGCGTTGCGCGCCCATCTTCACGCCGCCGCTCCAGCCACCGGCCGCTTCGGCTTCATCGACCTGCGCACGGGCCCGCGACAAGTTCGCCGCCGCCACTCGCAGATCGGTGTTGGACGCCATGGCCTGCTGCACCAGTTGATCCAGACGCGGATCCTGGTACAGCCGCCACCAGTCCGCCGGCACCGGGGCCGACACCACCGGTTTGCCGGCCACCGCCAGGTCGCCCTGGAAATCCTTGCGCTGGATCGCCGCGTCTTCGGGCACGTGGTAGTCCGGCCCGACCATCGAGCAGGCCGACAGCATCATGCCCAAACCGGCGATCATCAGAGCCCTGCTCATTTGGCGGGCTCCTGCGGTTGATCGTCGATGATCGACACAGTGGCGGTACGCCCGGCGATCATGCGGAAATCATCCGGTACGTCGTCGAAGGCAATGCGCACCGGGATCCGTTGCGCCAGACGCACCCAACTGAACGCCGGATTGACGTTGGGCAGCAGGTTGCTGCCGCTCGAACGGTCGCGGTCTTCGATACCGGCGACGATGCTTTCGACATGTCCGCGCAAGCGGGCGCGGTCGCCGATCACGCGGATATCCACCGATTGCCCAATGTGGATGCCGTCGAGTTTGGTTTCTTCGAAATAGCCGTCGATGTGGAACGAATTGCTGTCGACCACCGACAACACCGGACGCCCGGCGGTGACGAATTCCTGCGAGCGTGGCGCACGGTCGTTGACGTAGCCGTCCACCGGGCTGCGGATCACCGAGCGATCGAGGTTGAGCTGAGCGCTGTCCACCGCCACCAGCGCTTCGGCCAGGGCCGATTGCGCGCGGGCCACTTTCGACAGGCTTTCTTCCAGCTGTTCGGCCGGCACCAGATTGCCCAGACCACGGTTACGCTTGGCTTCACGCTGCGCCTGAGCCAGGGTTTCTTCGCGATCGGCGACCGCCGCCCTGGCCTGGCGCAGCGCCAGTTTGAAACGGTCCTGGTCGATGCTGAACAGCACCTGGCCGCGCTTCACCAACTGGTTGTCTTTCACTTCGACCTGCTGGATCAGCCCGGACACGTCCGGGGCGATCTGCACGATGTCGGCGCGAATGTGGCCGTCGCGGGTCCAGGGCGCGAACATGTAATACATCACCATGCGCCAGACCACGACGACGGCGAAAGTCACGATCAGCAGCGTCAGGACGACGCGACCGAGGGTCAGAAACGGTTTTTTCATGTCATCAGGTATCGACTGAGTGAATCCACGCCGTACAGCATCAAGGCGTAGAGAGCCACGTTGAACAATGCCCGGTGCCAGACCAGACGGTAGAAATGCAGGCGTGTGAGCACGCCGTGTACCAACACAAACAACACATAAGTGATGCCCATCAACACCAGCAGGGTCGGCAGGAAAATGCCGCTGATATCCAGATCACCGATCATAGGGGCGCTCCTTCGGGCAGCGGTTCTTCGGGCTCTGCGTTGGAAACGAATTCCACGCCGGGCAACAGCGCCAGGCGCAAACCGCTCAAGGCGTGCAACAGATTGAGCCGGGTTTCTTCATCGCCGTGGCCGTTGAGCGCACGGCGGGTGCGATCCATGGTCATCAGCAAGGCGCTTGGCGCCGGCAGGCGTTCGCCGGCCTTGAGGCAGGCCCGGAAATACTCGCCGACCTCTGCCACCACTTGCTTGAGCAACGCGTTCGGCGCGCCCGTCACTCGCGGTGTGTAGGCGAGCAGGTCGAGCAGGTTCAGCCCTACGCGCACTTCGCGCATGGCGATGCCGGTGTCCTGCCCGGTCAGCGCCAGACGCGGCAGGTGCTGCATCAGACGGTCGAGCAGTTGCACACCCAGTTGCCGGTGTTCGGCGAGGTTCGCGGGTTCGGTCATGCTGACGATGTCTTTCCAGCTGAAACGGGTCAGGCGCTTGGCCGCCAGTTCGGCGCCGAACGGCCGGGCGATCAGGGTCCAGATAAACGCGAACAACAACCCAATCGGGCCCGCCAGGTTGGAATTGACGAAGGCAAAGAAGTCCGCGTCGTAAGCACCGGAAATGCTGATGAACGACGAGGTGTTGACCAGCGTCAGCAGCATGCCGAGGTAGAAGCGTGGCTGCACCGTCAGGGTGCCGACACAGATGAACGGCACCGCGAACGCCAGCACCAGCATCGGAAAGTCATGCAGGTTCGGCAGTACCAGAAACAGGTACAGACTGGCAAACAGCACCGACATTCCGGTCCAGAAAAAGAACCGGTAAATCTGCGGCGCCGGGTCGTCCATCGAGGCGAAGAAGCTGCATGACACCGCCGCCAGAATCACCGCGCTGCCGCCGTCGGTCCAGCCCAGCAGGATCCACAACACCGAGGCAACGATGATCGCCAGAATGGTCGAGGCCACCGAATACAGCATCAGCCCGCGGTCGATGAATGGCGTCAGACGCCCAAGGCGCCAGTGGCGATAGACCGCGCGCCAGCTGTCCTGACGTTCGCACAGAATCGCGTCCTGCAGGCTGCGGCAGTCCTGCCAAAGATCGATGAACTCGCCGAGGCGATACAGCGCGTTGGAAAACAGCAACTGTTTGCGATCTTCCAGGGCTTCGGCGCTCGGTTGCAGCGCTTCGAGCTGATCCCGCAGGGCTTGCCAGCGGTCGAGATCGGCGTCTTTGTGGCCGAGCCATTCGCGAGTCGCGGTGAGCAGTGGTGCGAACTTTTCCACCAGCTCGGGCGTGCGCCTTTCGAGGGCGTAAAGCGAATCTTCGAGGGCATCGATCACCGGCAGCAGGTGAATCATCCGGCCGCGCAGTTCCTTGGTGTTGCGTACGGTTTGCGGCCGCGCACCTTCGTGCGGCAACTGGCCGATCATCAACTCCAGGCTGTTGAAACTGCCGACCATGGCCATGCGCAGGGCTGCGACCTCTTCGGGCTGCACGTCGCGGCTGAGGAATTTCAGGCTGTAGGTCGTGGCGTCGGCGAACCATTTGCCCACGGCGTCGTTGAACACCGGCGCCAGGCGTCGTGGCCAGAACATTGCGCCGACCACCGCCGCTACGGCGATGCCGAGAAAGATTTCCTCGGTCCGCGACTCGGCCACGTCCCACACCGCCAGCGGGTTATCCACCACCGGCAGGGCGATCAACGGCAAGGTGTAGCCGGCCAGCATCAGCGCGTAGTTGTTGGCGGTGCGCAAATGCAGGGACAGAAACAGCAGAATACCCGTCCACAAGGCGATGACCACCACCAGCACATACGGGCTCTGGACGAACATCGGCACGAACAACACCGCCGCCGCCGCACCGAGAAACGTGCCGATCGCCCGATACAACGCCTTGGAACTGGTCGGGCCGAGGAAAGGGCTGGAAACGATGTACACCGTGGCCATCGCCCAGTACGGACGCGGCATCTGCATGAGCAAGGCGATGTACAGCGCGGTCATCGAGGCCGCAAACGTGCGGACCCCGTAGAACCAGTCCCGCGCCGGGGGCATGCCGGAAAAGAACCCGTTCACGGATTGATCACCGTTGGCGGAGTGGCCGCCTCAAAAGCTCTCAGTACTCGAAGCGTAGCCTCCAGATCGCGCTGGTCGATGCCTTCGAGCACTTCATGACGCAGACGTACCAGTTGCGCCTCCACCGCTTGCACCAGCTCACGGCCGGCGTCGGTCAGGCTCAGGCATTTGGCGCGACGGTCCTGGGCATCTTCGGTGCGGCAGACAAACCCGGCGTGACACAACTGATCGAGCAGGCGCACCAGCGACGGCGACTCCATCCCCGCCGCCTGCGCCACCTGCACCTGGCGCACACCCTCGCCCAACCGCCCGATCATCAACAACGGGACGGCGCAGGCTTCGGAAATTCCATAGTTGACCAGCGTGGTCTGGCAGATCTTCCGCCAATGCCTGGCGGCCACCACCATGGCACTGCTGATGTTCATCTGGAGAGCGTCGAGGTTATTCGGCACGAGGGAATGCACACACTGTTAGTTTGCTAACTATCAATATCGCATTGGAGGGGAAATTCAGTCAAGTTTTGAAACAAATCTCCTCGAAGGTTTTTTACAGTTGATCCAGCTCGATGGGTTTTCCAATTTCATTGCGTCGCGAGTGAATGATCAACGCCAAATACTGATCGTCCAGCCGTTCAATAACCGCCTCATACAATGATGCGGAAAGCAGGACAGCTAAAACTTGACTGTGCTTTTGTAAAACGACTGGCTCATATTTGACGTCCTCGATTACCGCATCAAAATTTTCTTTAAAAGCCTCGACACTGATCATTTTTACCGGGGGGAATCTTTGCATTTTTCAGCTTCCAGTCTTCTTTGAAATCGGAAGCTACCCCAGATAGAGAGGGCGATTGAGGATATCCTGTGACGAAATTTTACGCTGACTAAGCGCCCCGCCCCTTCCTCAACATCACATCCAGCTGATCCACCACCTCTGCCCAATCCGCATCATCGAGAATCTCGTCCCGCAGGAAATCCGCCTGGCTCTCGCTCCAGAAAAACGCGTCGCACAGGTGCAGTTCGGGTTTGAGCGGGGAATGGGTGGCGATGAACTGGTCGATGCTGACCGGGTCGTTGTCCAGGCCGAGTTGCTTGAACAGGGATGGGAGGCTGTGCGTCGGGTTTTCCATGTCGGAACTCCTGCGAGATTTATAGGGTGTGAAAGATTTTTCGCGAGCAAGCCCGCTCCCACAGGTTTAGCGCAGAACCTGTGGGAGCGGGCTTGCTCGCGATTGGCGTCGGCACAGACGCTAAAAAAGCTACTGACTCAACTCCCGCACCTGCGCATGCGGCACCATTTTCAGGAACTCGGGCATGCTCATGTGCAGCAGGTTGTTGTGGTTGCCGGCTTCCAGGTAGATGTCTTTCTGCCGGGTCAGCAGCGGGTCGATGACCATGTCCAGGCCATAGGAATCGCCCAGTGGCGGTACGGCGCCGCGTTCGCAGTCGTCGAAAATGTGCGCCAGATTGCTTTCGCGGGTGATTTGCCATTCGCCGCTGCTGCGCACCTTGCTCAAGTCCAGGTGTCGGCTGGCGGGCAGCACCGCCATCAGGTAGTGCCCGTGACGGTCGTCCAGGATCACCGATTTGGCCACCCGTTCTGCGGCAATCCCGGAGACCCGCGCCGTTTCCAGGCTGCTGGACGAGTGCGGGTGGGTGACGATGTCATATTCGCATTGCGCCCGGTTGAGGCTGCTCTGCACTTTCTTGGCCATACGCATGATGCACCTCGGTGCCCGCCGACGCTGCGCGGCGGACGGTAATGAAACGCTGTGGCTGTCCTTCAAAGTCTAGTCCCGTCGGCCGCGCACACCGGGAAATCCGCCCACTGGCGGGGCGGGGAGAATTGATCAAAATTCATCCAGCCACAGCCTCAACTAGACTGTAAGAACAACCCCTGACTCTCGCGGAGGGTCACGTGAACATCCGTTGCTGTGCGTTTGCCCTGTTGCTGCTGAGTGAATCGGTGGTTGCGGCAGACACCCCGTTTACCGCTGTCAGCCCGGTCGGTCTGTGGCTGATCACCCTGGGCATCGCGTTTCTGATCGCCGAAGCCGCGCTGCCCAACTACGGGGTGATCGGCCTCGGCGGCATCGTCATGTTTGTGATCGGCGCGCTGATCCTGAGCAACGCCGAACTGCCGGTACCGATGATGATCGGCCTCGGCCTGGTCAGCGCCCTGTTGCTGATCGCGCTGCTGGTCCGCGCCCTGAAAACCCGACCGCGCCAACCGGTCAGCGGCGATGCCGGCCTGCTCGGCAGTGTCACGGCGGTGACGGTGGTGCAACCGGAAGACAGCCGCAACGGCTGGGTGCAGTTGCAAGGAGAACGCTGGCAGGTGCTGAGCGCCACACCGCTGCACACCGGGCAACCGGTGCGGGTGGTCGGGCGCAAGGGTCTGTTGCTGCAAGTGGCCGCGACTGACGCGGCACCGCTCGGAGAGTGATCATGGGTCTGCAAATCGGTTTTGTCGCGCTGCTGCTGTTGCTGATCGCCCTGGCCGGCTCGACGTTCCGCATCCTGCGCGAATACGAACGCGGCGTGGTGTTCCAGCTCGGACGCTTCTGGCAGGTCAAAGGGCCGGGGCTGATCCTGCTGATTCCGGTGGTGCAGCAAATGGTCCGGGTCGATCTGCGAACCATCGTCCTCGACGTGCCGCCGCAGGACGTGATCACCCGCGACAACGTGTCGGTGAAGGTCAACGCGGTGCTGTACTTCCGCGTGCTCGACCCGCAGAAAGCGATCATCCAGGTCGAAGACTTCCTCATGGCCACCAGCCAACTGGCCCAGACCACCCTGCGCGCGGTGCTCGGCAAACATGAGCTGGACGAACTGCTGGCCGAACGCGAACGCCTGAACATCGACATCCAGCAAGTGCTCGACGCCCAGACCGACGCCTGGGGAATCAAGGTCGCCAATGTCGAGATCAAGCACGTCGATCTCAACGAATCGATGGTGCGCGCCATCGCCAAGCAGGCCGAAGCCGAGCGGGAACGGCGCGCCAAGGTGATCCACGCCGAAGGCGAATTGCAGGCCTCGGAAAAACTCATGCAGGCCGCCGAAATGCTCGGTCGCCAGCCCGGCGCCATGCAACTGCGCTACATGCAGACCTTGAGTTCGATTGCCGGCGACAAGAGCTCGACCATCGTCTTTCCGTTGCCGATCGAACTGCTCAAGGGCATGGCAGATTTGTCAGGTAAATCCTGAGGCAAAAGCTCGCAGTCGGCAGCGGCGTCTATAGAGGTGCGGCTTTAGTCGAGTGGTGGCTGGGGGATGAACAGGCGTGCGTTGGCGCCGCCGGCATGGACTTCGGCGCCGGGCTGCCAGGTGGCGGGTAAGGGTGAGAATTCTTCCGCAGCGCCGAACGTCCCGACCAGCCAGACCCGTCCATGCCCCGGCAATTGTGCGAGGCTGTCCAGATAGACGTCGCGGCTCACCAGTGTGCCGAAGCCGTACTCATTCGGTTGTGTCGAACGGCCGTCTGCTGTCGGCGGAGTAAAGAGGCGCACCTGCGCACCGCTGCGGTCGTAATAGACGTAGCTCAAGTACCAGAGCATGTCGCTGGTGACGATACGATCGCCCGGCAGGAAATGCCGATTGACGTAGTTCACCACGCGGTCGAACTGATCATCGCTGTCGACGGTGGCGTTGTTGTTCACGCCGAGCAGTTCCACGCCGATCAGTGAGAACAACACCGCCAAAGCGAGCAACCGTGCGTGGCTGTACAAACGGTCAATGGCCAACGCCGCCAGCATCGGCAACCCCAGGGCGTACGCCGTCAAATAGCGCTCGACGAAGACCGGCGTGATGAACGACACCGCAAATACCAGCAGCAGCGGCAGTCCGGTGTACAGCGCCAACAGCATACTGCCGCGCGACACGCTGCGATCGCGCATCACCGCGACAGCCGCCAGTGCCAGCAATGCCAGGGGCAACGCTGCGAACGTCAGCAGCGGTAACGTATCGCCATCGTCCTGAATCAACCACGACCAGATCATCGACGGCAGCGAACTCAAGGTGACGGCCGGCTCCCAGCCGACATCGCCGCCGGCCCTGAGCTGTTCCATGTGCTGCATCAAGTCGAACAGATTGGGCAGCCAGGGCAGGTACAGCACGACGATGGCCAGGTTCGCCAGCCACCAGTTCCAACGCTGGATATGGCGGAATCGATAACCGCGCTGTACGCGGATCGCGATCAGGTAGAGCCAGTGACACAAAACCGCGAGAACGGCGAAGTAGTGGGTGTAGAAGGCCGCGCTCATCAACAACGCGTAAATCACCAGATAGCGGTTTCGCTGGGGGCGCCTGATCCAGTAAACCAGCGCCAGGCTCGCGGCGAGCAACAGTCCTCCGAGCAACGCGTACATGCGCACTTCCTGGCTGTAGCGCACCGCTGTCGGCAGCAGCGCCAGCAACAGACCGGCGATGAAGGCGGCCCGGCGTGTGGCCAGGCGATCCACCAGCCAGACGCCCAACCCGACCGCCGCGATGCCGGCCAGCGCACTCAGGCAGCGGATCGCGAAGATGCCGTCACCGAACAGCTCGATCCAGCCATGCAGCAGTATGAAGTACAGCGGCGGATGCACATCGAAGGCTGCGTGCTTCCAGATTTCGCTCAACGGATAGCGCGCCAACAGCAGACTGGACCCTTCATCGCCCCAGATCGCCGCCGCCGTCAGGTCATAAAAACGCACGAACGCCGCCAGCGCGAGGATCGGCCACAGCCAATGGTGTTTTACCCAGCGCACCCAGCGCAGACTGCCGAACCAGGAGCCGGGTGCGGCAAAGGGATCTTGCGTGTCGCCCATTGGCGTGACTCTGTTAACCGCCATTGTTTCCTCTTGCCGCGCCGTTGCGCCACGAGAGTATGACGCGCCAACCTGCTCATCACTTTAGGTCAGCCACAGCAGAATCGTCGACGCCGGCTGGCGCTTTCGCGACACCCGGCAACACGGCGGTCCGGTTCTCGTCTGGGTACACCGACTCCCATCCCCCACCCAGCGCCCGGTACAGCCCGACCATCGCCAGTGAAACGCCGGTGGAGCTTTCCACCCATTGTTCCTGGGTGGCGAGCAGTGCGCCTTGCACGGTGAGGACGTTGACGAAGTCGACCACGCCTTCGACGTATTGCTGTTGCGCGGTGCGCAGGGCGATCTGGTTCTGGCGCACGGCTTCGGCGAGGCTGTCGCGGCGGCGCTGGCTGGCGTTGTAGGCGGTCAACTGGTCGTCGATTTCGTGCCAGGCGCGCAGGACGGTCTGTTGATAACCGATCGCCGCTTCCTGCTGCTGGGCTTCGCGCAGTTGCAGCATGCCGCGCAAGCGGCCGCCGTCGAACAGCGGCAGGCTGAACTGCGGGCCGATGCCGAAGGCGCGAGAGCCCCAGGAACCGAAATCGCTGAGTTGCATGGCTTGCGAGCCGAGGTTGCCGGACAGGGTGATGCGCGGATAGAAATCGCCCTTGGCCACGCCGATGTTGGCGGTGGCGGCATGCAACCGGGCTTCGGCCTGGCGAATGTCCGGGCGGCGTTCGGCCAGTTGCGACGGCAGGCCGATGGCGACGGTCAATGGCGACTGCGGCACCGGCGCGTCTGTGGATAACTCTTGAGCCAAGGCCTGTGGCGGTTCGCCCATCAACAGGCTGATGGCGTTGATCAGTTGCGCCTGACGTTGCTCCAGCGCCGGCAGGCGCGATTCGATGGCCGCCACCTGCGCGGCGGCTTCGGCGACGTCGAGATCGGTGGCCACGCCATCGTTGAGGCGCAGTTGCGAGAGCTTCAGGCTGTGCCGCGCCACGTCGAGGTTCTGCTCGGTGACCGCGCGGGTGTTCTGCACACCACGCAGCTGGATGTAGTTCTGCGCGGTGTCCGCGAGCACCGCCAGCAGCACACCGCGACGGTCGTTTTCCGCGACTTCGAGATTGGCATCGGCCGCTTCGGTTTCCCGGCGCACACGGCCCCAGAAGTCCAGTTCCCAGGAGGCGGAGAAACCGGCATCCCACAGGTTGAAGGCGGAATCGCCGTTGTGCCCGGACGGGTCGTTCAAGCCTTCGCCGCTGTTGCGTTTGCGGGCGTAGCTGCCGGTGGCGGCGGTCGTCGGATAGCGGTCGGCGCTGATCACCTGACGGGCAGCGCGGCTTTGTTGCAGGCGGCTGCTGGCCAGTTGCAGGTCGAGGTTGCTGCGCAAGGCGCGCTGAGTCAGGGCCGAGAGCTGTGCGTCGTGAAAGACTTCCCACCAGCGCTCGTTCAACGGTTCGCTGACGGCCTGGCTGGGGGCACTTTTTGACGGTTTTGCCCACTCGGCAATCCGGGTGGCTTCGGGTTTCTGGAAGTCCGGGCCGACGGTGCACGCCGCCAACGCCGACAGACTCAGGACAACCGTCATGGACTGAAAGCGCTTCATCGCTGCGTCACCTCACGCACCGAGGTGGCCGAGCTTTCGGTGTCGATGCTCGCCTCTACCGACATCCCCACTCGCAGCCGTTCGGCCAGCGGCTGGCCCGGATCCAACAGGACCTTCACCGGAATCCGCTGCACAACTTTGGTGAAGTTGCCGGTGGCGTTGTCCGGTTTGACCGCCGCGAAGGTCACGCCGGTAGCCGGGGCGATGCTTTCGACACGGCCGGTGAGGGCTTCGCCGCCGAGGCTGTCGACCCGCACGACCACGTCCTGCCCCGGCTGCACGTCGGTGAGCTGGGTTTCCTGGAAGTTGGCGACCACATAGGCCTGTTTCAGCGGCACCACCGCCAGCAGTTTGCTGCCCGGCGTCACATAGGCGCCGACCCGTACGGCGCGCTCGCCGATCATGCCGTCCTGGGGCGCGGTGATGCGCGTGTAGGACAGCTCGAAACTGGCGATTTCCAGCGCGGCCTGAGCGTGCTTCAAACTGCCTTCGGCGGCATCGCGCTGCGCCGTCAGAATCTCGACCTGCTTACGTTCCGCCGCCAGTTTCGCGGTGGCCGTGTCCAGCCGCGCAGAAGCCTGATCAATCCGGGTGCGCGCCTGCTGCGCGTTCTGCACGGTGCCGGCACCGACGCCGGCCAAGTGGTTGTAGCGGTTCAATTCCTGCTGGGCGAAAGCCATTTCAGCCTTGGCCGAAACCACCGACGCCTGCGCCTGAGCGATCACCGAAGTTTGGCGCTCCAGCGTGGCCTTGGCGTTCTGCAATTGAGCGCGGGCGACCAGGGTTTGCGCATCGGCGGCTTCGGCGGCGGCGCGCAGGTCGCGGTCATCGATCAGCGCCAGCAATTGCCCGGCCTTGACCTGCTGGTTGTCTTCCACCAGCACCTCTTTGATGAATCCGGCCACACGCGGCACCACCAGGGTGAAGTCGGCAGAGACGAACGCATCGTTGGTGTTCTGCTGGGTGCGTTTGCCGAACAGGCCGGGCATCGCCAGATACACCAGCACACCAACCGCCAGCGCAGCGGCTACGGCCACCGCGAGTTTTTGCTTTGCTTGAGTCGTCATAAAAACCTTCTGTTCCAGTCAGGTCGGCGCGCGCGGCGGAAAGATCCGCGTCGGCAGCCAGAAAATCAGCAGGATCAGCGCCACCGCGACGCCGGCCATGCACAGATAAAGATCCGAGGAAGTCAGCACCACCGCCTGTTCGTGCAGACGATGGGCGAGGCCGGGGTCATTGCTTGCGGCCAGCGGTGAGTTGCCGAGGCGATCGACCAGCATCGTCGAGTGAAAATGCAGGCGCGCCGTGGTCAGTGCTTCGATCACGCCGGTGGCGACCACCGCCGCCAAGCCTTTCACGGTGTTGAACCAGGCCGAGGCGAACGGCCCGTCCTGGGGCTGGATGCTGCCGGTCGACAACATCAACAGCGGCAGCACCGCCATCGGCTGGCCGAAAATCTGCAGCCATTGCAGGACGTAGAAATCGTCGCGAATCCATTCCGAGGTCAGTTGCGAGCCGCCCAGGCACGACAGGGTCAACATGCTCAAACCGACGCCGAGCACCCAGCGGCAATCGACCCAGCGCAGGTTGCACAGCGCCGCCACCAGCGGCAGCGCGATCAACTGCGGCAACGCCGCGATCAGCATGATCGGCGCGGTCTGTACCGGCCGGTAACCCTGCACCTGAGCCAGATAACTCGATGGAATCAGCACCACCGCCAGCAGCACCACCAGCACGCCGGCCAATGTCATCAGGGCGAACGACAGGTTGCGGATGCCGAGCATCTGCAACTTGAAAAACGGGATTGGCTGCGACCATTCATTGATCAGAAACGCCACCAGCAACAGCGAACCGGCGCCGAGCAAAGCGCAGATCAGGTTGGATTCGAACCAGTCCAGGCGATTGCCCTGCAACAGGCCGATCACCAGCATGCAGATCGCCGGAAAGCCCAGCAGCAGGCCTTTCCAGTTGAACGACTTGAGGCGCTCCAGGCGCAGCGGATCCTGTGGAATGCCCCAGGCAACCATCGCCATGGCAATCAGGCACGGCACGATGATTTGCCAGAACGTCCATTGCCAGCCGACGTACTCGGTCCACAACCCCGCCAGCGGCGTGCCGAGACCGGGGCCGAACGTCGCGGTCAGGGCGTAACCGGCCAGACCGTAAAGCTTGATGTTGGCCGGCAGGAATCGCAGCGCGACGGTCATCAGCATCGGCGGCAACGCGCCGCCAGCCAGGCCTTGCAGGATGCGCATCAGCAACAGGCTTTCGTAGTTCGGGGCGAACGGACAGAGCACCCCGAGCAGGGTGAACACGCCGATGGCGC
The DNA here is from genome assembly GCF_048654275.1 of Candidatus Pseudomonas auctus. Classification (NCBI taxonomy): domain Bacteria; kingdom Pseudomonadati; phylum Pseudomonadota; class Gammaproteobacteria; order Pseudomonadales; family Pseudomonadaceae; genus Pseudomonas; species Candidatus Pseudomonas auctus. The sequence goes on along the minus strand of NZ_JBJYZK010000002.1, from coordinate 28,593 downwards.
ACAGGGTGAAGCGACGCAGGGAAAAGGTCACCGAGCACCACGGCGCGAATGCCATGGCCGCCACCGAGGTCGCGGTGTAGCCGGCGACCAGCCAGGTGCCTTCGTCGTAGCCGATGCTCAGGGCGCCACGAATGTCGGCCAGGGCGACCTTGGTCACCATCTCGTTGAGACCCGACACCAGCACCGCCAGCAGCACGCCGACCAGACCGATGATGATCCGCGCCCCGAACACCGGTGGCGCGGCTGCCATCGGAGCGGTTGCGGCGATCGGCGCCGTGACCGTCAGGGATGTCATGCAAGCAAACTCCGGAGGGAAAAATACCGGAGCATGTTAGTAGGGCTTAGTGCTGACGAAAATTGACTTATTGGCAGCTTATAAGTGCGCCAGACGCAATCGTCAGGGCTGCGCCGCCAGCCAGGTTTCGTCGCAGCAAGTCTTGAGGGTTTCACGCAGCCAGCGGTGGGCCGGATCCTTGTCGAAACGCGGGTGCCAAGCCTGGGTCAGCATCAGGGTCGGCAACGGGACCGGAAGATTGAACGAGCGCAGCTTCAAGCCCAGCCGCCGCACGCTGAGCAGCGCTTCCTTGGGCACTGGCAGGATCAGGTCAGAGTCTGGCAGGGCAAACATCGCCGCGTGGAAACTCGGCGCAATCACTGCCACCCGCCGCTCCAGCCCCAGGGCATTCAAAGCGGTGTCGATGGGCCCACGGGCGATGCCCCGGCGGGACATGCTGATGTGGGAAAAACCGGCGTAACGTTCGGCCGTGATCTCGCCATCCAGCAGCGGATGATCCTCGCGCACCAGACCGACAAAGTGGGTGGAAAACAGGTTCTGCACTTTGACTTCCGGCGTCACCGGGCGTGTGTTGCTCACGCTCAGATCGATCCGCCCTTCGCGCAGGGCTTCATCGTCACCGTCACCCTCGGGCACGAAGCGCAGCTCACAGTGCGGCGCCAGTTGATCGAGGGTGTCGAACAGCTTGCCGCCGTACACCCCGACGAAAAAATCGTTGGCACGAATGCTGAAGCGCCGGCGCAACGTGCCCAGCTCCACGGCATCGGCCGAGCGAAACAGCAACGCCGCCTGCTCGACCACATCGCGCACCTGCTCGCGCAGCTCCAGGGCCTTGGGCGTCGGCACCAGACCGCGACCGGCGCGCACCAGAATCGGATCGCCAATGGCTTCGCGAATCCGCGTCAGGGTGCGGCTCATGGCCGCCGGGCTGAGGTTCATCCGCCGCGCGGCGCCGACCACACTGCCCTCGTCGAGCAAAGTGTCGAGGGCGACCAACAGGTTCATGTCCGGGAGTTGCATGCTGAGCACTCGTGACTGATCAGGATTGATTCGCACGCAATGCTAGCAGATCAGAAAATCAGCGCTGCATCCCCCAGCGCTTCACCGTCACCCGCTCCAGCGTGTCGAACACCAGGTTCTCCACCAGCAAACCGATGAGGATCACCACCGCCAGACCGGCAAACACCTTGTCGGTGTACAACTCATTGCGGTTCTGGAAGATGTACCAGCCCAAACCACCCTTACCGCTGGTGGCACCGAACACCAGCTCGGCGGCGATCAGGGTGCGCCAGGCGAAGGCCCAGCCGATTTTCAGCCCGGCGAGGATCGATGGCAGCGCTGCCGGAATCAGGATGAACAGCACGAAGCGCATGCCCTTCAAACCGTAGTTGCGCCCGGCCATGCGCAGGGTTTCCGAGACGCCGAGAAACCCGGCGTAAGTGTTCAACGCCAACGCCCACAGCACCGAATGCACCAGCACGAAAATCAGGCTGTTCTGGCCCAGGCCGAACCACAGCAACGCCAGCGGCAACAGGGCAATCGCCGGCAGCGGGTTGAACATCGAGGTCAGGGTGCTGAGCAAGTCCCGACCAACCTGGGTCGAAACCGCCAGCGTGGTCAGGGCGAAGGCCAGGACAATGCCGATCAGGTAACCCTTGATCAGCACCACCAGCGAGATCCACACCTTGCCCAGCAGTTCGCCGCTGAGCAGGCCGTCATACAGCGCGTGACTGGTCTGCAAGAAGCTCGGCAGCAGCAGGTCGTTGTTCTGCACCCGGGCCACAACCTCCCAGAGCACGGCGAGCAAAATCAGGATCACGCTTTTGCGCAGCCAGCCCTGTTGCCACAGGCGCTGGCCGAGCGGCAGCTCGCGCTCCACCGGGACGCTGGTCAGCGGTTGCAGATCGTTTTCGAATTCTTGACGTACGGATGATGAATGGCTCATCGGGCAATCCTCCAGGCGGCTCAATAAGCGATGCGGATATCGGTGAAATCCAGTTCGCGCTCGGTTTCCGGCGACTGTCCTTCATCGAACAGCAACCGGTGAATGCGCCGCGCCGATTCCTGAAACGCTACACCGCCGAGGCTGTGCAAATCGTATTGATGACTGTGCACTTCCGCCCTCACCCGGCCCGGATGCGGCGACAACAGCAGGATCCGATTGCCCACCACCAGCGCTTCTTCAATCGAGTGGGTGACGAACAGCAAGGTGAACCGCACCTCCTCCCAGAGCAGCAGCAATTCCTCCTGCATCTTGCGTCGGGTCAGGGCATCCAGCGCGGCGAACGGCTCGTCCATCAGCAGGATTTTCGGCTGCATCGCCAGCGCCCGGGCAATCGCCACCCGCGCTTTCATGCCGCCGGACAAGGTGTGCGGATAGGCATCGGCGAAAGCGGCCAGACCGACCTTTTCCAGATAGTGCAGCGCACGCTCCTCGGCTTCCTTTTTCTTCAGCGTGCGCGAAGCCAGCAGCGGAAACATCACGTTCTGTTTGACGGTTTTCCACGGTGGCAGTTGATCGAACTCCTGAAACACCACGATCCGGTCCGGTCCCGGCGCGTCGACCCGCTGGCCCTGCAGACGGATCTCGCCCTCGCACGGTGCAATGAACCCGGCGACGGCTTTGAGCAAGGTGGATTTACCGCAGCCGGAAGGACCGAGCAGCACGAAGCGATCCTGTTGATCGACTTCGAAGCTGACCTGATGGGTGGCCCGCACGACGCGCTGCGGCGTGCGGTATTCGAGGCTGACCTGATCGACCGCCAACAGCGCTTGCGCAGTGGCGATCGGGTTGCTGGCCGCGTGGCCTTGCAAAGGGGCGTTCATGTCGATCAGCTCCCCTGCAACGGTTTGGCGTCCTGGAAGAAGTAGTCCTTCCACGATTCGGGTTTGTTCTTGATCGCGCCGACGCGGTAGAGGAATTCGGCGAGCGGGTAGGTGTTTTTCGGCGTGACGCTGAATTCGAATTGCGGGTTGTCGATGATTTTCAGCAACGCTGCGCGGTCGATCTTGGCCTTGGTCACACGGATGTATGTATCGGCCGCCGCGCCTTTATCGTTCTGCGCAAACTGTGCGGCTTCGGTCAGCGCTTCGACGAATGCCTTGTAGGTTTTCGGGTTCTCGTTGCGGAATTTCTCGGTGGCGAACAGCACGGTCGGCGAATTCGGGCCGAGTACGTCATAGGAATTAAGCACGACGTGGACGTTCGGATTCTCCAGCGCCTGATCCTGGAACGGCGGGTTGGAGAAATGCCCGGTCAGTTCGGTGCCGCCGGCAATCAACGCGGCGGTGGCGTCCGGGTGCGGAACGGCGATGGTGTACTTGTCGAGGCGATTGAATTCCTTGTCGCCCCACTGTTTGGCCGCCGCGTATTGCAGGAAGCGCGACTGCACCGAAACGCCCACCGCCGGCACCGCGATGCGGTCCTTCTCGGTGAAGTCAGCGATGGTTTTGACCTTGGGGTTGTTGCTGACCAGGTAGTACGGGAAGTTGCCCAACGAGGCCACGGCTTTGACGTTCTGCTTGCCGTGGGTGCGATCCCAGATCGTCAGCAACGGCCCGACACCGGCGCCGGCAATGTCGATGGAGCCGGAGAGCAACGCATCGTTGACCGCCGCGCCGCCGGACAGCTGGGTCCAGTCGACCTTGATGTCGAGCCCTTCCTGCTTGCCGTACTTCTCGATCAGTCCCTGATCGCGCACCACGTTGAGCAACAGATAAACAATGCCGAACTGCTCGGCGATGCGGATCTCACCTTCGGCGTGGGCCACGGTCGGCGCCACCAGGCTGCCGGCGATCAGGCTGAAACCGAGGCCGATGGCCGCCGCCAGCGGTGCGAATGGAAGACGTTTGGACATGATCGGATCTCCGGCAAATCAGAAAGGCGCATCGCCCTGAATGGTGGTGCGATACAACTTGCGGCGCAGGTGCGCAGGGCAACCGGCGGCAAGGTGGATCAGCGAGCGGTTGTCCCAGAACACCATGTCGTGGGGCTGCCATTGATGGCGATAGATGTTCTGCGGCAGCACGCTGTGGGCGTAGAGCTCGTCGAGCAGCTGTTTGCTCTCGTCTTCCGGCAGGCCGACGATGCGGGTGGTAAAGCCTTCGCTGACGAACAACGCCTTGCGGCCGTTTTCCGGATGGGTGCGGACCACCGGGTGCACGACCTCGGCGACCTGGGCCAGTTGCTCCGGGGTCAGGGTCGGGCGCCAGTTGCCTTCGAATTTGGTTTCGCTGTAGCGCGCGGTGTAGGAATGCGCAGCCGAGCGGCCTTCAACGGCTTTGCGCAGCGCGTCGGGCAGGCTGTCCCAGGCTTTGTGCATGTCGGCGAACAGGGTGTCGCCGCCTTCGGACGGTAGTTCCTGGGCGTGCAGCATCGAGCCGAGGCTCGGCAGTTCTTTATAGGAAAGGTCCGAGTGCCAGAACTTGCCGGCATCGCCGAGGCCGATGTTCTGGCCGTTTTCGACGATGTTGGAAACGATGAGGATTTCCGGGTGATTGGCCAGCAGGAACTGCTTGAGCACGTGGATCTGCAACACGCCGAAGCGGCGGCTGAAGTCGATCTGCTGTTGCGGGGTGATGCGCTGGTCGCGGAACACCACGACGTGGTGATCGAGGTGCGCGCGGTGGATGCGGGCGAAGTCTTCATCGTTGACCGGACGGGTCAGATCGAGGCCGATGATCTCGGCGCCGACGGCACCGCTGAACGGGCGGACTTCGAAGGTTTGCGGCGCGGCAGTCGCGGCGCTTGGGGTAGCAGTAGCTGCGGACATCAATCAATCTCCCACGCACGGCGCGCTCGATGGCGCGCGCGTCGATCAGAAACTCACGCTGGATTGCGTGTTGGTTCGTGTCGTGCGGCGCGCCGATTGGTCGGCAGGTACGCAGGAGGCTGACTTTATAGCTATAAGAAGCGGAATTTAAATACTGTTAACGAATAACGATATGGCGAATGCTTAGGAATAGACTGGATGGTGAGTGACCATTTGTGTCACTTCTGGACGGAATGTGTTGTTCCGACAGACGCCTCGCGAGCAGGCTCGCTCCCACACTTGATCTCCAGTAAACGCAAAATCTGTGTTCGACTCAGATCGAATGTGGGAGCGAGCCTGCTCGCGATGAGGCCATCAGCCTCGAATAGAATCAACGCTCGTGCAACGCCTCGGCCCGCGCCCGGATGATCGGCTTGAGCAGATAGCTCAGCACGGTCTTCTTGCCGGTGATGATGTCCACCGACGCCACCATCCCCGGGATGATCAGCAACGGCTTCTCGTCAGTGCCGAGATGGCTGCGTTCGGTGCGCAGCTTGATGACGTAGTAGGTGGTTTTCTTGTCTTCATCGGTGATGGTGTCGGCGCCGATCTGCTCAAGTTTGGCCTTCAGGCCACCGTAGATGGTGTAGTCATACGCGGTGAACTTCACCGTGGCCTCCTGGCCCGGATGCAGGAACGCGATGTCCTGTGGGCGGATCTTCGCTTCGACCAGCAAGGTGTCGTCCAGCGGTACGATTTCCAGCAGGTCACTGCCCGGCTGGATCACGCCGCCGATGGTGTTGACCAGCATCTTGTTGACGATACCTCGCACCGGCGAGGTGACGAGCGTACGGCTGACCCGGTCTTCCAGCGCCTTGCCGGTGGCCTGGGCCTTGTTCAGGTCGGTGCGCGCCTCGTTCAACTGAGTCAGGGCTTCGCTGCGGAATTTGCCGCGGGTCTCGTCGATCTTGCGCTGTACTTCCTTGATCGCCGATTCGGCGCGCGGGATCGCCAGGGTGGTGGCGTCGAGCTGACCACGGGTTTCCACTTCGGCACGCTTGAGTCGCAGCACTTCCACCGGCGATACCGCGCCCTGGGCCACCAGCGGCTCGGACATGTTGATTTCCTGGCGTTGCAGGCCGAGTTGCTGGCGGTATTGCGCCTGCTTCGAGGTGAATTCGCGCAGCTCCTGCTGGCGCTGGATCAACTGCTCCTGCAGGCCACCGACCTCGTCGTGCAGTTGCTGGCGACGGCTGATGTACAACGACTCTTCGCTCTTGGCCTGACCCGGCACGGCTTTGAGCACGTCCTCGGGGAAATTCAGCGGCCGGTCATCGACCTCGGCGCTCAGGCGCTCGACCCGCAGCAGCATCGACAGGCGATCAGCCTCGGTTTCACCGACGTTGGAGGCGAAACGCGTGTCATCCAGACGCACCAGCGGCGCGCCGGCCTCGACGATCTGGCCTTCCTTGACGAACAGCTCGGAGACGATCCCGCCCTCGAGGTTCTGGATTTTCTGGATCTTCGACGAGGGAATCGCCTTGCCGTCGCCCTTGGTCACTTCGTCGATGACGGCGAAGTTGGCCCACAGCATCAGGAACACGAAGAAACCGATGATCGCCCAGATCGTCAGCCGCACCACGCGCGGCGCGTCCTCGATCAAGGCCTTGTTGACCTCTGGCAGCGGCTGGCCCTGCAGCGATGCCGAGCCCTTGAAGTAGCGGCGGATCGAATCCTTGAAACCCGACTTAAGCAACACTGATCTGCCCCTTCTTCAACGCTTCCATGACGGCCGCTTTCGGGCCGTCGGCGAGAATCTGCCCACGGTCGACCACCAGCAGGCGATCGACCAGCGACAGCAGCGATGCCCGGTGCGTCACCAGCACCACGGTCTTGTTTTCCACCACCGCCGCGAGGCGTTGCTTGAGGCGTTCTTCGCCGGTGTTGTCCATGGCGCTGGTCGGTTCGTCGAGCAACAGAATCGGCGGATTGAGCAACAGCGCCCGGGCCAGCGCGACGTTCTGGCGCTGGCCACCGGACAGGTTCTGCCCGCGCTCGCCGACTTGCAGCTCATAACCCTGCGGGTGCAGTCGGGCGAATTCGTGGACGCCGGCCAGTTCAGCGGCCTGCAGGACAAGTTCGTCTTCGACGTAACGAGCGCCGGAAATCAGGTTGTCGCGCAGGGTGCCGGCCAGCAGCTGGATGTCCTGCGGCACGTAGCCGATGTTGTAGCGCAGCTCGCTGACGTCGATCTGGCGGATGTCGACGCCGTCCACCAGCAATGCGCCGTCATCCGGCTGATAGAGGCCGACCAGCAATTTCGCCAGCGAACTTTTGCCCGAGCCGCTGCGACCGATGATGCCGATCTTCTCGCCGGGACGGATCACCAGGTTGATGTTCTTCAGCGCCGGGTTCTGTTGTTCCGGGTAGGTGAAGCTGAGCTGGCGGCATTCGATCGCGCCTTGCAGCACCTTGCGGCTCAGCGGGCGCTCTTCGAAATTGCGCTCTTGCGGCAGCTCCATCATCTGGTCGACCGAAGTCATGGTCACCCGCGCCTGCTGGTAACGGGTCAGCAGACCGGACAGCGACGCCAGCGGGCTGAGGGCGCGGCCACTGAGCATGTAGCAGGCGATCAGGCCGCCCATGCTCAGGTTGCCGGCGATGATCTGGTACACGCCGAAGACGATCATGATCACCCCGGCCAATTGCTGGATCAGCAGGGTGATGTTCATCGCCAGACCGGAGAGCATTTTCACCCGCAGCTCGAGGCGGCTGAGGGTGCCGATGGTTTGCTCCCACTGATATTGGCGTTCGCTTTCGGCGTTGTTGACCTTCACCGCGTCGAGGCCGGCGAGGGTTTCGATCAGGCTCGACTGACGCTCGGCGCCGAGGGCCATGGTGCGTTCCATGGTTGCCACCAGCGGTTTCTGCAAGGCATAGCCGATCAGCAGCGCAATCGGGAAGGCCAGCACCGGAATCCACACCAGATGCCCGCCGAGAATCGCGATGACGATGAAGATCAGGATGGTGAACGGCAGGTCGATCAGGCTGGTCAGGGTCAGCGAGGCGAGGAAGTCGCGCAGGCTCTGGAACTCATGAATGTTCTGGGCAAAGCTGCCGACCCGCGCCGGGCGGTATTTCATGGCCATGCCGACGATGCGTTCGAACAGCGTGGCGGAGATGATCAGGTCGGTTTTCTTGCCGGCCAGATCCAGGCACAGGCTGCGCAGGCTCTTGAGGATCAGGTCGAACAGATAGGCGCCGGTGATGCCCAGCGCGAGCACCCACAGGGTCGCTTCGGCCTGGTTCGGTACCACGCGGTCGTAGACGTTCATCACGAACAGCGGCGCAGCCATGGCGATGATGTTGATCAGGAAACTGGCGGCGATGGCGTCGGCGTACAGCCAGCGCGAACGCTTGAGGGTGTCGCGAAACCACGAGCGCGCACGCGGGATCAGCGTGCCGTGGTTGACGTCGAATTTGTGCTGGGGTTGGGCGAAGAACACTTTGCCGGTGTAGTCGTCGGCCAGCAGCTCGCGGCTGACCAGGGATTCGCCGCCGTCGCTTTCGCTGAGCAGCACCCGTGCTTCATTCTCACCCTGCCAGCCGAGCAGGACGGCACTGCGGCCATCCTTGAGCAGCAACAGCGCCGGCATGGCAATCGCCGGAATTTCTTCAAGCTTGCGCTGCAGCACCCGCCCTTGCAGCCCGGCGCGCGCCGCTGCACGGGGCAGCAGCTCGACACTCAGGCGTTGTTTGGGCAACGGCAGGCCGGTGGTCAGCATCGCCGCGCTGGCAGGTTTCTGGTGGAGCATGCAAAGAGCGAGCAGACCATCCAGTAACGGATCGTCGTGCAACGCGCGTGGATCATGACTGAGATGAACTCGACTGACTTCTGATTCCACGCTCGACACTCTTTAGCAGTTGAAAAGGGACAACTCAATTCATCCCAGGCAGCTGGACCTTGGGCTTCACGTCGTTCTGCACAACGGATGCCAAGGGTGCGACCACTCCCTGGCTCTTGAGCAATTCGCCCATGGTCGCCTTGATTCGATACTGAGTAAATAACTGAATGTTTTTGATTTCAGCCAGACGCCGCGAAGCGGTGAACAGCTCGTTTTCGCTGTCGAGCAAATCCAGCAGGGTCCGTTCGCCGAGGCTGAACTGGCGCTGATAAGCAGTGCGCACCGAGGTGCTGTGATCAACGTACTGCTGAGCGATCGGCACCTGGGCGTTGGCGTTGTTCAGGGCGTTCCAGGCCAGGCCCAGTTCTTCATTCAATTGGCGCAAGGCGTTGTTGCGGATATCCAGCGCCTGGTTCGACAGGTAGGACTTGGATTCCAGATCCGCCTTGTTGCTGCCGCCCGAATACAGGTTGAAGCGCATGCGCAACATGGCCTGCCATTCGTTGTTGTGACCGTTCTGGCCGTCGAGGTCGTTGTCGGCAGTGCGGCCCAGCTCGGCGTCGAAGCGCGGGTAGAAGGTCGACTTGGCAGTCTCGTATTGCTTCTCGGCCGCGGCGATATCGGACTCGGCCGAACGCAGGATCGGGCTGTTTTCCAGCATCTGCTGGCGCGCTTCATTCAGGTTGGCCGGCATCATCGCCATGAACGGCGCCGGACGCTCCAACTGATCGGGCATCTGGCCGACAGCGCTGAGGAAGTTGGTTTCCGAATCGGCGAGGTTGGTCTGCTCGGTGATCAGGTTGTTGCGGGCCTGGGCCATCCGCGCTTCGGCCTGATCGAGGTCGGCCCCGCTGCCGACGCCGCGCTGGGTGCGCAGCTGGATCTGGTCGTAGATGCGTTGGTGACTTTTGAGGTTTTCTTCGGCCAGACGCACGAATTCGCGACGGGTCAGCACATCCAGATAAACCTGGGCCACGGTCAGCGCGGTGCGTTCGGAAGTGCCGAGCAGGGAATACGCGCGGGAGTTGACGGTGGCTTGTTGACGCCCGACTTCGCTGGACGTCGCAAAACCGTCAAAAACCATTTGCGACAGACGTAAACTTGACTCGCTGCGGTTCAGGGTTTCCCAGTGATTGCCGCCACCATTGGCGCGGGTGGTCACGCTGTCGGTGCCTTCACGACCATAACCGCCCAGCAGATCGACCTTGGGCAGGTATCCACCTTTTGCAGCCTTTAATTGATAATCCGCGGCCAGCCGACTGTTGACCCCTGCCTGGATTTCCGGATGGACATCCAGCGCCTGCTGCATGGCTTCTGGTAAGGATTGTGCTTGTACGAAAGAGGCGGCGAGAGCGAAGGGTAGAGCCTTGAACAGGTGCGAACGCATGGTAAAGATTTCCCAGAACTTCTTGTCTTGAATCACAGCAAATTGGTGAGCTGCGTCGGAAGATGGCAACCGGAATGACCGTATGTCGGAAAGTTTAAAACCGGAACTGGATCACACGCTGAAGGGCAGGTCGCCGCATAAATATCAATGTGACATTACTGGGACGATTGTTTAGGATGGCACCCAGAAGGTCAATAGTTTGGCATAAAGTTAATAGCGAAAGAATCTAGCCAAAATATTGACGAGCAGCAGCGTCAACTTTGCTTCATCTTTTTTTTAAAAGTACGTCCAGACTGAATCGGCGCAGACAGCCATCAGGTCTATGGAAGTCAACTGAACGTGACACCCGGAGAGTCTTCAATGAGCAGTGTTGTTGCCATCGTCAAAAGCATTGTCGGTCAGGTTTTCGTGGTGTCCCCAGAGGGCGTCCGTCGCGTACTCGTTGAAGGCGACCGGCTGTTTGCCGGCGATCAGGTCGACACCGGCGTTTCCGGCGCCGTGTCCCTGGAACTGGCCGATGGCCGCACGATCGATCTGGGCCGTGACACTCAGTGGAGCGCCGATACCCCGGACTCCAGCACCGACCTGGCCGAAGCCACCGCGCAAGCCGCGCCGTCGGTAGAAGAACTGCAACAAGCCATCGCCGCGGGCGTCGACCCGACCACCGCTCTTGATGCCACCGCTGCCGGCCCGAGCGCCGCGGGGACTGGCGGTGCCGCCGGCGGCGGTCACAGCTTCGTGATGCTCGATGCGACCGCCGGCCGCGTCGACCCAACCATCGGTTTCCCGACTGCGGGCATCAACGCTGCCGGCCAGGCCGCGCAGAACATCACCGGCGGCCAGACCACCGACACCAACGCCAATGCCCTGCGCGAATCGACCCTGAGCCTCAGCGCCACGCCGAGCATCACCGAAGCCGGCGGCGTGCTGGTGTACACCGCAACGCTGACCCAGGCGCCGCTGACCGACCTGACCATCACCCTGTCCAACGGTGCGGTGATCGTGATTCCGGCCGGTTCCACCACCGGCACCGTCAACGTGCCCCTGGCGCCGAACGACACTGTTTATAACGACCCGACCCAGATCGACGTGACCGTCACCGGCACCACCGGCGGCAACGGCATCACCGTGACCCCGCCGACCACCCCGGCCACGACCCAGGTCACCGACACCATCGACACCACCACCGTGACCCTGACGGCGGGCCCGAGCGTGACCGAAGGCGGTCAGATCACCTACACCGCGACCCTGACCAACCCGGCGCAGACGCCGGTGACCGTGACCCTGTCCAACGGCTCGACCATCACTATCGGCGCCGGCCAGACCACCGGCACCGTCAACGTGCCGACCGCACCGAATGACGTCTATAACAACGGCAGCACCGTCACCACCACCATCACCGGTGCCACGGGCGGCAACTTCGAAAACCTGGTGCCGAACCCGACACCGGCCGTTACCACGATCGTCGATTCGGTCGACACGACCAATCTGACTCTGACCGCCACCGGCACCGTGGTCGAAGGTGGCCAGATCACCTACACCGCAACCCTGACCAACCCGGCGCAGACGCCGGTGACCGTCACCCTGTCGAACGGTTCGACCATCACTATCGGCGCCGGCCAGACCACCGGCAGCGTCAACGTGCCGACCGCGCCGAATGACGTCTACAACAACGGCGGCACCGTCAGCACCACGATTACCGGCGCTACCGGCGGCAATTTCGAGAATCTGGTGCCGAACACGACGCCAGCGACTACTACCGTCACCGACTCCATCGACACCACCAACCTGTCGCTGAGCGCCACCGGTTCCGTGGCGGAAGGCGGCTCGATCGTCTACACCGCAACCCTGACCAATCCGGCCGGCACCCCGGTGACCGTGACGTTGAGCAACGGCTCCGTCATCACCATCGAGGCCGGTAAAACCACCGGCACCGTGACCGTTCCGGCGCCGGCCGATGACGTCTACAAAGACGCGGGCAAGGTCGAAGTCACCATCAAGGACGCCACCGGCGGCAACTTCGAGAATCTGGTGCCAAGCACTGTTCCCGCTGTCACCGAAGTGACTGACACCGTCGACACGTCGACGGTCAAACTGACGGCTGATACTTCGGTTGCAGAAGGCGGCACCGTTACTTATACCGCAACGGTTGGCGCACCAGTCACCGGTTCGCCGGTGACTGTCACTTTGGCCAACGGTCAGACCATCACCATCGAAGTGGGCAAAACCACCGGCACCGTGACCACCACCGCGCCGAACGACGCATTGGCTGGCAACGCACCGCTGACCAACTCGATCACCGGCGTTTCCGGCGGTAATTACGAAAATCTGGTGGCCGACAAGACCCCGGTTTCGACCACGGTTACCGACGTTTCCGACACCACCAACCTGACCCTTAGCGCCACCGGCACTGTCGCCGAGGGCGGTTCGATTGTTTACACCGCGACCCTGACCAATCCTGCGGGCACCCCGGTGACCGTGACGTTGAGCAACGGCTCCGTCATCACCATCGAAGCGGGTAAAACCACTGGCACCGTGACCGTTCCGGCGCCTGCCGATGACGTCTATAAAGACGCCGGCAAAGTCGAAGTGACCATCAAGGACGCCACCGGCGGCAACTTCGAGAACCTGGTGCCAAGCACCGTTCCGGCCGTCACCGACGTGACCGATACCGTCGACACCACCACCGTCAAACTGACCGCTACCGAGTCGGCGGCCGAGGGCGGCACCGTCACTTACACCGCGACAGTTGGAGCGCCCGTAACTGGCTCGCCGGTCACCGTGACCCTGGCCAACGGCCAAAGCATCACGATTGAAGTGGGCAAGACCACCGGCACCGTGACCACCACCGCACCGAACGACGCATTGGCCGGCAACGCACCGCTGACCAACGCGATCACCGGCGTGAGCGGCGGCAACTACGAGAATCTGGTCGCCGACAAGACTCCGGTTTCGACCACCGTCACTGACACCGTCGACACCACCAACCTGACCCTGAGCGCCACCGATTCCGTGGCCGAGGGCGGCTCGATCATCTACACCGCGACGCTGACAAATCCGGCCGGCACGCCGGTGACCGTGACCTTGAGCAACGGCGCGGTCATCACCATCGAAGCCGGCAAGACCACCGGCACCGTGACCGTTCCAGCGCCTGCCGATGACGTCTACAAGGATGCCGGCAAAGTCGAAGCGACCATCACCGGCGCAACCGGTGGCAACTTCGAAAACCTGGTGCCAAGCACTGCGCCGGCCGTGACCCAGGTCACCGATACCATCGACACCTCGACCGTCAAACTGACCGCGACCGAGTCGGCGGCGGAAGGCGGTACCGTTACTTACACCGCGACGGTGGGCGCCCCGGTAACCGGCTCGCCTGTGGTTGTGACCCTGGCCAACGGTCAGGCGATCACCATCGAAGTCGGCAAAACCACCGGCACCGTGACTACCACGGCGCCGAACGACGTACTGGCCGGCCATGCACCGCTGACCAACTCGATCACCGGTGTGAGCGGCGGTAACTACGAAAACCTCGTGGCCGACAAAACGCCGGTCAGCACCACCATCACCGACACCGTCGACACCACCACCGTATCGCTGACCGCCACCGGCAACGTCAACGAGGGCGGGCAGATCGTCTACACCGCGACCCTGACCAATCCGGCCGGCACCCCGGTAACCGTGACGTTGAGCAACGGCTCCGTCATCACCATCGAAGCCGGTAAAACCACCGGCACCGTGACCGTTCCAGCCCCGGCCGATGACGTCTATAAAGACGCCGGCAAAGTCGAAGTGACCATCAAGGACACTTCCGGCGGCAATTTCGAAAACCTGGTGGCCAACCCGACGCCAGCGGTGACCAACGTCGCCGACACCATCAACACCACGCACCTGACCCTCAGCGCCGAAAGCTATGTGCTCGAAGGCACGTCGATCACTTACACCGCGACCCTGACCAACGCCGCGCAGACGCCGGTGACCGTCAACCTGAGCAACGGCCAGACCATCGTTATCGAGGCCGGCAAGACCAGCGGTTCGGTGACCATCCCGGCGCCGAGCGATGACGTCTACAAGGATGTCAGCAAGCTCACCGTGACCATGACCGATGCCAGCGGTGGCAACTTCGAGAAGCTCGACGTCAGCAAGACGCCGGTCAGCACCACGGTCAACGACACCATCGACAAGACCACGCTGACCCTGAGCGCCAGCGACACCGTCAGCGAAGGTGGCCAGATCACCTACACCGCGACCCTGAGCAACCCGGCCGGCACCGCCATGACCGTGACCCTGGCCAACGGCGCGGTCATCAACATCGCCGCCGGTGCCACCAGCGGTTCGGTGAATTTCCCTGCGCCGGCCAACACGCCTTACATCGATGGCGGCAAGGTGCAGACCGCGATTGCCAGCCACAGCGGCGGCAACTTCGAACAGGTCGATGCCAACCGTACGGCTGTGGTGACCAAGGTTACCGACACCGTCGACACCACCAATATCAGCCTGAGCGCCACCGGTTCGGTCGCCGAGGGCGGTTCGATCGTCTACACCGCGACCCTGACCAACCCGGCCGGCACGGCCATGACCGTGACCCTGAGCAACGGCGCGGTGATCAACATCGCCAAAGGCGCGAGCACCGGCACCATCACCGTCGCCGCACCGGGCGACGACGTGTACAAGGACGCCGGCAAAGTCGATGCCAGCATCACCAAGACCACCGGCGGCAACTTTGAAAACCTGGTGGTCGACAAGACCCCGGCGGTGACCGACGTCACCGACACCATCGATACCAGCACCGTTTCCCTGAGCGCCACGGCCAGCACCGTTGAAGGCGGCGTGGTGGTTTACACCGCCTCCGTCACCGCACCGGTGACCGGCTCGCCGGTGGTCGTGACCCTGTCCAACGGCCAGACCATCACCATCCCGGTCGGCGCCAGCAGCGCCAGCGTCAACTACACCGCACCGAACGATGCACTGGCCGGCGGCAACACGCTGAGCGTGAAGATCGACGGCACCAGCGGCGGCAATTACGAAAACCTGGTCGCCGACAAGACGCCGGCCGTGACCTCAGTCACCGACACCGTCGACACCACCAACCTGACCTTGAGCGCTACAGGTTCCGTGGCCGAAGGCGGTTCGATCGTTTACACCGCCACGCTGACCAATCCGGCTGGCACGCCAGTGACCGTGACCCTGAGCAACGGCTCGGTGATCACCATTGAAGCGGGTAAAACCACCGGCACCGTGACCGTTCCGGCTCCGGCCGATGACGTCTACAAAGACGCCGGCAAAGTCGAAGTGACCATCAAGGATGCGTCCGGCGGCAACTTCGAGAATCTGGTGCCGAGCACTGTTCCGGCCGTCACTGAAGTGACTGACACCATCGATACGTCGACCGTGAAGCTGAGCGCCGATACGTCGGTGGCTGAGGGCGGCACTGTCACCTACACCGCAACTGTTGGCGCTCCGGTGACTGGCTCGCCGGTCACCGTGACTCTGGCCAACGGTCAGACCATCACCATCGAAGTCGGCAAGACCACCGGCACCATCACCACCACCGCGCCGAACGATGCGTTGAACGGTCACACCCCGCTGAGCAACTCGATTACTGGCGTGTCTGGAGGTAACTACGAAAATCTGGTGGCCGACAAGACCCCGGTTTCGACCACCGTCACCGACACCGTCGACACGACCAACCTGACCCTCAGCGCGACAGGTTCCGTGGCCGAAGGCGGCTCGATCGTTTACACCGCAACGCTGACCAACCCTGCCGGCACGCCAGTCACCGTGACGCTGAGCAACGGCTCCGTCATCACCATCGAGGCCGGTAAGACCACCGGCACCGTGACTGTCGATGCGCCGAAAGACGACGTCTACAAGGACGCCGGCAAAGTCGAAGTCACCATCAAGGATGCAACTGGCGGCAACTTCGAGAACCTGGTGCCAAGCACTGCTCCGGCCGTTACCGACGTCACTGACACCATCGACACCACCACGGTCAAACTGACTGCAACCGAATCGGCAGCTGAAGGCGGCACCGTCACTTACACCGCCACCGTTGGCGCGCCAGTGACGGGTTCGCCTGTGACCGTGACCCTGGCCAATGGTCAGTCGATCACCATCGAAGTCGGCAAAACCACTGGCACCATCACCACTAATGCGCCGAATGACGCGTTGAACGGTCACACTCCGCTGACCAACGCGATCACCGGTGTGAGCGGCGGCAATTACGAAAATCTGGTGGCCGACAAGACTCCGGTCAGCACCACCGTGACTGACACCGTCGACACCACCAACCTGACGCTGACTGCGACCGGCACCGTGGCCGAAGGTGGCTCGATCACCTACACCGCCACCCTGACCAACCCGGCCGGCACTCCAGTGACCGTGACGTTGAGCAACGGCTCCGTCATCACCATCGAAGCGGGCAAAACCACCGGCACCGTGACCGTCGATGCGCCGAAGGATGACGTCTACAAAGACGCCGGCAAGGTCGAAGTGACCATCAAGGATGCAACTGGCGGCAACTTCGAGAACCTGGTGCCGAGCACTGTTCCGGCCGTTACCGAAGTCACTGACACCATCGACACTACCACGGTGAAACTGACTGCGACCGAGTCGGCGGCTGAGGGCGGCACCGTTACTTACACCGCCACTGTTGGCGCACCTGTCACCGGCTCGCCTGTGACCGTGACCCTGGCCAATGGTCAGTCGATCACCATCGAGGTCGGTAAAACCACGGGTACCGTCACCACCACCGCGCCGAACGATGCACTCAACGGCCATACGCCGCTGACCAACTCGATCACTGGCGTGTCTGGCGGCAACTACGAAAACCTCGTGGCCGACAAAACGCCGGTCAGCACCACCGTGACCGACACCGTCGACACCACCAACCTGACCCTGAGCGCCACCAATTCGGTAGCCGAGGGTGGTTCGATCACTTACACCGCCACACTGACCAACGCTGCGGGCACCCCGGTGACCGTGACCTTGAGCAACGGCGCGGTCATCACTATCGAGGCCGGCAAAACCACCGGCACCGTGACCGTCGATGCGCCGAAAGACGACGTCTACAAGGACGCCGGCAAAGTCGAAGTGACCATCAAAGATGCAACCGGTGGCAACTTCGAGAATCTGGTGCCGAGCACTGTTCCGGCCGTTACAGAAGTCACTGACACCATCGACACCACCACGGTCAAACTGACTGCGACCGAGTCGGCGGCTGAAGGTGGCACTGTCACTTACACCGCCACCGTCGGCGCTCCGGTGACTGGCTCGCCTGTGACCGTGACACTGGCCAATGGTCAGTCGATCACCATCGAAGTCGGCAAAACCACCGGTACCATCACCACCACGGCGCCGAACGATGCGTTGAACGGTCACACACCGCTGACCAACGCAATCACCGGTGTGAGCGGCGGTAACTACGAAAATCTGGTGGCCGACAAAACGCCGGTCAGCACCACCGTGACCGACACCGTCGACACCACCAACCTGACCCTGAGCGCCACGCCGGAAGTCAACGAAGGTGGCCAGATTACCTACACCGCGACCCTGACCAACGCCGCCGGGACTCCGGTGACCGTGACCTTGAGCAACGGCGCAGTGATCACCATCGAGGCCGGTAAAACCTCCGGCACCGTGACCGTCGATGCACCGAAGGACGACGTCTACAAGGACGCCGGCAAAGTCGAGACGACCATTTCGACCACCACCGGTGGCAACTTCGAGAACCTGGTCACCAGCACCGCCCCGGCGGTCACCACCGTCAATGACACCATCGACACGTCCACCGTGTCGCTGACCGCCACCGCCAACGTCGCCGAAGGCGAAACCGTGGTCTACACCGCGACCGTGACGGCGCCAGTGACCGGTTCGCCGCTCGTCGTGACCCTGTCCAACGGCCAGACCATCACCATCGCCGTCGGCGAAACCACCGGCACCGTGAATTTCGTCGCGCCGAACAGCCCGTTGGCGGGCGGCAGCTCGCTGAGCGTGACCATCGACAAGGCCACCGGTGGCAATTACGAAAACCTGGCGGTCGACGGCAAACCGGCAAATACCTCGGTTTCGGACACTGTCGACACGACCAACCTGAACCTGACGGCCACCGATTCGGTGGCCGAGGGCGGTTCGATCACTTACACCGCGACCCTGACCAACCCGGCCGGCACCCCAGTGACCGTGACCCTGTCGAACGGTGCCGTCATTACTATCGAGGCCGGTAAAACCACCGGCACCGTGACCGTCGATGCACCGAAAGACGACGTCTACAAAGACGCCGGCAAAGTCGAGGCAACCATTTCGACCGCTACTGGCGGTGGTTTCGAGAACCTGGTGCCAAGCACCGTTCCGGCCGTGACCAACGTCACCGACACCATCGACACCACCACGGTGAAACTGACCGCGACCGAGTCGGCGGCGGAAGGCGGCACCGTTACTTACACCGCGACTGTCGGTGCGCCTGTCACCGGTTCGCCTGTGACCGTGACCCTGGCCAATGGTCAGTCGATCACCATCGAAGTCGGTAAAACCACGGGTACCGTGACCACCACCGCGCCGAACGATGCGCTCAACGGCCATGCGCCGCTGACCAACGCGATCACTGGCGTGACTGGCGGTAACTACGAAAACCTCGTGGCTGACAAAACCCCGGTCAGCACTACCGTGACTGACACCGTCGACACCACCAACCTGACCCTGAGCGCAACTGGCTCGGTAGCCGAGGGTGGTTCGATCGTTTACACCGTGACCCTGACCAATCCGGCCGGCACTCCGGTGACCGTGACCTTGTCGAACGGCGCCGTGATCACCATCGAGGCCGGCAAAACCACCGGCACCGTGACCGTCGACGCACCGAAAGACGACGTCTACAAAGATGCGGGCAAAGTTGAAGCAACCATTTCGACCGCCACCGGTGGCAACTTCGAGAATCTGGTGCCGAGCACGGTTCCGGCCGTGACCGAAGTCACCGACACCATCGACACCACTACGGTGAAACTCACCGCCACCGAGTCGGCGGCTGAAGGTGGCACCGTTACTTACACCGCGACTGTTGGCGCGCCAGTGACTGGTTCGCCTGTGACCGTGACTCTGGCCAACGGTCAGTCGATCACCATCGAAGTGGGTAAAACCACTGGCACCGTGACCACCACTGCGCCAAACGATGCGTTGAACGGCCACACGCCGTTGACCAACGCGATCACTGGCGTGAGCGGCGGTAACTACGAAAACCTCGTAGCTGACAAAACCCCGGTTTCGACCACCGTCACCGACACCGTCGACACCACCAATCTGTCGCTGACCGCGACCGACAGCGTGGCCGAAGGCGGCTCGATCGTTTACACCGCGACCCTGACCAACCCGGCCGGCACCCCGCTGACCGTGACCTTGAGCAATGGCGCTGTCATCACCATCGAAGCCGGTAAGACCACCGGCACCGTGACCGTTGCCGCGCCAGCCGATGACGTCTACAAAGACGCCGGCAAGGTCGAAGTGACCATCAAGGACGCAACCGGTGGCAACTTCGAGAACCTGGTTCCGAGCACCGTTCCAGCCGTAACGGAAGTCACCGATACCGTCGACACGACGACCGTGAAGCTGACCGCTTCCGAAACGGCCGCTGAAGGTGGCACCGTCACTTACACCGCGACTGTTGGCGCGCCAGTGACTGGCTCGCCTGTGACCGTAACCCTGGCCAATGGTCAGTCGATCACCATCGAGGTCGGTAAAACCACCGGTACCGTCACCACCACCGCGCCGAACGATGCACTCAACGGCCATACGCCGCTGACCAACTCGATCACTGGCGTGTCTGGCGGCAACTACGAAAACCTCGTGGCCGACAAAACGCCGGTCAGCACCACCGTGACCGACACCGTCGACACCACCAACCTGACCCTGAGCGCCACCAATTCGGTAGCCGAGGGTGGTTCGATCACTTACACCGCCACACTGACCAACGCTGCGGGCACTCCGGTGACCGTGACCTTGAGCAACGGCGCGGTCATCACTATCGAGGCCGGCAAAACCACCGGCACCGTGACCGTCGATGCACCGAAAGACGACGTCTACAAAGATGCCGGCAAAGTCGAGGCGACCATTTCGACCGCCACCGGTGGCAACTTCGAGAACCTTGTTCCGAGCACTGTTCCGGCCGTGACCCAGGTCACCGACACCATCGACACCACCACGGTCAAACTGACTGCGACCGAGTCGGCGGCTGAGGGCGGCACCGTTACTTACACCGCGACTGTTGGCGCACCGGTGACCGGTTCGCCTGTGACCGTGACCCTGGCCAATGGTCAGTCGATCACCATCGAGGTCGGCAAAACCACCGGCACCGTCACCACCACCGCGCCGAACGATGCGTTGAACGGTCACACACCGCTGACCAACGCGATCACTGGCGTGACTGGCGGGAACTACGAAAACCTCGTGGCCGACAAAACGCCGGTCTCGACCACCGTCACCGACACGGTCGACACCACCAACCTGACCCTCAGCGCCACCAATTCGGTTGCCGAGGGCGGTTCGATCATCTACACCGCGACCCTGACCAACGCCGCTGGCTCGCCAGTGACGGTGACCTTGTCGAACGGCGCGGTGATCACCATCGAAGCCGGCAAAACCACCGGCACCGTGACCGTCGACGCGCCGAAGGACGACGTCTACAAAGACGCCGGCAAAGTCGAGGCGACCATTTCGACCGCCACCGGTGGCAACTTCGAGAACCTTGTTCCGAGCACTGTTCCGGCCGTGACCCAGGTCACCGACACCATCGACACCACCACGGTGAAACTCACCGCCACCGAGTCGGCGGCTGAAGGCGGCACTGTCACTTACACCGCCACCGTGGGCGCTCCTGTGACCGGTTCGCCAGTCACCGTGACCCTGTCCAACGGTCAGTCGATCACCATCGAGGTGGGCAAAACCACCGGCACTGTCACCACCACCGCACCGAACGATGCGCTGACCGGCCACACGCCGTTGACCAACGCGATCACCGGCGTGACTGGCGGGAACTACGAAAACCTCGTGGCCGACAAAACGCCGGTCTCGACCACCGTCACCGACACGGTCGACACCACCAACCTGACCCTCAGCGCCACCAATTCGGTTGCCGAGGGCGGTTCGATCATCTACACCGCCACACTGACCAACGCTGCGGGCACCCCGGTGACCGTGACCTTGAGCAATGGCGCCGTGATCACCATCGAGGCCGGTAAAACCACGGGCACCGTGACCGTCGCCGCGCCAGCCGATGACGTCTACAAAGACGCCGGCAACGTGCAAGCCACGATCACCAACGCGACTGGCGGCAACTTTGAGAACCTGGTCACCAGCACCACACCAGCGGTGACCAGCGTTACCGACACCATCGACACCACCACCGTGAAGCTGACCGCAACCGCAACAGCGGCCGAGGGCGGCACCGTCACCTACACCGCTACCGTAGGTGCGCCAGTGACTGGCTCGCCTGTGACCGTGAACCTGTCGAACGGCCAGAGCATTACCATCGAAGTCGGCAAGACCACCGGCACCGTGACCACTACCGCGCCGAACGACGTGCTGACCGGTCATGCACCGCTGACCAACGCGATCACTGGTGTGAGCGGCGGTAACTACGAAAATCTGGTGGCTGATAAAACCCCGGTTTCGACTACCGTCACCGACACCGTCGATACCACCAACCTGTCGCTCAGCGCGACCGGCACCGTGGCCGAAGGCGGCTCGATCACCTACACCGCGACCCTGACCAACGCTGCTGGTTCGCCAGTGACCGTGACCTTGTCGAACGGCGCCGTGATCACCATCGAAGCGGGTAAAACCACCGGCACCGTGACCGTTCCAGCACCAGCCGATGACGTCTACAAAGACGCCGGCAACGTGCAAGCCACGATCACCAACGCCACGGGCGGCAACTTCGAAAACCTGGTCACCAGCACCACACCAGCGGTGACCAGCGTTACCGACACCATCGACACCACCACCGTGAAGCTGACCGCAACCGCAACAGCGGCCGAGGGCGGCACCGTCACCTACACCGCTACCGTAGGTGCGCCAGTGACTGGCTCGCCTGTGACCGTGAACCTTTCGAACGGCCAGAGCATTACCATCGAAGTCGGCAAGACCACCGGCACCGTGACCACCACCGCGCCGAACGACGTGCTGACCGGTCATGCACCGCTGACCAACGCGATCACTGGTGTGAGCGGTGGTAACTACGAAAATCTGGTGGCTGATAAAACCCCGGTTTCGACCACCGTCACCGACACCGTCGATACCACCAACCTGTCGCTCAGCGCGACCGGCACCGTGGCCGAAGGCGGCTCGATCACCTACACCGCGACCCTGACCAACGCTGCTGGTTCGCCAGTGACCGTGACCTTGTCGAACGGCGCCGTGATCACCATCGAAGCGGGTAAAACCACCGGCACCGTGACCGTTCCAGCGCCAGCCGATGACGTCTACAAGGACGCCGGCAACGTACAGGCAACGATCACCAACGCCACCGGTGGCAACTTCGAGAACCTGGTAACCAGCACCACGCCAGCCGTGACCAGCGTCAGCGACACCATCGACACCACCACCGTGAAGCTGACCGCAACCGCAACAGCGGCCGAGGGTGGCACCGTCACCTACACCGCTACCGTAGGTGCGCCAGTGACTGGCTCGCCTGTGACCGTGACCCTGTCCAACGGACAGTCGATCACTATCGAAGTCGGCAAGACCACGGGCACCGTGACCACCACCGCGCCGAACGATGCGCTCAACGGCCATGCGCCGCTGACCAACGCGATCACCGGCGTGAGCGGCGGTAACTACGAGAATCTGGTGGCCGACAAGACCCCGGTCAGCACCACCGTGACCGACACCGTCGACACCACCAACCTGACGCTCAGCGCGACCGGCACCGTGGCTGAAGGTGGCTCGATCACCTACACCGCGACCCTGACCAACGCCGCTGGCTCGCCAGTGACCGTCACCCTGAGCAACGGTTCGGTGATCACCATCGAAGCCGGTAAAACCACGGGCACCGTGACCGTTCCTGCGCCAGCTGACGACGTCTACAAAGACGCCGGCAACGTGCAGGCGACGATCAAGTCCGCCACCGGCGGCAACTTCGAGAACCTGGTCACCAGCACCACACCAGCCGTGACCAGCGTCACCGACACTATCGACACCACCACCGTGAAGCTGACCGCGACCACGACGGCGGCCGAAGGTGGCAACGTGGTCTACACCGCGACCGTCGGCGCGCCAGTGACAGGCTCGCCTGTGACCGTGACCCTGGCCAACGGTCAGTCGATCACCATCGAAGTCGGCAAAACCACCGGCACCGTCACCACTACCGCGCCGAACGACGCGTTGACCGGCCACACACCGCTGACCAACTCGATCACCAACGTTTCTGGCGGCAACTACGAAAACCTCGTGGCCGACAAGACGCCGGTCTCGACCACCGTCACCGACACCATCGACACCACCAACCTGTCGCTCAGCGCGACCGGCACCGTGGCCGAAGGTGGCTCGATCACTTACACCGCGACTCTGACCAACGCCGCTGGCTCGCCAGTGACCGTGACCCTGAGCAACGGTTCGGTGATCACCATCGAAGCCGGCAAAACCACCGGCACCGTGACCGTTCCTGCGCCAGCCGATGACGTCTACAAAGACGCCGGCAACGTACAGGCCACGATCACCAACGCTACCGGCGGCAATTTCGAAAACCTGGTGACCAGCAACACACCGGCCGTGACCAGCGTCACCGATACCATCGACACCACCACCGTCAGCATCACCGGCAGCACCTCGGTGACCGAAGGCCAGGCCGCAACCTACACCGTCAGCCTGACCAACCCGGCGCAAACCGAAGTCACCCTGAAAATCGTCTACAGCGGCACCGCCGCCGACGGTTCGGACTTCACCGGCGTGTACACCGTGAAAATCCCGGCGGGGGCCAGCAGTGCGCAGTTCAACGTCGCCACCATCGATGACAAGATCACCGAAGGCACCGAAAACTTCGTGGTCAAGATCGACTCGGCCACCGGTGGCAACTTCGAAAACCTGGCGGTCAGCAGCACCAATGGCAGCGTCAGCACCTCGATCATCGACAACGATGCACCGCCGGTCATCGACCTCGACGCCAACAACTCCAGCGGTGCAACGGGTGCCGACTACAAGGTGACCTTCACCGAGAACACCCCGGGCGCAGGCGTGTCGATTGCCGACACCGACATCAAGATCACCGACCCGGACAGCACCATGCTGACCGGCGCCACCGTCGTGCTGACCAACCGTCAGGACGGCGATGCGCTGAACCTGGGCAACAGCGTCAACGGCATTACCATCAACGCCAACAGCACCAACGGCACCGTCACCCTGACCCTGTCGGGTAACGCGACGCTCGCCGACTACATGCAGGCCATCAAGAACATCAGCTTCACCAACAGCAGTGAAGACCCGAGCACCGTGCCACGGATCATCACCGTGACCGTGACCGATGGCGGTAACTACTCCAACACCGCGACCACCACGGTCAACGTGGTGGCAGTCAACGATGCGCCGGTCGCTGCACCGGTCAACGTCACCGGCACCGAAGACACCCCGCTGATCCTCGGCTGGTCGACCTTCGGCGTCAGCGACGTCGACAGCCCAGCCAGCAGCCTGGGCGTGAAAATCACCCAGCTGCCGGGCGAAGGCAAACTGCAGTACCTGGACGGCTCGACCTGGAAAGACGTCGCCACCAACCAGACCTTCAGCAAGGCTGACATCGACGCCGGCAAGTTGCGCTTCCTGCCGGATGCCAACGAGTCGGGTGTGAACGGTTACGGTGGCACTGGCGTTGGTAACAATCAGGCCGACTACGCGCAGATCAAATTCCAGCCAACCGACGGCCAGTTGCTGGGCAACACAGGCACCATCAAGATCGACATCACCCCGGTGGCGGATGCACCGACCCTGTCGGTGGCCGACAACAGCGTGAAGTCCACCGGGCTGATCAAGGAAGTCTGGACCGGTCTGTCGGGCCTGGGCACCGACGGCAGCGGCGCCAACTCGACCACCCTGAAAAACGTGATCGACGGTGCCGGCAAGCCGAACACCAGCGGTACCGTGAACAACGTGCAGTCCGACGGCAGCGTAACCGCCGGCACTGCGTCGAAAACCTCGGGCCTGATTTATCTGGAAGCCGGCAAGACCTACACCTTCAGCGGCACCGGTGACGACAGCCTGCTGGTGACCATCGGCGGCAAGAGCGTGGCGTCCACGACGTGGGGCGCGGGCGGCAACCTCAACGGTTCGTTCACCCCGACCACCAGCGGCTACTACACCCTGGACATCTACCACCACAACCAGAGCGGCCCGGGCAGCTACGACGTCAACCTGTCGGTCAACGGCAGCACACCGATCGACCTGAGCAGTGCCGGCGTGCCGATCTACACCGGCGTGCAGGATCTGGTGAATGCCGGCGTAACCGTCTCCGATCTGCACGGCAGCAACGGCGAAGGCTATTACGACGGCTACAAGCTCAACACCGGCGCCGAAGGCACCACGGTGAAACTGTCGTCGATCAGCACCGCGCTGACCGACACCGACGGCTCGGAAACCCTGAGCATCAAGATCAGCGGTGCGCCGGTCGGCTCGGTGCTCAGCGACGGCGCAGGCCACAGCTTCACCGTGACCGCCACCAGCGGCGACGCCAACGTCACCGGCTGGAACCTCGGCACCCTGACCGTGACCCCGCCGACCTACTACAACGGCCAGTTCAACCTGACCGTGACCTCGACCTCCACCGAGCAGGTAGGCGGCTCGGCCAGCACCACAGCGACCATCCCGGTCACCGTGGTGCCAGCGGTGTACAACGCGGTGGTCGCCACTTCGGCTGACGACACCGTCACCGGCACCGACGGCAACGACATCATGGTCGCCGACATCGGCGGCCTGACCGTGGTGCCGGGCACCAACTACAACATCGCGTTCATGGTCGACAGCTCGGGCAGTATGAGCGCCTCGTCGATCAACGCCGCCAAGGACTCGCTGACGTCGGTGTTCAACACCCTCAAGCAGAGCCTGGGCAGCAACTCCGGCACGGTGAACATCTTCCTGGTGGACTTCGACACCCAGGTCAACAAGTCGGTGTCGGTGAACCTCAACGACCCGAACGCACTGACCTTGCTCAAGGCCGTGCTGGACTCGATGTCGTCCGGCGGCGGCACCAACTACGAGGACGTGTTCAAGGCCACGGCGAACTTCTTCCAGAGCGCTGAAGCGGTGGCCAACACCGGGGCGAAGAACCTTACGTACTTCATCACCGACGGCCAGCCTACCTATTACCAGAGCAACGAGCAGACCAACCCGACGCTGTACGGCAATGTGAAACTCGATGACGTGGTCAAGACCAGCAACTACAAACTGGGCGACAGCTTCAGCACCTACATCGACAACACCCACTACCTGAGTATCAACACTGCCGGCGCCGTGGTATTGCAGACGTACAAGAACGGCAGCTGGAGCTGGAACAGCCTGGGTACCATCCACGCTCAGGGTGACGGTACCTACGAGATCTCGAGTCTGGCGGGCAACGGCAGCAGCACCACGACCACGACCACCGATAACGCCAGCAGCGGTTTCGCCTTGCTCAACGGTTTGTCGAATGTGGAGGCCATCGGCATCAACAGTGGTGTCAGCCTCAACGACCTGAAACCGTACGATTCGGACAAGACGCCGCAGACCAACATCGATCCGAAGGACCTGGCCAACTCGATCATCGGCCACACCGAAGCGACGATGCCGGGCAACGACACCGTCAGCGGTGGCGACGGCAACGACATCCTGTTCGGCGACCTGGTGAGCTTCAACGGCATTGCCGGCGAGGGTTATCAGGCAATGCAGGCGTTCGTGGCCAAGGAAACCGGGGTCGACGTCAGCAAAGTCACCACCAGCAACGTGCACCAGTACATCACCGAGCACTATCAGGCGTTCGATGTGTCCGGTGCCCACGACGGCAACGACACGCTGCTGGGCGGCGCGGGCAATGACATTCTGTTCGGCTCGGGCGGCAACGACCTGCTCGACGGTGGCAAGGGCAATGACATCCTGCTCGGCGGCACCGGCAACGACACGCTGATCGGCGGTCAGGGCAACGACATCCTGATCGGTGGTTCCGGTGCCGACACCTTCGTCTGGAAGGCAGGCGACACCGGCAACGACGTGATCAAGGACTTCAAGGCCAGCGAAGGCGACCGCATCGACCTGCGTGACCTGTTGCAGGGCGAGACCGGCAGCACCATCGACAACTTCCTGAAGATCACCACGGTCGACGGCGTGTCGTCGCTGCAAGTCAGCTCGGGCGGCAAGTTCAACTCGGGCGATGCCGCAGCCGCCACACCGGACGTGACGATCAAACTGGAAGGCAACAACTGGTCCACGGCCAACATTCACAACCTGATTGCCGGCAGCGATCCGACCATCAAGGTCGACCACAACAACAGCTGATGCGTGAACAACGGCCGCCCCACTGGGGCGGCCGTCACGTTTGCAGCGCTTGAACCGGTGACGATTTCGTCGGCGCACCGCATACTCGCGCGCAGTTGGCTATGCTGCTGACAGCATGACGCTGGTCCATTTCCGAGGGATGCTCAATGTTTTACGTGCAACGCGATGCGCAGGGTCAGTTGATTCGCGTGGAAGCTGCGGCCTACGCCGAGGCCACGGAAACGCTGCCGGCCGACCACCACGAAATCCAGGCCTGGTACGCCAACGAGGCGGTGGAAAACAGCCTCAAACAGCTCAAGCAGAGCGACCTGGAAATGATCCGGGTACTCGACGACCTGATTCAGGTGCTGACCCAGAAAGGCGTGATCCGCGTCACCGACCTGCCGCCGGCGGCCCAGGCCAAGTTGATGGACCGGACCCAGGCTCGGGAAGCGCTGGGCGGATTGAGTCAGTTGATCGATGAGGATGAGGGTGGGTTGATCTGATTTGCCTGTAAGTACAGATCAAAAGCCAGCCCTCACCCCAGCCCTCTCCCGGAGGGAGAGGGAGCAGACCGTGGAATATTGGGGTAGTACGCCGACGTGAAAGAGCTTCGCTGAATCCATAATCGACTCGATTTTTCAGGTCGATGGATAGCGCCAGACACCTCGGTCGGTCCCCTCTCCCTCCGGGAGAGGGCTAGGGTGGGTAAAGACCGGGTACATCCTTTACGTTTGAGACCGGGGACATGGTTTACAGGTATCAATCATGGTCAGGAGGTGC